>CAYWLO010000020.1:0-62890 GCA_964459035.1 uncultured Polyangiaceae bacterium | reverse complement strand
TAGTACCATGAATTGTTGCCATTAGGTTGATGCCCATGATCTTGTCCCAGTCCTCGACATGGAGATCTCTCACCTCTCCCAATTTACCAGCGATACCGGCGTTATTAAAGAGATAGTCGATGCGACCGTGTTTGATTGCTGCATTTTCGATAAATTTGCGAAGTGTCTCGACTTGCGTCACGTCGACTGCATGAATCTCTACACAACCTTTGTAGTTGATTAGCTCTGTCTCGAGGTGGCGTAGGCCCACCATGTCTTTGTCGGCCGCGACAACTAGAGAGCCTGCTGCGCAAAGTTGTCGGGCTACTTCTCGCCCAATACCCGAAGCCGCCCCGGTAATGAGAACTATTTTGGAGTCAAAATTCAGCAAGTGCTTCACTGACACTCCGTTTTTTGCACTACACCCAATGGGTTCTGGGGAGACGTAAACTCGTATTCCTCAAAGTGGGGTTTACGCAGGGAGCGCCAATAATGCAGGGAGCGATACGGCCAAAGGGTGGGATTGTGACCCCTTTGACTCATGTACCAACTCTTACAGCCTGCACCCCATACCATGCCGTCGAAACCCGACTGAATCTCACGATTGTACTTGTTTGTGGCCTCTTGAGAAGGGCTCATGGTCTCGCCCTTTTTGAGACGTTTGATGCACTTGATGATGTAATTTACCTGTTGCTCAATGATGAACACGATTGAATTGTGTCCTAGGCCAGAGTTGGGCCCTACAATGAGAAAAAAGTTAGGAAACCCTGGAACCGCCACCCCACGATGAGCGCTCATTTTATTAGCCCATACTTCTTTGAGAGAGAGACCATTGGGCCCCTCAATCTCTAATGGTCCTGATGGGTTGGCCACATCGTAGCCCGTGGCGTAAATGATTGTATCGACCTCGTATTTCGTTGTGTCTTTTTTTTGAGTGGCGAGGGGTGAAGATGCAGGAGAGCTGATTGTGATGCCAGTTTTAGATATATTTATTATGCTCTCGGTGATGAGACTAATATTGTCGCGCTTTAATGCGGGGTAGAAGTCGTCCGAGAGGAGAACTCGCTTGCAACCAATTGCGTAATTGGGGGTGAGTTTCTTTTGAAGTTCTTCGTTTGATATCTGCGCGCGCAAATGAGCGAGGGCATCTTTCTTACGCTGACGGTTGGCACGACTGCCCCTCTTGAAACTACGAAAGAGAATTAGATCTAAAAATAGAAAGAGTACCCAGCGAATCAAGGTTTGTACCAGGGGGAAACGAGTAAAAAGCCTTGTGCTTTCGCTAGAAATCGAGCGATCTCCACGAGGGATGATGTAGTTGGGAGTGCGCTGAAATAGGAAGATATGCTCGGCTTCTTTGGCCAACTCCGGCAAAATTTGAACGGCACTGGCGGCACTTCCCACAAGGGCAATGCGCCGGTTTTTTGACTCGAATTGTTGGGGCCAGCGAGCCGTATGAAATTGCTCACCTTGAAATTTTTCCCTACCGGCAAAAGGGGGAATATGAGGGATACGCAAACCGCCCGTCGCACTGACGACGACGCGAGCATAAAGAACCTCACCCCGCGAATTTTGGACACGCCACAGAGACGACGATTGCATGAATCGAATGGTGGTGATTTCAGTGCCGAGGCGTAGATGGGGCGTGAGCCCAAAATCTCTCACGCAACGTTCGATGTATGCCTTGATCTCTTTTTGCGGAGAAAACATTCGCGACCAGGCGGGGTTGGGCGCGAACGAGTAACTGTAGAGCGCAGAGGGGATATCGCACACAAGACCAGGGTAGGTATGATCGTGCCAGGTACCGCTCACGGCGCTGGCCTTTTCTAGAATGAGAAAGTTCTGTGTGCCCGCTTTGAGCAATTGAATACCCATGCACACTCCAGAAAAACCCGCGCCAATTACAATCACGTCAAGACGAGACTCAAGAGCTTCTTCTTCCGTAGTGCCTGGAAATGGGTGACCTTGTTCGTTCACAAGAAGCATTGTCGGGAGGAGAACACTTCTGTCAATTGGTGGTGCTTTGCTGCAAAATTCACTAACAAATAGGGTAAATTGCACATATTTGTCGAGAAAGTGGCTATTTAGTGCACTACACCATGATCCACTCAGAGCCTGAGACGTGTCCAGGCAAAGGGTGGGGCTCTTCAATTGAGCGATGAGTGAGTGCCCCTAGGCCGGGAGACACTTGCTGGTTCCCCAAGGGACGCGGTTGTGGCGTATTAGCTACGAGTAAATGCAGCGGTGAATCGCCCTAAAATAGACTTGGACGCCTTGGGGGTCGTAGGCGGCGCTGCTGGTGAATCGCTGCCCGAACTCGGGGCGTTCTCATTCTGAGCTTGTACGAGGCGGTCGATCATCGATTGCGTGCCTTCGTCAATTTTGATGAACTTAATGCCCATGCCTACGGGGGTTTCTTTGCGGTCTCCCGTTGTATCTCGACTCCACACAACACGGCCTACACCGTGCATTGCGCGTTGTTCTTTCTCCACCTGCAGCTCGAACTTCAAGAGGGTACCTGGAGGACACGGAGCGGTAGTTTCTACGAAAGTTCCCCCTGTGCTAATATCAAACGAATGCTCTTCGATGAATTTTCCTAGAGTGGCGGTACGGTAGCGCACGGTCATGCTGTGCACACGTTGTCGTGGATTGCGCCGTGAGTTTTCTATTTGCATGGTGCCCATCAGTTACCTTTCGAGAGTGTGATACTTCTCTACTTGTATCCCTAGAGCGGGTGGGGCGCTAGCTGATCTCTTGAACCGTATATTGAGTGTAAAATTACATAGAGACTATACGGCTGCGGGAAATGTTTCTCAACGTAGACGAAACGTCACGGGAATCGTCAACTGTGTGGTGCCGGTGCCCGCGGGGGGCGCTGCAACCATTGGTATCGTTCTTAGGCTGCTTAAGGCGGCGTTATCCAAAAGTTGGTATCCGCTTGCTTGCGCGACGGTGGCTGAAACTATCTTACCTTGGGCGTTGATGCGGACGCTAATTTTGCTTGTGCCCTGATGCCCCATTTTCTTGGCACGGCGCGGGTAGGCGCGGCCCCCTAAGTGTGCGAGTTGAGAGCGTACCTTCTGATGCCAAGCCCTTAGTGCTTCGGCCTTTTTCTTTGAAAAATCTTTACTGCCATTCTGAATGCCAAAATTTGGTGTTGGGCCCCTTTGTTGGGCATTGGTATCAGTCTTGGCAAGAGCGTGCGCGCCCTGGTTTGAGCGCACACCAGAACCTGACGTGAAGATATGATTGTTGCCTTGAGCGTAGGGATTATTTGAGGTGAGGAGATGGGGAGTCTCAACCGGCGCGCCTTGCTCTGAACGGGAATTGGTGGGCACTCGTGTTGGCGCTGGGACGGCGGCTTTCTGCACGACGTGTTGTACCGATGCTTTGGCAATGAACTCTTCTTCTAAATTGCCTAAAGGTAGCGCCTCTTTTGGTGGCTCGGGAGCAAATACAGAAATTTCTATTTCTTGGGGAGACACCGAGTGGGCATGTGCCGGACCGGGAACACTGGAGAAAAATACGATTGCTCCGAGATGCACTGCCAGGGAGGCCGCCATAAAGAACGAGCCGCCCTCTTTTTTCCCCTGGGTGAAGGGGTGTTCTCTTGAGTGAACCGCTTGAGCACGGGCGTTTTGAGCTCCGATGCTCATCTTTTGCCAAAGGGGCGAACTATTGCGGATCAGGGTGGTCATTTTCGAAGGTGGGTCCAGGGGACCAGTGTGCTTCCTGAAACGATAGTGACAGTCATTTTCATTGACGGCCAGCTTGCAATGCAATTGAAGGGGCGAAATAATTGCATAATTCGGACTTTATGCCGCATTTATGGGGTTTCTTCGATATTCAATTGATATTGCGAACGAAATTCGTTTTCAATAAGCAGTCCGGTCCAGGCCCAAAAGTCAATTCCCTTTCAGATCCAACGGGAGCTATTTTTCTATTTTTATGCCGATATGAATCCATCGAGGTGCGCCGGGACGCGCGCCATGAGGGCGACGCGAGGTGAGGTAGGCGGAGTTCAAGAGATTGGCAACACGCCCATAGAACCATAAATATTTTACGGCTCGGACCTTTGCAGCCAAGCCAACCAACGCATATGGATCGGTGCTGGGCACATTTTTGAGGCTGCCGCTCCCTGCGATTTCACGACTTCCTGAGGCGAAGGTGAGATTTGCGTCGACAGACCATAGAGAGGGATCTGAAATACCGCTGCTGAGGGTTCCTTGGTGGAGAGGTAGGTAGGGGAGTTGGTCACCTATCTTGACGTCGCCCCACTCGGGGTTGGTGGAGGAAAAGTCGCTCCGAAAGGAACTCATGGAGAGGGTGTAAGAAGCTCGTGCTGGAATTTCGAATTGAGCAACTCGCCACTTTTGTGAGACTAGACTTTCGAGCCCCCAGACGTTGACCTGGCCAGCGTCAAACTGCTCGCCAATTTGTTCCGATGAGCAGCCACGAGATTGAGTGCAATTGGCCGTCAAGTTGCCATAGTCGACGAAGAACCCAACGAGTTCAGCATGGGTTGACTCGGAGGAGTAACGCGTGCCGCCCTCCCAGGTTGTGCTTGTTTCTGCCTGAGGCAGGGGGGCTTCTTCTCTTTGTGCTTGAGGAGCGACGGGGCCAAAACCACGGTAAATTCCGCCAAGAACAGCCATTTTTTCGGTGAGAGAGTAGTGAATGCCCGAGCCGGGCATGAAACCCACCTGTGTACGGCTATTGCTCACCTCAGGGTTGAGAGAGTCCTCATAGCTTGACCAGACTATTTCTGTTCTCAAGCCGGGGGTGAGAGTGAAATTTTTCCAATCAACCGTGTCGACGACGTGAAGGGCAAGAGCGTGGGAGGAACCACGACTGCGGTTGAGCCGTATTGCATTGGTCTCGGCGCGCTCTAAATGGCCTAGGGAGTCCTCTGTGGCTCCCACCATGAGATAGGTGTTTTCGTCGTGGCGGCGTACGACCTCATCATAGTGAAAACGCGCTCCAACCGTGACATCGTGAGAGACTGGCCCAGTTGTTGCCAATAGGTTGGCTTTGCTATCAACTCCTTGTGAGAGATAATTTCGTTGGTTGTCTGTTAAAATGAGGGACTCATCATTGCTTTCTGTATTTGCTCTTCCCGTGAGGACTCCAAAATAGACTTGGTTGCTGGGCGAATTAGGGTTGGCAAGAATTTCGTCCAATGTAGCGCCCCCCATGCTGTCTAATTTGAACCAATTGCGACTAAATTGATTGCGGTACCCGGTGATATTTATCTCCCAATCGTCATTGGGCATGATCGTATAAGTTACTTGCGTCTGTCCTCGGTACCAATTCATTTGGTCAAGCGAGCTGCCTACATAGCGACGATAAGGCGAAGAATTGAAATCTTCTTCTGTGAGACCTAGGTAAGTTTCGTTTGAACGCTCAGTGGAGACGCCCAATTTGACGTCGAGTTGCTGAAAAATAGCGGCATCGGGCTTGGAGCGTAAAAACCACTTGGCCATGAATTCGTTTTTATCAAAACCGGTGTCGCCCCCACCGTCGAGTACCTTAAAACCACTGCTGCCCAGGTGAATCGCTTCGAGAAGAAAGCCCGTTCGTTCAGTTGCGTAACCAAACTTACCGTGAGTTTTAAGAGAGTCATATTGACCCAAAGAAATGTCGGCGGCGCCATTCCAGCCTTTTTCAATGGGAGCAGTTATCAAATTGAGAGCTCCGCCTAAGGCGCGGGGACCAAAAAGAATTTGAGCACCACCTTTGTGCACTTCAATGGAATCCATTCGAGTGATCAGCGGAAAATAGTAGGCGGCAGGCGCTGAATAGGGGGCTGGACCAAAGAGCACTCCGTCTTCCATCAGAGTTACCTTGGTACTTCTGTTAGGGCTTGTGCCGCGAATGCCAATATTGGGCCGTAGCCCCAGTCCATCTTCACCCAGGACCTGCACGCCAGGAACCTTAAGCAAGATCTGATGTACATCGTCTTCTTCGAACTTTTGAAGATCTTCGGCGCTCAACGCTGTGGTCGTGCTGGGAGCAGCAGCGGGAGATTGAACCAGCGTTCCCTCCACCACGATTCCTTCAAGCTCATGAGGGAGTTGCTGAGCGCTTGAGTCGGTTGGTGCGTTCGCCCCAGCTTCATCACTGCTTCTTTTTTCTTGAGCGGTCGCGGGCGAGGAGAAAAGTGCTGAAGCAAGAGCCAGGCTGAGAGAGGGAAGGGCGCCGCCAGCCCGTTTTCTGAGTGTAAGCGGAGTAGACATTGACCGAGTTCCTTACCAATTATTTACGTCATTGGACGTAAATTTATAGGTTTTTTCCAGAAGGTCACGCGCTTGAAGTAAGTCAGTTTGGTAGGCGTCGTTTTCTACCTGACTGGCTGAAGCCAAAACGGGGGCGTCTTGGATGAGTTCGTGTAGGAGCGCGAAATCTGTCTTTTTGAGGGGAGAGCGAGGATTGAACTGAAACGCGAGGGCGAATCCCTTGAGTTCGGACCAATGCTTTGCATGACTTGTAAAGTTGTAGGTGTCAGTGCCTAAGCTTTCTTGGTCGGTGCGCAGTTGATTGATGTAGTGCACGCAGGTGGCGGCAATGGTCTTTTCCCAGGCAAGGGCGATTTTTTTTGCTTGAATTTCAATATCCTCGCGGGCGCCTTGAGCTTGAATCAGCTCTCTGCCGCGTAGAAAAGCCGCCATGATTTCTCCAGAGAGGTCGATTGCGGAGGTGGAGCCCTGATCGCGCTTTGCCGCGTTGACCGAGACACCAAAGTTGTATTCAGAAGAGAGGTCGATGGCGCCGTCTTGGTTTGAGTCTTGTTGTGAGCCTGCCGCGATATTGCTGTCTTCTAATACAAGGTAGTCTCGGGCTGCACCAAAGTAGCCGAAGGCTTCGTCCCATGAGTGTTCCAACTCAGAGTAGGGCTTGCCTTCTTCTGATTGGGTATTTTCTCCTCCTAAACCTTCGTCCAAATAATCATCTGTTGCTTGGGCAAAGGTGATAGCTCCTAAGAGAAACTTTTGCGTGAGCTGCTGGAGATCTTGACCGAGGGCGGTTTGATAGACCTGCAGTTTTTTTCGTGAATCGTCTGTATTTGCCTGCAATTGAGCATTTTTTCCTAAAGTGGCAAAGAACGCACGTAAGAGGCCGTCAGGATTGGAGATGTCCCCTCCTGCGGTGGCTATGGACTCGTCTGACCAACCGACGAATTCCTTGGACCAGTCTCGATGGTCCTTTTCTCCTCCAGCGTCTTGACCCGCGACCTTGCCAAAGAGGTCTTTTCCTTTGGAGAGTTCATCGTACGTACTTTGTAGCGCGGGCGGGACTGAGGTGAGAAGTAGCTTTTTGTCACCCAGAATGTCGCTGTCAAATTCGTAGAAAGAGAGCAACGAGTCTTCAATGTTGGACGGGTCAAGTTGTGCATCGGATTCGATAGAGTTGTGCAAAGTGCCGATGTACTCGTCGAGATCGTTGACCAAGACCTGACGCAAGGTCTGGCCCGAGTACGCGACACTGTCCCCTTCTTGAAAACGACTATCGAATGCGTAAATTTTGCGTTCCCCTTCTTGCTGGGATTCATTTCCTGAGCAGGCGGTGAAAAATAGAGTAGATATGGGAAGAATGACGTAAAAAAGCTTCATTGGGGCACCTTTTTGAGAGTTGTCACGCGAGATCCAAGAATAGATTACTGTCCTGTTAATGACAATCAATTTCAACAAGGGCGTGAAAGTAATTCAAAGGTCTCCTTTTTTTGTCGAGGGTCTTGGCAACGAGTCCTTTAGAAGGTGAGGGGGATGTTGGGACCGGATGTTCGTCTTTTGGTACGCTCTTACGAAAGTTCACTCGCACCTCCCCAATAGAAAAAGCGCGGCATCCGAAGATGTCGCGCTTTTTTGGTAACCAATACCCCACGGTATTGGTTGATGAATCCCTGATTATCGCTTAGCAGCGATGGAGAGGGAGGTCTCAACCTGGCTGAGGAGCTTTTTAGCTCGCGCAGGTCCGAGGGTGATGACGAGTTCACGAAATTGACTTTCGATCTTCTTCTTGTCGCCCTTAACGGTCTTTTTACCTTCTTTTGCCATCAACGCACGAGCAGCTTTGTTCGCCGCGGAGCGAATGTTGTGCACGTATGCTTTGGAGATGATCATGCCGTTCTCCTCGGCCTGCTCAACTACTTCGCTAGCGGGCATGCTGCGTGAGAGTCCACGAACGAATGCTGCCTTGTCACCCTGACGGATAATGGGGCCGTCTTCGCGCTTGACGGGTGCTGCCTTAGCTTTGACTGCCTTTGCGGGCTTAGCTTTGACTGCCTTTGCGGGCTTAGCTTTAGCTGCCTTTGCGGGCTTAGCTTTGACTGCCTTTGCGGGCTTAGCTTTCGTTGCCTTTGCGGGCTTAGCTACCTTGCGAGCGGCTTTTTTAACGATCTTTTTCGCTGCCTTGCGAACTACTTTTTTGGCTGATTTTTTAGCTGCCATGAATAACCTTTTTGGTTCTATTGTTCTTGCCCAGAAGGATGTTGGTAGGAATCTAAGAATCGAATCAACAAGAGCCTTCGGTGGAAAATTCCCCCGCTGCGCATTATGAGGGGTTAATTGCTCTGGTGTCCAGGAACGACCACAACTTTGATCTAATAACCTGCAACTGAATTATATGAAGCTGTGTGAAGCGGTCACTTGTCCGCTTGCTCTTAGGGCCCTAATGGGTGATGGCAGCATCTTGTGAGGTACGAATATGGGGTGTGTGTATGTATGACTTGGTAATTCGAGAGGCCGATATTATCGACGGGAAAGGCGGAAAACGCTTTAAAAGTAGTGTTGGCGTGGTTGGTGGGCGCATTACTGCCCTTAGTGAAGAGCCCTTGCACGGGCGCGTTGAAGAGGATGGTCGCGGCCTTGTGCTCGCTCCGGGTTTCATCGACGTTCACTCACACGATGACTTTGCACTTCTGCAATGTCCGACCCTTGAGTGGAAAGCGCTGCAAGGAGTCACGACAGAGATCGTAGGTAATTGTGGGATCGGGGCTGCTCCTTGGCCAGGGGCGGAAGCTTGGTACGAGAAGCTCAATCCGGGCCAAGCTTTTCCGGATTATCAGGACTATTCCGGCTATTTTCGTCAAATTGAGGAGCATGGTCCCTCTCTCAACATTGGCGTCCTGGCAGGTCATGGCGCTTTGAGGGAAGGAGGAGCTCCCAATACTTCGAGGGTCCTCGGAGCCCGTGAACTCACTTCGGTGGAGGCGGCTTTGGACGAAGCCTTGGACGCGGGGGTACTAGGCATGAGTGCCGGCCTCATCTACGAGCCCGGAATTCATTCAGATCTGAATGAATTGGTAACGCTGTCCACGCGTCTTCGGGGGGTGTCCCCGCTCTTCACAGTGCATCTTCGCAGTGAAGCTGATGACTTGCTTCAGGCAGTGGATGAGGCGATCGCAATTGCGGAGCGCGCAGGAGTGGGACTACAGCTTTCTCATCATAAGGCGCATGGACGCAATAACTGGGGAAAAGTGCATGATTCTTTAAAGAAAGTGGATGCTGCGCGAGCCCGGGGCATGGATGTTTGGCTCGATCAATATCCCTACACCGCGGGCAGTACGATCTTACAAGCCATAGTTGATCGCGGGGGCTTGGATTCGGGGCCTGCCTTGGGAAAGTTACTCCCTGAGGATATCGTGATAGCGAGCTCTCCGGGGGATACCTCCCTTGAGGGAGAGAGTTTGGGTGCCTTAGCCCTACGCTTCAACTGCTCCCCTCAAAAAGCGGCGGACGAAGTTCTTCGTATCGATCCTGGAGCTTGGGTTGTCGTTCATGCGATGGCAGAGACTGATGTCTGCACTGTGATGCGGCACCCGGCCACCCTCTTTGGCTCAGATGGGCTACCCACTCAGGGGGGGCGGCCTCATCCACGTCTGTGGGGAACTTTTCCTCGTATTCTGGGGAGATACTGTCGCGAAGAGAAAGTCTTGGAGCTAGAAGAGGCAATCGCCAAAATGACCTACCGAGCAGCCCAGCGATTTGGTTTGCGCGACAGAGGGCTGGTAGCCGAGGGGGCTTGGGCTGATCTCGTTCTTTTCGATCCCGAAAAGATTGCTGAAGGAGCAACTTATGAAGAGCCGACTCAGGCGCCTCGGGGTATTGTCTCGGTTTGGGTAAATGGAGACCGGATCGTGCATCAAGGAGCGCACACTGGTG
This sequence comes from uncultured Polyangiaceae bacterium, assembly GCA_964459035.1. Classification (GTDB taxonomy): domain Bacteria; phylum Myxococcota_A; class Polyangia; order Polyangiales; family Polyangiaceae; genus NIC37A-2. The sequence goes on along the minus strand of CAYWLO010000020.1, from coordinate 52,751 downwards.
CGCGTCCTGGTCGCGCTCTTCGGCGTGAGGCATGAGGAGCCATGCCTTTTTACCAAAAACTTTCAGGAGCGCGAATGTCTTGCCATGAGCGTAATGAGCTCAAATTGGCTGCGCACATTGAGTTTTCTATAGATCGCCTTGAGATGATTGCGCACCGTATGGGTGCTGATCACTAGATCTTGAGCGATGTCTTTGACTCGTCGCCCTGTTCCCAGGGCTTGTACAATCTCGTTCTCGCGATTGCTCAAGCGCTGGGCGTGCTCCGCGGGAAGATCTCCTATTCTGTCGGCGTCCTTGGGATTCTCTGCTGTCACCCCGGCAAAGCGCGCTCCGCCAACGGCCATGTCTGTTTCTTCTCTACTGAGCGGATCAGGGGAGAGAAGCTGCTGCATGGCGTCTTGTTGCTGTTTTGCAGCACTCCAAACGGCTTCTTGGGCCTCCGCAACGCGCGCTATCGTCAGGGCGTCTCTCAATACTCGTGCAAGGTGAGAAGCTGCAATTGGGTGGGAAAGGAAGCGATAGATCTCTGCTTGATTGACCGCATCAATGAGCGCGGAACGATCTCCGTGACCCGTGACCATGACGCGGACAGTGGCAGGATACTTTTTCTGAATATCGCTGAGAAAATCAGCTCCGCGCACTTGGTCCAAATTTTCGTCGGCTACAACCACGCTGACCTTGTTGTCTGCCAGGTGGGAGTGCCCCTCCATCGCCGTGCTCACACTGAGAATATCGTAGGGCTCCTTGTGGAGCGATGCCCTGAGTTGAGCCAGAGACTCTTGATTTCCACCCACAAAAAGTACTTGTCGTCTCATTCTTCACAACCTCGGTAGCGAGAAAAAGTAGCCCCGCCACCCAAAGAGTAACGGACCACTTCGCCACTCCTTGAGATGGCTAGTGCGTGTTGGGGAGGTTATTTTCTAAAGAGGTGCTACTTTTCGCCTTGAAATGGTCTCACCAGGGGCCCTCACAAATTGGCTTGACGTCGATTTTTCGCTAAAAACGCCCTGTTTATCAGCTTTTATTGAGTTGATGGGGGCGTGACAGCCGCCTCAGGCGGGAAAAGGAACAAAAAAGTATGTCTCAAGATGAGAAGCCTTCAAGACAATTGAGCGTGGCCATGGATGAAGAGGGGATGGAAGAGTCTACGAATCCTTCTGAAAAGAAGGAAAATTACAAAGTCATCGCGGATATTCACTCGGGTATGGTTCTCGTTGCACCAGTTGCCACACCACCAGACGAGGACGAAGAAGCGGAGATGAGTGAACCGAGAGGTCCATTGAATTGAGCTCGTGGAGCTCGTGCTTGCATGCTCTGAATTGGCAGCACAGCTCATAAGATAGGGAGGCCGACTACTCTTCGTCTCGCCACTCTGTCGCGCGGTGACGGCTTTCTTGGAATGTTTTTTTCGCGGAATTACCCTTTCTGCGTGGTTCGACCTTGGTCGTGCGCGCAGCTTCATTGAGTTCGAGAGCCAGGGCGAGAAAACTTTCGAGGCGATCGAGCTCCAGCTCGCCTTGAGTGACGGCCCGAACTACGCGGCAGCCAGGTTCTTCTCGATGAGAGCAATCCCTAAACTGACATTGAGCGGAAAACTCTGCGATATCCGTGAATGCCGCAAGATCGGCTTCAGTCGCGCCAGCAATTGCGAATTCTCTCATTCCGGGGGTATCTATCAAAAGTAGCCCCCCCTCTGTCATGAAGAGTTCTCGATGAGTTGTCGTGTGACGCCCGCGTGAGTCACCATGACGCTCAGCTCCAATTTTTTGCGCCTCTCGACCGAGTAGACGGTTGACGATACTTGACTTACCCACACCAGAGAGACCGACAAAGCCAATTGTTTCGCCTGGATGAATATGCTCCATGAGAGCTAAGAGACCGTTTTTATGGGTGCAGTTGACCGGAATAACTGGGCATTTTTTGAGGCGCTTCTGTAGGCGGCTGACGTCTTTTTCTACATCGTTTTTAAGATCGGACTTATTGAGCACAACCAAGGGAGCAGCCCCCCCTTTGCGAATTGCTGTGAGGTAGCGCTCAATACGCCGCGGGTGGAGACTGCGTTTTGCAACCGCATCGTGAGCGTCTTGATGAGCGAATGCAGCGACAACCGCTACGTGATCGATATTGGCCACGAGAGTTTGTCGGGCACCACGCTTGGCCGCTGATGTTCGAGTGAGCTCGGTACGTCTAGTTAAAATAGCTTCGATGACAGGTGGAGAAGTGTCGTTGGTCTTTCGAATCGCCACCCAGTCACCGACTGTGGGTTGGGTGTCGGCAGCGTCGGCTCCTTTTTCGGGATTCCAGCCTCTACCAGCGAGGACCGCTCGCTCCGTGTGTTCGCCGGTGGAGACATCCCATTCTCGGCGATGTTGGCCAATTACACGCGCTGGCTGCAGATCGGGGGGGAGTGTAGCCATTTGCTCTTCAAAAAAAGCAGAATAGCCTACGCGGGATAGGGGGTCGCTCACCCGGAACACATTGTCGCGCCAGCTTCTTCTGTCAACGCTTGATTGAAATTCTATGAAATTCTTAGGTGTTTTGCAGGTAAGATTCTGAGTTTCATTCTAAGGAGGAGGTATCATGAACGATCCACGTCAAATGGACCTCGCTCGGCAACTTCTTCGGAAGCTGAACGCTGCCGCGGCCTGCGTTACCGACGAGAGCAGGCAAGTTGCTCAATTACGAGTCCTCTATGATTTGGCTCAAGGATCTGCGCCGGCTCTCTCGCGTTTTCACTATAGCCCAGGACATTTTACAGCCAGCGCGTTGGTGCTCTCGCCGGACCGTGCACAGCTTCTTCTCATTCGTCACAAGAAATTGAAACTGTGGCTGCAACCGGGCGGACATATAGAAGCGACTGACCCAACGATTGCTCTAGCAGCTCTCCGCGAACTGAAAGAGGAGACTCAAGCGCACGATATTGAAGTCCAGGATGCACTCTACGACGTTGATATTCATACTATCCCGGCGTGGAAAGAGACGCCTGAGCATCAGCACTTCGATTTACGTGTTCTTTTTGTTGCGGGCTCGAGCGCGATTCAAGCTGGGGAGGAAGTGCATGAAGCTCGCTGGTTTTCCCTCGAAAAGCTTGCCTGGGGTAGTGGGCCTTTGAGTAAAAATACAGAAACGGATGAAAGCGTGAGGAGAGTGGCGCGACAATTACTGAATTCAGGGTGAAAGGTCTTTCATTCACCTCTTTTCTTGAGCTAGTTTGAGAGGCAGGAAATAGAGGGATTATTTGAGTACGTTGCGAAAAATTGTTGGGGAATTCTTAGGTGTGAGAGCGGCCGCGAGTCGGCAGGAGCCACAAGAACAATGCTAGCTCCCGAAGTCGTTGAAAGCGCAGAGAAGCGGGTGGGCGAGACCATCTGCGGAAAATGGCATCTCGATCGTGTGATTGGCATTGGAGGTATGGCTGCCGTCTACGAAGCGACCCATCGCAATCGCAATCGAGTGGCTATTAAATTGTTGCATCCTGCTCTCTCATTGGATGAAGGTACTCGTCATCGATTCCTTCGCGAGGGATACGTTGCCAATACTATCAGGCATTCTGGGGCCGTTCAGGTGTTGGACGACGATGTAACTGAGCAAGGAATTGCCTTTTTGGTGATGGAGCTTTTGCGCGGTGAAAGCGTGGAAGAACGCATGATGCGTAAAGGTGGCTCCCTCGATATTCGCGAGTCCTTAGAAATGGCGGACCAATTATTGGATGTGTTGGGCGCAGCACATGATCAAAAGGTAGTTCATCGCGATATTAAGCCGGACAACATCTTTCTGACGGATAGTGGTGAGCTAAAAGTTCTCGACTTTGGCATTGCCCGCCTCCATCAGGGGGATAGTCGAAAGACAAAGGTCGGTTCTTTTATGGGGACTCCTGCCTTTTGCTCTCAGGAGCAGGCCAGGGGACGTTGGGATGAAGTCGATCTTCGTACCGATATCTTTTCTGTGGGAGCGACGTTGTTTACCTGTTTGACCGGTACTCACGTTCATGAAGCGGAAACTTCTAGTGAACAGCTGGCTCTTGCTATTAGCGCCTCGGCTCGTTCTCTTGCAGTTGCTTTACCCGGGGCTTCGGCTGATCTCGTTGATCTCGTCGATACATCTCTCGCCTATCATAAAGAGGAAAGATTTCAGTCTACCCGGGCAATGCGGGCTGCCGTTCAGCGCGTCGCGGCTGGGATCCCACCGGCCAGCAGCACAAGCGTTGCTCCCCCAGTCGGGGCCACTTTTGGCGCGTCCGATCTAGAGCCTGATATTTTACCAGGGTCTCATTTTCCTGGACCATCTGGAACGATGCGCGCTCTTTTGGGCGTGCTTGCAGCCGGTGTATTGGCCGTACTGCTCTTTGTTGCTGCTCGTGCCACTGAATCGAGCCCAGGGCCTCGGGCTTTAGAACGTAAAGATTCACCTCCAGCATCAGCGCTTCAATCTGCCCAAAAAGCGCCCTCGCAGATTCTGGAAGGGTCGGTGGGCAAGGGCGGCGAAAGTGAAATTCCGTTTGCGAATCAACCAGACGAGCCCGGGGCTCCACTCCACAAAGATGAAAAGTCCTCCGGAGTGAAACAGACGTCACCAAGAGCGAGAGCCGCAAGAACTCCCCAAGGTAGCTCAAAATTACCGGCAGCTCGGCGGCGGGTCGCTCGAAAAGTTCGCACCATTTCGGCTCCGCCTCCCCCCCTGCCGGCGCCGCTACCCGATCCCTCCCAAATCCTTCCTTCTTCCCCCTCACCTTCCTCATCGAGTAAGTCTACCGATGAAGAAGGCATGTACGGCAGCCGTTACTGATGTCTAAATTTTGGATAGGTGCCGCGGCACTCGTCATTTCTTTTTCCCAGATGAACTCGGATTGTTTGGCTCAAGTTCCCGCTGCAGAGGCCCTTTTTCGCTCTGCCCGCGACGCCGCGGACCAAGGTGATTGGGTGAGTGCCTGTGATAGATTTCAAGAAAGCTATCGTCTCGAACCGGCTCCAGGAACCATTTTAAATCTGGCTCGTTGTCGTGAGCAACTAGGTCAGGTCGCCTCCGCCTGGAAAAGTTACGAGGAAGTTGCCCAGCGTCTCCCGGAAAATGACAAGCGCGTGGCATTTGCTAAGAAAAAGGCCGCCGATCTCGAACCTAGAGTTCCACATGTCACCTTTCACTCCTCCTATGCAGGCAAAGGATTGGTCCTTTTAGTGGACGGTGTCGTCTATGAAAACGCCACTTTAGGTGTCGCCCTTCCTTTCGATCCGGGCGCCCTTGAGGTTGTAGTTCAGGCCCCCGACCATCAAGAAAATCGGACTGAGCTTCTCCTTGAGGAGGGGCAAAATGAGGATTATCAGCTTGAGGTGGGTGAGCTCCAGTTGAAGGAAGCTTCGGGCTCACCACAGTTAGTCAAGAAGTCCGTCAATAGCTCGTCCAAAAAATGGGCATATGCCTCCATCGGAGTTGGTTCGGCAGGGCTTCTTACTGCCATTGGTGGTGCAATTTGGATGGGAATTGAAGCTCCCAAGGTAAAAGCGGATTGCGATGGGAGCCGTTGTAGCACCCAGGCTGGGGCCGATGCCGCAGCACGCGGTCGTACGGCTGTCTACATGACTGCCATCGGTGGAGGCATCTCCTTGATTGGATTGGGCTTAGGCACCTATCTTCTTTTGGAGACCGGGGAGAATGCTTCGGTGGCTCTTGCTCCCTTGTACGGTGGTGGAATGTTCTTTTATCAGGGAGAGCTTTGACCCCCGAAAACCACTCAGCCTATCGCTACTAAGAAGAAGAGTCACCGCAGGGAGATCTTCGACCAAAATAGACGAATCGCTTGTATTTATTCATGGCCTGAGTCATGGCATCGCATATGAAGGAGCTTCGTCTACCAGCATCATTGGCCACCAGTCTCGCCTCGGGCCACCCGTGGGTTTATCGAGATCACGTCGGGAATTTTACGGCCCCTTCTGGGGCATGGGTCAAAGTGACGAGTGGTAGTTTTTCTGCAATTGGCCTCTGGGACGAGGAGTCCGCAATTGCCCTACGTATCTTCTCTACTACGGGGCCTGTGGACCCAGCATGGGTACGAGGGCGCGTGCAAGAAGCCTGGGATTTGCGGGAGACCGTGCGGGCCGAAGGCGTCACCGGCTATCGTTTGATTTTTGGAGAGGCAGATAACTTACCGGGTATCATCGTTGACATGTACGGGGAGTTTGCAATACTCGTGGCTTATTCAAAATCTCTCGGTGCCCTCACTCAATTGGTGGCTCAATCTGTACTGGAGGTGAGTGCTTGTCGAGGGGTAGTGCGTCGCCTCAAGAAAGACGACAAAGTTGAGTTGCGTCTTTTGGCAGGGCAAGCTCCCCCCGCGGTCGTCGAGATAAAAGAAGGCGATATGCATCTGTTAGCCCGTCTTACCGAGGGTCAAAAAACCGGGCTCTTCTTCGACCATCGAGACAATCGACGTTACGTGCGTGACCATGCCCGAGGGGCATCGGTGTTGAATCTCTTTTCTTATACAGGCGGTTTTTCTGTGGCTGCTGCTTTGGGCGGAGCTTCGAGGGTCACGAGCGTAGATATTGCCGCTCCTGCAATTGAAGACAGTAAGGAAAACTTTCGTCTCAATGGGCTCAAAAATTTCCCCCATGAAGCAATTGCAGCAGACGTTTTCAAATACTTAGAAGAGGTCCAACGCAAAGGTGAGCGGTTTGATCTCGTAGTTTGTGACCCGCCTAGCTTTGCCCGCAATCGCACTCAGCTAAAGGGCGCTGAAAAGGCCTACCGCAAGGTGATGAGTTTGGCTCTCTCGGTGGTGAAACCAGGTGGGCTATTTTGCGGTGCTAGTTGCACTTCTCAAGTCGGACCAACAGCATTTCGTCTGGCTCTGCTGGACTCGGCCCGCAAAGCCCGAGTACGTTTTCAGGTGCTGCACGATATTGGACACGCGCCGGATCATCCCGTGAGCATTGCTCATGAAGAAGGGCGCTACTTGAAGTTTGTGGTGGGACGTGTCCTGCCCCGTTGTTAGTAGGGGGCAAAACACGCGCCGAGGAACTCATGAATCGTTCATGAAGTCTTTGCGCGTTGCAATACGCACTAATTTGACTCCAGCCTTTTCGATTGCTTCAGCTCCGCCTTCTAGGCGATCTACCAAAGCGATGATACCAGCGACCTCGCAGCCAGCCTCGCGAAGTACTTCTAGTGCTTTTAGGCTGGAACCTCCTGTTGTGACCACGTCTTCCAGTAGGGCGACTCTCAAGCCCGGTCGGAGCGTTTTGTCGCCCTCGATACGTTTACCCGTGCCGTGATCTTTACGCTCTTTGCGAACGTAGATAGCGTTGAGGGGACGCCCTTTTTGGTAGCTGATCAACGAGACGGCAGAAGCCAAGGGGCAACCACCGAGTTCAACACCCCCGATAGCGTCCACGTCACCCAATTCAGCGAGGGCGTCGAACATCAATTCGCCAACAAGAGCGTGGCCTTCGGCTGTGAGAATAGTCTGCTTGCAGTCGACGAAAAAATTGCTCTCCTTGCCCGAGGCGAGTGTCACTTTTCGGCGCTGAAAACTTCGCTCGGTCAAAAGCTCAATTAGACGTTTCTTTTTATCGCTCATTTACGTTCTCTCTTTGAAGGCTGGATAAATTACGCGCGTTTATGGGTCTTTGCGCCCTGTACAAATGTTGGCATCGGCGGAGGACCGCGACGACGTGGCGCCTTCGTTTTGCTCTCTTTTGGCGAGAGATCTTGGCTCTGGGGAGCATGAGCTGCTGCTTTGGGCTCCTGCTTGAGCGCTGGACTTTCTCCCTCGGAGGTTTTCTTGGGCCTTGGTCGACCCGTTTTCTTTGGTCGCTCTCGTTGCTCCACCGGCTGAGGACTTGAAGCTTCGGGGGAATTTGTTGCTGGAGCCACCTGACTTGCTGGAGCCATCTGAGTCGCTTTGCGCGGAGTAGTTTTCTTTACCCGAGGTCCCTTCGGCGCCGCCTTTGGCTTTTCTGACTTGGTCTCGGTGTCTCTTTTCTGCGGAGCCGTTTTGGCTCGACGGGGTTTTCTGACGAGCGGCTTTTTGATTTTGGCGACTTTTTCCTCAGAAGCGGAGTCATCTGTTGCTTCGCGAGGGGGAGAGGGCTCCTTTGATTGCCTTGAGCCGGCTTGGGGAGTCGTCAAAGGTTCGGATTGGTCACCGCGATTCTTTGGAGTTGGAGCGCTCTCAGCGCTCTCAGCGCTCTCAGCGCTCTCTTGCTTGGGCTTGATTTCTTCTTTTTCAAGAGAGAGCGAGTTCTTTGGCTCCGACTCTGGAGAGGCTTTTGATGTTCCCTGTTCACTCATCACCGCGGGAGGGAGGGAGGGTTGCTCCTCTTGAGCAAGGGGGCTTTCTTTAGTGATTTCACCACCGGTTCGCAGGGCACCACGAACGCGGGCTCCCCCTTCGATTGCAACCCGAGGTGCCGTGAGGCTGCCTTCTACTCTCCCCGAGGTGTGGACGACAATGCTATCACCGGAGAGTAAATCTCCTTGAACGTCCCCATTGATAATCATTTGGGTTGCCTCGATATTGCCGAGAACGACGCCGGACTCCGCGATGCAGAGACGCCCGTTGAGGCGTATTGAGCCTTGAATACGCCCGCGCACTTCAAGGTCGCCAGAGCCTTCAATATTGCCGACGACGACAGATTTTTCGCCGAGAACTGAGGTCATGTTGATTTCTTTCTCGTCAGTCATCACAGATCCATCTCTACTTTACCGCGAAACGCCGCACCATCGGCAATGGTTAATCGAGGGGCGCGAACATTGCCAGTAAGCTTTGCCCCAGCTAATAAATCGACGCGCTCTTTTGCTTCAACGTTTCCGGCGACCGCGCCCGCGACGCTTACACGCAGTCCGTGCACGTCGGAGCTCACAGAGCCTGTAGTGCCAATCTCTACGAGATCGTCGGCGTCAATGCGCCCCTGCACTCGGCCGTCTATGCGTACGCTGCTCTCACTTTGAAGGTTGCCGTCTATGACGATTTCTGAGCTAATTATTGTGTCTGCCAAGGGGTAGTTGCCTTTCAAAAAGCGCCGGGACGCTAGCATGGCTCCAAGGCGCTGAGCACCTCATCCGCACGAGGAACTGACTTTCTTAGCCAGCGAGCGTAAGTATTTTTTCGGCTAGCCGGGCTGAGATCACCTGGACGGTCTTGACAAGCCGCTTGGACCAAAATTGCCGCAGTCACACTGACATTGAGGCTCTCCACGAAACCGCACATGGGGATGCGAATTGTATCGTCCGCTGCGGCCGTGAGCGCAGGCCCTACTCCGTCGCGCTCATTGCCCAAAACGAGGGCGATCTTTCCCAATTGAGGGAGATCGTTGGGGGTGAGATTGCCCTCGGGGTGAGTGACCAGGATTTTGAACCCCGACTGCTTTAAATGTGCGGCTGCAACGTGGGGATCTGTATGCTCGATGACATCGACCCAGCGTTCACTGCCCTTAGCAATCAGATGAGAGGCGCTAAAACGCTCTTCGCCTCGAATAATGTGCACGCGCTGAACCCCAAACGCATCGCATGATCGAAGCACGGCTGAGCCATTGTGGGGGTCATGGGGGTGGTCAAAAACCACGGTGACTGAAGAGAGTCGGTGGGAGAGTGTTGCGCTGAGTCGCTCTGCGCGTATCTCTTTTGTAAGAGGTAAGAGTGCGTCGATGACACCAGGAGCCGTCCAGGCATCCGTTGGGCCAGGAAGTGGTTCCAGTAAGCCTGGATTGTTTTTTCCAGTGGAGGTTTGAGCGGGAGTTGGCTCAAAGACGTCGTCGTCTTCTCGATGCATGGGGGAGCGGAGATAGCGGAATAATACCCCGAAACACAAATCAGCAAGATCGGACCTTGCGGAGAAGTGTTGGCGCATTATGTTGCGGAACTATGGCATCTGAAAATGTTCGCGTCTTCAACGATCTCAACTTCGAAAGCGATGTGCTGAAGAGTGAGAAAACCGTCCTTGTAGATTTCACAGCTGCTTGGTGTGGTCCCTGCAAACAATTAGCTCCAATCATCGACCAGGTGGCAGATGAACTGGGCGACGAAGCGATTGTGGGCAAGCTCGATATCGATGAAGCTCCCGAGACGACCAGTAAGTTTGGCGTGCGCGGTGTGCCCACGATGATGGTTTTTCGTGGCGGTGAACGGGTGGGCCAGCATGTGGGCATGACCACCAAAGCGAAACTCCTCGCTCTCATTCGCGGCGAGTAATTTATTTCTTGGCGGGTCGGACACGTGAAATATCGTCTCGATCGCTGTCTGAGGGAGCCCAACACCAAAAACTAGTGTCCCCAGGGAGCTTTTTCGCGTGTAGAGTGAGGCGTCTTCTCTTTTGAGGAGGCGCCTTATTTCATTTTCTGCGTTGAATCGGCCATGGTCAGAAGGAATTGTCGAAATGTCAGAGAGGGGCGAACCTTGGTTCGGCCTCTACTTTCTTGGACCTGCCTATTGGGGCTAGCGCTTTCTGGGGCAGTGGAGGGAGCTTGTGCAGGCTCCCCTCAAGCGAGGGCCACTTCCAATGGGGGAGGGGCGGGCGCTCACATCGCTACTTCGGCACGCCAGGCAAAGTGGTCTTATCATCCCGCCAAAAAAGGAAAATCTACCGGGAGCCTCGCCCTGGATGAGGGTCGCTTGGAGGTCGATGCAGGGGGGAGTCGCTGGCTCTATCTTCCAGGGAACATTCCCGTTGTATCCGCCTACGGAGCGCCGGAGCCGCTTGTTGGTCTATTGAAAGAGGGTGAACGATTCTCTTTTATCGGGGAGAGCGGTGCCCTCTATTTTTCACGCAATCCTCTGGGCCCCCTGCAAGAAACACGAACACCTTCAATCCCCCTGCATCATACCCGTCTTCATGCTTCCAGTTTAGTCTCCTTGAGTCAGAGCGGAGAAATCTATCGCTCGGTAGATCGCGGACGTTCGTGGAAACTTAGCCAGAATGAAGGCTTTTTTGTCGATCTAGAGAGAGCAAAAGACGACTCCCTTCTTGCTCTGTCGGTTCCTGAACAATGGTATCGTTCAATAGATGGCGGAGAACACTTTTCCCCTCTCACTATTGAATCAATCGCCCCCCTGGCGATGTCAAAGACACATGATGGGCGTTTGCATGTGCAAGGACTCTATCAATCCTATGTGTTTGACGAATCGTCTTTGAACTTTCACTTGAGGCAGACACGCCCTACTCCAGCCGAAAGTGAAGGGAGCCTCATGCCTGAGTTTCCCAAAGCTAGTCCGATAGTTGAAGGGCGAGGGGTATTTGAGGGGGATAGGTATTGGGAGGTCGCATCCTCTGCCAAGAAGAATATCAAGAGACTGATTTATTCATCGAACGCACAAGAGGTGAGTTCTAGACCGCTGCCCTTCTTGATAGATTGTGATTACCCGCTTCTTGCCGCAGCGGGTAAGTACGTCGCAATTCTTTGCAAACCCCAAGGAAAACATGAAAATTCCCCTCTTTTGAGCCTGTGGCGAAGTCGTGATGGGGGAGAGACATTTGAGAGAAATCACTCAGTACTCCGAGGCGACTTACACTCGGTGGTGATGGTTGCCCATTCTCAAGGCCAACTAGCTCTAAGTGGGCTTTGTTCTCTTGTGACGAGTGAGCGTGGTTGCACTCCTCGCGGACTCACACTATTTTCCAAAACAAATCAGCGCTCGAACGTGGATATTCCCGGATTGAGTGATCCCAGTACGATACGCTTCGACAACAAGGCACGCTTGTGGGCAGCCGGGATCAGGAAAAAAGATGGCCACCCCTTGTTGGTTGGTCCCTGGGGTAGTTCAGAAAAAAAGCCAGCTATTGTCGACCTGTTCAGAGAGGCCGCAATCCCTTCCCGTGGCAGGAGACGAGCAAAAAATCGCGACTCATCATCTCGACGCACGCGTGGTGGGGCTCATGCCCGTTCTGCCGAATTTCAAATATTTTCAGGCTCTTTGGGGCTCGTCTCCCTAGCTGTAAAAATAGGCCAAAAATTTTATGTGGTGGTGGTGGACGAAGACAATCAAATTCTATCCTCTTCGACTGCCCCGCCGGGGACAACGAAAATAGCCGGGTGGGGAAGTCGGCTTTTGGCCATCATGCCCCGCCAGAGAATTGTATTTGAGTCTCTGACTGGGGGAGTCTCTTGGCAAAAGAGCGAGTTGCCCCGCGAAGTTTGCTCCGACAAATCTTCTTCATGTAACGTGGGGCTGACGTGCTCGTCCTTTGGGTGTCTCGTGGGGGATGAGCTGGTGCGCATTGGATGGAGCGGTGGACAAGAGCTGAATCGGAGTTCCCTGCCCATGAGCGCGAAGGACGCTCGCGAGGAGCCGTTGTTGTCCCCATTTCATTGCGTAATGAAGGGGGACAATTGGCAATACCTCGAAGGCTTGGCTCGTTTGCCCGATGTAGCTGATGGCGCTTTAGGAAGCGCCGCCTGGAGACAAGTTTTGGTCGACGAAAAGAGGGCGGGCATCTCTTCGGTCAGGGGGGAATTTGGCAAAGAAAATATTTTCTTGAAGGAGCTATTCCCCCCAGGGCCCGTCGAAAATACTTATGTGTTTCATGTGAGTCCACAGATTGAGGGCGTAGCGGCATTGCGATTTCCCTATCGTCCTACTCAAGGGAAGTTCTCCCTTTCTCAAAGTACCACTCGCAACGTAGAGGTGGCTTGGGACAATCGAATTGAGGGGGTTTTTGGAGTAGGAAAGTACTCAATTGATATTCCTTCGCAGAAAATAAACCATTCCAGAAATCGTGTCTCGATCTCTCCGCGACTGATCAGTGTGGCAGGAACTGGCCTCTATCTTAAAATTGGAGAGAAGCCTTCCAGTGGGAAAATTTACTTTTTTTCCAGAAAAAATTCTGCCCAGAACGTAGAAATCATGCCTCCCATTTCCTGGCCTCATCAACGTGCGACCCCGCGGGGCTGGCTCTGGAAGAATAGAGCCACCGTCGAAAATAGCAGAAAAGAGATGGCCCAAATACACGGCCAACACTCTGCGCTCATGATGCTAGCGCGCCAAAGGGTGATCGTGCGCAATGACGGAGGAGCCGGCTCGGGGTATTCGCAGAGGGCTAGAGCCTCTCTTGGGGTTGAACCCTACCTCATGGGAGTCTTGCGAGGAGGCGCGCACTTACCAGCACAGTCTGTTCGAATAGCCTACCAAGGAAAAGACATCGGGTTCATCTCTTTGCAAATTGACCCCGATACAGGAAGAGGTCACGCCTCCTTTGTTGAACTGGGGAAAAAAGGTGGGTTTGAGACACCTGTGCCCGTTCCGTTACCTTCAGATATACCCAGCAAAGTTCGCTATTGTACAAAAGACGACCGAGAGAAAACCCCGCGGGTAGTGGCTCCCGACTTGCTGAACTTTCGTCGCAAAGTACTGGTGGAACTGCAAAGGGGATCCCTTTCGTTTCAAACGACTCGCGCTGTTCTTTTTGGTTCACCCGAGCGACCTTGTGTGGCTCTTTGGCAGGCAAAGCGAGACGATCGAGTAAAAGATGAGAGCGTGCACTATCACCCTCTCATCTATCCGGATGTTGATGCCGTCAGCTGGCTCTTTCGCAAAGAAAAGACGGACTCGGGAGAGGAGCGCATGTCCGTGAGGACCATGAGTTGTTCGCGTGCTTCACCACTAAATAATAGTATAAAATAAGTGCACTATGCCAAGGGAGAAACTTGTCTCTTGGAGGATCTTAAAGAGGACTCTAGATACCAGCGGCGAAAAATTACCCCAGAAACAAAGAGTAGATGCCAGAAGTGTAGGCCGCTCTTTTCGTCGGCATAAACGGGGCGCACGTTCACTTCAGTGATTCGAGCACCTCGTCTAATCAAGCAAATTAAGAGATCATTGGGATAGCCAAAGCGGGGCCAGAGATCTGAATAGGGGAGAAGCTGGCTGGCTTTTCGAGTGATCGCGGTGAACCCGCATTGGGTGTCCTCTAGGTGGGTACCAGCAGCCCAAGAGGTGAAGACCGCAAGGAGGCGCGTTCCCCATCGGCGTAGTAGGGGCATATCATGAACCATCGAGTGACGTAGACGATTTCCTTTAACATAGTCGGCATCACCTTGCTCTAATGGTTTTAGGAGAGCCTTGAGATCAGCAGGATCCATTTGATTGTCTCCAGCCATGACAACAAATGCGTCGCTAGCCCCTTTGAGTGCCTCAAAGTACCCGGTATAAATTGCAGCTCCGACTCCGCGATTTGTCTTGTGAGAAAGAACTTTCACCCGAGAGTCATCGACTTCAAGAGCTGTATTGAAGGTGCCATCGGCGCTAGCGTCGTCCACCACGATGATCTCGTGTACGAAATCAGGAATGCCCTCAAGAGTCTTTTTTATCAAAGATTCTTCGTGATAAGCCGGAATGATTACGGCGACTTTGAGTGGGGCCATGGGCGCCACTTTGCTCACCCCTCGCGAGTGTTTCAAGCAAGGGCGTCGACTTTCGGCCTCGATGATTGTAATTTCTTAGCAAGTGAGTGCAAAAGAGTCCCCTCGTGATGGCCCCAGTACCCCTAAGCAGGGCAAGTCGAAAAAAATATTTTTCCTCCTGCTTTTGTTGATCCCCCTGGCCTTGTGGGGTTACACGTGGGCCATATTCCCTAGTGATCGGAGCCCCGACGGTGCCTACCTGCGCATTGTTAAGGCGGTCAATCAGGGCAGAGCGCAAGCTTTTTTTGCCTACACGGAGGAAGAGGCACAACACGCTTGTTTCTCTATTCGTGACTACCGAAAAAAGACTCTCGACCTAGCCGTTAAAGAGTTCCCCCCCGAGAGATTGCCCGCTCTGCATAAAGAATATGGAGAACTTGCGTCGGCGTCGACTGGCGAGGAGGTTTTTGCTCTGATCGTAAAACGAGAAGGGTGGCTTTCTCAGCTTCGAGCGGATGTTTCAGGGATTGAGCGGATTGAGGAGGTGGGGCCCCGAGCGACGATTACGACTGCCAAGGGTACGCGTTATTCCCTACGCCGACGTCCCAACGGGATATGGGGGCTGACCGCCTTTACCCCCGCATTGCGACAAGAGGCGCAAGCTGCCGCGAGAGATTTTGAGCAGGTGCAGAAGGCCGCTCTCGATTTTTCCCGGGTTCGGGCGGCCGCCAAAGAGTCTCGATGAACGTCCGTCGGGTTAAAGTTTGGCTCTGCTTTTGAGATGAGCGTAGCTTTGCTGAACTTCTCCCCCCATCTCAATTTCTCTGCCCTCTGCATGCCAGCCAGGGGTGAATTGCCCGAAGGCATTTTTGCTTCCCATATAGCCAGCGCTCATATCCAGGAGATGCTCGTAGCCGGCCTCTCGCAAGAGTTTGATAGCGAGGGCGGAACGCGACCCCGCCTTGCACCCCAAGATTAACTTTTGCGTCTTCTCAAAATGAGCGCTGAATACCGACAGAAAATCAGGATTTGATTGCATCTCTGGTGTGGCGGTCAAGCGAAGAGGAATATTGAATGCGGCGGGAAGGTGTCCGTCCTCAAATTCCTCGATAGTCCTCACATCGATATAGGCGATACCTTCATCAATCAAATTCTCGACTTCGTCCGTTGTTACGCTTACCACGAAAGTACATTAACAGATTATTTCTTGTTTCAACATGCATGCGCCGACTGGTGACGGGTTTTGAAAACGCCTCAGGCTCCCGATCAAATACTGTGAAGAAAAAGACCCAATGAGGCCATGTGAGACCATGGAAATGAACGTGAGCGATGTAGAGAAAAAATTGAGATTTGTTCCCCTTGGAGGGTTGGGTGAAATCGGTATGAATTGTTTTGCCCTGGAGCAAGACGGCGAAATATTAGTAGTCGATTGTGGGGCCGCTTTTCCAGATGATGATCTGGGCGTCGACATCATTCACCCCGACTTCAGTTGGTTGAAAGAGCGAAGCTCGGACATTGTTGGTATTTTTATCACTCATGGTCACGAAGACCACATAGGGGCTCTATTCTACTTGCTTCGAGAGTTGCAGAAAAAGGTTCCCGTCTATGCTCCACCTCATGCCAGCGCATTGATCAAGAGTCGTTTTTCCGATCTGGGAGCCTCCTTGGACAATCTTCATGAGGTGAGGGGGGGTGTTGTGCAACAAGTGGGCTCATTCCTTGTCGAACCGATACCCGTCGCCCATTCTATCGTAGACGCCTATGCTTTGAGCATTGAGACGGTCGTGGGACGCGTCGTCCACACAGGAGATTTTAACCTAGACCAGGAGCAGCCAGCGGGACATCTCACCGATAGCTACCGACTGAAGGAACTCGGAAAGGCAGGCGTACGCCTGCTCTTGAGCGATAGCACCAATATCGATAGAGAAAGCCGTCAATACAACGAGGGGGATGTCGCACGTTTCTTGATAGAGATGGTTCAGGGCTTTGAGGGGCGCGTTGTCGTCGGTATGTTTTCTAGCAATGGACATCGTCTTTGGGCCTTGGGTGAGGCCGCCCAGCAGAGCGGCAGAAAACTTTGCTTTCTGGGGCGTAGCCTAACCCGGCATCATCAGTTAGCGACGCGCCTAGGACATCTACGTTTTCCAAGTTCCCTCTTGGTTGATCCCTCAGAGATTCAAGAAATCCATCGCGAGAAACTCCTGGTTGTCGCTGGCGGCAGTCAGGGCGAAGGTGCTTCTTCCTTGAGACGGCTTTCGGCCGGCAAACACCCCCAGCTGAAGATGGATCGGGGTGATAAAGTATGTCTTTCTTCTCGGGTGATTCCGGGAAACGAGATGGCGGTATTTCACATGATGAACGGATTTTTACGCCAGGGCGTCGAGGTGCAATCCCATCGTTCAAACGCGCAAATTCACACGAGCGGCCATGCCAGCCGCGATGAGCTAACAGAGATGATTGAGTGGTTACAGCCTCAGGCTTTTATCCCTGTGCATGGCACATTGCACCATCTACTGGCCCACGAAAAGCTGGCACGGGAGTTGGGGGTAGCCGACACGTGCGTAGTGGAAAACGGCGCAAGTGTTGAAATTTCATCGTCGAAAGAATTACGCCGGGCAGATCGAGTTCGTCATGGCTTGGTACGGGTCGCTTTTGGGGGAAAGGTGCTTTCCAATGCTTGCCGCAGGGAGCGCGGGGACATGGCGCGGGGTGGTGCTCTTGTTGTGTCCGTTGCCGTAAATGAGCAAGGTGTCTCCTTGGGCCCGGCCCAGGTGACTGCGATGGGCGTGCCCGGTCTAGAAGACCAAAAGACTATTGAGGCCATGAAAGCGATAGTTGATCAAGTTCTGCAGGAGCGGCGCGGCTCTCCATCTCAATTACTATCTGACGCCTTACGCCGTGCTTTACGTCATCGTCTCAATCAAATCAGCGGTGCGCGTTCGGTGATAGTCGTTCATTTACAGGCGCGCGACAACTAGCTCTTGGCGAGGCGTAGCCCTTCTCCTTGGTACCGGCGCAGTTAATTCATTTTTGAGTTTATCACGATGCTCTGGCGCGTGTAGCCTAGTGGAGATGTCAGCTCGTCAAATCCTCATTCATCTGCTCCCCATTCTGTTGCTGACGACTCTTGTTGCCTGCGAGCGCCATCAGGAGAAGTCTTCGATTGTTCAAGGAACACCTGGGGCAACGCGTGCCTCGTTACCTCAGGACAAAGGGTCAGTTTCTACGCGGAGGAGCACAGAAGCTGGCGTAGCCTCACCCCAGATCCCTTTTCGATTTCCTGCCCCGGAGCGACTTGTCGCAATTGGCGACTTACATGGAGATTTCGAGGCAACTCTTCAAGCGTTTCGCTTGGCGGGAGCAATTGACGGACGCAATCGATGGAAAGGAGAAAAGCTGGTCATCGTGCAGACGGGTGATCAGCTCGATCGGGGAGATCAAGAAGAGGAAATTCTTAGTTTCTTGAGACGCCTACAGGACGAAGCGCAATTGGCTGGAGGTCGAGTACTGGTGCTCAATGGCAATCATGAGACGATGAATGTATTGGGTGACTTTCGCTACGTCACGAGAGCTGGCCTGGTCGCTTTCTCCGAGTTGACTCCAGCGTCGCCCCTCGCCCAGAGATTGCCTCCCCAGTATCAAATGCGGGGGAGGGCATTTCTTCCTGGGGGAGGGGGAGCCAAATTATTGGCCAAGCGTCCCCTCATTGCGATTGTTGGAGAAACGGTTTTTGTGCACGGTGGAGTCCTACCCGCACACGTTGACTACGGTATTGAGCGTTTAAACCGGGAATCAAGCGCTTGGATGAGAGGCGATGCGAGAAGCCCACCGGCTCCCCTATCAGCTGCCGATGGCCCCCTGTGGACACGCGTTTATGGCCCGGCTCATCTGGACGAGCGTGCCTGTGCGTTATTGGATGAAACCCTGAAGAAACTCAAGGTCAAACGTATGGTGGTCGGCCATAGCGTACAGCAGAGGGGCATGTCTGGGGCTTGTGATGAAAAGGTGTTTCGAATTGATGTTGGCTTGGCTGCCTACTATGGGGAGCGGGCTGTGCAAGTCTTGGAAATCAACCATGGCGAGGCAAAGATTTTGAGCGACTCACCTTAGAGAAATCTTTTTTGATAATTTATTCGCTGATACGCACTTTCGAATTTTTCAGGCGCGTAAGAGGTGACCTTTGAGTGAGGTTTCGCAAGTGACACATTGCTCGGGAGCAGCATCCTTTGTGTATAATTGACCGCATTTCTGGCAGAGGCGTGCGTCCTCTTCTATAGAAATGAGCTGATTGCTCGCTGCGCAAGGTAGACCCGTTACCTGATCACCTTCGATTTCCCGTGTGATTCCTTGTGGTTCTTTTGTCAAAGGCAACCCTTTGAGAATCTCTGGGTTCACGTCCACTATGTCGGGTACCCGCACGCTGGCTTCTTTGAGCGCATAGGCTGTGGCTTCTTGATTGGCCTCCACGGAGAAGCGCATTGACGAAGACTGACTTTCAATCACCACGTTTCCTGACCGAATTTGCAGAGAACTCATTTTAAACCACGGAATGCGCGCCCCGTCTTTGTAGCCATCGACGGCAATTCCTGAATCGCCAACGGCAATGGCTAACTCTGGAGCTTGGCCGAACCACAGGGAGGTGCCCAGACCAAATCCACCGAGCGCAACCGCGTATGCCGACCAATCAAGAGGAGGATCGAGGATCCAATGGGAGAAAACACCCACGCCTAGAACCAGGCAAGAAAATGTCCCGAGGAGGACTGTCCATCGGGGCATATATGCCTCGCTTGTCTTGAAAACTCGTTCACTCCGTTTGAGCAGTTTTGGCACGTGTTTATTTGTGTTTTCACGGGGTCTTTTTGCCATCAGGATGCAGACTACCGCACTTGTAAGCGATGGCTAATGGGGCGTGAATGTAGGGTGGGGGCATCTGTCAGCCCTAGAGACTCGCGAGTGTCGCAAGGAGCTTTGCTCTGGTAGTTTTATTCTATGGCTCGTCGTCGTCCCTACTTTCTCTTTGTGATGCCCGTGTTGATGGTCCTTGTTTTGGGACTCTCTGTATTCATTGCATCAAGGGACGAAAAGATGATCTCCGCCAGACTCCTGGGAGGACCGACCGACTCTGCTCAAGGCTTTCATGGTCGAGTCCAAGTTACTCGCGAATCCTTCGGGGTGACTCTTCCTCTTGGACACTATTCACTACAAATAATCGTCCAACAGGGCCGCCATAAGACCACACGCTATGTCATGAGTGATAGCGATGGTTGGGCAGAGTTTGAGAGCCCGAGATTTACCTCCAGAAAATTCTCTTTGCGGGTATTGGGGGAGCGCGGCGAGGTCTTGGTTGAGGGCTCTCCTCAACTTTCTACCTCCCAGTGGCTGAACTCGGCCCGTCGCCGGGGAGGCGACGACAAAAAGAAACCGCACTCAGGGGATAACTTGGTCGGTTCAATTTTTATACCTGGCGGCGTTTTGGCTGTGCCCTTTGAGAGCGTAGTCTCTATTTTATTGAAGAAGGCAGGTCAGGGCGTTGCCGGGGGTAAAGTGAGAGTTGTGCCCGATGGGATGAGCCTTTTAGGTGAAGGAACCAGCCTTACAGATAAGCAAGGCTGGGCATCGTTCACCTTTCGGCCCCAGCAGCACGTGGTTTCGCTTCATGTATTTGCTCAATATGAACAAGAAAAAATTGAATTCGACAGAGTTCTCCCCCTTGTTGCTGGCAGTTTTTCTCTCAAACGGGAGGAGTCGCAGTGGAAAATATTGTCCCCCGTACCTCGGGAGTCTCTCTGGTTTTCCTTCGTTGGCGAAGGGGGAAGAGGTCGTGGTGGCCGTCTCAAACTCCAACCCAATAACGAAGGGGGCGCTTGGGGCTTGTTGGCAAAAGACCTGAGACCCCGGGAGGGAGAAGACTACTTAGTTCTCTCTAGCGACGCGGACGGGCGATCTTTTAGTACTGTCGGCATCCCCCTCCGGGAGCAAGGTAAAACCTTGGATATTTGGGACGCGTCCCTGTTGGACGGAGCGCCACGAGCGCGGGCATTGGAGAATGCAAAGAATCGTCGTATTCGCTACACCTTAGGGGCCTATGCCGCGGGTTCTGGTTTTTTGACTCTTTTTCTCTTCTGGAGTCGCGTCAAGGGTGAGGAAGCGGAGCTTCGTGCGGCCCTGAATCGCGTCCGAGCGAGCAAGGAGACGCAGGACAGGAGCTCTCTGCCCCTTCTGATAGCGTGCCTTTCTCTCTTCTTTGCGTTTTCTCTCGCAGTGTTGTGGATTGTCGCCCGATGACAGAGCAGCGTCCCGCACCTCCCAAGAAATCTCTCGAGTTTTCTCAATCGTGGTTTCTATGGGTCATGGCCGCGGCGGTCATTCTGATGTTTTCGTTTGTGATCTTGCCCTATGTTGATCCACGACCCGCAAAGATGTCAGGTCAAGCCGCGACCGACTTTGATTTGGAGCTGATGAACGGTGGGGCTCCCGGTGATCGCATTCGACTTTCGGATCTCCGTGGACGCACGGTGATATTAGACTTTTGGGCGAGTTGGTGCCAGCCGTGCCGAGAGCAGAGCGCAGTGTTGGCAGAAATTGCTCCCCAATTGGGGGACGACATCTATTTACTGGGTGTGGCCACCAGCGATCAGCGCGCCTCAGCTGAAGCATTTTTGGACGCTGCAAAACTACCCTACCCCAATGCGTTTGACGAGAACGATGCATTGGCTCTTGCTTATCGAGTCTCAACACTACCCACCTTGGTAATTGTGGCGCCCGACGGTCATATTAGTTCCGTAAAAAGTCAGATATTTACGGTGGCGGAACTCTTGGCACTCGTAGGAAAGTAAGTTCTATGATTGAGTCGATTTTTCTGGGTATCCTTCAGGGGATCAGCGAGTTTCTACCAATCTCCAGCTCTGGGCATTTGGCCCTAGCGGGGTTGCTTTTTCAGGTAGAGGACGCTGGTCTCACTCTCAATGTTCTCCTCCACGTGGGCACTTTGGTGGCTACGGCAATTGTCTTACACAAGCGCCTCCTTGATGCCATTTCTCAAGGGGGGGCTGCTTTGCTGCGCCCCTCACGTTTTGTAACTTCGCCGGGCGGCCAAGACGCTCTCTTCGTTCTATTGGCCTCCATTCCCACCGCCATCATGGGACTTTCTCTACGGGGACAGGTAAGCCAATGGACCAACTCTCCCCTCGTCGTGGGGCTCGGTTTCTCCCTGACCGCCGTACTATTGGTTTCGACTAAATGGGCTTCGCCCGGAGCAGTGGAGCATCCAACGTGGAAGCAGGCGCTTCTCCTTGGTGTAGTGCAGGGCGTTGCGGTGGTTCCTGGAATTTCGCGAAGCGGTTCAACCATTGCCTTGGCTCTTTTCTTGGGCGTGAAGCGTGAGCGGGCGTTTGAGTTGAGTATGCTCATGAGCATACCAGCTGTGTTTGGGGCTGCGCTCCTGGAGCTACCCCTAGCAATTCATTCTATTGAACGTCTCGACTTTGCGCTCCTAGGAGCTTTCGTCGCCTGCATTTTTGGAGTCGGGGCCATGTTGGTCTTGAAACGAATGGTTGTAGGGGGCAGTTTTGCCTGGTTCGCTTTGTGGGTGGCTCCCTTGGCCATCGCAACCTTGGCAATGGCCACAGCCTGGCCCTAAGTTGATTGTTTGAACTTGAAGAGAACTCTATGACCGAGAAAAATATTTTTGCCGTAATCTTGGCTGGTGGTAGCGGGACGCGTTTTTGGCCGGCTTCCCGTCGTTTGCGTCCTAAACAGCTTCTCCCTCTAGGCCCATCGGCTCCTCGTTCTTTAATAGGAGCTACGGTAGAGCGACTTGCTGGTCTTGTAGATGAGCAAAGCATTCTTGTGGCTACCGGAAAGCATTTAGTTGAGGGCACTCGTGCAGAATTACCTTCGTTGCCGCATGATGCATTTTTGGCTGAACCCTGTGCAAAAAATACTGCCCCTTGTATCGGTTGGGCGGCCGCTTTAGTCGCCTTAAAAGATCCTCTCGCGGTAGTTTGTGTTTTACCCAGCGATCAGCATGCGCAGGATGCAGTCGAGTTTCGTCGAATTGTCGCCCTCGCAGCCGAGTCGGCGCGCCAGGGTATTATTACCACGATTGGCATTGTACCTTCGCGGCCAGAGACTGGTTATGGCTACATAAAGAAGGGAAAGGTGAGCCGTTCGGGAGTGCACGATGTCGCTGGTTTTGTAGAAAAACCTTCACGAGAAATTGCGGAGCGGTACCTCAATAGCGGTGAATACCTGTGGAACGCCGGCATATTTGTATTTAGAGCGTGCGATATGTTGAGCGCTATTGAGAAACATCTTCCGGAAATGTCGGCCTCGTTGAAACTTGTTGCGGCGGCCCACGGAACGTCAAAAGAATCAGCTGCAGTCGACGAGTTCTTTCAGTCCACTCAATCTATCAGTATCGATTACGGAGTGATGGAAAAAGAGAAACAGTTGAACGTGGTGCCAGGAGAATTTGGCTGGAGTGATTTGGGTAGCTGGGAGAGCGCATGGGAGTTGTCTCCAAAGGACGAGGCTGGCAATTCCGCGCCTCGCGGCACTATATTAGTCGACGCTGCGAATAATATAGTGGAAGATTTGCGCTCTCAATCAACTCAAGAACCTATGTCGAAAAAGGTGATTGCTTTAGTAGGTGTAGAAGGTCTTTGCGTTGTAGAGACCGACGATGCCCTGTTGGTGATGCCCCGTGACCGCGCTCAGGATGTACGTGAGGTGGTTGCTGAATTGAAAAATACAGACCGCATCGACTTTACTTGATCTACACATACAAACTAGTCCCCTTGAGTTAAATTGCCCTCTTGGGGGGTAGAAATGAGCGTAAATTTAGCGTGTTCAACTTGACAGTTACTTAGGGTGGCGCTTGTCCTGAAAGGTGGCACGTTTGTCTACAGGAGGAATGTGTCAATGGGAGTTCTCAGTCAGCAAAAGCCTACGGTTATTTTAGTAGGCGTCGATTTAGCGGATAAAAACAGCCTAGCCCTAAAAAGCGCCCTATCGCATGCGGATAAATTGGTCCGCGCTCACGTACATGCGGTACATGCTTTCAAGACGTTTGGTCCTGTCGTTTTCACCGATGTGCCCGGAATGCCAATCGAGGGTTTGAGCTATAAGCAAGCTTCGGCGCGCCTGCGCTCTCACGTATTTGGGATTCGAGCCGAGATGGAGAAAGATCTCAAGCATCCAATTTGCGAAGAGCTATCGGTGCATCTTTCGGACGAACACCCTTCTGAGCTACTGAGTCGAAAGGCTCGTGATTTGGAGGCTGACCTCATCATAGTGGGTACCCACGAACACAAAGGTATCAGTCGAATTTGGCACGGTCTCACCTCTGAAGAGATCATGCGTCATGCTCCCTGTAGCGTGATGGTGGTGCGCGCACCTGATAGAGGTCCCGAAATGCCGGAGTTTGCCCATGCCTGTCCGAAATGCATAGAAATGAGGCAGAAAACCCAAGGAAAGAACCTTTGGTGTTCGCAACATAGCGAACATCATGGTCCTCGTCATACCTATCGATTTGTGAGTCGACCCTTGGGTTGAAGACAATTTAAAAGGCTAAAAATCGTGAATCTCAGAGTTAAAGACATCATGGTCCGAGAGGTAATTACCATTCAAGAGGAGGATAATCTCTTGGGTCTGATGCAGGGAATGGATCAGTTTCATGTGCGTCATCTTCCAGTAGTTCACGGAAAACAACTAGTGGGGATGCTCTCGCATCGAGATATGCTGGGGCTCTCCGTGAGTACTCTAGACGCTACCCCTGCCAGCCAGCTCAATGATGCGAGATTAAAAGAAGGCACGTTTGCCGCGAGTGTCATGACTCGGGATGTCGTGACAGTGGGACCAGAGACTCAGGTCTTACAGGCCGTTCGCTTGATGCTCGCAAATAAATTTGGCTGTTTGCCTGTAGTGGACGGAAGCGGTGATTTAATCGGTATTGTGAGCGAGTTTGATCTGCTCAAACAATTGGCTTCTAGGCTTCATGACGAAGCTCCCGAAGAGCGACTTCGACTGACGCGATAGTTGGAATTCTTCGCTCAAGGCATGGCGAAGCTTTCCGTTTCTGTGGGTATTATGATCGTTGCACGATGGAGTATCACTGCAAAATTTGGCAAGTCGGGCGAGGTGGCATCCTTGCTCAAGGAGTGGAGTCAAGAATTTGGAAAGCAGGTTGGATTTGGAGATATCAATGAGATATTGATGATAGGTTCAATTGGTACGACAGAGTCGAAGATCGTCAACGAGGTGCAATTTAGGACTCTTGCTGATCTTGATCGGGCGTTTACCCAACTCTCAACTCTGGAAGGGCATGCCGCTTGGGGAAAAAAAATGTCCCCTCTGGTCGTTTCGGGGACGAACCATTGGGAAGTATATCGAATTCTTTAGGAATGGGGCTAAAAAGCCCATCAGTCTATTATTTCGGTTATCGTCATGCCGTTGTCGTCGACACGATTGATACGAGCCTGTCCACTCGTTGAATCACCGAATTGGTCGAATTCAACGAGTGTGAGTCCTTCGTAGTCGATTTCATTTCCCTCGTGCAAAGAGTCGATGCTTGCAGTGAGTTCTGATTTGCTCACCTTTTGACCGGGCTGATTTGCAACTTTCCACAAGGACTGAGCGACGAGAGCCGGGTCGGTGGATCTCGCGTGATGAACGGCGAGGATGAGCAGCATGGCGGCATCATAGGTCGGGGCAAGCAAGAGGGGGGCCGTTGCACCAATTCTAGCCGAGGCCCTCTCCATAAATCTCTTGTGACCTTCCCCATGTCGGGGGCCAAAATCTATCCAATTGAGGCGTTTTCTGACCTCGAGACTGCTCACTTCGAGCCCTCCTGTGGTCGAGAACGCGGCCGTCATGAAGTAAGTTCCTTGAAAGGAGAGAGCCTCGGCTCGTGCGATAATACTCGCAGTGTCTTCGGCGTAGCCGCTGATGAATATGACCTCAGGATTCGACTTGAGAGCCGCCTTGACTAGGTCGTCCAAAATTGGATCATCGGGCGGCGTCGATTCGGGGTAGGTGTAGCGAGCGTAAGAGCAGGGTTGTAAGCCACAATCTTGTTTTTCGAATGTATCCTGAGTGATATCGGCAATATCACGGGTAAAAATACTGTCATTGGCGATGAGAGCGAACTCATTGACACCATTCGCTGCGAGATACTTTCCAAACGCTTTGGCCAGACGATCGTCCCTGGGAGCAGTACGAAAAAAGAGCCCTTGGTTGTCGACGTTTGTCAGACTGGGAGAAGTGGAGCCTCCAGATATCAGAAGCGCTCCGGCTGGAATTGTGACATTCAAGGCCGCTTTTGTTGCCGAGCTGAGGACAGCCCCTACGATCAACTGAACCCCTTCGTCCAAGAGTTCTTGGGCGGCTTGAGTCGCTCCCTCAGGAGTGCTCTTTGTATCCTTGATAATCAGAGATACTTTTCGCGTATTGGTACCCTGGGAGGCGTTTGCGTCCTCTATTGCCAACTGCAACGCAGTCTCAAAGGTCGATCCAGGTACGAATGCACCCGTTATCGGTAAGAGCGCGCCTAGCTTGAGCTGCTCCTTAGATTCTGGCGCCTTGGTGCTTGAGCAAGAGGTACTGAGCAAGAGAGGCAAGGCGTAAAGAAGCCTTTTTATGGAACGCCGTCGATACATGACTTTCTCCGAGGAGGTCTTTTTAGAATGACCTCCTACTTGAGGAGATACGGCCCAGAACTGGTCAACTTGAGTGACGGGGGCTGTTCGTAGAGAAGGTGTTCGGAGCTGTCGATTTTATGCACTCGAGGCAGAACTCGGGGGCGTGCCTTGGTCAGGCTTTCGAGTAATTCCGGACTTTTTCTTGCGAGGAGCTGCGCTGCGTTTGGCTGCCGTTTTTGAAGGGGAACTCTTTTTGCCACGAGCTTTCTTTTGGGCGCTCATGGGTGGAGGTGGTGCATCTGTCACCTGAGCGCTACTTCCTTCGTTGGTGAGTTGATTGAGCTGATCACGAAGGCGAGCGGCTGTTTCGAATTCCAGATTTTCTGCGGCGGTAAACATTTCGCCGCGGAGAGCTTCGAGACGCTCGGCAAGCTCCTGGGGAGGAATGGAGGAGACTTTTGATTTCGTCTTGGCGGGTGGTGTACTGGATATTGTACTTTGATCTTTTAGGGCTTCCTTTTTCTTGGTTTTGCCGGTGATCTTGTCTGTGCTCTTTGAGCCCTTCGGAATCGAGTAATAGTCAGCGGCTCCGCTAGCGGCGCTGATGGAGTCCTTGATGGAGCTTTGAATTGTGGCGGGGGTGATGCCGTGCTTTTCGTTGTAAGCCTTTTGAATCACTCGTCGTCGTTCAGTTTCGCTGATAGCGCGCTCCATCGCATCGGTGATTCGGTCGCCATACATATAGACTCGCCCATTGGAATTTCGAGCAGCCCGGCCGACCGTTTGAATTAACGAGCGATGACTACGAAGAAACCCCTGCTTGTCGGCGTCCAAAATCGCTACCAAACTCACTTCGGGGAGGTCGAGGCCTTCTCGAAGAAGGTTAATTCCAACCAATACATCGTACTCACCGGCGCGCAGTGCTTTGAGTAATTCGACACGTTCCATCGTGTCGATGTCTGAGTGAAGGTAGCGAATGCGCACCCCCAATTCGGCGTAATACTCCGTAAGGTCTTCGGCCATGCGCTTTGTTAAAGTTGTGACGAGAACTCTTTCGTTCTTCTTGGCCCGGTCACGAATTTCTATGAGTAGATCGTCAATTTGACCATCAACAGGACGCACTTCAATAATCGGATCCAAGAGGCCGGTTGGGCGAATTAATTGTTCCGCAATATTCTTGCCGCTCTTCTCAAGTTCGAAGTCACCAGGGGTTGCCGAGACAAAAATTGTGTTTCCCATGAACTTTTCGAATTCGTGGAATTGTAGGGGACGGTTGTCCAGGGCACTTGGTAGGCGAAACCCGTATTCGACAAGGTTCTCTTTTCGTGCGCGATCGCCCTTATACATCGCTCCTACTTGGGGGACCGTTTGATGGGACTCGTCCATGATGAGTAGAAAGTCATCCGGAAAATAATCTATCAATGTAGGAGCGGGCTCTCCTGGTTTTCTCTCAGACATGTGGCGAGAGTAGTTCTCGATACCTTGGACGAAGCCCATTTGCTCCAGCATTTCCAAATCGTATTGAGTTCGCTGAGCCAGGCGTTGTTTCTCGAGGAAACGCCCTTCCTTATCATAAAAATCTAGGCGCCCCTGCAGTTCTTTGCGAATACGACCAATCGCTTTTCCTAGGTGCTCCTTCGGAGTGACGTAATGAGAGCCCGGATAGATGGAATAGGTTGAGAGACGTTTGCTCACCTTTCCTCGGAGAGGATCGACCTGACTGATCTGATCGATTTCGTCTCCGAAAAATTCGACTCGAACCGCCATGGCTTCTTCGTACATCGGAAAAATCTCAACAACGTCCCCACGAACACGAAATGTACCCCGATGAAAATCGATGTCATTTCGTTCGTATTGAATATCCACCAATCGTCTGAGAAGCTCGTCGCGGCTAATCTCATCCCCCTGGGTTAGCTTGATCTGCAAACCCTCGTATGATTCAGAAGAACCGATGCCATAGATACAACTAACACTTGCTACGATGATTGTGTCTTTGCGAGAAAGTAGAGCATAGGTCGCAGCATGTCGCATACGATCAATCTGATCGTTTACTATGGCGTCTTTTTCGATAAATGTATCGCTAGTGGGCAGATATGCTTCTGGTTGATAATAGTCGTAGTAGCTAACAAAGTAGGCCACGGCATTGTTGGGAAAGAGATCTTTCATCTCCCCATAGAGCTGCGCCGCGAGGGTTTTGTTAGGCGCCATGATCAAGGTGGGTTTACCAACCGCTTGAATCAAGTTCGCTACGGTAAAGGTCTTGCCGCTACCGGTGATGCCGAGGAGCGTCTGATATTGCTCGCCCTTCTTCAAACCCCGCAGGAGCTTCTTGATAGCTGAAGGCTGATCGCCCTTGGGTTCGAACTTACTGTTGAGTTGAAAGGGGGAGTTCATAGAGACGCGTAGTGATTCCATGGTCCCTGCCTTCGCGCAAGTTTCCTCAGGGCCGTTGGGAGCGGAAACTTACGTTAGGTATTCAGGCTATATTGTAGTTTCGATCGCGTATCGACTTAGAACTCCCTGAAGTCAGGGAGCCTTGCGTTCCGGGCGAGTCCTCGCCGAGCGATACATGAGCTGAAGAAAAAAAGGTTTTTTTCAGATCTGAAAGACCGGACACTTGCCCGGTTTGACCCGGTCAAAGCACCTACAATGTGAAATATATGGTTGACCGAACGAAATTCTCAAAAGACCTCATGGAAATGTTGCCAAGCGAGGGATACCGTCTGTCTCACAAAATTCACGAGATACGTTGAGAGCCTGAATGGCCTGAGCCGATGAACCTCGGGCAAGATTATCGATTGCACACATTCCAAGAAGGAGCCCCGTGCGCTCGTCCAATTCGTACGCCACTTGGGCGCGCCCGCTCCCGCGCACATGCAAGGTGTCCGGTAGGCGACTTGCAGGCATGACCGTAACCAAGGTGTCTCCTAGATGGCTCATAGCGGCCTCGCGACATTGCTCGGCGCTCACTCCCGGCTTGATTCGAGCGTAGGTGGTGGTGAGAATACCGCGAATCATGGGCACCAATTGCGGGGTGAAAAGAACTTTCAAGTTCTTTCCGGCAGCGAGGGAAAGTTCTTGTTCCATCTCGGGAGTATGGCGGTGCCCCCCGGCTACTTTGTAGGGGCGCATGCCTTCTGAAGCTTCCGAAAAGTTCGTAACGGGGCTCGCCTTGCGGCCAGCACCACTCGCACCTGTCTTGGCATCAATGATAATTGTCGAATCAATCTCAATCAGCTTTTCCCGCAATAGGGGCACGAGAGGGAGAATCGCGCTTGTGGGATAACACCCCGGACAGGCAATGAGCTGAGCCGACTTGAGTTCTTCTCGATAAATTTCGGGAAGTCCGTAAACAGCTTGGGAGATCAGATCGGGACGTGGGTGCACGCCGTACCACTGTTCATATGTTTCTAGATCACGTAGCCGAAAGTCCGCGGAGAGATCAACGACTTGGGTTCCTGCATCGAGCAGGGCACCGCCCAAGCGCGCGCTGGCCGCATGGGGAAGAGCGGTAAATACGACGTCCAACTCTTGGGCTATCTTTTGAGCATCCTCGCTTTCGAAACGCTCCAAGTTCATGTCGCCAAGCCCAGGTACACCTTGGGTGGAGGGCACGACTTTACCCAGCTTTTGACCTGCATTTTCACGTGCGGCCACATAGGTGAGCTCCAGGTGAGGGTGCAGATCGATCAAGCGAATCAGTTCAATACCGGTGTAGCCGGCAGCGCCTAAAATTCCGACACGTAATGTCATAATTTACAATATATGGGGTGTAAGAGGAAATCTGAAGGAGGAGGGTTGAGCCTGAAATAGAAAAACGCGGCAGACCCAGAAAGCCAACCGCGTATTTTCTTCTGGAGAGGAAAAAAACTTCCCAGAAGTTGAGTTCGATAAAAATCAGCGCTTGCTGAACTGGAACTTCTTACGTGCGCCGGGCTGACCAGGCTTCTTACGCTCTTTCTTTCGGCTATCACGTGTGAGGTGACCAGCTTTTTTGAGCTTACCTCGACGCTCGTTGTCCTCTGCAACGAGAGCGCGAGCGATACCGTGACGAACTGCCTCTGCCTGGGCAGAGTGACCACCGCCGGCAACGAATGCTTTCACATCGTATTTTTCGGCTAGTTCAAGCAGTTCAAGAGACTGCTTGGCGACCATCACTGAGGTCTCTCGCTCAAAGTACTCGTCAATTGCGGTACGGTTAACGGAAAGTTGTCCACTTCCGGCTGTGATCCAAACACGGGCTACAGCTGTTTTGCGCTTGCCAGTGGCGTATGTTGCGTTTTCAGTCATTCGATTCTCCGAGCTCCTGAATTAGAGCGGCAAGGTTTTGGGGTTTTGGGCGGCATGGGGATGCTCTGCGCCGGGGTAAACTTTGAGCTTCTTGAGAAGCTGACGCCCAAGGATATTCTTGGGAAGCATGCCTTTTACAGCGTGCTTGATGGGCATCTCTGGCTTGCGCTCAAGAGCGTCGCGCAGGTTGATGCTTTTGATACTGCCTACGTACCCCGAGTGGGTGTAGTAGAGCTTGTCGTCCATTTTTGCGCCAGTTGCTTTTACCTTGGCGGCATTGATGACAACGACGAAGTCGCCTGTATCTACGTGCGGGGTAAATGTAACCTTGTGCTTGCCGCGAAGAATTGTCGCGATCTTGCTGGCAAGTCGTCCGAGGGGCTGGCCCTCCGCGTCGACGATGTACCAACCGCGTTCAGCTAATGCTTCTGCGGGTTTTGCGTTGAAAGTACGCATTGATTGGGATCCTCTGTGGTGTTGGAAATGCAGTGGGTCCCCACCCGAGCAGATTTTTGGCTGCAATCGGTTTGGGCCCCGTTCTCAGGAGCGCGACTCACGATTGAGTCTGCCCGTTGAGTGGGTCTCCCCAGAGCTATTCTCGTTTTTGCGCGAGAATTTTTCTGAAGGGGCGACGTAAGTAGCTCTCAAGAGCCGGGGCGTCAAGGGTCACTCTCGAGACTAGCCCATGGGTGTGTAAATGTACTCAACTATCTCATGTTCTCGCCCGCATATGTATGCAGACTCAATTAAGACGTATTGAGAGGTCGCATGGCCTCGCCACGCTCCGGCAATGAGCCTAGGATTCAGCGGACTTCCGCTCGGCGGGGGGCGGTGCACAACCAGCCTCCCCGAATATCCTTGCCTGGCGGAAAATTTGAAAGATGAATGCACCCTTGAACCAGCGTTTACTTGATAGAATGGTCACTGACGGAGTGATCACAGCAGCTCAAAGTGAGGCCGTGCTCAATCACGTACAAGCGTTTGGCGATCGCCTAGAAGAAGCGCTGATTGACAATGATACCGTGGGTGAGGCTGCACTTCTCAAATATCTAGCGGGTATCCACAAGACTCGTTTCGTTTCGACCGAAAAGCTTGCAAAAGCCGACATCGATCAGGCAACGCTTAAAATGGTGCCCAAGAAACTAGCGGTAGCCCACGGTGTTTTTCCGGTCCTCTATGACCCGAATAGTGGTGCCTTGAGTGTCGTTACCGCCGATCCAGACAATGCAACGGCCCTCGATGAAATCAAGTTGGTATCAGGCGCCCGAGAAGTGCGAGCATTCATCGCCCGTCCCCGCGCCGTCAAGGCAGCCGTCGCCAAAGCGTACACGGGCGATATTCACGCATTCGCGAACTTAGACAGAGCAGCTCATGCGCAGTTTACCACTATGCTCGATGTTTATGAGCGGAACTTGGTAAGTGAAGAGAGTATGACCGTAGCTCTCGCCCAAGAAGAGCGTCCACGAGAACGTGTGTTGAGCGAGGAGGATATGGCCGGCAACGGTAAAAGCACTGGCCGTGCCCGCACTGATCAAGGATACGTGGAGACTCTCAATGTTATGGTGAGTCTCCTGGAGAATTCTCGTCAGGATTTACGTGGTCATTCTGCGCAAGTTTCTCGATTAATCAAGAAATTAGCTGAGCGCATCGGGCTCAATGAATCACAACTGTCTCATCTGCAGATAGCAGCATTTCTTCACGATTTAGGAAAAGCAGGCGCCTACCACCTGACTACGCTCAACGTGGCAGAGTACGAAGGTCATGCCTCCCAGGCCCGTAAAACCCTGACGTCTCCTGCTCGTTTGATGGAGGCTGTTGGCTTAGCTTCTGATACAAAGAATGCTGTTGAGCAAATGTATGAGCGATTTGATGGGCAAGGTTTTCCAAATGGCATCAAGGGAAAAGATATTAGTTTAGGGGCACGAATCTTGGCAATTGCCGACACCTATGCTGACTTGACTCAAAACCCGCGCAACCCTTTTCGCAAGAGGTTAAAGCCAGTGGAGGCATGTGAGGTTTTAGCACGGTATCGCAATACAATATTTGACCCGAACCTGGTTGACCTATTCAAACAAACGGTCACAGGTGAAGACCTCAAAGCGCGCCTGCTTGCCAATCGTCATCGCGCGCTAATAGTCGACCCCGATCCAGAAGAAACTACAGTGCTCGAGCTTCGCATGGTGGAGCAAGGTTTTGAGGTTCAGCAAGCCCATTCTGCAGAGCAAGCCCTCAAGTTGCTCCAATCAGGAGAATTCGAAATGGCTGTTACAGAGATCGATCTCGGTGGTTCGATGGATGGATTCACTCTCTTGAACGAAGCTCGAAAGCACGACTGGGGAAAGAATATTCCGTGGATTTTTGTGACCTCCAGGAGCGCGAGCGCCGATGCTCGTCGCGCTTTCGAATTGGGCGCTTCGGACTTCATGCAAAAGCCAGTTTCGGCGGACCTATTGGTCGCTAAGCTGAAGCAAATTATGGAGAGAGAGGCCGCTCAGAGCGGTGCCGCTCCGCGAGGTGTTTCCGGCTCACTCACCGAAATGGGGCTACCGGATATGGTGCAAGTTCTCTGGCATGGTCGAAAGACGGGCTCCTTGAAAATTCGTTCGAAGCATGAGCATGGTGAGATTCATTTCGTCGAAGGAATGATTTATAATGCTTTGTGGATGAGCCAACGAGGCGAGGAAGCTTTTTACGCGATGCTCCGCTTGCAAGAGGGAACTTTCGCGATGGATCCGAGCTTCACGGCCGAGTCTCAAGTCATTCAAGGCAGTCCAGAGGCTCTGCTTCTTGAGGGTATGCGCCGCTTAGACGAATACGAGAGATAATTTTTCACTATGCCTCCTCCCCCTCTACTTGGATACAATAACAACGTTCGCCACCGGCGAAGAGTCTTTCATATTCAGACGGAGGATTCCGGAATGAATAATCCGTGGATCCGTACCCATCTTTTTGCTGACGGGGGACGAATAGTAAAATCCACACGTACCGATTACTCCGAACATTTGGAGCGTGACGACATGGCCATCGTTGTAAAAAACCTAATGAAGGAACAACACAAGGCTATGTTTGTGGCGCTGCGATCCGGAGAGCTGGACGAGGTCATTGGGTTTGACGAAGGTGCAGCTCCTCCCAGCGAAGCGGGGCCCAACTCACTCTTAGGCAAAGCAGCGGCTCTTCTCGCTGTAAAAGCCTCTGAGAAAGGCGCGGCGATTGGGGCCGTGTCCAAGGGCGCATCTGGTGCGGCCAGTTCAAACTCTCAAGGTAAGGCCCCGTCTTCCAAAGAATCGGACGAAGACTCTAACCCATCTTCCGCTGCCTCCACTCATCCAGCGCAGGGTGATGATGTACGAAGTGACGATGGACCGACAATAGAAACACGAGTGATTTCTATTGAGTTGGGAGGAGAGAGTGCCGACGGAAAGTCTTACGGTGCCTCTCGGCCTGCTTCCATTTTCTCAGTCCCACCTCCCAATAGCGGGAGTATTTTTGGGCAAGGTTTAGACGAAAAGTCTTTAGATGATGCCATTTTGAGCTATTTGGCTGAAGATTCGGTGCCCGTGATCGAAGAGCCGAGCGAGGAGACAATGCGCTCCTTGCCGAGAGCTGAGAAAGAAGAAAAAAAGTAGAGTTGAATGACGAGGGCATCGAATCGGACCTCAAATATCCAATTCATTCCTTTCTACCTCGCGACTTCTTGATTCACAGGGCCAGTCATGCCACGTTCCGCTTCCCGATAGGGCGAGGTAGCCAAGTGGTTAGGCAACGGTTTGCAAAACCGTCACACGTGGGTTCGAATCCCATCCTCGCCTCCCTAGAAACCCAGTATTTCCCACAAGGAAATGACTGGGTTTTTCTTTTGGGCTTGGAGGAGAAACATGTCGTCATGTTCTGAAGGAGGGGGCGCCTTTCTTTGCGACCTGCTCAAATACATAGAGCATTTCGCACGCCAATTGTTCACAGCGCTCGTCATAGAGTTGAGCCTCTTCCGGCGTGTCATCACCTGCTTTAGGATCGAGATAAGGAAGAGAGAGGCGAGTTGCTCCAGAAATTAACGGGCAATTTCTGTCCGCGTCACTGCAGGTCATGATGGCGGCAAAATCAACTTGAGGGTTGAAATCGTCGTCGAATCGTTTGGAGAAGCATTCGCTCTCTTTGGCCTGAAGGCTATGCCTCACCAAATAGTGTGGGTTCTCTCCTGGGGACTTGCTTACACCAAAGCCGGCGCGTTCAATTGCAGCAACTGCTCGAGGGTTGAAAGCGGTCGCTTCGGTTCCTCCTGAGAATGCGCTCACCCGCTCTATCCCGTAGTAGTGGGCAGAAAGAGTCGCCCAAATTTGGCCCAAGTGGCTTCTTCGAGAATTGTGGGTGCAGATGAAGTTGAGAGAAATGACCCCCGGCTTCTCGCGGCGTTGATTAATGTAGTCGACCAAAGAACCGAGTTTTTCTTTTCGGACACTGGTGAGCTCTGCGCGCTGAAGCTCCAGGTTGTCGATGTACTGTTGCAGGGCAGGCAGAATTGTCATGTTTGTACTTTGAATGAAAGAGTCACTTAGACGGAGGGTAGAGTGTGACTCTGAGATGCCGGGTCTTTTAACGAGGACTCCAAGGGAGCTGAAAACGAATCTCGAGTTCGGTTGGCAAAGGCCACCAGGCTGAGCATGACAGGAACTTCCACGAGAACTCCCACTACGGTGGCGAGGGCTGCTCCCGATTGCAGACCAAAAATGCTAATTGCCACGGCAACGGCTAGTTCGAAGAAGTTGGAGGTGCCTATTAGAGCTCCGGGAGCGGCTATATTATGCGGAACTTTCCAAAAATACGACCAAGCGTAGGCTATGGCAAAAATACCGTAACTTTGAATGGTGAGGGGCACCGCGATCAGGGCAATTACCATTGGTTGAGAGATAAGCGTTTCGGCTTGCAGTCCAAAAAGAATTACAATTGTTGCTAGCAATCCCATCATAGACAGGGGTTGCACGCGATCATCAAATCTTTTGAGACGTGAGGTATCACTTCCTTTGGTTAGTACTCTTCGAGTAAGGGAACCCGCAATTAAAGGAAAAACGATGTAGAGCAGAACCGAGAGAAGTAGAGTCTCCCAGGGAACTGTAATATCGGCCATTCCTAGTAGGAAGCCTGCTAGGGGGGCGAATGCAACCACCATGATGAGATCATTGACAGAGACCTGAACGAGGGTGTAATTCGCGTCGCCCTTTACAAGCTTGCTCCATACAAAAACCATAGCAGTGCATGGGGCCACCCCCAGGAGAACCATGCCTGCGATATATTGTTGAGCCGAAGACTCATCTACAAATCTCACAAAAAACTGCTCAAAGAAAAGCCATGCGAGCGCCGCCATGGTGAATGGTTTGATAAGCCAATTCACAGTGAGGGTAACGACTAGACCTTTTGGCTTTTGCCCCACGTCCTTTAATGAAGAAAAGTCAATTTGCACCATCATCGGGTAGATCATCACCCAAATCAGGAGAGCCACGGCGAGATTGACATGAGCGAATTCAAAATCAGCGATTGCCGAAAAAGCTTGAGGAAAGAGAGTGCCTAATAGTACTCCCGCCACAATGCAGAGGGTCACCCAAAGGCTCAGGTAACGACCAAAAAGGCCCAAGGGGTTGGCGGGCTGAGGGGAAGTGGGGAAATTGGACATAATTGGGGTGAAAATTTTACAAACAGGAGTGCGCAGGACGCGGTATAATCGTTTGATTACGCTGAAAAGCAGAGTTGATACTTCTTAAAGACTTCCTGCAAGAGCGCGAAAGCGCCGCAGGCTGCGAGCATTGACGCAATAGCAGACGTTCTGGCCCTCGACGGTCCCGCGAATGAGGTCCGCTTCTTTAAGAACTTTGAGATGTTGAGACACGGTGGACTGGGCCAGGGCGATTTCTCCGACTAAATCACCACATACGCAGGAGTTGCGCCGGATGAGTATGCGAATTATTTTGACTCGGGCTGGATGACCAAGTGCCTTGGACATACGAGCGAGATCGTCATCCGCTTGCATGCCCTCCACTGCGCGATCGTCGATTTCGTCTTCGACTGGGGGGCAACAGGGTGCGTCTTTATTCATCGTAATATTACGATAGCTTGTTCTTAGTCCCCATACAAATACGAGTGAGAGCGAGGGAGGGGCAGCTGCTTTCCAGTAAAGGTGGATTATATAAGATACCCGTGGCTGTCAGAAGGAGAACTAAGGTGCGTTTTCGGGGGTGCGGGTTTTGTTTCAACTGCTAGCGTGGCCTCGCGATGACTCAGGCAACGTCCTTTCCCAAAAATAAGATTAAAGTTCTCCTCCTCGAAAATATTCACGAGACAGCTCGTTCGATATTTCGCTCAGACGGATTGGACCTTGAAGTTCTCTCGGGGGCTCTCCCCGAGGAGGAGCTAGTTAAGAAAATAAAGGATGTGCACATTGTTGGATTGCGCAGCAAGACCAATATTACCGCGCCAGTCCTCGCCGCCGCAGATCGCTTGTTGGCAATTGGTTGTTTTTGTATCGGAACAAATCAGGTGGATTTAGCCTGCGCCAATCAACGGGGCGTTCCGGTCTTCAATGCGCCATTCTCCAATACACGTAGCGTTGCAGAATTGATCATTAGTCATGTAGTGGGACTCTCCCGTCATGTTCCCGACCATGTGCGTGAAATGCACGAAGGTGTGTGGAATAAATCGGCGGTAGGTTCTTTTGAAGTACGTGGTAAAACGTTAGGCATCGTCGGCTACGGTCGCATCGGTCGCCAAGTAGGTGTGTTGGCTGAGGCAATGGGTCTTCGTGTGCTTTTTAACGATGTGGAGCAGCAGCTTCCCATGGGAAACAATCAATTTGTTCCCGACCTAAAAGACCTGCTCGCACAATCTGATTTTGTCACCATGCATGTGCCCGCAACGGACGAAACCAAGGGCATGATGACTCGGGAGCGAATCGCGCAGATGAAGAAGGGGGCTTGCCTCTTGAATTTGGCGCGAGGTTCGGTGGTCGACATACCGGCCTTAGCAGAGGCGATTGAAGGCGGGCACATAGCTGGGGCGGCGGTTGATGTTTTTCCCGTCGAGCCACGAGGAAATGGTCCAGGTTTTGTCTCCGAACTCCGAGGGTTGCGCAACGTGATTCTTTCTCCCCATGTGGGTGGCTCGACTCAAGAGGCACAGGAGAATATTGGGCGAGAAGTAGGGGGCAGATTACTGGACTTCCTCAATGGCGGCATGACCACAGGGGCTGTTAACTTTCCACAAATTGGCCAAGCGCCTCTGGAAGGCCACCATAGAATTCTCAATGTTCATCGAAACGTGCCGGGGGTGCTCACTGCCATCAACAGCATTATCTCCGATAGTAAGGCGAATGTGGCAGCGCAGGTTCTCTCTACCGATTCTACCATTGGCTATCTAGCAATGGATTTGGATCGCGATCTGAGCGCCGAGGTCAAGAAGAGGGTTGAGGCCCTTGATACGAGCATTCGAACACGAATTTTGTACTGAATGAGTTCGCTCGTGTCCTTCACCTGTAACTGAGGGCCCTCTTTTCGTATTTCTAGCGAAAGGGGGAGCTTTTGTTTTGCCTAGCCATTTGCTCCCGTGAGCCTCGGCGGTTAACTTGAAAGAGCATGACTCCGCTTGCACCTGGACTTCTCATTGCATCCCCCCCTCTCGGTGATCCTCGTTTTGATCGCTCCGTAGTGCTCCTTGCGTCTCACGATGAAGAGGGCGCTTTTGGTTGGGTAATCAACGGAGAAAAAGTGTTGTCTCTAGGCGAGTTGCTTGCCCAAGCCGAGCTACGTACAAAAAGTCCGCGAGAGTTCAAGCCTGCTGCTGTGCAGGTGTTGCGTGGAGGTCCTGTCTCGACCCAGCAGGTTTGGTTGCTGTTTCCCGAAGGTAAAACCGAGGACGAGGTGGAACATCAGACCAAAGTGGCGCCGGGCATCGTGGCGACAGCTTCTCGAGATATTCTTGAGTTTCTGGCTCAGGGGCACGAAATCAAGGGGCTGCGGGCTTTTGCTGGGTACGCGGGTTGGGGACCCGGGCAGTTGGAGGCAGAAATTCAGGCGGGCGCTTGGCTACCGGGTGACGTATCAACTGAACTTCTATTTGAGACGCCCCCCCATGAGGTTTGGGCGCGTGCCTACCAATTGCAAGGAACCTCCCCGTTGGCTTTCACGACACGCACAATCGGTTCAGCTTAAATGCGGCTTTTTGCGGGGCTGATTGTAGCGAGCTCTCTCATTCCTTTCATGAGCATGAGCGCAAGCGAGAACGAGGGTCTGACAATGACCCCTGCGCTGGCGAAAAGGAAAAGTCCCTGTCCCCCAGAAATGGCCCAAGTCGGAGCCTTCTGTATCGATCGCTGGGAGGTGCACACTGTGGAAAATCGGTCACGCAAGCGACTCTCTCCCTATTACCCACCAGAGTCGCGGTTGCTTAAAAAGGTCTACCGCTATTGGTCCACCGAGGCCGCGAGAACCGGCGATGCACGTGCTCGATTATTGCCATTGCCCCCCATACCTTTGCATCAGCGAGGTCCCTTCACACCTCGAGCGGTGAGTGCTCCTCGGGTGCTGCCCCAAGGGTATATGACCTATTATAGTGCTCGATTGGCCTGC
Source organism: uncultured Polyangiaceae bacterium (assembly GCA_964459035.1). Taxonomy (GTDB): domain Bacteria; phylum Myxococcota_A; class Polyangia; order Polyangiales; family Polyangiaceae; genus NIC37A-2. Next base: position 13,883 of record CAYWLO010000020.1, on the reverse strand, counting down.
AAAAATGCGGGAAAACGTCTCTGCTCAGAAAAAGAGTGGGTACGGGCTTGTCGAGGCTCCAAAGGAACCAGACACCCCTATAGCGACCGTTTTAAGGCGCACACCTGTAACGTCTTCCGTGCGATTCACCCCGCCTATGAGTTACATGGTAATTCGTCGCTGGGACATCTCGATCCACGCTTGCATTTGGTCACCGAAGAAGGAAAGAGCGCTCTCTTGTTGCCCACGGGCAGTAAGCCAAAGTGTGTCTCTGTGCATCAGAGTCAGAAGATTTACGATATGGTCGGCAATCTGGACGAATGGATTGACGATCCGAAAGGAACCTTTGTCGGAGGCTTCTTTTCTCGTCCAACTCGCGAGGGTTGTGAGGCCAAAGTCGAGAATCATGCCCCCGCCTATACAGACTACTCTTTGGGCACGCGCTGCTGTCGAGCCTTGCGCTAAACTGACCCATCTAGGGTATTCGAAGAGACGTGAATTTTCTTGGGTCCTAGCGTGTTGACCGCTCTTAAAGCATGGTTATGTTGTTTCTAGAGCGGCCCCCAGAATACTTCTAAGGCTTTGATATAATAGACTTTTTGTCATTGTATCGCGGCGTTGGAGGGCCTATGGACCTTGGGCCGAATGCCTGAGAGCCCGTTTTTTCTGGGGTCATTTCCCTTTGGGAGAGCAAAAAAGGTGTTTGACCGGCTATTCGGTCGCTCATTGGGTGCGGAATTGATGAATCTTCCGCCCTCATGTTTAGAATTTATGCGAGTTCAGGCTCGCCAGACATAGAAAATGGCCCTGAGGCCGCGGAGAATATCAAATGGGTAAGATTATCGGAATCGACTTGGGAACTACCAACAGCGTGGTCTCGGTCATGGACGGAAAAGAAGCCAAGGTCATCGTCAATGACGAGGGCGCGCGCACCACTCCTTCAGTTGTAGCCTGGGCAGAAAATAAAGAAATTCTCGTCGGCACAGTGGCGAAGCGTCAGGCCGTTACAAATCCTGAGAATACCATCTATTCGTCCAAACGTTTTATTGGACATCGTTTTGACGAAGTGAGCGACGATCAAGGTCGCGTCCCTTACAAGTTGATCAGCGGTAAGAGCGGCGACGTTTGGTTCGATGTTCGTGGTACGAAGGTCGCTCCTCCGGAGGTGGCAGCTAAAGTTCTTTCTAAACTGAAGAAAGCGGCAGAAGATTTCTTGGGTGAGAGCGTGAGTGAGGCAGTCATCACTGTTCCTGCTTATTTCAATGACTCTCAGCGTCAAGCAACCAAAGATGCCGGACGTATTGCAGGGTTAGAGGTCAAGCGCATCATCAACGAGCCGACAGCCGCCGCTTTGGCTTACGGCTTGGACAAAAAAGAGAATGAAATCATTGCAGTCTACGACTTCGGTGGCGGTACATTTGATATCTCGATTCTTGAGGTGGGCGATAATGTCGTTCAGGTAATTTCAACAAACGGCGACACTCACTTAGGTGGCGATGATGTCGACCTCACGGTGATGAACTGGTTGATTGATGAGTTCAAGAAAGAGTCAGGCATCGACGTCTCCAAGGACAAGATGGTGATTCAGCGCTTAAAGGACGCGGCGGAGCAAGCAAAAATTGAGCTCTCTTCCAAACAAGACACCGTCATCAACTTACCCTTCTTGACCGCGGACGCATCGGGTCCCAAGCATCTTCAAAAGACCATCACACGCGCCAATCTGGAGCAGATGATTCGCCCCTTGGTGGAGCGTACGATTGAGCCCGTAAAGGCTGCGTTAAAAGATGCAAAGAAGAGTGCTTCTGATATTGATGAAGTAGTCGTCGTCGGCGGATCTACTCGAATTCCTCTCGTTCAGGAGATGGTCAAAGAATTCTTTGGTAAAGACTCCCACAAGGGAGTGAATCCCGATGAGGTGGTTGCAATTGGAGCTGCGATTCAAGGTGGAGTTCTCTCTGGTAGCGTTGAAGATGTTGTTCTTCTTGACGTGACTCCTCTGTCTTTGGGAGTGGAGACTTTGGGAGGTGTGATGACGGTGATGATTCCTCGTAACACCACCATTCCTACCCAGAAAAAAGAAACCTACTCTACAGCGGCTGACAATCAGACGTCCGTGGAGATTCATATTCTTCAAGGTGAGCGCGCGCAGGCTTCGCAAAATCGTCCCTTGGGTAAGTTTCACCTCGAAGGAATTGCAGCGGCTCCCCGTGGCATGCCCAAGGTGGAGGTCACCTTTGACATTGATGCTAACGGCATTCTCCACGTGACCGCGAGCGATACGGCCACGGGTAAAGATCAAAAAATCACTATTACCGCATCGAGCGGTTTGAGTGAGGACGAGGTCGACAAGATGGTAAAGGACGCCGAGGAGCACGAGGCCGAAGACACCAAGCGTCGCGAAGAGGTAGAGCGCCGCAATAAGCTGGACAACCTTTGCTATACTCTCGAAAAACAGATCTCTGATAGCAAGGACAAGATGGAAGCTGATGACATCTCTGGTCTTGAGTCCTTGATTAAAGAGGGGCGCGAGGCTGTGGAGAAGCAGGACGACGAGAAGGTACAGAGCGTCTCCGAGGAGCTCGAAAAGAAGGCTCATGAACTTGCTTCTAAGCTCTATGAAGGCGCAGGCGGTGATCCTGCTGCCGCTGCCGCCGCTGCCGCTGGTGGAGCCGGTGCCGCTGACGCGACTGACGATAAGAAAGACGACGTCATCGACGCTGAGTTCGAAGAGTCCAAGTAATTCAGTCTTCCGCCACGGTGACGCAAGAGGCGCTCGTGGCGGTGCTGATATTTTGATTCGACAAAAGAGCGTGGTGATTTAGGCTCTGGCTCATGAGCCACGCCCTCACGTCTCTTCGAAAAGATGCCGCTCTAGCGGCATTTTCAGTTTGTCTAGGTTTCAGCGTCTCCGCTTGTGGAGGTGCTAGTACGCCGCCAGCGCAGTCCTCTGCTGATACCTCTAAAAAAGAGTCCTCAGCAACTGAGAAACAAACGGTTCAAACCCCTTTGACCGCCGTTGAGGCTCCAGACAATATCTTCCTACGTGCTCGAGTCAGAAATCCAGCTGCTCTGGCGGACGGGCTTTTTGATGCGCTTTCTTTGCCTTTTGATTGGCGCAAGTTAGCGCAAAACGAAGACGATAAGCTCTACATGAAGGCCGTCGATCTCGAGGCCCCAGTCGACATGATTGCAGCGCTCAACAGTCGAAGGCCCCAGGACCCTCATCGGATAGTTTCAATCGGAGCTTTTGGGGTGGACGTGGTTCTCTCACAACTCGACGAAAATGGAGTTGAAACGACAGAAGCATCTGGAGGCATTCACCACTTTCGCTGGGAGAGGCAATTGTGCTCCGTAGGAAGAGCCATCTCTGGGAGTCCTGCACGCATCGTATGCTCAGACAATGAAGAATCTTTGCGCTATCTTTCCGCGTATGCCTTTCGTGGTTTTCCCGCTCTCGAACTCTCCTCTGCCGATGTGCACTTAGAACTTGATATGCGTCCCTTGCGGGCCACCTACGGCAAGGAATTGGCACGACTCAAAATGTTTGCTGCGGTGGGGGCACGACAACTCCACGTCGGTCACGCGAAATACGATCAAGCAATCACGGACTCGGTCGTTGGGCTGGCTGATGAGGCAAGCGCTCTTCTTCAAGACACAGAGTTACTCACTGCACAAATATTCGAAGAAAAAGGTAGTTTTCGCGTCCTCTTCTCGGGTCAATTTGGAGCTCAAAATTCGACAACCGTGCAAACTCTTCAGGCTCTGGAGAAAACTCAGGCTCAGGCACCGCCCCTCTTTGATGCGCTACCCAGCACTGCCAGTTCAGCTGGATATGAGCGTGAAGTGAATGCCCAAGATGCCGAGGCATGGATGAGCGTCCTAGTCGATTTGGCAACTGGTAGAGTTGAGTATGAGGGGGCATCGTCTGAATTCTCTTCGCGACTTGGTCAACTAATTCAAGCCTGGGGGCCCCAAGGGGATACAACTGTTTTTGCCCAAGGCCCTTTGATTGCCACCCTCAACGATAAAGAAAAGGAGTTACGTCCCAGCTATCGCTTAATGGGAACAACCATGAAGAAGTCAAAAGTGGTAGCCGCGCTGGACAACATCTCGTGGTTGCTTTCTTCTCGCGACTTAAAACGTATGATTTCGGGGGTTCAGGACTTTCCGCAGCTCAAACGTATTCATTCGCAGTTGCGTGGAGTTCCAGGGGCTTCACTCTATAGATGGAGCGTACCCAAGAGACTTTCGAATGAAGTCTTGTCAGCCGACAGGAGTATAGGCGCGCCGTGGGTTGATGACACGATGAGAGAACTGGTTGAAGATCTCAGCGAGGGATACGTAGCGGTTCATCAACTGGACGGACACACGTGGGTCTCGTGGGGCGCTGACAAGTCTTCTGTGGCAGAGTCTTTGAACGCCGTTGCAGCGAAAGACTCCCAAAAACTCGGCGCCATGGGCTCTCTGGGGGGCGTGCGCGATGAGGAGGCGGTGTCGGCAAGCTTCGTCAAGTTGGAGGGACTTGCCGGTATCCTTGCTTGGGCAATTCCAGATCAAATTGTCGACACCTGGCCGGGTCTTCTACGCGCAACTCCCGCGCGAGGAGCTGTACCAGGTCTTTTCTTCTTTCGAATTGCTGGGGGCCCTCGAACTCTCGCTACCTGGGAGGCGCAAATCCCTGTTGAGTTTTCACGAGATCTCACCGCACTCATCCTGATGATCGGCACTGAGGCTGGTCTCAATCCCAACAGTTGGATGGATTGAGCCTACGACGTCCGTTTCCGGAACTTAATTAAACTTGGCCCAAAGGAGCCTTGAGGTCTACGGGGAGAGATGATCTCACGCGCGTCGAGTTTCTGGGGGATCCTGGTTCTTGTGGCTCTCTTCTTCTTGCCTCACACTGCGCATGCTTGGGTAGAAACGACCGTACGCAGTCATCAAGCCCATGTGCTGGTGAACGAAGATGGTAGCGCAATCGTACGCCACGAACTGGTGTTAAAAGTGCGAGGGGGCCCCATGAAGGCCCTCGAAATTGATGGGATCGGCTCGTCGATTGAGCCGTTGCCTGATGCCCTCGTGCGTCGAGCCGTCGAGGGCTCCGCGAGTGTTTGGCCCTTGACTGTTTCTGCTCTCGAAGGAGGAGGGTTGCGTCTCTCCATAGGCGCGGAGCGCGGTATCCGCGGGGGAAGTTATCTCTTTTCATTCGCCTATTCGGTCGATCTAAACGATTTGGGACGAATCAGTGCTCAAAAGGATGGGGTGGTGATCAGTTGGATCGGACCCCGTCTTTCTTCAGGGGTAGATTCTGCAAAAGTTATTTTCGTAACTCCTCGTGGCAAAGTAGAGCCTCGTTTACCGTCCGGGGAAGAAGCGGGGAGCGTCCTCCTCGGTGAGGTGCGTCGTGGAGCAGAATTCGACGAGATCGAATTGGTTCGCGCCCATCTGGCGACGGGAGAACCCGCCCTTTGGAGAGTTCTGGTTTCACCGGAAGTTATCAGGACACCTGCGTTCGATCAGCAAGTGACCGGGTTGCAGGGCGAAGATTCCTCTGCCGGGGCTCGCTACCAGAGTCCCACTCTTGGCGGGAAAGCCTCTGCATTTCGTGGACTTTGGGTGGCGGGCTTAGGGACAGTTTTTGGTGTTCTGGTTTTCCTCAAGGCTTGGTGGCTCAGGCGTGCAGCTGAATTGCTTGACGTGCGCAACAAGGCGCTCATTCCCTGCCCGCCGGCCCTGCGAGCAATCCTGTCTGGGGCCCTAGTTTCTGGTTGTGTGTGGTTTGCGTTGAGCTACCGGCCTTGGCTCTCGGTGGGGTTCTTGGCTTTGGCGGTGGTTTTTTCAACACATCTTCTTCCCGTGCGTAGAGTGCGGCCACGAGGGCCAGGGCATTGGGAAAAACTAGAAGATCTCCGCGAAGAAAAAGCTAATAAGTTGCCAGGGCGGCTTTTTGAGACTCGCTCGCTGCCCGGTTTCCTCTTCTTTTGTTTGCTCTCGTTTCCTATCTTGAAAGGTGCCCACTATTTGCTACCGCTCTCCAACTACCTTGCGTTGATGGTAGCGGGTTCGTATCTTTTACTTCTTCCACTTTTTTGGACCGGCCGTCTTGTTGATCTTCCCCAAAGCTCAAGAGAGCAGGTTGGGACTTGGTTGAAGTTTCTCACCAAGGCATTGGATCCTACAGTGGCCACCGTGGAGCCTTGGGGGCGCAGGGCGATTCAGGGAGATTCTTCTGGCTTTGAGAAGTCTCAACCTCAAGCGGATGAGATTCGCTTGCGTATTTTGCTCAAGAAAATACCCCTTGGCTTGAGAGCAATGGAGGTCTCGTTTGATGAGAGCGCGGGCTCCACTGTGCTTCCCTGTGTAATTCTTAGAGTATTAGATGATTCACCGACTCTTGATGGGCTTCCTAAGGAAATAGTCTGGCAGCGAGGACGTACTCAAGAAGAGAAAGTGGCCCTACTTCGTCCAGCCGCTCCAACTCGCGCACAGTTGCTCCGTCTCGTTCGTACCTTGCTCTCTAGTTTGCGGGCAACGGCTCAACGTAAGGGGATGAATACGGAGGCAAAGGTGAGTCAGCGAGGAGCGGGCTACTCGGAAAGTAGCCGGGCATCACAACTTTCGAGGAGAGCACATAAATCTGCCGGTAACTCCGATTCGACCCGGACCGAAGGCAGAAAATCGGCGGTAGTCGCAACGTAATTTGCGTGCAAAGCATGGCGGGGGGCAAGACCCCGACAACCGCCATAGAGTAAATCTCCCACAAGGGGGGCCTGCAGAGACGCTAAATGAAATCGAATTTGGTGGCGAAAAGCGGCATGTGCCTCAACGCGCACAAGGTCGAAGCACTCTCGTCTTTGGAGAACTTCATAGGAGCTCGCGCAAGCGTAACCCTCGCCCTCCTTTGCCTCAACGACTCGTTTTCGATCACTCTGGTGGGTCTTCAGCCGTGTATTGACTGTGCCGGCGTTAGCTAGACGGCCAGACTGGACCACTGCCAAGTAGGACTTTTGAAATTTTCCAGCTGAGAGGCACTGTTGCAGAGCGTCAAATGTCGTTTGATCGCGTGCCGCGACAATGAGTCCTGAGGTATAATTGTCCAAGCGGTGAATGATACCAGGCTCTCGTGGCCCGTAACCAACCTGACTCATTTCTGGATATCGATGGAGGAGCGCGCCGGCGAGCGTACCGCTTTCTTTACCAATGAGAGCCGCAGAAGGAACACCCGCTGGTTTGTCAGCTACCACCAAATGGGGTGTTTCGAGCAAAATCTTCACTTCGATTTCTGGTGCGGGTAGAGCCTGACCGAGGGCGCCCACGGCGACGCTCAACTGCTCAGCTTCCACCCCTTCTCGGCTCTTTCGCACCCGTCGTCCGTCGAGTCTTACCTTGCCCTCTTCGCAGAGACGAGCCGCTAGTTTTCTACCAACTTCGGGGATTTTATCGCAGATCAGTCGATCAACGCGCTTTCCACTATCGTCTCCCGAGAGCAAGAAAACGAGTACATCATCTTGATTAGAGGTAGAGGAGGTCACGACTTAACCGAGCGGTTGGGGGCACTCTCAGAAGAGCACGCTGGCACGTACCCAAGCGCGTGCACCCTGCGAGGTGTCCACTTTGAAGCGCTGACCCGGATCGTTTATCACCTTGCGATGATTGGGGTTAGGCAGTCCGCCAGCTTTCCAGTTTTGATTTTGACCACCGCTGTCGCCAGGCGAAGTACCCTCATCAATCTTACAAGGACCGGAACGAGCAAGTTGCTGGGTGATATCAGGGTTGCAGGCTTGGTCGAAGGTGATGAAATGCTCCTGCATGATGCGCCAAGCTCCGCCCAAATCGAATTTTACGTACTGACTGGCCTGCCAGGTAAATTGCGCCTTGAGCTCGTAGTCGCCATATTGCTGCACGTCCGTGAGCCCGGTTGAGTTGACACGACTTGACGTTTCATCGACGACGGAAGGTGTCGTATCCCAATCGTTTACGTTTTCGTTGGCCGTATAGGAGGCGTAATTGGGACGGCGCATCGAGCTCGCCTGGCTTGAGCCTAAGGCATCAAAAAGCTCCGAATAGTCGCGTCCTTCCGAGACGTAGGTGCCCTTGACGCGTAAATCTATTGAGATACGACGAAACTTTTCGGGTTGTTCCCAAGGAATGATTGCCACACCCGCTACTAAAGAACCACGTAGAGGAGGATGATTGACTAATGAGCCTTCAAGGTTGAAGGGACCATAAGCTGTATTGCTATTTTGAAATTCAAAAAGAGCAGAGACACCAGTATAGGGCTCAATATAGCTCAAGCGCTTAGAAACATAGGCGTGTGCTTCTAGACCAGTCGTTCCACGACTGACCCCTGGTTTTTGTTCACCAGAACTAAAGTTACCTTCATTGTCTCCGGCGAGAGGCCCAAATTCGTCTCCTAGAGGATCGTTTTCTCCGTTACGATCAATGTCGGCCTCGTTGGCGCATTGCATTTTGTCCTCATCGGGTGCTGCATTGCAGGCGCGTAGGGGAGTGGAGACATTGAAACGCCCCTCGACCCCTATCGTCCAGTTGGGGCGAGCCGCATTGCGAAATTGATTCATCACGCCCCAATCAAGACCGAGCGCGAGATATTCGATACCGCTTCGAGTGGGGGACTTAAAATTGGGCGAAAAGAGCTGCTCACCAATGAGACCCGAGGTGGCCAAGGGTTGCCCCGCAGATCCACCTTTTTCTTCTAGTCGTCGATTGTTGGAGAGAATCACCGGCATGCGTACCGAGAGCGCAATATCGCGAAAAATACCGATATTCACCTCGGGGATCAGACGCTGAGTCGACTCATAGTAGGTCGAAACATCCATCGAATCTGTGAGATACCCACCCGTCGTCAGACCTGTCTGTGCGATATTTGTCTCGCGGCGCACTGCTGCGCTCCGCGATTCATAGTCAAAAGAGAGACGCAGGTTGATATCAAAATCGTCGCCTACGTCGAAAGCGTCAGCAACGTCCAAAAGATCGACCGCCGTATCGCGGAGAACGTGTGGCTCATTGGGCAGCTTGGGCTCCTCGGCATGGGCCGTCATTGAAGAGGTCAAGACGGCGGCAGCGCAAGCAAGGGAGCATAAAATGCCCACAGAGGGCGAAATGCTCCGAGCAAAAGATGCCGAAGAGATGGGGGCTCGCGCAATCGAACGCTTTGAGAATCGAAGTAAGGTCACGGGTCGCTATCTAGACGCTACCGGCGTCAGTTCTAGGCTGTCAACTCAATTGTCTTTTCCGGGATTGTCAAGGCCACTGGATTCGTCAATCACGTTCACTTCGTCGGGGTGGGTGGGGGATGGAACGACAAGAGTAGGCCGATCCATCTCTTCATCGTCCTCCTCGTCTTCCTCATCGGTGCCCTCTGAGCCGGGGGGAGTACTGAGATGCTGAGCACGAGAGTGTGCAAAGGCATTCATATCGAGTTCTTCAAAGAGCTGATCCGTCAGGTCTTCGGCCTCAAGCTCTTCTCTCGCTTGGCCTAACTCTCGGCTAGTATCTGCCAGACGATCTGCGACGACTCCTAGGAATTGCCAGAGGAGTTTAACCGCAAGTGCGTGCTCATTACGTAAGAGTTCAAAGAAGTCGGCTCGGCGGATCACCATCATTTCGCTGGGCCCGCGGCTACGAACTGAGGCGGAACGCGGCTGATTGCGTACCAATGCCATTTCGCCCACATGAGCGCCCTGTTGCAGGGTGGCAATTACTGCCCCTCCGCGAACAATATCAATTGTACCCTCAAGGACAATGAAGAGCTCTTCGCCGCTTTCACCCTGAGTCATAATATTGTCTCCATCATCGTAAGAGACAACGTCGGTGACTTGAAGAACCCTCAAGAGTTCACGATCGCCGAGAGGACGAAAAAGACGCATCTTGGCAAGAAGTTCCCGTTTGAGTGAGAGACGTCGAGCCCTCTCCTCGTCACGCTCAACCCCTTCGCCATAGCTGAGCAGAACCCCGGTGATGTTGTCGGAGCCACCACGCTCGTTCGCATCATCAATGAAAGCCCGCATGGTGTCCTGCAAGTCGACCTCACAAATGCGTTCGGAGAGATCGGTGAGATCGTCTTCGAAATATTGGTAGAGCCCATCCGAGCAGAGCAAAATACGATCGCCGGCTATGAGATCGAGTACGATAGTATCGGGCTCGGCATGCTCATAGACACCCACCGCACGCGTAATTGCGTTCTTTTGAGAAAGTTTTTCTGCTTTCTCTCTGGTCATTTTTTTACGTTTGACCAATTCGTTCAGGACATTGTGGTCCTCAGTGACCTGTTCGATAGAGCCGTCACGGACCAAGTAGAGGCGACTATCGCCCACGTAAATGACGAAGGCTGTTTGCCCGCAAATCACCACGGCTACTAAGGTCGTGCCCATTCCTCGTTTACTTGGATCTTTTACCGCCTCCGCGTGCACCCTCGCCGAGGCGCGATTTACCGCGTACTCGAGCATATTGGTGACCTCACGTTTGCTTACGCGTGCAGCACCCGTTTTTCCCTCAATGTAGTCGGAGAGCAGTTCTCCTTCTTTTCTCACTTCCTCGTGAAAGGTTCGTACGGCGAGGGCGCTTGCCACTTCGCCGGCCGCATGCCCCCCCATGCCATCGCAGACAACGTAGAGGCCGAGACTCTCGTCGACGAGAAAGTTGTCTTCGTTTTCCTCACGCTTTCTTCCAACATCGGTGAGAGAAGAGAAAGATACGTCGGTTCCCATTGGTGTAGAGGATACACAAGCCTATGCATTTGTGCATGCTTACTTATTTATGAAGTGGCAGTGTGAACAAAAAAAAGCGATTTGGACGAGTAAGCGCTCACGAATTACATTCTTGTTAAATGTTTTTAGTGTACTTAAAGAAGTCCCAGTTCGAAAAAACTTCGAGCACCGCCACTAGCAACAACGACATGGTCTAGGAGGGGCACGCAGATCGTCGTGGCTGCGGCTTGGAGCCCACGAGTCAGCTCGATATCTTCCTGACTGGGGGTTGGATCACCGCTGGGGTGGTTATGAACGAGTACAAAACCCGAGGCTGCATCTCGCACGACCGGGGTAAGTAAATCGCGCGCTAGCAGGGCGCAACCATGCACTCCTCCTCGTCCGACTTGCCAACTCGACTTGTGCACAGACTGAGCGTCGACGCAGAGTACCCATACCTCCTCATGGTCCAGACCTGCCAGCCGCGTGCGCGCCCAGTCGGCAACCCTCTCCTTGGTGAGGGGCACACGCGGTGAGAGGCGAGTGGAATCTCTTGCCGCTCGGCGACCCAATTCGAATGTAGCGGAAATACGTGTTGCCTGAGCAACCCCCAATCCAGCATATTTAAGCAATCCGCCGCTGGGTAGTTTGGCCAAATTGGAGAGGCCACCACATTCTCTCAATAAATTCTGAGCATAGAAAAGAGGAGTGCTTCCGTCTACGCGTCTCCCAAACACGAGGGCCAATAACTCATCGTCGCTGCTGGTAGCGGGTCCCTCCATTTGCACTAATTGCCGCAAGCGTTCCAATTCGAGATCGCCGAGAGAGTGATGAGCGCCGGGGACAATAGTTCGTGCTGAAGGGGACATAGTTCGGCTACAGCAGTATTTGTGCCAAATGGTATTCTAGCTCAATTCAGCGGCTCTGTGCCTTTTGGAACCCTGGCGAAAGTGGCGACGGCAAAAGTTTTCGCCACTTTCGCCACTCTCATCTAGAGCGAACAGCGTTTTCCCGATCGCCGCTTGAGAGCCCGTTACCGATGAGCTCACGCGCGTGAGCGAGGGCCCCTACCACATCGCTTTCTGTTTGAGCATCGAAGGTGAGTCGTGTTTGATGCTTGGAATCGCTGACTTCAGGATAGGAACCAATTTCGACCTGGGGATACTTGGCGACAAGGATATCGATGAGGGGTTTGAGCTGCGATTCTTCGATGTCAAAGAGAATGTCCTTGCAGAAAAACTGATAGGGTCCTTTGAGATGTCCCTGCACGGCTGCCAGTGTTTTTTTGAACACTTGGGGAATGCCAGGGAGAACCCAAATATTTCCGGCAACCACCGCAGGCCAAGGAATTTCTTCGGAAATTCTGAGTTCTGCACCTTCGGGAATTTGCGCCATCAGCAAGTGGGTCTCCGTCAGAGGTTTTCCGTAGAAATTTTCTAGGATTTGCACAATCTCGTTTGAACAAATACTTGAGACACCTAAGGATTCGGCTACCGCGTTCATCGTCACATCGTCGTGGGTTGGTCCGACGCCGCCACTGGTGAACACCACGTCATGCGCTTCGCTGAGTTCTCGCAGATCACGGACAATGATTTGGGGGTTGTCCGGACACAGGACGACACGGGTCAGTTCGATTCCTAACTTGCGCAGGACGCGAGCCAGTACTTGAACATTCTCATCGCGAATTTTGCCGCTGAGAAGCTCTGAGCCGATGATAAGGGCGGCGGCATGACGTACTTCTTCTCTCGAAGAAAGAGCGGGAGCTTCGATCATTCTTCGTTGAGCTCGCGGGTGATGGGCTCTCCCGTTCCATCCACTCCAAGGAGCTCTTCTACTCGCGCTTCGGCTTGATCAAGACGGGCTTGAGAAGAGCGAACCAAACGAATGCCTTCTTCGAATCTACCAAGAGAACTTTCCAGAGTTAACTCTCCGTCTTCAAGTTCTTCGACGATGAGAGAAAGTCGTTCCATTGAATCTTCGAAAGCGAGAGGCGCTTCATCGACCTTTTTCTTAGTTTTTCGTGTGGCCATTGGATAGACATCTTTCAGTCATGGCGCCGCAGACGTCAAGAGGCGGGGACACATCACGCCCAGAAAACCATCGGGGTCGGCGCGTACGGGGTATGTTCGTCCTCTCTCATCGTAAAGCAGTGTGCGCTGGGCTTGAGAAAATTCATGGAGAAATTGAAATCTGCCTCGGTGGGCTGCTCCCAGGGCACGTGCTTGCACCCCTTGATCGGGATCCAACTCTGCCATCAGGGTTAAGAAACGTTGTGGAGTTGCTTTTTGGACGAAGAGTGCGCTGGCGATGGATCTGCGAACTTCTACGTTGCCTTCCTGAAGGTATTTCTCTTGCAGAAATCCTATGGCTTGGGGGCTCAGGGACGAACCCAAGCCTATTGCTACGGCGCTACTGGAGGTCGAAGAGGGAGCGTCCCACCAGGAGTGTAGGTCGCTAGTTTGAGGAGTGCCTTTGGGGGTAGGCGAGGGGAAATATCTAGCCACTAGCGGTGAGAGCCAATTGACGTCGAGCTCTTCGGCGGAGAGCCGTTTCCAAAGTTGGTGGTTTGTAAATTGGGGCCAAAGTGAGGGCTCCAATATTGAGATAGAGGCAGCGATCGCCTGGAGCGACTTGAGTTTGAGAAGAGATTTGTTGATTGATTCTTTTGAGAACTTTGCTCCAGCATGAGCCAACGCGCCCTGATGAGCCTGGCGCAGCACGCTGCCGACGATGACGTCATCGGAGGAGTCCAATAGAGGTAGAGCTTCATGAGGCGCGAGAACGGCGAGGGCCCATGCTCCGGCGGAGCGCTCCAGAGCACGGGGAGAGCGCAAGAGATTTCGGGACTCAATGAGAGCATATTTTTTCAAATGGGGAAGATGCTGAGGAACTAAAATAGCCAACGCCCTCAAGGTCCACACGGGGTTTTGACTCAGCGCTTTGTTCCACGCTTCAGGTCGTCTCCACTGACTTTCGGGCGAAGAAAGAGTGACGCTCGGCGACGCGTTGAAAATTTCATCAATCGCCGCAAACCAAAGAGTGGGCGTTTCAGCCTTCCGATTGAGCTCGTGGGGTGAAGTGGGGAGGGGCTGGGGGGTGAGTACTTGGGACTGGTACTCGCGTTGTAGTAGGTGGGCGTCCACAAAAGGTGCAAGATTTTGAAATGCGTTTGGAGAGAGTTGGACGCTTTGCAAAGCGTTG
>CAYWLO010000019.1:0-63565 GCA_964459035.1 uncultured Polyangiaceae bacterium | reverse complement strand
GGCTCGGTTCCTCTGAGGAATTGATCCCAGCTCAATGCGATGCTGTTTAGTCCCGTAAGGTAGGGATTACCGTCGCGATAGACGTTAGCCAGTACCAAGTTGTGACCCGCCACGCCCAATCGCGGTTCCAGTACAGCGGGGGAGCCAAGACTAAATTCTCCCCTTCCATTGCCGACCGCGAGCTCAGAAGGCAACCCCCCTGAGAAAACGGCGGCCCCTAGATCGCCCCAGCCCGGCGCATTTCCACGCGTATCCATACCTTGTCCGTAGAAGCGAGCCCCTATCCAGAGGTTACCGCGAGCAGAATAATGCACTTGCCCCCCCGCACGAGGGGTAGGACCGTTGCTCGCTACGTCTGCCACTGGAGCTACGCGACTGATGACGTCTGTCTCTGGATCGACAGAAAAATAGCCATTCGCGGCTCCCACAATCAACTGCCCAGAAGGCAAAACATCAAGGGTGTTTACCTGCCCCAAGTTAGCGTCCCCAATTAAGACAGATGAGATTTCTCCAAAGGCAGGTACGACTTCGCTGCCGCCACCGCCATAGTGATAGACCACACGATTAGGAGTATTGAGGTCTATTACTCGTACCTTATTCTTAGAACGGACAAATAGGCGATTGAGACCTTCGTGAATTGCTAGCTGTGAGGCATCACTAAACGTCGCATCAGCAGCGGGGCCACCATTGCCAGTATCCGTGCGGGTGCCCGTGCCCGCTACCAGGGACAAGCGCCCGAGAGCATCAAGATGATAGATTCGTGTCGTACTCGCCAAGTAGGCGCTACCATCCGCTCGCAGAGCGATATCGCTCGGGAGACTCGCCGACGCTTTTGGACCAAATTCGCCGGGCTTATGGGCCTTGGAGCGGTCACCCATCACTGTCCACACCGTGCCACGCGGGGGTAGAATGGCGTTCAGGGAAACCACCCTGGGGAGGGTCGTGCCATTCTGAATGGTGAAGTTGTAGGTTTTCTCTTTCATTCCCACCCCCACCGTAAAGGTTGCATAACCCTGATTGTCGGTGGTCACCACGTCGGTGGGTACAAGGCAGCCGTCATCGGCCGTTATGATGAGTTCAGAGTTGGGTACGGGAGTCGGTTCCCCGAGACCGCCCTCGGGGGGGATCGTAACGCGAACCTTCAGATCCACTGTATCGCTCACAAACAGTGTCGACGTCGAGGGGTCCACCAGTTCAATACCGTAAAGGTTCTTGCATTCATCGGTCTCAATGCATTGTTCATCGCGGCAATCAACCTTTTGATCACAATCTTGGTCAACGCCGTCTGTACTTGCACAGATCTCCGTAGCGTCCGGATGAATCGCGCCATCGTCTTCCTGACAATCTCCGCCCCTTCCTACAAAACCAAGTGGCACCTCGCAGGCATATCCTAAGATTTCGGAGCCAAAGCCGTCGCCATCACTATCATTGTAATAAGCGGTAAGCGCCTCGCCCTCGTCAATCTCTCCATCGCAGTCATCGTCAACACCATGCTGGCCCTCGCAGGAGTCGGCCGCCTCCGGATGTATTGCAATATCAGCATCATCGCAGTCCCCGCCGCGCGTAATGCGTCCAGCCACGGGTTCACAAGACTCTATTCCACCGGCGGCCGCGTCGCCAAAACCATCGCCATCCGCGTCCACATACCACTGAACAAGGCTCGTTTGAGTGTCAACAAAACCGTTACAATTATTGTCCACCCCGTCACAAAGTTCTTTTGCCCCTGGGTACACAGTGGGATCCGTGTCCAGACAATCAAGGACCAAGCCACCACAAGCAGCATCGGGAACACCGTCTCCGTCATCGTCCTCCGTATTACCCGGAGCGATGAGATAGGTAGTGTCGGGGTTGCAGTCATTGTCTAGGCCATCGCACAGTTCAGCCTGAGCAGGATTGACAAGAGGGTTAGAATCATCGCAATCGCCGGCAAAAAGCGCCCAACCCTCGTGGTCAATGCGCTCGCAGGTGCTGCGAGTGCCCTTGCTAGGATCACCGTAACCGTCCCTATCTGCGTCTTTAAACCATAAAGAGGGTGAAACCATTTCGTCAATCTCACCGTTGCAATTATTGTCCACCCCGTCGCAAAGCTCGTTGCGGTCCGGGCTTATGAAACGATCATGGGGACCGCAATCGGTCTCGTTCTCCGCCACCCGAACCGCCCCCGCACACACGGTAGTCTCTACTAAGATGACCTTGCTCGGATCGTCGGGGTCTTGCGTGCCGCCGTACCCGTCGCCATCCGGATCATCGTAACGAACAAAACTGACGCCCTCGTCGATCTCTCCATTACAATTATTGTCAAAATAGTCACAGGTCTCTGTCGCTGTAGGATGCACGCCAGGAGCTCGATCGTTGCAATCCCCTCCCTGAATTCGCTTCCCTTTCTCATCAGTGTTGTAGCACTCGCTATCCACGTACCCGTCGTCGTCTCGGTCACGCGAGCCAAATGTGCTGGTGTCGCAATCTTCATCTTTACCGTCACCAATGCCTTGAACATTGGAGCCAATGAATTGCAATGTGCACACCTCGGCATTTTCTGGAAAGCGCCCAGCGTCCTCATCGTCGCAATCGGTCCCTAGCGATTCTCCTTTTGCGTCCTTGCAGGCGGCATCGGCAGAACCGTCTCCGTCTCGATCGGGGGCTCTATGCGAGCACTCCCCGGTTTTTGAGTCACAGGAGTCAATGGTGCAAGTAATCTGATCGTTGCAATTGACCGCGTCTGCAAAGTCACACGTGCCTCCCTCGCAGGTTCCCTTTCCTTGACACAAGTCCCCCGTGTCGCAGTCTGCGTCGTCCTTGCACGAGACCAAGACGACTTGAGGCTCCGATCCGGTACCAGATTTCGCGTCGTTCTGAGTTGAGCTCGATTCCTCTCCCACCGGAACGGGGCCCGTTTCGCCCGATCCACATCCGGCCAGAAGAAGAGTAAGTGCAGCAGTGAAACGAAGACAAGGTGCAGACCGCCCGGGCGCGCTTGGAACGAAGATCATATAATTTGCCACCTAACACCAAGTGCGGCTCCGGGGGCAATGTGGTCAATTAGGCGACACTGTGAAATTTTCAGTCCTCCCACCCTTGAAATCTGCCCATCGGCCGCTGGAGTTCAGCCGCACAAGCGAACAATTAGAGCCAGCGGGGAGCCAGTGCACGCCGGCGCATTCTGCAAAAGAAAACCGCTCCAGTTCACCTCTAAGCGGTTTCTTTTTGTCTGCCAATTGCACCCCAGCCCGTGCCCCGTTCGGGCTCTCGAACTCAACTGCAACCGCGAGCTCAACTGCAACCGCGAGCACAGAAGCAGAATAGACGCCCCCTCAATCGTTCTTATGGTTTCAAGACCCAAGGATGCTCATCATCTTGTGCGCTGTGTTTCTTCAGCCAACTCAAAACAAACTGAGCCCATTCGTCACGTGCTTGGGCGGTAGGATGAATGCCATCTTGAATCCGTGGCATATTCTCCACATCCAAAAGGGCATTGCTGTCCATATAGACGCAGGGAGACGAACTTTCCCGAATGATCTCGAGTAAACCGTTTTGGGGACCGTTCCACAAAGGGATGGCTACCCACAAACAGGGGCGCTTCCCTATGGTTGACACGATCTTCTTGATAGTTTTTTCGCGGCGTTCTGGCTCACCAATGCCTAACTCATTGGCCCCCAAGGTGACAATGACTAGATCGGGGTTGTATTTCCACAAATACTTTTGCAGCTTCTTATCCCAGGCCCAGTCCGTGAGATAACTAGCGTCTGTATGTTTCAATACTGAGCCCACTCCTTCCTCCTGAAAAAGCTTTCCCAAGGGCTTTCCCAGAGCGCCCGCAAACGAGTCACCAATGTGCAACACCTTGGTCCCAGGAGGCAATTGCTCCACCCCAGAGGACTCAGGGCCGCTCACCTGGAGCGCCTCTTCGTCAGCGGGTACTAGAGTTTTGTTGCGATCGGGGACATCTCCGGCAGATCCCCCATTGGAAGACACGTTCTCTTCGGTTTGATGGGATTGTTGGGGGCTTGATGCGCTTGATTGAGCCGTATCTACACAACTGCAGCACTGAAGCAGCGACAAAATACAAGAAATAGCAGAAATTTTCACAAATATTTACTTTCGGGAGCGCCCAGAGAAAACAATTGGGAAGATCCTACAGGACATTCTCATAGGAACTCTCTGGGGGCTGGTCAAAACAAAGAGTTTTGACCATGCTCCCGCGCCATGAAACGCACAGCACTCGTTGCCCTCGCCCTTCTTGCCTTCGCGGCTGCCTGTACCAACAACAAGACTTCCGGCGCTACCGAGAAACAGCAAGACACGCCCGACAAAAAAGCGGCCACAACGGCTAGCCCTAAAAAGGCCGAAGCTACAAAAAAAGCAGAGCCCAAGTCTTTGCCAGCCCCAAAAGATGTTGCTGAGGCCCCTGCGGATGCCGGCAAGAGCAAAAGTGGCCTCAAATGGAAAGTACTCACCCCAGGCAAAGAGGGCGACAAGCCCCTCGCCGTCGACCGCGTCAAGGTGCATTACACCGGCTGGGACACCAGTGGTAAGATGTTTGATAGTTCCGTCGTACGCGGCAACCCCACCACGTTTGGTCTCAATCAAGTAATCAAGGGTTGGACCGAAGGCTTGCAACTGATGACTGTGGGCGAAAAACGCCGCTTTTGGATCCCCGGAGCCTTGGCCTATGGTGACAAACCCTCTCGCCCCGGTGCCCCTTCAGGACAGTTGACCTTCGACGTTGAACTTCTTGAAATCATCAAAGCGCCTACTCCTCCCGAGACGCCCAAGAATGTAGCCAAAGCCCCCGCCAGCGCTACCAAAACAGCAAGCGGCCTCAAGTACATCGTTCTAGAAAAAGGCGCTGGGACAAAACCCACTCTCAAAGATCGCGTCTCGGTTCACTACAGCGGCTGGACGAAAGACGGTAAGATGTTTGATAGTTCTATCATGCGTGGACGCCCCGCGACCTTTGGCGTCACCGGGGTAATCAAGGGCTGGACCGAGGGCCTGCAGCTCATGGCACCCGGCGCAAAATACCGGTTCTGGATTCCAGGCGATCTCGCCTACGGAGAAAAAGCTCGTCGTCCCGGCGCTCCTTCAGGACAGTTGACCTTTGACGTTGAGTTGATCAAGGTCAACTAATCACACCACTCGGATCTATTTACTCCCCTCAGCAAAGCTAGCCCTACCTCATGCTCACACTGCGAAATTCATTCCTACGTCCTTCGTACGGGGGCATCTTGGGCTCCATCTTGCTCGCTGCCACTGGCTGCGCAGCCGGGGGACAATCCGAAGGCGCTCAAAGCCCGGCCCCGTCCAGCGACGCGCCTCCTGCAAAAGAAAAGACACAAGGCTCCTCGGCAAAAGAAACCCCAGGACCAGCCCCCGACGTGCTCTACCCTGCCCACGTTGCAGTCCCGCAGGCCCCCCAAGCCTGCAATGAGGGGCAGCCCTTGCCTCCTCCTGCTCAATGTAGTGACGCGCGACCCGCGCTGGCCGTCGCTCTCTCATTGAAGAATAACGAAAGAGACTCTGCTCTTAAAAAGCTGGAGTCCTGCAGCGACTTCCCTCGGGGCCTGCTTCGTGCCTTACGTGCAGAACTAGCCCCCGCAGAATGCGCCGATCGTTTGGTGGAACCTCTGGTTGGTAAAGGCAACAACTCCCAGACTATTTCCCAAGACATTCGTGAGTCTCTCGTCGCCTTGGGCCTCGGGGCACGCTTGCGGCGCTTGGCGATTGATCCTCCCGCGGCACCAACCAGTAAGAAAAAAGACGCTCTTCAGGACTACTTCAAGACCGATCTTTTTCCCTGGATAGGTCAGCAGGCGCAAGCCATCTTTGTCATGGCGAGCCAGGGCACCCAACTCACGGGCTACGCGCGCGGCATTGTGGCTATAGAAGCGGGCAACGCGGACATGCGCTTTGTCGAAATTGCACGCGCTGTACCCATTGCCGACGAGTTCGCCCAACACCAAGAGGCGCGCGACCTTTACTACGCCAATCTCGACCAAGAGCTCGAGCCTAGAAAAAACAGAGGACGCAATGGCGCGTTGGCTGGGCTGGCTGCGATGGCGAGCCAGGGCATACGCCAGAGCGAGCGAGTCGCTTCGGCGCGCGCTCTGCTCTCACGTGCCTATGGCGGACGCAGAGTCAACGCTCTCGATACACTTTTTTTAGCTCCTCTCTCTCCCCAAAAGGCAGAAACAGACGCCGCCGGTATTGCTAGCCGCGTTCCCGCGCCTTACGCCAGCACTCTATTAGGTCGCGTCCCCCTCACCGCCCATCTTGTACGCGCCCAAGTACAAATGGGAATGACGACTGCCTTGCGCCGCCAAATTGAGAGCGAGGGGGACGCCCCCTCGCGTTTACTCCTTGCGCGAGCTCTCTTCGAAAGCGGACGAACCTACTTTCGTGCCACCGATTTCCAGGCAGCTCAAGCTTTACTGACTGAAGTCCTCGACTCTCAAGAGTCCCTCAAAGAACTCACCTCAGAACAACGAGCAGAAGCCAGTTTGGTACGCGCCCTTTCTATTGCCCTCCTGGCTGGCCCCAAAAATGCCGCCGAGATGATCTCGCAGGGTCCACGTTTTGCGCAACAGCTAGGCAACTTGGTCATTCTTGATGGCCTTGCCGAAAAAAAGAATGAAGTTGGTGGAAGGGCTGCATTCAATGCCGCCTACCTACGTGAGCTCATCGCCCCCAGCGGGGCACCCAATTATTGGACAGATCTGAGCGCCCGATACTCCAATGCCTCCAAACACTTACTCTCACCCGAGAAGCGCTTGGCCCGCGAGCGCGCCCAAGCATGCAGCGATATCGCCCGCACCCTAAAAAAACAAATTGCTGAAGCTAAAAAGCGCGCTACGGCCAAGCAAAACGGCAGCTAATTTAGCAATCGACCGTGGGGGGTATTGCGGGGCAAGAGGGCCAGTCCCCGGCCCTCCCTTTGTGAGGATCTCATACATCAAGGGCAGCACGAAGAGTTGAATCCCACGCCCACATCACGGTTTTTACACCCCATACTCTTACCCACCACATTGCGCGCAAGATGCCCGCCTCCCGAAAATCGATAGGCATGGGGACGACCGGGCGTGTTCTGTACACAATCGGCGTCAAACTGAGGTGAGCGTGCACGCGTGACACCTTGGGTGTCCAGTTTGTGCTCTACCTTGCCAAGAACCTGGGTGCGCACACACCCAAACCCCTTCTCTTCCTTGGTACCAGGACCGCAGCGCGCGTTGTCACCAACTGGCGCACAACGCACCCCGTTCCACGTAAGCTTTTGTAAACACTTTACCTGCTCCACTCCGGCTCTACAAAGTCCCTCATCGTCTTTTCCGTAAGGACAGAACACATCCGCCGGGCGCGAAACACAGCGCACCCCTAAATGAGAGCCAAACTTTTTAGGATCAACACGATTACGCAGAGTAGGACGCATCCATTTTTCGAAACGACGGCTCCAGCTGCCGCCACGAAAAACCTTGTGGCGTCCCTGCCGAAGAGGCCATGGGTAGCGCCCAAACCACGAATCTGTCCACTCCCATACGTTTCCGACGACATCGTGCAAACCAAAAGCTCCTTCAGTAAAAGCTCCTCTTTTGCAGGAGCCCGGATGTTTCCAACAAGTATTGTCGTCAGGGCTTGCTGTCCCCCAAGGGAATTTGCGCATCTCCGCGCCCCCGCGCGCCATATACTCCCACTCGATTTCAGTGGGTAGCCGCGCATCTCGCAAAGCACACACAGAAACAGCCTGCTGGTGAGTAATACAATTGATGGGATGATGCCCTCGCCCCTTTTTTACAGTGTTGCAGGTCTTATTGCGGCTTTCGGCTGCCTTACACTTTCCTTTTGACACGCATTGCTCAAATTCTTTCGCCGAAACTTCATAAGTATCGGCGCAAAATGATGCAACCTGAGTTGTGAACTGAGGATTCTCCTCCTTGTCAAAGACCTCACGCAAGGTACCCACCGTGAATTTTCCTCCCGGCACCGGCCGCATGGTGTCGGGGCAAGCAAGTGTCTCTCGGCTCCCGGCTACTGCTCCTTGCTTTGCAAGCGGCTTACCCTGGGAGACGCCGTTTAGGCCCTGCCCATTGGCCGCCCCGCGTGGGGGAGCAACTCGACGCTTCGCAGAATCTAGCTGCGCGCTTCCCGTGGTTATGTTGGCCTCCTGGGCGTAAGGTGGCCCCTCACCTTTTTGATGGGGCTCCGACTTCTCGGTGCAGGTAACCGTCCCACACAAAACGCCCACGATGAGGGCTGCCCGCCCTACTTTTTGCAATCCGTCACTTGCCACCTCGCGAGATTCGCGATTTTTCACTCATTATGCAAGGCCGTAAACTCGCAGCGAGCGCTGACGCGGGTGGCCTGTCTTTTTTCGCTCGGGCTCAGCCCGTGGGCCAAGTAGTTCTTTAGGGCGAGAGCAAGATGGTGCTTTTTTTCCCCCTTCATTCGCCCTTTGCATGCCAAAAGCATTTTTGCGCGCAGCGTCTCACGTCTCAAACTCTTCAGGGGAAGTTTTTGTGCGTTGAGAGAGTTCAAGTAGTAAGCTTCGTCGCCGGGGCGATTTTCTCTTAGAGCAACTCGGGCAAGGAGGTAGGCGGCTACTTCGCCATGCTTTTCTTGGGTACGCCAGCGCTCCAGTTGAAGAGTGGAGCTAAACGCCCCCGCCTTTTTGGGTAAGAGTAAGTTCAAGAGAGCCTCTTGCACTTGGGCTCCTTGCTGAAGGCCCCACAACTTCAAGTCGAGTCCCCGTAAAGTTCCTCGACGAAAGGTGCCGTCCAGAACCGTCTTGTAGGCTGCCTTGGCCTTGTTTACGTTTCCTTGACGCCAAAGAGTGTCTCCCAAAAACTCCTGGGCAGCCCGGCGTGCCGGAGCCGAATAGAGCTCTTTTTTTTCCAACTCACTACGTGATAGCTCGATGCTCTTTTCTATATGTCCCGCGTAAAATGCACAGACGGGAGCTTGCAATTGCAAGTCTACTTGTAAGGGGTCCAGGTAAACCGCCCTCTCGCGCAGCCTTTGGGATTTCTTCTCCTGAACTGCACACGCTGTACGCGCCCCAGACCGCGCGCGAGCTACCGCATGGGGACAACGTCTATCAAAAACTCCGGGGCGACTAAAACGGGGCTTTGACAGGGACATCACAGAGGACGAAACCCGAGTCTCGTCCAAAAATTGATGCCAGGATTTTTCAAGCTCGTCGCGAGACTGCTCCGTAAGCGCCTCCAAGCTAGCGCCACCGTACCATTGCTTTAACACGGTCGCTCCCTGCTTTTCACGAACAAAGTCCACGAACGACCCTGCCGCCGAATAGGAGCGAGCTGCAGAAGTTACGAAAAAATTCAAACGAAAGATACTGTCCAAATGCGGCAATAGTTCGAGCTTTTTCATGGCAGCCGTCCACTCGTGCAGGGTGCCCATGGAGTGTTCATGAGGCGATGCCGCCTCGGCAAAACCCTCGATTCTACCCGGATCGGGAATGAGACCACCCAGGAGTCCCGAGATTCTGAAGGGTCCCTGTCCAAATTCTCCTGCTACAATATGGGCGAGTTCGTGACCCAGTACAGGGTGGGGAAAACCACCGGGCTGCAAGTAAATTTCTTTGCGCCATGGTTTTGCAATATAAGTATTGGCCGCGCCCATGTAGTCGCGCTTCTCCTCGCTATTTTCAAAAAGGTAGATGGCTACTTTTTCAAGAGGCTCTACTTCAAAGTACTCGGCTAGCTGCTGTACATGCCCCACACATTCAAACGCCAAAAGCCGGGCCACCCGAGTTTTCACTTTTGTTGAATAATAGACGGTACAGGGACCCGCCTGAGTCTTCATTCCTAAAGAACTGCGAATTGAATCGGCACTTTGAGTAAAGCCCAATTTTTTTCCCGCCTGGGCGTGACCCACACTCGCCATCGCACTGACGAGGGCGAGCACTAACGCCCAAAGACGCCCCGGAGTGAGGGGCAATGTTCTCACCCCTGAGCCGGTTTGCCTTTTACTACTGCGAAAAACAAGCAAGCTCATGAGGGCCATCATCGCCCCCAAAGAAAAGAACGTACCTATGCGAAAAACTAATAGCTTTTGTAAATTGTATGCAACAGTGTCATATATTGGGCCCGAAAAGAACCCAACATACGCATCATAAGCAAAAACCACGGGGGTCGAGTAGATATCATGAAGCCTCAGGGCCGCGCTTCCTAGAACCATACTCATCGAGGCACCAACGGTGAGGGCTGCAAACAGAAAGTGGCTGACTCTCACCGGGAGAACGCTGGCCAAAATCAATGAGAGAAAGGCCGCTACCTGACAACTCAAAAGCACCCCGAGGCAAGGGCCCAAAAGCAAAAGTCCCCAGCCCAAACCGGGCTCACAAAAACCATCACGTAAACCGTGCAAGGCGGCAACGACAAGAATTACGGTGATGTACCGCAACGCACATTGCAATGCCTGAGCCGTCAGCGCGCCTCCCAAAACCTGACGAGGAACATCGTCGGTTTGGTTGAGAGCGCGAAGTTTGTCGATGCGCGCGGTAGAGCGCAGAGCGACATCAATGCCTGCCCACAGAGGGCCGACGAGACCCGCAGCCAGAGCGGCCTCGTAGCGCGGGCCGCCCAATAGAGGGAGAAAACCCAAAAGCCCCAGGAACACTCCCAAGGCTAGAGGTGTCTTCACAGAAAAGCTTCCGGCGCGGAATCGTCGGCAGGAGGAGATGCGTCGGGATCTGGTTGGGCCAAGATCAGGGGTAAGACCTCGTCCAAGGTGTGAATATAACGCACACGAAGATCTTTCATCACTTCGGCGGGAACCTCGTCCACGTCGGCCTCGCTACGGGCCGAAAGCACCACTTCGCGAATGCCCGCGCGGTGGGCGCAAAGCAACATCGCTTTGATGCCCGGCACTGGCAGAACCGTGCCTCGTAAAGTGAGCTCTGCCACAACAGCCACGTCGGCGCGGCAACTAGTTTTTAACAAAAGGGAACAGACCGCGGCAAAGATGGCCCCACCCATTCCCGCAAAATCTCGTGCGGCCCGCGCCCGAGGTATGTGAACATGAAGATCAATTTTTTCGATCCAGTCTGGTGCTAAGTGCAAACGCCCTGCTCGGGAGCGAACAAAAGAAACGGCTGTATGCGCCGCTTCTTTGAGCACGGGGCCCAAACTACCAGTCACGTGAATGATGCCCTTGCCCGGCATACTAGAGACCTCAACTAGCAGGAGTTCCCCCCCTGCTCCCCCAATACCCAATCCTGAGGCGACCCCTGGATTGAGGCTTTCTTCGGAGACTTCTGGATAATAGTCCGGTTGCCCTAGAATTTCTCCGACGAGGGCCTTGTCGACCACTAGGTTGTCTACGCTCTTGCCCTCCACTTTGCGCACCGCTAACTCGCGACACACAGACGCGATGGCTCGCGAAAGCCCGCGCACTCCTGCTTCGCGAGTGTACGACTCGACGAGGCAGTCGATGCTCTCGTCTTCAAACACAAGATTTATTTTATCGAGACCATGCTCCTCAAGTTCTTTGGGGACGAGAAATTCCCGTGCGATCTCCAATTTCTCAGGGGCCGTGTAACCCGGTATCTCGATAATCTCTAAGCGATCTGCCAGGGCCTGAGGTATTCCGCCCCGATAGTTTGCCGTGGCAATAAAGGTCACCTTTGAAAGATCAAAGGGCAAATCAAGGTAGTGATCGGTAAAAGACGAGTTCTGCGCCGGGTCCAACACTTCAAGAAGCGCCGAGGCGGGATCTCCCCTTTGGTCTTGGCCCATTTTATCTACTTCATCTAACACCAACACCGGGTTGTCGGACCCGACTTTTTTGAGAGCTTGAATGATGCGGCCAGGCAATGCTCCTACGTAGGTGCGGCGATGGCCTCGAATTTCCGCTTCGTCTCTCACGCCCCCTAGGGCAACGCGAGCATAACGCCTCCCCATAGCGCGAGCGATAGAACGCCCGAGGGAGGTTTTTCCCACGCCGGGGGGGCCCAAAAAAAGTAGAATGGGGCTGCGATTGTCCTTACGCAGCTTGCGCACCGCCGCGAATTCGGCAATTCGTTTTTTGACCAAGTCGAGACCGAAGTGATCGTCGTCTAGACAACGCTTTACCTCCGCTACATCAAGATTATCGGGGGTCGACTGATTCCAGGGGAGCTCCACAATCCACTCGACATAAGAGCGAGCAACCTGAAACTCTGCGGATGAACTTTGCATCGAGCTCAAGCGTCCAACCTGTTTACTAGCTACTTTACGCACTTCTTCTGGGAGGTCTGCCAAGGCCAGTCGCTCCCGAATCTCCTCAATTTCATCGTCTTCGTCGGGGCTTTCTCCTAACTCTTCACGAATCGCCTTCATTTGTTGACGCAAGACATAAGCCCGCTGGTTGCGCGTCATCTCCGTCTCTACCAAGGTAGAGATCTCCGCTTTGATGTGCAATCCTTCCAGTTGGCGCTCTAACATCTTGAGTACTAAGCGAATTCTTGCACTGCTATCAGCAGCCTCTAGGACCTTCTGACGCACCGGAACACTGGCAAGTTCTTCGGGGAAATTGGAGGCTATCAAGTCGGCTAGGGCGCCAGGCTCTTGCACACCATCTACCAAACTGGCTGTTTCTTTGGGCAAGTCAGGCATCAGCGAAAGCGCTTCACGAGTTTTTTCGCGCAGCTCATCCATCAGTTCCTCCACCTCATCGGTTATCAGAAGAGGCACATCTGCTTGGCGAACAATCTCCGCGCGCATGTAAGGTTCTTCTGAAAGGGCCTCGGCTACATGAAAACGTCCAACACCTTGCAAAACGACCGAATAGCTGTTGGCGTTGATGCGAATTACTTTCACCACCCGCGCCAGAGTACCCACCATAAAAAGGTCATCAAAAGAGGGCTCAACGATACTTGAATCGCGCTGGGCTATCACCCCGACAAGGCAATTCTCGGCTTGCAACTCACTGACTAAACGTACACTTCGTGGTCGCCCCACATTGATCGGTACTACCGATTGAGGGAATAACACCGAATTGCGCAAGGGAAGGATTGCAATACGCTCTGGTAACCTTGACTCGGGAGGCTCGTGCATTTCTGCCAGTCTACAAGGCCACTATTCAAAAGACCACTCCACTTCATTCGGGCGAGCTTTTCACAATTTTTCTAGACCTTTGGGGTAGAATTAGGCCAATTTGTGGGGAACACGTGTTACAAATCCTCCAATGAGTCCCCGTAGACAGGTCCAAAGAGCCCTCAGGGGGCCTGCACTTTGCTCCGGCGGCAGGAGAACGAAGCCCCCCTTGTCTATTCGGCTTTTCGCGTCTCTCTTTTGTTTTGCCCTACCAGTTTTGGCTCTGCAAACCGGCTGCAACCGCCCCGTCAGCAACACACCCCAAGGCGCCGTGCGCGCTTATATTGGCGCGGTACAAGGGGGACACTTAGAGAGCGCCTACAAAATGCTCAGCACGGAGACGCGTGCTGGCATCTCTTTTGAGGACTTTCAAAGGCTCGTGACTGAGAGCCCTCAAGAGGTCGAAGAGCTCCTCAACGCACTCGATAAAGAAACGCAGCCTCCCCTTGTCACTGCAGAAATCAAAACCAAAGAGGGAGAAACCCTACTCCTCACCTACGAGCACGGCGCCTGGCGTATCGATGAGTCTGCAGTCAATTTTTATAGCCAAAGTTCACCGCGAAGCGCGCTGCTCTCGTTTGTGCGCGCCTACGATCGCAAGCGCTACGATGTTTTGCTCCGTTTCGTACCCGAGGGGCAAAACGAGGGAGTGACCCAGGCGGTGCTCAAGAACTCTTGGGAGGGAGAGGAACAATTGGAGATGGAGCAAATTGTAGAAGGTTTGAGGCCAAGTATTGCCTCGGCCACCATCGAGTTATTGGGCGATCGGGCGACTATGAGCTATGGCCCCGGCGGAATCGTGGAACTCGTGCGAGAGCACGGGCTGTGGAAAATTGAGGATTTTCAGTGAGCAAAGATCGTAGAGCGCGCGTAGAGCGCAAAACTTCCGAAACCCAGATCACAGTCAGCGTGAATCTCGACGGCACCGGAAAACACAAGATTTCAACCCCCTTGCCCTTTTTGAGTCATATGTTGGAGCAGCTGCCCCGGCATGGCCTGATAGATCTTGAAATTCAGGCCACAGGTGACACCGAAATTTGCGGACACCATACCACAGAAGACTTGGGCATCGTGCTGGGCAAGGCAGTTCTGGAGGCATTGGGAGATCGCAAAGGCATTCGTCGTTATGGCTCGGCTACCCTTCCGATGGACGAAGCGCGCGTGTCTTGTTGTCTCGATCTATCGGGCAGAACATTTTTTGTTTGGGAGGTCGACATGCCCAAAGCAAAGATAGGAGATTGGGACACCGAATTAGCGGAGGTCTTTTTTGAGGGATTTGCTCGCGGCGCACAAATCAACCTGCACATGGTTCAAGAAGCCGGCAATAACCTGCACCACATCGTGGAGATTGCCTTCAAGTCCTTTGCAAAGGCTCTCCGGGCCGCCACCGAGCTCGATCCTCGTGCCCTAGGGAGCGTGCCCTCCACCAAGGGCTCCCTCGATTAAAGTCGCTCAAAGAGGGTGTGGGACAACATGCCCTGAGTGCGATTTCTACATACCGAAGTGGCGCGATGCGCCACTTTATCGTCAAGAACCTGGGCGAGCGACCGCTCACAACTTCTCGACGTGATCTCTCCATTCAAATATTTCATTCACCCGACTCAGTTAATCCAATTAGCTCTCGTGAGCACGCTTTTGGGGGCTTGCGCCCAAGAAGAAGGCGTCGCCGAAAAGGGCACACCCATTGGAGAGCCTGGGGACCAAGAGCCCGACAAGCTGCCCACTGGCGAATTTGAAATTCAGAGAGACGCTTCCGGGGCAGCCTATGTACAGCGAGAGTTGGTCATTCAACTCAAAAAGGATGCCGACGTTGAGACCCTCAAGCCAGATTGGGACGACAAAGGTATCACCCTGAAGGGGCTTGATCTCCCCCTTTTCACCAGCCTGCGCTTTGTGCGTCTCTCCTACCCCCCGTTGATGAACGAGGAGGAAGTAAGAGAGCTCCTCGAAGAGAGTGGCGGGGTGGAGAGCGTTGAACGTCATTATATTTACGAACTCGACGCGCTCCCCGACGACACTGAATATGGAAAGCTTTGGGGCCTTGAAAAAATAAACGCGCCACGAGCGTGGGACTTCACCCAGGGTTCATCCCAAGTGCGGGTAATGGTCATTGATACCGGCGTGCAGGCCGATCACCCTGATCTCGCCGCCAATATGGGCAATCGCGAGCTGGATACGGACGATCAATTTGTCGGAGACGTGCGCGGGTGGGACTTTTTAGAAAACGACAATGATCCCCAAGATCAATCGGGACACGGCACCCATGTTTCAGGAACCATTGGGGCGGTAGGAAATAATGCAGCAGGCCTCGTAGGCGTGAATTGGAATGTGCAATTGCTCAGCGGACGGGTGTGCTCCATTAGGCAATGCTCTAGCTTTGCAGTAGCCCAAGCGCTCCTTTATGCCGCCGAACAACGAGTGGATGTGATCAATATGAGTTTGGGTGGCTACCATCCCCCGGTCTCCTATCAAATGAAGGCGCTGGAAGCAGTGGGCGCCGCCGGTGGACTCGTTGTCGCCGCCTCGGGCAATAGTCGCCGCGATACCGACCGCATTGCGCACTATCCTTCTGCCTATGAATACGATTTTCTGGTGGCTGTTGCGGCGAGTGATCCCGAGGACAAGCTAGCTTCATTTTCAAACTTTGGAAAAACCTCGGTCGACCTAGCCGCGCCCGGAACGAGTATCAGAAGCACCCTACCCGGCTCAGCCTATGGCGAAAAAAGTGGCACCTCGATGGCTTCGCCCCAGGTCGCCGGAGCAGCGGCGCTCTTTCTTTCCTTGCACCCGCAAACCCCAGCCAACGAGCTGCGACAATATCTAATTGACTCGGCCAAGGGCATAAAAAGCTTCCGCGGTAAAATGGTAAGCGAAGGTCGCCTCGACCTGGGTGAGCTCATCGAGTTCTACCCTTTGGTGCAATGCGGCAACGGTTCGGTTGAAGGCGATGAAGCTTGCGACGACGGAAACCTTGAGCCCTGGGATGGTTGTAGCCCCACTTGCCAAGCTGAGCCCAATTGCCCAAACACAGGCGGCGCCTGTGATTCACGTTGCGGCGACGGCATGGTCTTGGGCTCAGCCGAAGAGTGCGACGATGGAAACCAGGTTGATGGCGACGGATGTAGCTCGAC
The DNA here is from genome assembly GCA_964459035.1 of uncultured Polyangiaceae bacterium. Taxonomy (GTDB): domain Bacteria; phylum Myxococcota_A; class Polyangia; order Polyangiales; family Polyangiaceae; genus NIC37A-2. The sequence goes on along the minus strand of CAYWLO010000019.1, from coordinate 47,349 downwards.
CTGTACGATAGAGGGCGGTTGGTCGTGCAGCCCCACCAGCGATAACTTACCCGACACTTGGAATGTCCCGGTCATCTACCGCGATATCAATCGTGCTCCCAAGAATGGTGGCGAGAGACATCCAGACTTCGAAAAATATTCAGGCAGCGATAGAACCGCTGGCCTCGTAGAGATGACCCTTGATGGTGAATTTGGTCTTCCTGTCTATACGGGCGCCTGTGAATTCAACGAGACAGGCTCAAGTTGCCCCTATGGCGCCCAGACTACCAGCGGTGATGACTTTGATACATGGTACCGCACCGACTCCCAATGGAATCGCCAAGTCAGTGCCACCATGCCCCTCGAAAGACAGGATGATGGGTCTTACGTCTATCGGCCCAATCAGCTCTTTCCGGTCGATGGCATGGGTTTTGTCGACGAGCGAAAGGAACGCAACTACGACAAACACAATTTCGGATTCACCACTGAGTTACGCAGTTGGTTTCGCTATGAAGGCGAGGAGCGCCTCGACTTTTCTGGAGATGATGACGTTTGGGTCTTTGTGAATGGTAAGCTTGCTCTTGATCTTGGGGGGGTTCATCCCCAACGAGAAGGTTTTATCGTCTTGAGCGGTACCGGCGCCTGTGAAAGCGTACGTTTAGAAAAACCATCACCCGATATTTGGGTAGACACCTGTCGTGACCTGGGCCTAGTCAAGGGAGAAGTCTACGAAATCGCTCTCTTTCATGCGGAGCGCCACACCGTTGCATCCAACTTTCACCTCACCCTGCGTAACATCGTTAAAAGTTCTAGCGTGTGTCGACCCCAGCCTTGCCCCCCAGGCTTCGCGGGCGAAGCCCTCAACTGCTCCGATAAAAACGAGTGCCAAGATGGCTCGCACGATTGCGACGCCAATGCTCTCTGCGAAAATACAGAGGGCAGCTATCTTTGCACGTGCGCCGATGGCCTAGTGGGAGATGGCACCCAATGCGAAGACCGAGATGAATGCCAAGACGGGAGCGCTCAATGCCCCGTTGATTCTACCTGTGTAAATCTCATCGGCTCCTATCGTTGCGAAGGGGGTCAGACAACCTTTCCCGATCCCGACGTGGACGAGTGCGCCCTACGCCTCGATTCTTGCGACGACAACGCAACCTGTCGTAATACGAACGGAAGTTACACCTGTTCTTGCAACGAAGGCTACTTTGGTAACGGATTCTTCTGCGGCGATCTCGATGAATGCGCCGGTGGACTAGACACCTGCGATCAGCATGCCATCTGTTCCAATACCGTTGGCAGCTTTGAGTGCGCATGCGACGTAGGCTGGCAGGGCGACGGCTTCACTTGCGACGACGAAGACGAATGCGACACGGGCAATCATGACTGCGACGCGAACGCACGCTGTGACAATATTGTGGGCTCGTTCGCTTGTTCTTGTAATCCCGGCTACAGCGGCGATGGCAAATCGTGCGGAGACGTGGATGAATGCGCTCTGGGGCTGGACACCTGCCCCTTGAATTCCGATTGTGTGAACGAACCGGGTACATTTTCCTGCGAATGCTCTCTGGGCTATGAAGGTGATGGCGTCAATTGCACCCTCATTCCCGACCCTGGTACCGGTGGCGGAACTGGAACAGGCGGAGCGAGCGGTAGCGGCGGAGCGAGCGGTAGCGGCGGAGCGAGCGGTAGCGGCGGAGCGAGCGGTAGCGGCGGTGATTCTGGCACGGGCGGCGCGGCTGGTACTGGCGGCACCGCGGGAACAGGCGGCGACTCTGGCGGAGGCGGAGGGACAGGCACCGGCGGCGACACAGGCTCAGGTGGAGCGAGCGGTACCGGTGGCAACCTAGGAACTGGAGGCGAGCCGGGCACTGGCGGCGCGGCTGGTACTGGCGGCGCAACGGGCTCGGGTGGAAGCAATGCAAGTGGCGGAGCGGCGGGCACAGGCGGCGCGAGCGCCAGTGGTGGAGCGAGCGGTAGCGGCGGTGCGACCTCTTCTGGCGGCGCGAGCGGTACGGGCGGCGCAAGCGCCAACGAGATGTGCGCCGACAACAACCCCTGTGACGAGGAAGCTGCCTGTACGGACGGTACAAGTGGCCAAGAATGCGCCTGCAACGAGGGTTTCAATGGTGACGGCTTCACATGCGATGACGACGACGAATGCGCTCTCGAAACAGACACCTGTGATGACAACGCCACCTGCCAAAACGCTTGGGGCGGATATTATTGCAACTGCAACCCTGGATTTTATGGTGACGGCGAATCGTGCCTGCTCAGTCCTGGTTTCGTAGAAAAAGTAGTGAGTTCAAGTGACCACACATGCGCCCTCCTTGAAGGCGGTAGTATCCGCTGTTGGGGATTCAACGAATATGGCCAGCTCGGTTATGGCGACACAGATTATACGGGTGACAACGAGCGAGCTGACGTGCGCGGTTACATCGACATTGGCGCAGAAATTAGCCAAATTGAAACAGGCTTTGCGCATACTTGTGCGCTCACGGTTTCCGGCGACGTCTATTGTTGGGGACGAGGCGACTACGGGCAGCTAGGTTACGGAAATATCGAGTCAATCGGTGACGACGAATTGCCCAAAGAGGCCGGTAAAGTCGACGTGGGCGGCATCGTTACCAGTTTGGCCGCTGGTGGAGAGCACACTTGCGCCCTCTTAGAGGGCGGAGCGGTACGCTGCTGGGGTGTAGGCATCGATGGACAACTTGGTTATGGCAACACAGATCGCATTGGCGATGACGAAAGTCCTGCCACGGCAGGAGATGTAGATCTCGGCGGCCCAGCCGTGGCTATCACAGCTGGTAGGGACCACACTTGCGCCGTGTTAGAAAACGGAGATCTCCTGTGTTGGGGGCGTGGCCTGTGGGCGCCCACGGGCTTGGGTCATACCAACAATATCGGTGACGACGAGACCCCCAGATTAGCCGGTAAGGTCGATCTCGGGGCTACTGCTCTCACCGTCGATGCAGGTTGGTATCATACCTGCGCCATCGTGCAGACCAATAACCTCAAAAGTCTGCGTTGCTTTGGCTATGGGGGCCTCGGCCAACTAGGTCAAGCGTCGACAGAAAGCATTGGGGATGACGAATCACCTGCCGAATGGGGTGACATTGAATTGGGCTTTGAACCCGCCGAAGTGAGCGCCGGACTTTATCATACCTGCGTCACCAACTCGATTGGCGAAGCCATCTGTTTTGGTTATGGAAAATTCGGGCGTCTCGGCTACGCCAATGAAGACGATCTAGGAGATGACGAAAATATCGACGCCCTAGCGAAGGTGCAAGTTGGTAGCCGAATAATTTCTCTCGCGGCGGGCACAGAGCACACTTGTGCAGTGCTGACTTCAGGCAGCGTCAGGTGCTGGGGTAGCAATGCCTTTGGCCAATTAGGCACAGGCTCACCTGCCGACATTGGGGACGACGAACACCCCGACGGGAGCGTGCCCATTCTCATCGCGGACGTGGACGAATGTTATATTGGTACCCACACTTGCGATCCCGTGGCAGTCTGCGACGACCTAGACCCAGGTTTTCGTTGCACTTGCCCCAGGGGGTTCACCGGGGACGGTTTTTCCTGCTTTCCCTTAGAAAACGTGGTCGTGGCATTAGAAGCGGGAGAAAACCACACCTGCGCAATTGTCACCACCGGCGAGAAGTTTGCGGCAGGTGAACCAGGCGGCAACGTACGCTGTTGGGGAAATGCTAGTTTGGGACAACTTGGTTTGGGGACGCCAGAAAATATTGGGGACAACGAATTTCCCCGCAGCGTCGGGACCGTTGCCCTAGGGGAACCCGCTGTGCAGCTTGCGCTGGGTGGCGGCCATACCTGTGCCCTCCTCCAATCGGGGGCTGTACGCTGTTGGGGCGATGGTACTCGCGGCCAGTTGGGATTGGGATACCCCGACACCATCGGCGACGATGAACTCCCCATGGCAGTCGCCCCGGTAAATATCGGTGGTCCTGTACAAAAACTTGTCGCAGGCAAACACCATACGTGCGCCCTCTTGACCAACGGAGGTGTCAAGTGTTGGGGCGAAGGGGACGTGGGTCGTCTTGGTTACGGCAATACTCTGGACATTGGTGTCACCGACGTACCTGCTAATCACGGAAATATTTCCCTGGGCGGCCTCGCGACTGATATCGCAGCCGGCGAATTTCACACCTGTGTGATTGTTGCCACCATGGATATTTACGAAGGCGGGGTCAGATGTTGGGGAGCCGGGGGCAGCGGGCGTCTGGGAGTCAATATCGTAGACGCTCTGGGGGACAACGAAGTCCCGTCTAGCGTTCCCTTTGTGCAATTGGGGGGGACTGCAATATCCCTCTCGGCGGGCAACTCTCACACCTGCGCCTTGATGAATGACGGTACAGCTCGTTGTTTCGGAAACGCATTTCAGGGGGCCCTCGGCTACGGCAATACGGACAACATCGGTGACGACGAACCCGCCTTCGCAGGGGGGCTTTTGGACTTCGCCGCCCCCATAGCCTCCCTGGCCTCCGGCGGAAAGCATACCTGTGCCGTGATGGATCAAGGAGTGGGCGAATTTGGGGCCAATGCAGGTGAGGTTCAGTGCTGGGGCTATGGTGCCAACGGTGCGCTGGGTCTGGCAAGTAGCGACACTGTGGGCACCAGCACTTCCGCGATGGACGCTCCCAAAGTAACGGTAGGCGGCTACGTGTTTCAAATCGCGGCTGGTGCGGACCATACTTGCGCACTCCTCTCCAATGGGGTGTCCTGTTGGGGCTCCGGCGCAATGGGCCAGCTGGGTTACGGAAACGGCGACACCTGGGGAGACAACGAAAACCCCGCAGACCGCGGGCTCGTCCCCCTCTACTAGAGCGCCGATCAGTTTGAGCGAAATACCCGGCATTTTCGTCCAGCTACAGATTTTAGAGGTGGTCCCCAATGCCGCACGAGCTCCGCCTCTACCCACAAATCGGCACTCGTGACATGCCGCCCTTCGCACCCAACGACAAATGCGTCGCCTCACTAGCAACGGGGTGAGCCCCACCGCCTTCGGCAGCGCAAGTGGGACTAAACATCCTCAAATTGCATGCTCGTGGACGAAGCGCCTTGGGCCACTACGGTTGCGCACATGGGTCTAGTTGGCGAGACGATAGAGCCCGCGCGCGCGCGGAAGACATCCCTTAAGCAGGATATCGTCAATCTACCCAACCTCCTGACCATGGGTCGCATAGCTGCCATACCCTTCATTCTCTACCTCATTGATCGTGGCACTCCCCTCGACGGAGTCTACGCCGCCCTAGCCTATGCCGGAGCGGCCATTACCGATCTCCTCGACGGCATGTTGGCGCGTCGTATGGGCATCGTGAGTGTCTTGGGTAAATTTCTCGACCCCCTAGCCGACAAATTACTGGTGACAGCATCATTGATCTGGATGGTGCCCATGGGACGAATCCCAGAATGGGCTGTCGTTTTGCTTATTTGTCGTGAAATTGCGGTAACAGCCCTTCGAGGAATTGCCAGCAGCGAGGGGGTAGTCATCAGCGCCGGCGACGGAGGCAAAAGCAAAACGGCACTCCAAATGGTCGGTATCCTTTGTCTGATCATCGGGTACCCCTACGAAATGTCCCTAGGCTTTTATGATCTCGGTCTTGTAGACCTTGTCACCGTCGGGCGAGCACTCATCTACATTTCGTTGATTTTTTCTTTGGCCAGCGCCATCGAATACTTCAAGCTATTCGTCGCCGCAGTCGAGGCAAAGGAGAAAAGGACCTAATCGCTCCTTGAGTGAGGGCCCTTGCCCTGTTAAATGGCGAAGATGTTCCGTAAAAGTCGCGCGTTTTCTTGGCTCCTTCTCGTAGGAATGGTGGGAGTTGTTGGTAGTTTTGTAGGCTGCGGTCTGCAAAAACAGGGCGAGCGCTGCTCATTAACCAATGGAAATAGCGATTGCGAAAACGGCGGCAGCTCCCTTTTCTGTACAGAAGCGGCCACTCTTCGCGGCGGGACTGACAAGGTCGATCGCTGTTGCCCTCATCCCGATATTGAGCCCAGCGACACTCGCTGTGCAAAACGCACGGTGGTGGACGGGGGCGGCGGAGCCGGGGGCGCAGGCGGCGACAATGGAGCAGGCGGTGCTGACGACGGCGATCGCGACACCGAGATTGGTGGCAGCTGTGATGCCGACTCCGATTGCATCGTCACCTTAGTCTGCGGGAGCAGCAAGAAATGCCAGGAACAGGCTTGTCGTTATCCAAGCGATTGTCCCACCGAACTTGTATGCGGTCCGACTGGTGTCTGCCAATTCGAATGCAAAAGTGACCGCGATTGTACCGCTCCTTTGGTGTGTTCCAAAGACCAAAGCTGCGTGACGAACTAAGATTTCACGATCCATCCCTAGCAACTGTGATGGCCAATAAAATCAAAGATCGCATATTTTCGCCGGTGGATGCCGGCGGATTACAAAACTTTGGGCCCTTTCGTTTAGGAGGGCGTGTTCTCCTTCAGGGCGACGGCTTTCTCCTACTATCCGACGCTTTCACTCGTCTGCGTCTCACAGTGAAAGAAGAACACGAAGCAAGCGCTGGTGATCTACTCCTCTGCGAGGTCGAGTTTCGCGCTGGGGAGTATCACCTACTGGGACTCTTGCACCACGCTCCCCAGGGGGAGTCGTTAGGCGGCGGAGAGTTCCTACGTTTGGGGCAAGAAGCCGCCGGGACCATCGTGTCTCGCGGTCGCTTGCTCAAAGAACGCCATCGAGCGCTCCAGGCTGTGCGTGACTATTTTGAGGAGCAAGAGTTTGTAGAAGTGGAGACGCCTACATTTGCCCCCTGCCCCGGACTGGATCCCCACGTGCATTCTTTGGCGGCTATACAGAGAGACAAGCGCCGCGATTTTCTCATCACCTCTCCCGAGTTCCACATGAAGCGACTACTCGTCGGAGGAATGCCCCGCATCTTTCAATTGGCGCGTTGTTTTCGGGCAGAAGAATTGGGTCAACATCACGAGCCAGAATTCACCCTTCTTGAATGGTACCGCGCGTATGAAGAATTTGAGGCGATCTTACAAGACACCGAAGAGATCGTGCGGCGAGTCTTTTCGCGCTTGGGCTCAGAAAATAGATACCCCGGAGGCACCTTGGGCCAAGTCTTTTTGCGTAGAACTGTACGCGAGGCATTTCGAGAATTTGCGAACGTGCACGATGCGGTGGCCCTGGCCAATCAAAATGCTGACGAGTACTTCCGCATTCTAGTTGATGAAGTGGAGCCCGGGTTGGCTCGATTGGGCTCCCCTGTATTTCTTACCCACTATCCCCTGAGTCAAGGAGCCCTGGCCCGCGCCTGTCCCGTGGATCCTACAGTGGCCGAGCGTTTTGAACTCTATTTAGGAACCATGGAGATCTCCAACGGCTACGGTGAACTCACCTGCGCAAAGGAGCAACACGCACGCTTTGTCACCGAGGTAAAGAGGCGTAAAGAGGCCCAAGAACCCGAATATCCCTTGGACGCACGCTTCCTCGACGCTCTCCACGAGGGACTCCCCCCTTGCTCTGGCAATGCCCTGGGCATTGATCGCTTGGTAGCCCTTGCTCTTGGCGCACAGAAAATAAGCGATACCCTCGCATTTTCGGATGCGGAGCGCTAGGCCGGGGGACCCCGCGCCCCAGACCGGCCGCAATGAGGAGCAATTGAGTGAGCGAAACCAGCATAGACGGCGACCAAAACCTTCAGATCATTACCCAAGATGAAGAAAAGTGCCTGGCGCGCATCCAAGGGCATTTAGGCGAGCGCAAAGTCAGCGCCCAGGGTGCAAAAAAGATCAACTACGACAAAGAACTGATCTCTCTGCGAGACCAAATATCGCAGGCTCGCACCGAAGACGTGCCGCCGCTCTTAGAGCAAATGGAGAGAGTACAGGCACTAGCTGCACGGCAGTCGCAAAAAAAGGAGGAGTTTGTTGACCCTCGCTCGCCTTATTTTGGTCGCATGGTCCTAGAGGAAGAAGGGCGCCAACGGGAAGTTCTCATTGGACGCGGTACCTACCTCGACGCTACCCGCGGTGTGCGTATTGTAGACTGGCGTGATGCGCCTGTGAGCCGACTTTTTTACAGATACGCCGAGGGCGACGACTATGATGAGGAATTTGGCGGAAAAGAAGTTTACGGCGTCGTAAAAACTCGACGCAGCCTCACCATCGCAGAGAAAGAGCTCAAACGCATCTCCAGTCCTCAAGGAAGTTTTCTGCGCAGCAAGAAGCACGGGTGGGTGCAGCTTGATGATTCTTCAATGAAACTCGCTGGTGGCCAAGGCTCTGCCTCCCGCGCAGTAAAACCCCGCGGCAAGTTAGGCGTAGGAGACGCCATCACCGAGAACGAGGACAAACATCTCAAGGAGATCACCCCTCTCATCGATCAACGTCAATTCGAATTGATCACGCGCCCCGATTCAGGATTGGTAATCATCCAAGGAGGTGCGGGGAGCGGTAAAACAACCATCGGACTGCATCGATTGGCCTATCTAGCCTACCACGACAAACGACGTTTTCGCCCCGAGAAGATGCTCGTCGTTGTATTCAACGAAGCCTTGGTTCGTTATATTTCCCATGTTCTACCCTCCCTAGGTTTAAAGGGTGTGGTCACCCGGACCTACCAGGATTGGGCTGCACGACTGCGTGCTTCAGCGCTACCCTACCTTCCTCGAATTTACAGCGATGACACACCGATTTCAGTAACACGTGTCAAGAAGCATCCCATCATGCTTCAAGTTTTGGAAAGCCAGGTGACTGAAGCTGCAAAAAAAATCAGCTCCCAGCTAAGAGAATTTGCCCAAGCCGATCCTAACCTAGAGCCAGGTATCGTAACCTTCGAGCGCTCTGCCGAACGCCCGCTCCTTCACCGCATGCACGGCCTTCTCGCGTGGATCAACGATCACGAGGAGGCGATTTTGGTAGAGCCACGTCACCAAGCGATCCGCTTTGTTAAGCGACAACTAGAAAACTTCAAGGACGTGAGCCATCTCTGGGCAGAGATGCTGACAGATCTCTCGTTGCTCAAAAAAGCGTTCAAAGACTGCGCTCCCGGCACTCTCCTTTCGGGAGACATTGAGCGGGTCCACTCCTATTGTTCAAAGCATTGCAGCGCCGCCATCCATCACGCCGAAGAGCGCATGGAAGGCGCCTCCGAAGACGATGCTGAAGACGCGCCACAAGCGGTCGATGGACTGCAGTTGGAGGAGCGCGCAACCCTCGATCGCGAGGACGACACTCTACTGTTGCGTTTATTGCAACTTGTACGTGGACCGTTGCGAAAAGGACAATCAGGAAAAGAAGCGCTTATCTATGAGCACGTTTTAGTCGACGAAGCTCAAGATCTAAGTCCGGTCGAGATGGCGGTCATTTTTGGTACCGTCAGCAAGGGACAAAGCGTCACCCTCGCGGGCGATACCGCCCAACGACTGCATATGGACAACGGCTTTTCCGATTGGAAAACAGTGATCGCCGAGTTGGGTCTTTCTCATGTAGAAGTCGAGCCTCTCAAGCTGAGCTATCGCTCCACGGCAGAGATTCTCGAAGTAGCCGCTCACGTATTGGGTCCCCTTGCTCCCGAAGATCCCCCCCTAGCAACGCGACACGGCGCTCCGGTCGAACTCTTTGTTCGGGGAGAAATGGGGGAATCAGTGGCGTTTCTCGCGGAGGCACTCCGCTCTCTGGCCATCAACGAACCACGCGCGTCCATCGCCGTTGTGGCCCGTTATCCAGAGCAAGCCGACCTCTATTATCGTGGTCTCCAGCGCGGCGAGGTCCCCTATCTCCGTCGAATCGACGATCAGAACTTTCCCTTCAAACCAGGAGTCGACGTCACGGACATCCGCCAGGTGAAAGGCTTGGAGTTCGATTACGTTATTTTAGTTGAAGTGACTGAAAGCGCTTACCCTCAAGAGATCGACGCTCGACATCTGTTGCACATCGGCGCAACGCGCGCGGCCCATCAACTTTGGATCATGGCAAGCGGAAAACCCAGCTTGCTCTTGCCCGAAGCCCTCCGCGATCGCGGGTATTGATGAAGAGGTTGACCGGAGCCACGCTTCCTTGCGATAGATCCCTATGCGCACTTTTGCCCCCTCCGGATTGATTGCAACTCTCGGGCCCCTTCTTTTCGGGACTCTAGCCCTCGTTGGATGTGCCCAAAGAAGCGGGGCTCAGGCAGCACAACCTATCGGCACCTCCAACGAGGTCGTATTGAACGAGGTGCCGGACGATGCAGCCCCTCCTGAGCGGGAGGTCCCCGATGAGAATATTGTGAGGCAAGCGGGACGCCCGTTTGAGGGCTATCGTGTTGCCGATAAAAAACGTCTCTCCCCCGACGAGTTTTTTACGTACATGGCTTCGGCTGACGCAATATGCATCGGTGAAAGTCATGGGCAAGCTCTCGACCACTACGCCCAGTTACGTACCATCGAGGCCCTTCTTGAGAGAAGAAGCATGCGCGGTTTCGAATTGGGGGTGGCCTTGGAGATGGTACGACAAGATTCTCAAAATTTCCTCACAGCTTTCGAACAATCACGCATCTCCTCAGACGATTTTGCAGATCTCTCCAATTGGGATATCGAATGGGGAGTCCCCATTCAATATTACCTGCCTCAATTGAGGAGCGCAGCCGAGAGCGGTGCGCGCCTTTTAGCCCTGGGAGTCGAACGGGCTTTGACCCACGAAATCGCTACAGGCGGTATCGAAGCTCTAGATCCTAAGAAAATCGAGCATCTTCCCGAATTAGATTTTGACTCGGCAGAACACCGCGAACTCTTTGACGACCTGATGCAGGAACACCCGCACGGGAGCCAGGAGGTGACCGCCGCGAGCGCTCCCAAGGCGAACAAACCTTTGAGTACTCGTGAAAGCGATTTGCATCACTCGCCTGAGCACCACGAGCAAACAAAAGCAAATCTTGAATTCTACTATGAAGCCCAGGTCGTATGGGACGAATCCATGGCTAAGAAAAGCGCAGATTTTCTCCTGGCACGACGCCCCGGCCGCAAGCTAATCATTCTTGCAGGTAAGGCTCATTGTCACCGAGACGCTATCCCGAAACGTCTCATGAGGCGAACGGGAATGAATGTTGTCAGCCTTCTCCCGGTGACGGGCGGGAAAGTACTTTCCTACCAGGGTTCAAATTCCCATGGCGACGACCGCTTGGCTGACGGCTACGATTTTCAGTTGGTATATCAAAGGTGAGGCAGCTCAGATCAGCACTCAAGATCACCCTCGCTTCCATCACATTACTCGCTTGTGGGCCCAACATCCCTGCGGCCCGCCCCTTTCCCCAGGGAGTCAACACTTCCCGGCCGGAGCTTGCGCCGAAAGATCGCGTCAAGTTGGTGAGCGCTCCCGGTCGCCCCACCTTGCAGATGATACGCCGCCAGGGCGATCCTAAGGGCGCAATTGCCGTAGCAGCCTTCCCCCCAGGAGGAAGCGTTGCGACTTTGCTTTTGGGTGCGCTGCTCGAGCTTCGCCTCAAAGAGCGTCTAGGTGACCGCGAGGCCCATCTAAAGATTGAGTCCATCGGGCTTCTCTATTCGATCGAGGTAAATTCTCCTGAAGATGGCAAGGGCATGATGGATTCTGTGTACGATGCTCTTGCCAACCCTGTTGAGATACAAGAAGCCGCCTTACTGCAAAACCTCGAGTTTCTCACAACAGCCCGTCAGCGCGTCGGTGCCCCCTCACCCTACCGCAAATGCATGGGACAATTAGGAGCCGAAGGTGCCGATGAACTCATTGTTGACAGCTCTCTTTCTTCTCCACCTCATTGGGCGAAATATCTCGAAAAGCTGCGCAAAGAATCCTTTGTAAGTTCTCGAATTGGTCTCTCGGCATTGGGTTCACGCCAGCTGCTTTCACAGGTGGCAAAGGCTCATGACCGCTCGTGGGCCAAGGGCCCTAGTTTGCATGATTCTTGGTCAGGTGAGGAGCATATCGCCGTCATAGAAAGTGAAGGGGGACGGGAGCTACGACTTGCCTTACGCGTCGCAGACAGTACTGCAGCTCTTTCCGCAGCACGTTCTCTCAAGGGTCCTCACCATAGTTTGCATTCACGCCTGCACGCCCTAGACCCTCACCTGCACTACCATTCGGTGCAAGTCTCTTTGCGACCTGCCGGCGCTTGCATTGGTCTCACCATTACCCTCGACGAGCACTTAGGTCGTCCTTCTGCTCAGCGCATCGCGCAAGCGGCAATCCTAGCGACAGATGAGATGGGGGCATCAATGGGGCGTAAGCTCTCGCGGGACGAAGGAACCCTTACCCTGCTCGCCCCCCAAGGAGCCCTTGAGGCAGCAGCCCTCGCGGCGTGGACGGCTCCCCGCTCACCCACGACCACAAAGCCATGGGACAGAATTGTCGAGTACCGCTCCCCCCCCGGCGAGTCCCTCTCCCCAGCAAGCCTTTCAACAGTGATTGAGGAGACCAAGGCAAGTTGGGCACGCCGTAGGGTTCATGTTGTTGCAAAGAAAGAAGCTGGACAAGGAGAACTCTGGATGATGTTGGCTTCCACTTGTGGCATGGCGAACGAACTCCCCGAGGACTCGGGACTTCGAGCCCTCACGGTCAGTAGTCTTGCTGCTGACTTTAGTGGCCTACGCGGAGTCACTTTGAGCCCTTGGGTGTCGACACGAGGCGTCGGGCTCGTTGCCCATGGCGCCGCCTTGCGGGGAGAGACCGCAAAACAGCACGCTCGGCGACTTGCCCGTTCTCTCGCCTCGGCATTCTCAGGCAGCCCTCTCGATGGCCGAGACGTGGCCTCTATGCGAGCGGCCCAATTGATCCGCATCGGCAGCGATCCAGGTATCACCTTGGTGGACAACATCCTTGGAGCGGGACATCCCTCCATGGTGAGCCCTTGGGGAAACGAGAAGACCACGGGCACCGCCTCGACCGCCGACGTTGAACGCACTCGGGCCGATATGGTGCAAGAGCCCTTACTTTTGGCCATCTTAGAAAATTCCGAAGCCAATCAAAAGAAGGCCGCGCAAACGGCTCTCTCACGATGGCTCGCCCCTTCCAGGCAGCATCCCACAAAGTGTGAGAAACTGAGCCCTAGTCCTCCTGCTCCTGGGACCTGGACTCTTGAAACTATTGATGAAGGTGTGCAAGAGGCCACCTATATTGGAGTGTGGAGCCCAACACACCCAGTACTAGGCCGCGCAACCGCCTACTTGCTCAATCGCCCCGGCGGATACATTGACAAGGCTTTGCATCAACCAGGTTTGGCCGCAAACGCCGAAGCCCGTTGGCTCGGAGACGAGAGAACCGGAGGACTCGTCCTCCGCGTCTCTGCAGAGCGGCACCTACGCCCAAACGCCGTGCAACAGATCCGTGGTCTCTTGGAGAACCTATCCCAAGGACATCTAACTCCTGAAGATCTCGAGCTGGTACAGGGCGTACACCAGGCTCAAGAGAGGGCATTGGCGCGCACTTCGACAGGACGGTTAGTGCAACTCTGGCAAAATGCTTCCAGCAACCATGAAGCTCCTCCCGTTCTCAGCCTTGAAAACCTTCGACGCGTCCAAAAGGGTCTCAATGCCTCGCAACATCGAGTGGTCAATGTGCGTCAACGAGAATAATTAAAAAAAACTAAGCGCTTTTATACCAAAAGCCCCCCGAGTCGCCCGTTTGGCTACAAAACCCACGCCCTGCGTGCTACCTCGCGCACCATGAACGCGCCGGCGCACAACACTGTAGTAATTCTTGACTACGGATCTCAATACACCCAACTGATTGCTCGTCGAGTACGCGAAAGTCACGTGTATTGCGAGATACATCCTTGCACTCTCGATCTCGCCCACCTGAAGAAGATCAATCCTTCAGCCCTGATTCTCAGCGGCGGCCCCGACAGTGTCTTTGGTGAAAACTCGCCCAAAAGCGCCCCCGAGATCTTGGAGCTCGGCGTACCCACCCTGGGAATTTGCTACGGCGAGCAGCTCATGGCCCACCAATTGGGTGGACTCGTTGAGAAAGGGGAGCACCACGAATACGGCCGCGCCGAACTCACCATCGACAACCCCACGGGCATCTTTACTCCTTTCAAGAAAGGCGAAAAAATCGAAGTATGGATGAGCCATGGCGACCGCTTAACCCGCGCGCCCGAAGGCTTTCACACAATAGCTTCCAGCCCCAATGCACCCCTCTGCGCCATTGAGCACAGCGAAAAGAAGTTTTACGGGATTCAATTTCATCCCGAGGTGGCCCACACCCCCCGCGGAACGGAAATTCTCAAGGCATTTCTCTTTGATGTTGCAGGACTAAAAGCCGATTGGACCCCCGGATCGTTTGTTGACGAAACGATTGAACGCATCAAGAGCCAGGTCGCAAGCGACGAGAAAGTGATCTGCGGCCTATCGGGCGGAGTTGACTCATCAGTGGCTGCAATTCTTTGCCACAAAGCAATCGGTGATCAACTTGTGTGCATCTTTGTAGACAACGGACTTCTCCGCAAAGGTGAATTTGACGGTGTGCAAAAGATGATGGACGAGCACTTCGACCTCAATGTCATCGCCGTGGACGCGCGACGGCGCTTTTTGGACGAGCTGAAAGGCGTCACCGACCCTGAAAAGAAGCGTAAAATTATCGGCAGAGTCTTTATTGAAGTTTTCGACGAAGAAGCCAAGAAAATTGACAATGCTAAGTGGCTCGTGCAGGGCACGCTCTATCCTGATGTAATTGAGAGCGTCTCAGTGCGCGGTCCGAGCGCCGTCATCAAGAGCCACCACAATGTAGGCGGGCTCCCCGATAAAATGAATCTGAAGCTCATCGAGCCCTTGCGTGAACTCTTCAAGGACGAGGTAAGAGCCGCGGGCAAGTCCATGGGCATGCCTCATGATGTGCTCTGGCGTCATCCTTTTCCCGGGCCGGGGCTTGGAGTACGCTGTTTGGGTGAACTCAAGGACGAACGTTTGGCTGCTCTCCGTGAAGCGGACGCAATTGTAGACCAGGAAGTGCGAGCTGCAGGTCTCTATTCGGAGATTTGGCAGTCCTTCGCAGTGCTCCTCCCCGTAAAAAGTGTAGGGGTCATGGGCGACAGCCGTACCTACGAGGAGGCATGTGTAATTCGAGCGATTAGTTCCACCGATGGCATGACAGCTGATTGGTCTCGCATTCCTCATGAAGTGCTAGCGAAAATGAGTACTCGTATTATCAACGAGGTACGGGGCATCAATCGCGTGGCTTACGATATCTCCAGTAAGCCCCCTGCAACTGTCGAGTGGGAGTAATGCTTCCTTTTTCCCGGAGCGCTCAACTACTTTCATGCAAGCTCTTGGGTGCATGCCTTCTGTGTAGCGCGCTTCTATCGGCCGGATGCGCCACCATGGGGCTGCGCTCGGCGGTGGATTTGAAGGTGCAAGTAGCCCCGGGTACCCCCAAAAATGCATTGGTATACATCGATGAGCATTATATCGGCACCCTTGCGGCCCTCGAAGCAAAGGGTGTGCGCTTACCCGAGGGCGAACACCGCCTGATGGTCGAAAAAACGGGCTATTTTCCCTTCGATAGAATCGTGATCAGCGAAGTAAAAGCTATCGATCTCAAGATCGAGCTTTTACGCCTTCCCGATTAAAAATGGAGATCTCCACAGTGACCGACGAGCAGGTAAAAAACACTGAATCCAACGAACCCGGATTTCCCAATGTCTCTCCGGGACAGTTGGCCATGTACGTAGGCTTAGCATCGCTCACCGTACTCTTCACGGCTAGTTTGGTAGCGTTTTACATCACCCGTGCGCAGGCGCAGGCATGGCGTCCAGCAGACTTACCCCCCCTGCCCTGGGGGCTGTGGCTCAATACCTTGGTCCTGGCTCTCTTGAGCATTTTTCTACGCCGCGGAGAAAAGCATCTCCATGAGAATCTTCCCAAAGCGCTAGGCAAAGACTTTGTCATCGCAAGTCTACTTTCGATCGCATTTTTGGCCCTGCAAGCCCTCAATTGGCGCGAAGTCGCTCATGCAGCGTTGCAGACCCGAGAGAAAACTCTTTACGTCTACACATTCTATTCGTTAACAGTATTGCACGCTTTACACGTAGTGGGCGGCATCGCTCCGCTCCTCGTCGTGGCCCGCCGGGCCCCTCAGCAATACTACGCGGGGGCGCGAAAAGAGCGCATCAAATTGGTGCGCCAATATTGGGACTTTCTCTTCATCGTGTGGGTGATACTTTTATTATCTTTGTGGTTTTCGTGAGCTTTTTAAGGGAGGTTTCCGGCAGAAACGCTCCTCCCCCTTCTGAATTGATTGGCAGTTTGTTTAGATGAATGAATCCACCATAGATGGGCTAAATCGCGCCCAACGCACTGCGGTAACCACCATGAGTGGCCCTCTTCTTGTACTAGCGGGAGCCGGCACGGGAAAAACACGCGTCATCACATTTCGCATTGCCGAGTTGATTCGCTCAGGCATACCCGCCGATAGAATTTTGGCGGTGACCTTCACCAACAAGGCCGCCCGCGAGATGCGGGAGCGTATGGAGAAACAGCTGGGGCCCAAGAAAAAGAGAGCGCGCCGTAAGAAACCGGAGATCTCCACGTTTCACTCCTTGTGCGTACGTATTTTACGACGACATGCCTCCGCATTGGGCTACCCCGACAACTTCACAATTTACGATAGAGGGGATCAAGAAACCGTAGCTCGTAGTGCGTTGCGCGATATTCGTGTCGGCACACAGACCCTGCGCCCAGGTGACTTGATCAGCCAAATTAGTACTTGGAAGGGAAAAACACTCAACCCCCAGCAAGCCCAAGAAGTCGCCCAAGACGATATCGAGGTGCTCGCAGCGCAAGCCTACGCCCGCTACCAGGCGTCCTTGCGCGCCTCCGGCGCGATGGATTTTGACGATCTACTCAGTTGTACTGAGAAGCTCCTTCTCGAACATCCGGAGATTCGTTTTGCCGAAGCCTCACGCTTTGATCATCTCTTGATAGACGAGTACCAGGACACAAGCGGCCTGCAGTATCGCATTGTGAGGGCGTTAGCCGAAGCACACCGAAATATCTGCGTCGTCGGAGACGACGACCAATCTATCTACGGTTGGCGTGGTGCCGAGGTGGAGCATATTCTCGGGTTTAACAAACAATGGCCCGAGGCGAAGGTAGTCTGCTTAGAGGAAAACTATCGCTCCACAGGGTGGATCCTCCACTTGGCCAATACCTTGATTGCTCATAACTCGCTTCGCCATGACAAAGTACTCAAACCGGCCCGAGCCGGGGGCGAACCCCCTCGGTTCATTCCCTATCAGGACGAAAGCCACGAAGCCGAAGCCGTAGTCGGCGAGATTTTTCGCAAAATCAACCGCGAAGACGAAGAGCGCGTTCTAGCTAGTAAAATTGCCATACTTTTCCGCACCAATGAACAGCCACGCGTCTTTGAACAAGAGATGCGGCGCTCTGGGGTCCCTTATCGCCTCGTTGGCGGCCAAAGCTTCTACGATCGCAAGGAGATCAAAGATCTCCTCTGCTATTTACGCGTACTGGCCAATCCTATCGATGAGGTTTCTCTGCTGCGAATCATCAATACCCCGCCGCGCGGTATTGGGCCCGGCTCAGTTCAGGTGTTGTTAGATGAGGCTGTGGCCAATGGCGATCCTCTCTGGAATTTATTGCCGGTGGCGGTATCCCACCCTGATGTCGCCCATGGGGCAGCTCAGGCAATCGAGAACTTTCGGCTGATGATAGACGAGCTACGAGGTGAAGTGGCCGACCAACCCCTCTCGCAGTTCATCATTCACACAATTGAGCGCATCGACTACAAAGCCGAACTGCAGCGTCAATACAAAGATCCTAGTGAACAAGAGACTCGCTGGAATGCCGTTCAGGAGTTGGTCAACGCCGCGGCAAGCTACGAAGAGCGAGACGAAAACCCCACCTTGGTTGGTTTTTTGGAAGAGTCGAGTTTATCGGATAAAGACGACGAAAAAGACGACGAAAAAAAGGAGCATGCGGTGACTCTCATGACCTTGCACAGCGCTAAAGGACTAGAGTTTCCCCAGGTCTATCTTGTCGGTCTTGAAGAGGGCTTTCTCCCTCATAAGCGCTCTCTCATGGAGAATGCCAACACCATCCCCGAAGAACGGCGGCTGGCCTATGTGGGAGTAACACGCGCCCAAGACGAACTCACCCTGAGCTTCTGCAAAAGCCGCATGAAGTGGGGCAAACTCAAAACTCAAATTCCTAGTCGTTTTCTTTTTGAAATGCGGGGCGAAACCCACAAGGCCCAAGCGTTGGCCGCGCAATCCAAAGAGCAATTCGATCAGGAACAGATCCGCGCTACAGCCTTCGAAGAAGAGAAGCAAAAAAAGGCAAAGAAGAAGAGTCGCAAGAAAAAGACAGTCGACAAGACAGTCGACAAGAAAAAGACAGTCGACAAGAAGAATACCGCTGCGCCTGTTTTAAAAGAAACAGCCCTCTCCCCCAAGTCCGATGCAGACGCAGATCGCCCAGCGCTCACACTTCAAGTACCCGTTTCCAAGAAAGCCCCTCTCGGTATAAAGAAGCACCAAAGTTCGAGCGTGCCTGAGTCTCCTCCCGCAGTAGTCGAGACCGAGGCTGACAAGGCCCCTGTCTACAAGCAGGCCAGCCTCTTCGGCGATTGATCTACTCCTGTGCTCTCAATCAAAGTCGTCGAAATCATCGCCGTCACTATCAGCTGATGACGCAGCGTCTTCTCCGCCCTTGGGCTCGTCCCCTGGTAGAACAAAGCGTAGGGCGAGGTAAAGTGAAGTGTAGCGATCCGTTGCGCCTCCGGCTACCCGGTTCGCCGGGCGGTCGGTAGGAACTGGATTGAAGTCGAAGCCATAATTCCAAAACTCAATCCCGACCAACGCGTCCATCCACGGAGTAAATCCCCAGCCAACGTGCCCTTCAAAGTGGGCACCTTGGGCGCTCGCATTGGGGAACCACTCGTCCGAGCCGATCTCGCCCACTCCTAGATTCAATAGGTACGATGCTCCTAGCCCGAGGATGAGCTTGCTCATGCGGAACTCTACATCTCCGCCGATCTCTATAAAACTATAACTAATGTCAGGAAAACGATCGGTGCTGTTTCCGGCATCGTCCTGAAGACCAATACTTTGACCGCCATAGTTGACGTTGAGCCCTAGGAGAGCTGGACCGACTGGCAGGCGTCCGCGCAAGCCAGTATACCAATAGAGGTGATTTTGGGTGTACGAAACATCACCATCGTTGATCTTGGTAGCAAAGCCGGTTTCGACACCACCCGTAAGGCCAATATTTGACGCCCAATTTCCGGTAAAGTGAGCTGCTGGATACCAATGGCCATTGATCATTGCCATGGGAGCGGCCGAAAGAGTGTAGTCTTCAAGTTGCCCAGCGCCCGGTGCACCGACGTCTGCCAAAGTATCTGTGTAGCGAAATGACCGACTATAGAGCCTTAAACCAGCTCGAATATCGAGCGGAGAGGGTCGTGCACCCTTGGAGGTATCGTCCTCTTCCTCCTCCTTTTGAGGCTCCTCCTCTAGGTCGCTTTCTTCCTCCTCAACCACTTCTTCTTCGATTGGCTCAGGTGGTGGTGGAGGAAACCCCTCGGCTTGCATCACAGCACCGTAGAAGAGTTCTCCACTGACCAAGGCGGTTTCGTACTTGCCCCAACTGGGCCCCTTGACCTTCACCATCTCGATCAGATGACCGTCTTTTCCGTCAAATACTGATACCTCAGCACTCCACCCTCTACCAAACTTACCCCTGGCGAGAATGACCACATCGGCCTCAACCCCTAGAGCAGCCTCGGCAATTTTCTCTTCGCTTGCACCAATTTTTAGGCCAACCGAGACATCTTCGTCGATGAGTTCGAAACGCGGATCTTCTTCGATGCCTTGCACAAGCCACTTGCGCGCACTGGAACCTTTGGCCCCAGCCACAGTGCCGACCAACACTTTCATAGGCTCAGTTTGTGGGTCCACAGCTACTTCATCACTACTGATGTCTTGGCCCCAAGCTAAAGCCGGATCAAAAGTTGCGCCAAAAAGAGAAACAAGGAGGGCATATCGAAACAAATGAGATTGTGTGGTCATAAATACGGATTCACATCTTGTGAAACGCTACCAACTCAATCAAGTATCGTTCTTGAGCTGGCAGTACTAACTATTAAATGGAGAATAGACGAGCAGACTGTCTGTTTGAGATTGCGGATTCCCCAGACAATCCACAAATTAGGAGTTCAGGTGAGGGTATGAGGTTTTATGGCCCAGCTGCGATCACCGAAGCTATC
This sequence comes from uncultured Polyangiaceae bacterium, assembly GCA_964459035.1. Classification (GTDB taxonomy): domain Bacteria; phylum Myxococcota_A; class Polyangia; order Polyangiales; family Polyangiaceae; genus NIC37A-2. The sequence goes on along the minus strand of CAYWLO010000019.1, from coordinate 27,141 downwards.
CACTTTTCGACGCAGGCCATGTCCTCATCATTGAGCTTGAGGGCGTAGGGAACAGGCATGGGAGAGCCACATGCCTGAGTATTCTTCAGTTTAGTGAGCATGAGACTCTCCTGTACTTGAGCGCTATTGACGAGCAATGCGGAGGAATCCATGCAAGCAGGGGCCACTGCCGACTTGTCCAGGAGCCGCGCCGCAAGCCCGTCGCTGACCAGATCGACCCCATAAGTCGCCGTGCCAGCAGCATTGTGGCAACCACCGCACTTTTCTTCGAAAATGGGCAGAGCATCACAAGAAGCTGCCGGTTGATTGCCTCCACCTGCCGCTCCCATCATACCCGGCCCACCACCTAAGTTACCTCCGCCGCCCGAACCCGAAGCCCCTCCCGAGGCCCCATTGTCACCAGAATTCACAGAGCCAGCAGCTGCGATGTGATCCTTTGCGTTTTCTAGTTCCGCTCCGCCAAAACAACCGGAAAAGATCAGCCCGGCAGCCGTCAACAGCCCTGCAGGTAAAAGAGTCAATCGTAGGCCGCGGAAGTTCGATTCATTAAGCATAATTAGTGGTCCAATCGGTAGGGTATGGTAGCGAGAGGGTATTCTAGTGTGCCTATAACAACTAAGCCCGCTTGGGTGGGCTTTTTCTTTACATCTCCCCAAATAACGCGAAATAATTTCGCGAGCCCGCAAAACTTCCATCTACGCGGTAAGTCCAACGAGTATTTCGCTGTGCCCGCGAGAAGTGTATCCATTCGTGACAGCAACGATTGAGCGCCCATTCGTCGAGCACAGCTGTACATCGCTCTCCGACCATGACTGACCCCCAACTAGTTGTTACTAGCGTGAATGAAGCGCTCAAACTACACGGTTTCGACATCTTTCATCTATTTCAAGTGCGTGAATGCAACCAATTGCTGCCCACACGATTTCAAATTCAAGCGTCACCTCACTCCCTCGCCCTCTTGATTGGCAATAGCCGTGAGCTTTGGGTGCCCTTTACGAGACATTGCCGCGAACAGGCTCCAACAGCCACTCCCCGCAGCACGCAGACTCACCCTCTGGATGCCTACGTAGTGGCTAAGGTCACTCAAAGTCTCTCCCCATTAGGCCCTCTTCCGCTTCTACAGTTTGCACACACGGTGATCCCTCAAGCCATCGCCATCCAGCGGCAAGCCCAGGCGGCTGGGCTTGCTCACCTTGGTCCCGCTCATCTTTCTATCCATCCCCAATGGGGTCCATGGTTCGCCCTCAGGGCCCTCTGCGTTCTTCCCCCTCGCTATGTTGAGGCTCACTTTCCAATTCTGGACAATCACTCCCCCGCGCCCAACCCGTGCCATGGCTGCGTAGCACCATGCACCGAAGCTCTGAAGAAGGCCATCTCCTTCTCCTCCCCTTCAACTGCCTCGCCAACAACCGCACCCTCGCCAACAACCGCACCCTCGCCAACAACCGCACCCTCGCCCACAACCGCACCTTCCCCGACCAACTCACTCAGCGCCAAGAACCGGGCTTGGCTCAAAGTACGAGAAGTCTGCCCCGAACATCGTGAAGCTCAGTACAGTGACGAGCAAATTCTCTATCACTACCAAAAGGACCTACGAACACTCGGGTTGCGCTCTTCGACCTAAGACTTCTAGGGCCTGCCTCAACGAAAGAAACTTTTCTCTTGCGCATTGAGTGCGCGCCCCGGCTTCCTTCTCTGCACGGTTCAGCAATGCCCAGTCATTCGCGGTGATCACAGAGACGCCCTTCGCCTGCAAGAGACGAACAATAGCGTCGGGTTCTCGTGAAGGCCCCACTTGGTCGAGATCTTTTTCCATAGACGCTACGGTCTGCACTGCACACGCCTTATTCGTACCAATTAAGCCTGTGGGCCCCCTTTTGATCCACCCAGCCACATAAAGCCCCGAGACAACAGAGCCCCCCTGCTCCAGCAGCACACGCCCCTCACAATGGGGTATCGTGCTAGTATTTTCGCAAAACGGTACGCCCAAAAGAGCGCTTCCTTGATAGCCAATTGCCCGTACTATTAGTCCTGCGGTAATTTCCTCGAACTCGCCCGTACCAACAGCCCGCATACGGGCAGCCGACTCGACCAAATCGTTGCGCTCCACTCGAAGAGAACTCACACGCAGCTCCTCCCCGTTTTCGGCGCCGCTAATTTCAACGGGGGAGGAGCAGAACCTGAGAACTACCCGCCGCTTGCATTGACCAGTACCTCGTGCCTGAAGTTCGTGCCCGATTTCGCCGCCACCAACTAGGACAGGGGGCCTTCGATCCCCGCTGATTCCTCTCAGTTTGCCCTCGGCACTACTTTTTGTCTCATTGGTACCAAAACCCGGCACGAAGTTCCGGTCCTTGGTACTAGGGACCAGCCTGGGAAATGCCGCGATGAAATCGCTTTTTTTCGTCTTTCGCTTGGAAATATAGCCCTGAACAACCAGCTCCACTCCCTTGAGTTCCGCCAACTGACGCACTTCTCTCTCGTCAAATGCCGCCTGGTTGGGGCCCCTGCGCGCAAGCAGCATGACCTCTTTTACTTGACTCTTTCTGAGCACCTCAAGAGCAGCACGCGGTATATCGGTAGCGGCTAATTCGGCGGGATCGCGTAGTAGAATTCGGGCGATATCAATTGCCACATTGCCCATGCCCACCACAACAACGCGCTCACAGTCGAGCGCCGGGGCCTTGGACACAAAATCAGGATGCCCATTGTACCAATTGACAAGCTCGGTCGCCGAGAGGCTGCCAGGCAGTTCCTCACCAGGGATCTGCAGTTGTCGCGCTCCAGAAGAACCCATCGTGATCAATATTTGGTCGTAATGTTCTTGGAGTTCCTGAATTGAGAGATCCCTTCCAATCGTTACATTGCCAAAAAACCGAAGTCGCTTTTGCGCCAGAATTTTCTCAAAAACTGTCTGAATGCGCTTAATTTTTTGATGGTCAGGGGCCACCCCAAAACGAACAAGCCCGTAGGGTGCGAACTGCTTTTCGAACACATCAACAGATGCCCCTCTTTTTAACAAAGCGTCAGCGCCATAAAGGCCGGCGGGCCCCGATCCAACCACTGCAATCCGCCAATTTCTCTCGCTCAAGTTCCCCGCCCCCCTCAACAACTACGAGACCCCAAAAACGAGAAAACCAGGTGAGTTGGCCAATTGTACCACTAGCAGACGCCCTCTGACCGCCCGACGGCCCTTCAAACGCACCCTAAATACAAAAGCATCAACAAAACGGTAGGTGGTAGCGCTTTCAACACAAGACCTACCCCGCCGAATCGGCTACAAGCCGGTGCGGCCTTGTATCAAGGCCATTAAGATATTCATGGAAGCCCCGCTCAGCACACCCAAAATCACACGCCCAATTCGTCCCCAAGGGGGCACTGGGGCCATGTTTGACAACATTGCCGATCGATATGATCTTCTCAATCGCATCATCTCCCTCGGTATCGATCAGAGCTGGCGACGCAAGACGGTCGACGCCCTCGCACTGAGCGAGGGCAATCAAGTGCTCGACTTGGCAACAGGCACTGGCGATCTCGCAATTCTCATAGCGGACCGGGCCCCTGGTACCCACATTACGGGGGTCGATCCTTCAAGCGGCATGCTCACGGTAGGAATGCGCAAGGTAGCCCGCGCAAATCTAGAAAAGCGCATCACCCTACTCACCGGCGACGCTCAAGACTTACCTTTTGATGACAATAGCTTCGATGGCACAACGATAGCGTTTGGGATCAGAAACGTACCGGACCGCAAGTTGGGCCTACAGGAAATGGCACGCGTCACCAAACCAGGTGGACGTATTGCGATACTCGAACTCTCCGAGCCCGAAGGAGGATTCATTGCCCCCTTTGCACGATTCCACGTACACACCCTTGTGCCATGGTTGGGTTGGTTGCTCAGCGGGGCAAAAGAATACCGCTATCTGCAAAAATCAATCGCGGCCTTCCCACCTGCTACCGAGTTCACCGAAGTAATTCGCTCTTGCGGCCTCGATATCGTTCAGGTGGCCCCACTCACCTTTGGGGTTGCTCATCTTTACGTCGCGACCCCCTCTGTATAATTTTTAACGACTAGCCAGCGTCTTTCAGCCTCACTTCTCTGCCCGCCTTCATGACTTTTCCTAGTCTTCAACAATCCCTTCAAGCCCTTCGGGAAGCTCGGGATCTGGCTATTAAGTCCTGCAAGCCGCAAGCAGCCACGCGCTGGGTTGCCTTTGAGTGTGCCGCGCCCACGGGAGCGGCCGCCGATCTGATCGACCTGAAGCTCAGTCGCCACAGTGTCTACTGGGGCTCGCAGGACGAGCTCGCCGAACCTAAAAAATCGTCCACAGTGGGCCTCAGCGATCACTCTGTCGGCGACAAGGCTAGCTCTCGCCCCTCAATGCGCTCCGCGATAGAATTTGTCGGGCTGGGGGCAAGTGAATCATTTCGCTTCGAGGGCGACTCGCGCTTTGCGAAGGCGAAGACCGCAATCGAGGACTGTTATAAGAAGATATACTCTCCAGAAGGTCTACGCTCCCACTTGCGCTTTTTTGGCGGCGCATCATTTAGCCCCTACAGAGACGGCAAGGGTCCCTGTTGGAGCGACTTTGGGGATGCTTTTTTCTTCTTACCCCGCGTCTTCTATGTGGACGAAGGAAGAGGCGCCCGCCTCATTTGTCTGATCGATCTCAAAGAAACCTGTGAAACTCTTTCCCTAGCGGAAAAAGCCCTAGAAATTGCCTTTAGTGAAGCAAGGCTGAAGGCTCCCCCCGACAGCAGCCTCCATGCTGTCCAACGCAAAGACAGCGCACCGCCTGAGGAGTGGAAGGCTCTCATCTCTTCAATTCAAGCGGGCATCGCCACCGGTTCCCTAGAAAAAGTCGTGGCTGCACGCCGCGTGACCATGCTGCTCTCGGACCAGCCCCAAATCTCTCACGTGCTCAAACGGCTCAATCAAGTCGCTCCTCGTTGTGCGCGCTTCGCTCTGCGAATTGGCACACGAACATTTGTCGGAGCCACCCCCGAACGTTTGGTGAAAAAGCATGGTCGCCAGGTTCAAACCGAAGCCTTGGCAGGCTCAATAGACGCGCTCCTCCCCAACGGCGCGGACCTGCTCTTAGCGAGCAAAAAAGACCGAGCTGAACACAAATATGTCACACAAATGATTGAGCGCTCCCTGCGCCCTCTTTGTTCCCAGTTGAACGTTCCCCCAGAGCCCGAAGTAAGAAAGCTGAAACATATCTATCACCTGCGCACTCCAATTGACGGAGCCCTTCGCGCTGGCGCTCATATCCTCACCCTAGTCGATCGCCTACACCCTACACCGGCAGTAGGCGGCTTTCCCCAAGAGGACGCACTCGCTTGGATACGTGAACACGAACAGGCTGAACGCGGTTGGTATGCAGCTCCAATCGGTTGGATCTCCCCCGACGGAGATGGCGAGTTTGTTGTGGCATTACGCTCAGCGCTCATCTGTGAGGACAAGGTTCATGTCTACGCCGGCGCCGGCATTGTTGCGGCCTCAGACGCGCAGGCCGAGTACGCCGAGACCGAACTCAAGCTTTCTGGAATGCTCTTGGCCCTCGGTTTGCGCAATCGGGGCAGTTGCTCTGTTCCCCCTCCTCCTCCAACTTCACCTTCCTAAGAGAATATCAAGATGATGAGTCGTGAGGCGGTCCTATTTCAATGGGCGCGGGTTTTACTTACAAGCCTTGCCGACGCCGGGGTACATGATGTTATCATTAGCCCCGGTTCTCGCAGTACTCCACTGGTAAGTCTAGCTCTTAGAGAGAAGCGTTTTTCCTGCCACTCCGTATTAGATGAACGCAGCGCTGGCTTCTTTGCTCTGGGCATATCGCGCGCCCATCAGCGTGGGGCACTTCTCATTTGCACCTCGGGTAGTGCGCTTGCTCATTATCTACCTGCTCTCGTTGAGGCCCATCAAAGTAATATTCCCCTATTGGTGCTCAGTGCCGACCGCCCGGAGGAACTCATGGGCTGCGGAGCGCCTCAAACTATCCAACAAAGGAGCATTTTTGGAATTTATGCCAAAGACGCCCCCCCATTAGGAGAAGCGAGCGAAGATCGCGACAAGTTGCGTGCCTTACAGCGCAAGACCCATCAAAGTGTGAGTATGAGTACCTCCCCCACGAGTGGGCCTGTGCACATCAATTTTCCGGTTGCCAAGCCCCTTGCTCCTCTCGCCGCCCAAACGGCACAAGAACAGGCGCAGCACGAATGGGTCTCTCAATTACTAAAGCGCCCACCGGCTCTACAGTTTGCGAAACTCCGTCCTTCGGTCTCCTCAATCGAGGCGCTTCTCACCAGGCTGCAACAATCAAAAAATCGCCTCCTCGTGGTTTGTGGGCCGGCCTCCTTCGCCGAGTTCAAACTGGCACAAAAATTTGCACATTTACTGGGGGCTCCATTTGTCAGTGAAATACCCTTCGGGGACAACTCAGCGCCCTTAGAATTTCTGCCAGCTGCGTTCGACAAGGAGCCCAGCGCGCAGCCGCACGCAATATTGCACGTGGGTGCCCCTTCCATATCCGCCACCTGGAGTCGTTTTATTCAGAACGATGATCTGAGCCTCATGGTTTTACCCGGTGAGTCTTACCGCGATCCGAGTCAGCGCGCCCAAGCAGTACTGCTAGGCGATCTCCAGGCCCTATTACCCGAGTTAATTTGCGCCCAAAAGGCGCGGGGGATGCGCGAGCACAGTTCCTTCGCTCTCCAGTTTGAAGAACTCCGGCAAAGAATATCTCGACACGTCGAGCAAGTGTTTCAACAAACAAGTCACCTAACGAAGAGCGCAGAGAAAGAATCCACGGTTCTGGACGAATTGCGCGTAGTGCGCACGCTTTTGGAAAATTTCCCACCCGAGAGCCTTATTCTACTCAGCAATAGTCTCTCGGTACGTTTGGCTACGTGGTGTGGTTCGGCACCCGATGCTTCGGTGCAACTTCTCGTTACCCGCGGAGCCAATGGTATTGATGGTTCTATTGCATTGGCGGCAGGCGCGTCCGCAGCTCATCATCACGCGACGTACGCAATTATGGGTGATGTAACCGCCGCCCACGATCTTTCTAGCCTGGGACTCTTAGGAAGAAATTGCCTTACAAAATGTTCCGTTACTATCATTGTATTGGACAACGAAGGGGGCCGCATCTTCGACCATCTACCTGACCAGGACAGGTTGGTAGACGCCCCTGAGCTGCTCGATTACTGGCGCACGCCCCCAAGGCTCGACTGGCAGGCTGCGGCCCAGACATACGGTTTGTATTACGAAAGTTGCAAGAGCACAGATACCCTGGCCAGGGCACTTGCAGAAGCGCGTTCGCGCACGACTAATACATTGCTGCATATCAAGACAGACAGCACCGGCACACACTCTCTCTTAAAAACGCTTCGCGAGCCGACCTAAGATGCACCCGCTGCCGCTCTTTACTTTGCACGGTTTTACGGGAACGCCCTCGTCCTTTAAAAGCCTTTCTATTGATGGGGCAAAAGGCGCATTGTTGAGCGGTCATGGGACTAGTCCAGATTTAGGTGCCCTCCATTTCACGGAGGAGACTCGCCGCATCTCACAATTGATAACCCAAGAATATCCTGAAAAAAAAGTTCATTTGCTGGGCTACTCGATGGGCGCCCGGGTCGCGCTCTCCCTATTGGCTGAGTACCCACACTTAGTTGGGCGAGCCACCCTAATAGGCGTCAACCCAGGTCTTCGCCGCACAAAAGCTCGCTCCGAACGCCTAAAATGGGAAGCCACCTGGAGAGATATTCTGACCTTTGATGGGATTGATACGTTCGTCGAACGCTGGGAGTGTTTGCCTCTCTTTGATTCACAGCAAAATTGCTCGCAAGAAGAACAGCTGAACCAGCACCAGGCTAGACTCTCTCACCAAGCCGCCGGACTTGCTCATGCGCTCCAAGTACTGGGCCTCGGCTCCATGCCTGACTATTGGGAGAGTTTGCAGAGTATCTCATGCCCCGTAGACTGTGTGGTGGGTGATTTGGACGAGAAATTTTCAGACATCGCAGTGGAGATGGACTCCCTCTCGCCTATGATTCGTATACACCAGCTCAAAAACGTTGGCCATAACCCCCTGCTCGAAGCGCCTGCTTTGGTTAGCAAAATAGTCAATCGTCCCCTCAGGGGAGTCAGCTCGTGAACTCACAACCCCAGAGCCAAGGGGAGTTACGAAAAGCCACGTCAGCTCCCGATGCGCTGCGAACGAGGATCCCTGCGGGTTCTTTGTCGGCTTGGTTGATGGCGTGTCGCCCGGCAACCTTGAGCGCAGCTGCCGCCCCTGTGTTGGTGGGAACGGCGATTGCCAGCCACGAGGCTCCCCTAAGGCTCGGCACTTTTCTAGGCACTCTTGCCGGCGCTGGCTTTTTACAAATTGCCTCCAACCTAGCAAACGACGTATTTGATCACGAAAAAGGAGCAGATACAGAGGACAGGCTTGGTCCCACACGGGCGGTGCAGGCAGGTCTGCTCACGGGAGCGCAAATGAAAAGGGGGCTTTATGTTTGCCTCTTTTTTGCGCTCTTAGTCGGCTGCTACCTCACCTGGGTGGCCGGCCCTGTGGTCGTGGCTATCGGGCTAGTGAGCATGTTGGCAGCGGTAGCTTATACCGGCGGGCCCTATCCCCTAGGTTACCACGGTCTGGGCGACCTATTCGTGCTGATATTTTTCGGGTTTGTAGCAGTTGGCGGGAGCGCTTTCGTTCAACTCGGCTACGTGCCCTCTCTCGCTTTGCTTGCGGCCCTTCCCATCGGCGCAGTAACCACCAATATATTGGTCGTAAATAACCTGCGTGACCGGCACACAGATGTGCACGCAGGCAAGCGCACATTGGCTGTACGCTTTGGCCGGAGATTCGCCGAATTACAATACATTGCTCTCTACGGGATCAGCTACAGCATTCCAGTCTTCTTAGCGATAGGCCCCCAATGGAGCATCTGGGTGCTAGCTCCTCTTCTTACTATTCCCCTCGCGTTGAAGAATATCTCGGGTGTTTGTGCAACCGAAGGTGCAGGTTTAAATGCCTACCTCATCAAGAGTGCAAAGTTGGTCTTCTTTTATGGCGCCCTCTTTGCTCTCGGACTTTGGCAAGGAAAGTTATCCTAGTGTCTACTAGGTTTGACAGTGGTGAAGCATGACCGACGAGCGCGCAGTTGAAGAAGCCTGGAGCCTGGCCAGAGCGGCTGAAGATTTTCCCAACCAAGCGGCTCTGGTTATCAAAGGAAGGACCTATTCTTTCTCCCAACTCCAGCGCCTCATGTTCCCCCTACTGGAGAAGATAGCAGGCTCTTCGGATCCTGGCGCCATTGCCCTTGTCGCTGAGGCAACCCTCGAATCCGTGTTAGTTCTCTATGCATGCCTCGAAACACGAACACCAGTTCTTCTCGTGCACCCTCGCCTTCCGCTCGACTCACAAGACGCACTCTATAGGCGAGTACGACCTCGGCAGATTTGGCGAGGGGGCATGGCGGAGCTTCAATCGGATTTTTTGAGAACACCGGGCCGCAAACCAGGGAGCCTAGCTTCAAGACTTGACCAAGTATTGGTCTGCACATCGGGCACCAGCGGTCGCCCAAAAATTGTAGTGCTCTCCAGAGGAGCTCTTTTTGCCTCTTTTCAGGCGAGTTCTCATAATATTCCCTGGAAAGATGATGATCGCTGGCTTCTTTCCCTCCCCTTTGCGCACGTGGGGGGACTCTCGGTGCTTACCCGTTGTCTCGCTGCGCGCAAGTGCGCGGTACTGCTCCCCACAACACCAAAGGACGAGGACTTCTGCCCTCAACTTGAATCGGCACGCGTCACCATGCTTTCTCTGGTCCCTACGCAGTTGCACGCGCTACTCGGTCAAAAGCGCTCCCTGCCCCCAGCCGTTCGCGTCGTGCTCCTAGGCGGAGCACCTCTCTCACCTACCCTCAGTGCACAAGCTCACATTGCGAAAGTTCCCATACTTTGCACCTACGGTTTGACCGAGTTTGCGTCCCAAGTCTGCACCCAAAGCACTCAGCTTCTTTCAGAAAATAGGCTAACCGGCGATTGTTCAAGCGGTCCGCTTCTACCGTTTCTCGAGATGCGCCTTCGAGAAGACAAACGTATTTGTCTTCGAGGTCCCCAAGGCATGACGCGCTATTGGGACGAACCCCAATCACCATGGGAAGCTGAGGGCTGGTTTACCACAAGTGACCGCGGCGAAGTTGCCGAGAACGGCTCTGTGACTATTTTGGGTCGCACCGACAATATCATCATATCGGGAGGAGAAAACATCAGCCCCGAAGAGGTAGAGGCGGCCCTAGAACGACTGGTTGAGGTTGAAAGCGCCCTGGTGGTCAGCGTCGATGATCCTCATTGGGGCCAGCGGGTGGTCGCGTTCATCGTTGTCGCCCCGACTCGCCCAAAACACGCTCCCCCGAGCGACGTCCAAGAACCTTGCACATCCTCTATCAAGCTAGCAGCCCTCTTGAAAAGTCGCCTAGCGATTCACCTCCCAGCGTACGCCCTTCCCAAAGCATTTTTTACGCTCCAAGCTCTACCTCTCAATCAAAATGGTAAAAAAGACAGGCTTACCGGGCGCCAATTAGCGAAAAAGCACCTCTAAATACCCCTCGAATCGAAGTGATTGACGAAAAGCGCGGGCCTAGGGATAGAGAGGTGTGGCTCTTTCAAAGACTCTTTTGTCGCTCTCTCTTCTTCTCACTTCGTGTGCCCTGCTCACCACGGGTTGCAAGACTAAAACGCCCACTCAGCGAGCGGCCCTCAAGGAAACGAAGGGCGCCATCGAGGTCGAGGACTCGGGCTGCCCCCACGCGGACACCGGTTCGTGCAGCGATACGCCCGCGCCCCAAGTCAACAAAGGGTCCAAAACTTCGAGATACGGCGAACCATTGGGCGACGCCCCTCTTGTTTCCCTCAGCAAGCTCCTTAGCAACCCATCACAGTACAACGAAAAAACAATCCAGGTGTCAGGGCTAATCAATCGAGTGTGTACAAAAAAAGGCTGCTGGATGGAGATTGCCGAGAGCAAAAAGGATTCCGCGCACGGCTGCCGAGTTACATTTAAAGATTACGGGTTTCTAGTTCCCGTAGACTCAAAGGGCTCTCTGGCTAAGTTAGAAGGCAAGGTACAACTCACCAAAGTAGAAAAGTCCGCTGTGGACCACTACGAGGGCGAAGGCGCTACCTTTCCTAATAAAGAAGCAGACGGCACTGCCCACGAGGTGCGCTTAGTCGCTACCGGTGTAGAGATTTCCAAGAGCTAATTGGTCATGAGCAATACAAGCTATCAGCCCAAAGCGCTCCTCTCCTGGTCCAGCGGAAAAGACAGCGCCTGGGCCTTGCATATAGTTCAGCAAGAGGACAAATTCAATGTCGTGGGCCTCCTGACAAGCATCAATGAAACTCACGATAGGGTAGCGATGCACGCTGTGCGCTCCCAACTGCTACGCCAACAAGCCCGGGCCGTCGGCCTGCCTCTTCGTGAAGTGCTCATCCCCTCTCCCTGCACCAACGCCCAATACCAAGAGCGCATGTCGCGCGAGGTTGAACGGGCGGTGGCAGAAGGCATCACTCACATCGTCTTCGGTGACCTCTTTTTGGAGGACATTCGCGCCTACAGGGAGAAACAATTGGAGGGAACGGGTATCACTCCGCTATTTCCTCTCTGGAAAATTCCCACGGACACCTTAGCACGACGCATGGTCCAGGGGGGTCTCGTCGCGCACCTTACGGCCGTCGACCCCAAGCAATGCTCGCCCGAACTGGTGGGTAAGAAGTACGATCTCGACTTCATCAACTCGCTTCCCCCAAGTGTAGATCCATGTGGAGAAAATGGAGAATTTCATACCTTTGTAAGTGAAGGGCCCATGTTCAAAATGCCCGTGCCGATTCGCGTGGGGGAAAAAGTAGAGAGGGGCGGCTTTCACTTCTGCGACCTACTTCCAGCGGACCAACCAGAGCAGTCTCAGACTTCAACGGCAGATAGTCGAGACACCGGCTCAAAGTAGTGACCCAATGAAAACCTCCATCCAAAGCCTTTTGGCCCCTAGCTTTCGCCTCGCTTGGCTTCTTGGGACCGTGTTGACTCCCTGTGCATGCAATGCGGCTTCGGGAAACGCATCTCCCTCTCCACTCACCTCATCAGCAAGCGCACCAGCCAATCTTGTCCAAGCGAGTCCAGTGCAGGCGACGCGCTTAAAAACAAGAGACCCATCACCTGCCCTTGAGTTACCCAAGGGTCTTCCTCTAGGAACACCAACTGAGTTGTCGATGCCTCACGATCGCTCCCTACGAGTGGTCCACGCAGGTCCCAATACATCCCACGCTATCGTGTACCTGCACGGCATGTGCGGTAATTCTAAGGGTGCCGACCGTTGGGCAGATCTGGCGAACGCCCACGGAACTCTAATTGTAGTCAGGGCAAATGTGCCGTGCCCTGACCGCCCCGGGTACAAGTGGCCCCAGGACATTGGCTCCATGCAAATACGTATCGATCGAGCACTGGAGCGAGTAAAAAAAGAACGCGCTGGCTTTCTTGATACGGAGACCCTGACGCTTTTTGGCTATTCTCAGGGAGCGCACCGAGGTGAGAAACTGGCAAAACGCTCTCCTCACAGATACAAAAGAGTCGTGCTGGGTGGACCACCCACGGCTCCCCAGGCCCCAGGCTTTTTATCGTTTCAGCAAATTGCGGTCTTGGGCGGAGAGCTAGAAGATCGCACCCATATGGAAGAAGGCTTCGCTCGCCTCAAGGAAGCTGGACTCTCTACAAAGTTCTTTCTTTTACCTCGTGCACACCACGGGGACTACGGGCCCGAGGGGCGCAAAGTGATAAGTGATCTATTTAACTGGCTCTATTGAATGAGCCATGTCGAGGGATAAAACTTACCTCAGGTCTGAGAGCGCTCGCGATTTGCTAACTTAGTCAGCCACGTGCTTGCCTGACCCGGCGCAATTCTCGCCAATAGACCAAGAGCCTTGGCCTCTTTTCCCACATTGACATGGGCGGTGCCAGTTTCAATTGCCCGCACAATCGCTAGGGCCACTTCGTCCGGCTCAATTCCATGTTTTTCCATGACGAGAGCAGCGCTCTTTTGATCGGTCTCACTCAGCCCAGAATTTTTTGCAAGGTCTGTTTTTACAAAGCTAGGGCAGACGACACTCACCGAAACACCAGCCTCATCAAGTTCGGCTCGCAGGGCGTGACTAAACCCCACCACCGCAAACTTGCTAGTACTGTAGGCCGTCAGCTGAGAGAAACCAATATTGCCGGAGGCCGAGGCGACATTCACCACACTCCCACGACATCGCTCTACCATCTGGGGAATCAATAGTTTCGAAGCGTGAATCACCCCCCACAGATTCACATTCATCACTGCGTGCCAATCGTCAAAACTTGACTCGTTGTAGCCCCCAGCGCGAATCACCCCCGCATTGTTTACAAGAACGTCGAGGGCACCAATTTTTTCGTCGAGCCAATTGGCCAAGGCTTGCATTTCCTGCAGATCAGAAACATCCACACCGTAAGAAAGGGCTTCGCCGCCCCGTTCTCTCAGTTCGCAAGCCAAAGAATCTACGGCTTCTTTTTGAATATCACAGAGAACTAAGCGTGCCCCCTTTTTACTAAGCAGCTCAGCCGTTCGTCTTCCGATACCTGAGGCCGCGCCGGTAACTAAGCACCATGCTCCTGCTATGTTTTTAATCATTTGGCTGCACCTTTTTTGAGAGACCGTCGCTTGGTAGGCGTTTTAGCGACCTTTGTTGTCGCCTTAGTAGCAGATTTTCGTGCAATACTCTTCGTCTTCGCTCTCTTTGTGAGGGACGAAGATGAACTCGTGCCCCGCTCTCTCCTTGCACGCTCCCAAATGCCCGCCATTGCCTCAAGCTCGCCCAATAATCCCCGATTGGACTCGCGCCAATAGTCAGCGTGAGCATTGGGCGCCCCCACCCAACACTTCACAGTTCTCTTTACCGGCAGGACTCGCATCATATCCTCGTCAGTCAAGTCATCACCTGCACAGAATATAAAGTCCGCTTTCGGATGCTTTTCTAATATTAATTCGACAGCACTGCCTTTATTGACACATTCATGACGCACCTCGATGACTCGATTTCCGCGCAGGACCTTGTAAGGGCGCCGCCGCAGAAGTTCCTCAAGACGAGTCAGTAACTCTTTTCCCTGAAAGAGACTGTATTCTGGATCTGCAGCGCGACTATGCCACGCTAGAGCCGCCTGTTTCACCTCAATAGAGCTCCCCGGCGTACGCTGAACAAACTCCTCAAAGAGCGGTTTGACCAGGCGAGACAGAGCAGCCCCACTTATATTCTTGCGTCCCTGCCAGTCTTCACCTGGTAATTTCGTCGCCAAACCATGCTCGCAGACAAGGCCAATATTGAGTCCCCCGAGCCAGTCGTCCAATGTCTTGCCATCCCGACCGCTCACTACATACACGTCAGCCACCTTGCTCAATCGCCCCAAAACTTTCAAGATCCTCTTGTCTGGTAGGGCCTCCCGAGGGTTGATTACATAAGAACGTAAGGTTCCGTCATAATCCAAGAAAATCAGTGGGCGCTTCGCCTCCTCGACCATGCGACGCACCGGGGGACTTTTTATTTTGAGGACCTGAGCTTGACGACTTTGGTCGCCACCAAAAGTCTCCAGTTTTTTTAGGAATAATTCGGCCCAGCGCATACTCGTATTTTCGTCCACAAACTTTTGCATATAGGCAAAACTCTCCATGGACGGCTCCTCCTCTTCGAGGGCCTCTGCTATTACGTGGGCGACCTTGCTTGTATTGTAGGGGTTCACCAAACGAGCGCCTGGCAAGCATTGCGCAGCCCCGCAGAACTCACTTAAAATAAGGGTTCCCCCTAGGCGACGACGCGCCGCAACGTACTCCAGCGCCACAATATTCATTCCATCGCGAACAGGAGTGATAAGAGCGATGTCAGCGGAACGATAGAGACCAGAGAGACGACCACGCTCTATCGATTGGTTTATATAGACCACAGGCGTATGGCTGGACGTGGAAAACTTTCCATTGATGCGTCCCACCAGCTCATCCACCTCACGCTTGAGTTGTTGGTACTCCTCCACTGCAGTGCGGCTGGGGGCGGCAACCTGCACCAAGACAACATCCTCGCGCCACTCAGGATGGGTGTTGAGAAACTCCTCAAACGCTAGCAACTTCAGGGGGATACCCTTTGTATAGTCCAGGCGGTCGACACCAACAATCAAGCGCTTACCGGCAAAAGTGCGCTCCAAATCCCGTTGTTCGCGCTTGGCCTCAGGGGTACGCAACAGCTCTGCTATTTCTTTGGGCGCAATTCCAATAGGAAGCACCTCGAGATCAACCGTGCGGCTCTGGAGGGCCAAGTGCATCGAGTCGGACTCCATACCTAAAACCCGCAAGGCGGCCATTCTAAAGTGACTCACGTATTCATAGGCATGAAAACCCACAATATCCGCACCCAAAATGCCCCGCAGAATTTCCTCCGCCACGGGCAAGGTTCGGTAAATATCGGCGGGAGGAAACGGAATATGCAAGAAGAAGCCGATAGGACAGCCCAGCCCCTTCTCACGCAATAATTGGGGAACCAAACAGAGTTGGTAATCGTGAATCCATATTAGATCTCCAGGTCGTGCAGCTTTGGCTATTGCGTCCGCGTAGTTTTGATTGACCTCTTGGTAGGCGACCCAATCATCTCGGGTAAATGTCGAGCGCTCGGTCAGGTTGTGAAAAAGAGGCCACAGCATGTCATTGGAAAATCCTTCGTAGAATCCATCAACATGTTCGGGAGCAATAAAGACGGGCGATGCGCCATGCCGTGCCAATAACTTCGTTACTTGCTTTCTTTGACTGGGTACGACGTCCGCCCCCGGCCAGCCAAGCCAAGTAAACTTTCTCTTACCTCGAACTGCGGCAAGAGCTGTCACCAACCCCCCTGTGCTCGGGGTCACCTCCCATTTTCCGTCCGCTTCGGTAAGCGTGATCGGTAATCGAGTTGAAGCGACAATCAGACGTCCAGACATGTTCTCCCTTTTCGCACGACATCCCGAGGAAAAAAAGACCTCGTGGCGCTTTGGCCATTGACAGCGCGCGCACATAGGGGATCTTTCTCTTGCCCATGAAGCATGCACTCATTGGAAACTGCTCCTTTCAAGCCTTAGTCAGTCACGAAGCCAGAATCGACTGGTTGTGTTGGCCCCGTTTCGACTCCAGCCCGGTCTTTGGTGCCCTGCTCGACGAGCAAAAGGGCGGCTTCTTCGCCATCTCGCCCGCTTCCGAGAATTTTAGCTCGCAACAAGAATATCTACCCAACACCAATATCGTACGCACGCGTTTTACCTGCGGCCGCGGCGAGTTCGAGGTAGTGGACTTTGCGCCCCGGTTTCGCCAGTTCGAGCGGCACTACAAGCCTAATATGTTAGTGCGACGACTCCGGAGGATTTCCGGGGAACCTGTAGTTCGCGTGCAATGTAGACCAACCTACGATTACGCCCGCATCACGCCAGCGCGGCGGATGGCGTCCAATCATATTAGCTATGACATTCCTGGAGAACAACTCAGGCTCACCACCGACGTGCCTCTGACCTATGTTCTCGAAGAGCGACCCTTTCTCTTGGAGTCTGAGGCATGGCTAGTACTCACGTGGGGCGATCCCCTCGAAGCCCCATTGCAAGAAACGGCAGCTAGCTTTTTAGATCGAACCAGACACTATTGGGAGCGCTGGGTGAAACACACCGCCTTGCCCGGAAGGTTTCAAAAAGAAGTGGTGCGGTCTGCGCTCACCCTCAAGCTGCACATGTATCAGGATACGGGGGCAATTACGGCTGCCGCAACCACCAGTCTACCCGAATGGCCCGGCTCGGGGCGCAACTGGGATTATCGATTTTGTTGGCTTCGAGACACCTACTTCACCCTGCGTGCGATGCGCCGCATCGGACATGTCGATGAACTCGAGGCATTTGTTGGCTTCATCAAGAATATCGCCTCGACAAACGAAAGACTCCAGCCCGTGTATGGCATTGCTGGAGAAACCAAGCTCAAAGAAGAAATTCTTGAACATCTCGCGGGCTATCAGGGCTCCGGCCCCGTACGGGCCGGAAACGGCGCACACATTCAGGTACAATTTGACGCTTACGGTGAAGTAATTGGCACCATGGCGCCCTTCTTTCTCGACTTTCGTTTTGAAGAGCATCTCACAGAAAACTCCCTACGTCTCCTCAAGAGACTCTTGGGAAGAATAGAAGAAACGATGGGACTACCCGACGCGGGCATTTGGGAGATTCGCGACGACAATCGCGTGCACACTTTCTCACTGCTCTTTCATTGGGTGGGGGCCACCGTGGCCGCTCGCATCGGCAAGCAACTCCTCGATGAGAGTCTCTACAATCACGCCCTGGACCTTGTTGCCCGTGCTGAAGCCCATTTAGAGGAATGCTGGAACGAGGAAGGAGGGTTCTACGCCGATTCAACCACGAGTAAAAATGAGGACGCGGCATTGTTGATGATGATCAACCTAGGCTACCTCAAGAAGGGCAACCCCAGAGCGATTTCGCATCTACGAGCCTTGGAGAAGCGGCTTGGGGCCGGGGGACATCTTATGCATCGCTACTTACACCACGACGGATTAGGCTCGGAACATGCAGCCACGTTCACCGTGTGTGGCTTTTGGCACGTCGAGGCCCTCGCCCGCTTGGGCTTTAAAGAAGAAGCTGAGGAGGCGTTTAAGAAGATGCTGAGCTATTCAAACCACTTGGGGCTCTTCAGCGAGGACATTGACCCAAAGACGGGGCAGCAAATGGGTAATTTTCCACAGACCTATTCCCACGTTGGAATCATCAATTCTGCCTTCGCAATCTCCCCTCTTCCCGATGAAGTCGGAGATCCTTGAAACTATCTATCCTTCAGCCTTGAATCTTCCCCATTTGTCACTAATTCGTCGGGGTGATCAACGTCTGCGAGCTGAGTAAACAATACGGCCCCCAAGTTCTTTTCTCGGGGGTGACATTTCAGCTCAACCCTCGCGAACGCTATGGCCTGGTTGGAGCCAATGGCTCAGGCAAATCTACATTCCTCAAGATTCTCATTGGCGACGAGCAAAGCGACGGTGGTGAAGTCAGTTTTGGAAAAAAGCTGCGCCTCGGTGTACTGCGGCAAGATCAATTTGCAGCCGACTCCGAAAAAATCGTTCACGTAGCGATGAGCGGCGATCATGAAGTCTACGCCGCCCTCGAAGAGGTGGACAGACTCGCTGAAGAAGAATCCCCCGACGCGGAACGCATCGGCGATCTCACCGAAACGATTGCCCACAACGACGGATACACTCTGGAGAGTCGCGCTCGAGAGATTTTGGTCGGGCTCGGCATACCAGCCAAACAACTAGACGAACCACTCTCGACCCTCTCAGGCGGTTTTAAATTAAGAGTCCTTCTGGCGCAGGTACTCGTGGGACGCCCTGACGCCCTCTTACTTGATGAGCCGACGAACCACCTGGACATTCTCTCCATTCGTTGGTTAGAGCAATTTCTCAAGAATTTTGCAGGGTGTGCCGTCGTAATTTCCCACGATAGACGTTTTCTTGATTCTATTACTACGCGCATCTTGGACGTCGATTACAAAACTATCATCGATTATGCGGGGAACTACACAAAGTTCATTGAGTCCAAAGAACTAGCTCACTCGCAAAAAGAAGCCCAGGCCGCTAAAGCCGAGCGCATCATCGCGGAAAAGCGGGCCTTCGTAGACAGGTTTGGAGCCAAGGCGACCAAGGCGAAACAAGCCCAAAGCCGCCTCAAGCAAATTGAAAAGATTGAGGTTGTCGAAGTAGGGGCCAGCACTCGCAGGGCTCCTCTCTTCAAGTTCGAACAGACCCGTGCCACCGGCAAAGACGTTCTCAAGGTGGACGGGTTATGCAAGTCCTACGGCACCAACTCTGTACTCAAAGATGTAAAATTCGAGATCAAAAGAGGTGAGTGTGTGGGCGTAATTGGTGCCAATGGCATTGGCAAGTCTACCCTTCTTAAAATCATTACCGACAATATCGAGACCGACACAGGAACTCATGAATGGGGCGTCAACTCATCCATCGGGTACTTTGCTCAGGACCACCACGAAGTACTCAACGATCCCAAGCTAACACCCCTTGACTTCGTCTGGTCCGCTGTTCCTCAAGAGACGACAAGCTTGGTTCGTGGTCATCTAGGACGCATGCTTTTTTCAGGAGATGACGTAAACAAGAAAGTGACGTCTCTCTCGGGCGGAGAAGCGGCCAGGGTAATCTTCGCAAAAATATCCATTCAACGTCCCAATATTTTGATTTTGGACGAACCTACAAATCACTTGGACATCGAAGCAATTGACGCCCTAGCTGATTCACTGAAGGCCTTCGAAGGCACTGTTATCTTCGTTTCCCATGATCGCTGGTTTGTATCCAAACTTGCGGACCGAATCATCGAGCTAAAGCCCGAGGGCTTGCATGACTTTCAAGGGGGCTATGACGAATACTTGGCTCGTGACGGCGCAGACCATCTCGACCAGAAGTCCGTAGCGCTTCAAGCGAAGAGTGAAAAAAACTCCCGCAAGGCCAAGGAAGAGAAGGCACGGGTGGTGACTCAGCAAGCAGATCCAGAAATTAGCTACGAGGAGAGAAAGCGCATCGCCAATCGCCTCAAAGCCCTACCCAAAAAGCGGGACATTCTTCTGGCCCAAATTGAGAAACTGGAGACAAAGAAAGAGGAAATCCAAGCCCGCTATGCGGACCCGGCTTTCTATACATCCACCCCTGACGACGAACAGCGTAAAATATCGCGACGGGCCAGCACCCTAGAAGAGCAATTGAGTTCAGCTATTTCAGAGTGGGAACAGGTCGAAACCGAACTCGCCGAGATGGCCTAGCGAGTCCACGCGGGGCCCGACTGAGAGGTCCAAAATCGCCCCGCGCGTTGACCTTAGGTCCAATGAAAATTTATGAGCGGCGGCATGGCCCTCGCAGCTTCAATTCTGAGCATCCAGCGCAGGTTGGTTGAGTGCGTGTCATTCAGTCGACTTGCGGCGCAACTGTCCCACCTTGACACACACCTGACAAATGGGATGCACCCAAGGTGTAGTTGATGGGGGGCCATGCACGTGTATTCAAAACGAGGCTCCCCGTAGTTGTAGTCGACAGATGCGAAAGAACATGACCAACGGGATCCGAAATAGGCCAGTGCTCCGCTGTCTAATTCTAGGGGAGGAGCCCATCGTGGCGCGCTGTGGCGAGTTGCTCCTCGAGCGCGGTCATCAGATCCTAGCCCTCAGCTCCAAGCAAGTCTCATTGCAATCGTGGGCCGACAAGAAAAAAATTGAAACACTGCGCTCGGACGAGCTAGTTCGGTGGACCAAAGCAAATCCCTTCGATTTGCTCCTCTCTATTACCTATCCGGCCATTATCCCTCCCGAGGTATTTGAGCGTGCGGCGTTGGCTGCAATCAACTTTCACGACGGTCCCCTGCCCCATTACGCGGGTCTCAATGCCTCCGCCTGGGCCATTCACAATCAGGAGCCTCACCATGCGATTGTTTGGCACCACATCACAGCCCAACTCGATGGGGGAGATATTCTGGAGCGTCGAGATCTCATGCTTGAGTCATCCGAGACCTCCCTCTCGCTCAATATACGTAACTCAAGTCTAGCACTGGAAAGCTTTCAGGTTGTCATCGAGCGCGCCGAAGAGGGAGAACTCCAGGGCGTAAAGCAAGATCTTTCTAAAGGACAGAGCATCTACTCTCGCCACGACCGTCCTCTAGCTCTAGGAGTCATTGATTGCACATTAAGCGCCCAAAGAATCGACGCCCTCATACGCTCATGTGACTTCGGAAAGTTCGCCAATGCCTTCGCCTCGGCAAAACTTGTCCACCAGGGTCGATGCGTTGTCGTCGCCGAAGCTCATATTGGCCCCACCATAGTACCGGGTACACCACCAGGAAAGCTCTCCCTTTCCGCCAAGGGAGAGCTGTCTATCACCTGCGCAGATCGCTGTCTTATCGTTACGAGGCTCCTTTCCCAAAGGGGAGTCGAGCTAAATATTCTAGAGGGCTTGCGTCACCTGCAAGTAGTCAGCGGTGATATATTAGCCCCTCAACTTCCCTCTAAGAACGAATCACTCGGCACGCTTTATTCCAAGAGCGAGGCATTCTACATTCGACGTCTTGGAGCATTTGAGTGCCTACCGCTTCCCTCGGAACTCCTATTAGAAGGGGACATCCGGTCGGCTAAAGATTCACGTCCTCTCATCGAGCCACTAGAACTACCCCTCGAATTTGAGCAGGTGCACAAAGACGATCTACAGTTCGCGACAGTATGCGCCTTTGCGCTCATGCTTTCCTCGCTTTTAAGAAACGACAAGCTTTCCCTTGCCCTTGAGCGAAACTATCAGGGCAGCTATCCAGACTTAACGTTAGTAGCGGACACTGTACCTTTCAATATTTCACTCAACCAATCGCTCTCTTTTGAGAGAATTTTAGTCGATCTAAAAGCAGAATACCAAGAACTGAGAAAACGCCCAGGGTACTTGTTAGATCTCATCGCTCGTCAACCCTCTCTACGTGAAGAAATCGATCTCAATGGCTCCAGTGACTCAGCGGTGGCAGTTGTCTTTCAAAACAATTCTCTACCTCAAGGAGCTCTACTGGCCCTATCTTTCGCCGAAGGGCGCCCCACTCTTCTTGCAAATCATACATTTTCTCCCAAGGGGCTCATTCAACTAGGCACCTACCTTCGGAACCTCTGTTGTGAAATTGCAGCTCATCCACAAAACCCCGCAAGCGATATCGATTGCTTGACTGATGCAGAGCGCAAGACTGAGGTTACTCAATACAATCAGACCCGCCGTGAATACTCCTCCGACAAACGCATCTTCGATCTCTTTGAAGAGCAGGCAAAAGAACGCCCCGAGGCCACCGCACTCATCTATTGCGATCAGTCGCTCACTTTTAAGCAGCTCGATAGAAAAGCCAATCAACTCGCCCAAGCCATACAGAAAAGAGGCGTCGGCGTTGGCGACTATGTCGGACTGATGGCCGAAAGAGGCCTCCAATTAGTGATCGCTCTTCTCGGTATCGCAAAGTCAGGGGCCGCTTATGTACCCATTGACGCGATCTATCCCCAAGAACGCGCGCTTTTCATGCTCCAGGACGCCGGTTGCCGTTTACTCGTTGCTTCTGAGACCCTCGCGGCTCGCGTCGACAACCAGGTGCCCACTCTGATTCTCGGCGCACCCGAAGTAACGCAGCAAAGCGACGAGCGGGTTCGTAAAAGCGCCCAAGCTGATGATGTTTGCTATGCAATCTATACATCGGGCACAACGGGACGCCCCAAAGGAGTCGTGCTCAAACATCGCGCGGTGCTCAACACCCTCGACTGGATAAACCGGACATTAGAGATCACGCCCAAAGATCGCCTACTCTTTGTCACCTCTCCCAGCTTTGATCTCTCGGTATATGATATTTTTGGAGCCTTAGGGGCAGGCGCCACGGTTGAAATTGCCAGCACCGAACTCATGAGCGAGCCACGCAATCTCGCGCACCACCTCTGCAATAGTCCAATTACGATATGGAATTCAGCGCCGCCCGCGCTGGCTCGCCTGGCACATTTTCTGCCCAAGGTGGCGCAAAATACTGCTCTACGGCATATTATGCTTTCGGGTGATTGGATCCCGGTGGACTTACCGGGGCGCCTCACATCAACTTTCACAAACGTGCAGGTTACCAGTTTAGGGGGAGCAACCGAAGCTGCTATTTGGTCCAACTACTACCCAATTGATGTCGTAGACCCCCAATGGCCCTCCATTCCCTATGGCTACCCCATACAAAATGCTCGCTACTACGTCCTGGACCACCACTTGCGACCCGTCCCCCAAGGTATGCCCGGCGATCTGTACATAGGAGGTATCTGCTTGGCCGAAGGTTACCTCAAAAGACCCCAGTTGACCAATGAGCGTTTCATGAGCGATCCTTTTCTGCCGGGGGAAAGAATCTATCAAACCGGTGATCTTTGCCGAAGGTGGACAGATGGCACACTGCAATTTTTGGGTCGCATGGACGATCAAGTCAAAATTCGTGGATTTCGAGTGGAAATTGGTGAGATCGAGACGGCACTTTGTTCCCTGGGGGGCGTAAGAGAGGCGATCTGCCTAGCCCTTCGTGACGCCGGTAGAAACCAGTCCCTCGTTGCCTATATAGTGGCAGAAAATCAAGAATCTCACGACTCGCAAACTCTCAAAGAGCAACTGGCAGAGACACTGCCAGACTTCATGATTCCGGGGACGTTTGTCTTCTTAAAACACTTACCCCTCACTTCGAACGGCAAGTTGGACAGAGCAAAGCTCCCCAAACCGGAACAAGTTCGCGGAAAATCGACTTACGCAACACCGACAACGCCTCTGCAGCGTGAACTGACAGAGATATGGCAGGGGGTCATGGGAAGGGAAAAAATTGGGCTCGATGACAACTTTTTTGAACTAGGTGGACACTCCCTGATGGCAGTGAGCCTCGTCGCGGAAATCGACAAACGCTGGAACTTGCATATTCCCCTCTCAAAAGTCCTCGAAAAACCGACAACCCGCGCTCTCTCAGAATACCTACAATCCACTAGAGAACCTGATCAGGGCGAAGCCAGTCAATCCAATATCACACTGCTGCGCCCGGGGGGGGCACGTACCTTCGTCTTCATCCACGACGGCGATGGTGAGGTTCTACTCTACCGCAACTTGGCCCAAGCACTCTCAAAAGACTTTACGGTATATGGGATCGTACCAGATAGAAAGCCAGGTATCGCCCTACCCCATACGACAATAGAAGGCATAGCAGCGTCCTATGTTTCACGCTTGGTGGAGATGGGCGCTAGACCACCATTTCATCTTGCAGGGCTTTGCGCGGGTGGTCTCATTGCATACGAGATGGCTACTCAAATGAAAGAGAACAACGTAAACGTCGGAGCTCTCCTTCTTTTAGACACTTTTGAGCCTCGGGCCACTTGCGTCTCTGGGCGCATCACCCGGGGGCGCATTCAGCGCTTCAAAAACATCTTTTCAAGTACGCAAAGCGAACCAGCCGACGGGAACAAAATAAGGCAGAATGCGATCTCACCCTGGAGGGCGGCTAGTCGTAAAGTTGTGAGAGCTCTAAGTTATGAGGTTAAAAAGAGGGTCCACGGTCGCACAGTTGCCCTTAGACTACATCTTTTGAAGCGCCTACTGCATTCTGGAACTCCCTGGCCCCATGCAATACCCCATTTGCACATTCGAGAAATCTATCAATCGGCACGCGATCGGTATGCAGCTCGACCTCTAAACAATCACAACGTAGTCCTGGTAAAAGCTACTCGTAGCGCAACGGGAGAAGAAGGCGATTTGCCCATGAGCGAAATATATCAAGAAGATCTGCTTGGGTGGGATGGTCTAGTTAGCCCGAAGATTCACTTGCTCGAAGTTCCGGGCGGTCATTCATCTATGCTTCAAGAGCCTTACGTACAGCACCTCGTTCACACTCTCGTGCCTTTTCTGGAGAGCAAGTCATGAGAGATTCGGCAGGCAACATCGGCCCATTGGGCGTGGTAGGCGTCAACTCCCCCGCATTCGCCACCACCATTTTTGAGTCGTTGGCCAAAAGCCGAGTCTGCGTCATTTTGCGGAGACGTGATGATGAAGAGAGGATGCACGCCCTCGGTATCACAGAGGTCATCGAGCCTGAGGCAGGTGGGGGCTGGGTCGATGTCCCACGCCCAGAGAACTCTGACGATGAAGTGGCTCAAATTGCGTTCACCTCCGGCACGGAAGGTCAGGCGAAGGGAGTAGCCCTTACTCATAGGGGACTGTCCAACGTCAGCGAACGTCTCAATCTGGTGATGGAGGTCGACGAGACCATTCGCGAATATGTAGGAGTGCCAATCTACCATTCATTCGGCTTGGGGAGGTGTCGGGCGATATTTTCAGCAGGTGGCCGGGCATATATTCCAGCCAAGGGGTTCAACCCCGGAGAAATTGCGGAGCTCCTTGAACAAGACAAAATCAACGCGCTCTCAGCCGTTCCCAGCTTATGGCGCATCTTACTCCAATCCCGAAAGATTTCTCCCAGTCTCGCCCAGAAAATCCGTTGGATAGAGATTGGCAGCCAATACATGGCGCGCTCCGAAAAAGAGGAGCTCAGGACACTTTTTTCAAACGCGATCATCGTTCAGCACTTTGGTCTCACTGAGGCATCACGGAGTACATTCCTTGAAGTTCATAAAGCCCATGGTAACGAGCTAGAATCCGTAGGCAAAGCCCTGCACGGTGTCGAAGTTAAGATAAACGCTAAAGGTATTATTGCTGTGCGCGGCCCCCACGTTGGCGCGTACAAGGTACTCGACGGGGTGAAAAAGACTTTAGTCGATGGGGACGGATGGCTAGCCACCTCCGACCTGGGTAAATTGCAGGACGGTTTCCTCTACTTTCTGGGCAGAGCCGATGATATAATCAACTGCGGGGGACTCAAATTGTCCCCCGATCTGCTGGAGCGACGAATAGAGAAGAGCCTCTCGATGAACTCTCC
Source organism: uncultured Polyangiaceae bacterium (assembly GCA_964459035.1). Taxonomy (GTDB): domain Bacteria; phylum Myxococcota_A; class Polyangia; order Polyangiales; family Polyangiaceae; genus NIC37A-2. The sequence continues at coordinate 1,570 of CAYWLO010000019.1, read as the reverse complement.
TATCGTCGTCACAAAGATCCCCGATAGCTTACGGGGTGAGACCATCGGCATAGTTGTCACTCACGAGTGCGAACTCTCCGAGAGTACATTGATTCAAGCCGGGGCAGATGCCGCTGAGTTCTATGGGGTCAACGCGAAAAGATCCATCCGACTGCTTCGAGTGCAGACCCTACCCCAAACAGCCGCCGGAAAAATACAGCGTAAAAAGCTCTCTCAGCAATTCTCTGAAGAGCACCGTCAACAGGCTCAAGAGTTCATCTCTCACCCCGCTTCTAGGGGGGCGCAAAAAAGTGTTGGTTCTATCTACAGAAAGCAACTCGGCCTGAGTGAAACCAGCGTCAATGATACCTTCGTCAATTTGGGCGGGGACTCCCTCGACTTCATCCAGACCTCAATTGCCTTAGAATCCCTCCTTGGGCGACTACCCGCGAATTGGGAAAATACTCGGCTTGTAGACCTAGAAAGTTTGCCCCATGAGCAATCGGCGCGCTGGAGCGTAGAGCCCCTCATTTGGCTCCGTGCCCTGGTCATTTTGGCAATTGCCTCCAATAGCGCAAAGTTATTCGGTACCTTCAGTCTCCCCGCTGGAGCCTATTTCTTACTTGTATTGGCCGGCATCAGCTTCGCCCGGTTTCAACTCAACAGGCTACGAGTTCAGGGGCGAGCGCGCTCTCTCCTCTCCACCTTGCCAAAACTCATAGTGCCTGTGTTGGCAATATTGGGGCTGGAACAACTCAAAGATCACACCCTAAGATGGGATCAGTGGCTGTTTGTGAGCAATCTCATCAGTCCTCAAAGGGGAGGGTTTTGGTTCATCAATGTTTGGGTTCAGATATACATCGGTCTATTTATCCTATTTTCTCTGCCCTCGCCGGCAAAGGCGCTTAGTAAGAACCCCGTTCGCGGCGCCTTCGTCGTCCTCGCCTTCGCTACCCTCTTAACGGGAGTTGCTCCCCATATTTATGACACCAGTCACCTTTACGATAGGGTGCCTCAGTCGCTCTTTTGGCTCTTTGCCTTAGGTTGGTCAATGTGGGTTGGCAGAGAATCACACAGACTCCTCCTTACCTTTCTCTGCCTTGTTCTCCCCCTCATACTCTTTCCTCTTTTCCACCCAGCCGCTCTCTGGGTAGTATTTCTGGGTTGGGCTTTTCTCTATCTACCTCCTCTGCGTCTACCCCCAGCGATTGCGCGCACGATCACAAGTGTGAGCGCGGCCTCCCTCTATATCTACATTTTTAAGGATTATGTCGTGGCAATTGTGAACAAGCTCATGCCTGCCCCCTTTGCCGAAGTCGCGCCCTTTATTGCGTGGTTAGGTGCCATTGTTCTCGGTGTAATTTTGCTCCGCATGAGCGATGCTTTCTGGAGCTTCTCCTCAAAAAAGTTGCAAAAAGAAGTTTCTCCCGCACGACAAAATGTGCCTACCCCCTGATAAGCTTCCCTCTTTGCCTTAGGCAAGCACCGCTTTGCCGACTTCGGCCCTAATACCCCAACAAATCCTGCTCTTTTTCGTCCATCCCATCAAGCGCCAACAGTTCTTAAAAGCTGGGCAAATTGCACATAAAAT
>CAYWLO010000018.1:32746-66196 GCA_964459035.1 uncultured Polyangiaceae bacterium | reverse complement strand
TTTGTCTCATGGGTACCAAAACCCGGCACGAAGTTCCGACCTTTGGTACTAGGTGTACCGACGTATGAACGCGTCGCCCGAGGTTCGCAAAATGCACGCATCCGCCATTTGGTCGAACTCCTCATCGACCCGTTGAAAATCGCGCACGAGGAGCGCGTCAATGTCAGCCGACAGCAACTCGTCGACCACAGGAAAGAAGTAGGTTTCTTCGGCGAGCATGTGACGCAAAAGAAACTCCACCCAACGAGTACCAGCTGCAGCGAATCGCGCTCGCTCCCCCGGACCCCAATCGGACCCGCGAAACATCTCTCCACGCATTTCCTCAAGAAGCTCTCGCCCCACGCTGTGTTCGGCGCGAATTTTTTGCAGAGCCTCGGGTACCATTGTCTCACGCATTCGCGCCAATTCAGGCAAAAGCAAACTCTCTTCCTTCTCTTCATGACGAAGGAGTGCGCTCTCGGAGAGAAACTCCATCACTCCGAGGGCGTCTCGCGAGTCCAAAGCCGTATCTTCCGCAATTTGTTTCAAGAATTGTAAGAACGCGCGCAAGAATCGACGGGCCTGGGCGTGCTCTTCACGCAGGTGTTGGGTGGTCTGGCTCATGGTTTGCTCCACTCTCGTGCTTTCTGTCGAACGGATATGCAAACTCTCGGCCAAGAGGTGAGGAAACTCTCGCTGCGGTCCCGAGCCGGAAAGCGCGCACGCTCACTCAAGGCATGGTGGGCAGTGCTCAGCCTCGTCGACGTCGCAAGAGTGGAACCCGCACACGAAAGGTGGTCCCCAGGCCCCTTTCGGTTTCATAAGTTAGAGTGCCCTCATGCTCCCGAATGATCTCACTGCAGATCGCTAGGCCCAAGCCAGTTCCATCAGTCTTACTCGTTACAAATGGTTCGAAAATGTTGAGTCCCACAGGAACGCCTTCTCCGGTGTCCGTCACCTCCAAAACGTATTCGCTCGACTCGATGGCGGTGGTGAGAGTCAAGACTCCGCCCGTGGGCATTGCTTCAATCGCGTTGTGCAATAAATTGAGAAATACCTGCTGAATCTTGTCGCCATCGGCCAGTACCTCAGCATCTTCATCCCGAAAGTCGCGTACAACGCTCACCCCAAGGCGCACTCGAGTGAGATTAGTCAATACAGACTCTACCACGGTGGTCATGCGCAAGGGGCGTTTTACCAAACGTCGACGACCGGAAAGCGCCCGAAACTCCTGAACAAGTCGACTCAGACGCTCGATCTCTCCCAGACACGAATCCACCTTTTCAACAGAAGCTGTGCCCCCTTCGACTTTCTTCACTCGCCTGCGTAGGGCCTGAAGCTGCAGGGCCATGTTATTGAGAGGATTGCCGATTTCGTGCACCAGCATCGACGCAGTGGTGCCGACAGTTGCTGCTCGCTCGCGCTCCATCAACTCCCCCTGCAGGCGAACTTTTTCCCCCACGTCACGAATAAATGCGCCGTATCTCGTACCGTCTGCGTCTGATTCAAGAAGAGTCACCGAGAGTTCAATCGGAAATTCTTCCCCCGATTTTCGAATAGCCGAAACCTGCCGAATTTGACCGATCGCGCGCTTTTCTCCCGTTTGTTCGTACCGACTCACGTATCCTCGGTGTCCCGAAGCGTAGGGCTCACTCATCAAGAGCCTCACGTCGGCCCCGAGGAGTTCTCCCAGTTCGTAACCAAACATACGGCAAGTGGCGGGATTCGCCTCGGTGATGGTGCCCTGGGAGTCAATGAAAAGCACCGCGTCCTGGCAGGTATCGACAAGTTGCCGCAGTCGTTGAGCATGAGCTCCGTTGCTCACTTTCAGTTTGTTCGTTTCACTCACCCCCTCCTCATAGCAGGCGAAACATTTATGCGTCATCAAGGATAACTTGCGCAATATTTGCACCTCTAGCTGTATAGGCGCAAAATTTACCGTAACCTTCGAAAGGGGAGTGCTCAGTTCCTCTGCTTCTCGGGCAGAAGTCATTCGGCACGTACTTTGCTTCAACGTTCAACAGGCCCTCTTACTTAAGCCAGAGGCGCACCCAAGGAATGGAATGATTAAAGGTCGAATTCTCATCGTTGATGACGAGTCCTCAGCACGAAGCGCTCTGAACGAAATACTCACAGACGAGGGCTACAAAGTTCGCACTGCCGCAGACGGATTTCGTGCTCTCGGTGCAGCCAGCGATTTCGCTCCCGATATCGTGCTGACCGATTTAAAAATGCCCGGCATGGATGGGTTGCAGCTCTTGGCCCGCCTCAAACAGACCCATCCAGAGGCAGGTGTTATTCTGATGACGGCTTTTGGAGCTATTGAGAGCGCTGTAGAAGCAATGCGTGCTGGCGCTACGAATTATCTCACCAAGCCGCTCAATAGCGACGAACTGCTTCTCGTTTTAGAAAGGAATTTGGAGGGAGTTGCCCTCAGACGAGAAACACGCCGACTGCGCGAGCAAGTTGCTGGTAAGTACCGATTTGAAAACATCATTGGCGAGTCGGAGGAGATGCAAACCGTTTTCAAGACCGTGCGGCAAATTGCCCCCAGCCGAGCGACCGTATTGGTAAGCGGCGACTCGGGCACCGGAAAGGAGATGATTGCTTCTGCTCTCCACCATTGTTCTCCGCGAGCCGACAAGCCATTTGTTAAGCTGCATTGCGCCGCCCTGGCTGAAACTTTGCTTGAGAGCGAACTATTTGGTCACGAGCGCGGAGCGTTCACCGGGGCAGATCGTCGTCGCTTGGGACGTTTTGAGCAAGCCGATGGAGGCACGCTTTTTCTAGACGAAATCAGCGAAATCAGTCCAGCGACGCAGGTAAAGTTACTACGCGTTCTCCAGGAGCACGAGTTTGAACGAGTTGGGGGAAATCAAGTTGTCAAAGTGGACGTGCGCGTTGTCGCCGCCACCAATCGAGACCTCAGTGAAATGGTGAAAAATGGCACGTTTCGGGAAGATCTCTATTACCGATTGAATGTAATCAACCTACGTCTCCCTTCTTTGAGCGAGCGAGCACGTGATATTCCCGCATTGGCCGCGCATTTTCTCCTCAAATACGCGAAGGAAAACGACAAAGACGTGGAGCGTTTTGACGACGCTGCCCTCTCCGCATTGGCCGCTCACGAATGGCGAGGAAACGTCCGCGAAATCGAAAATGCAATCGAGCGAGCAGTCGTCATGAGCAACGGTCCCATCTTGCAATTGCACGATCTTCCCTTGGACATCCAACAAGAGTGTGAGAGTCAAAACGCCCCTCCACGTATTCCGGGCTCTTCGCTGGCAGAAATTGAGCGTTACGCAATATTAGAGACTTTGGCTCAACTAGGGGGCTCTACAACGGCAGCCGCAAAAGCATTGGGCATTAGTGTTCGCAAGATCCAATATCGTTTACAAGAGTACGCAGAGGCTCCCAAAGGAAAAGCCCCCGCGCTGCGCGCCATGCCCTAATCGCCGCACAGGGGCTCAGGACTGTTGAATGCGCACCAGGCGGAGCCCCGCGTCTTTTACTAATATTGTGTCAAGCCAGTGGCCTCCGTCCACATGATAGTTAAGTTGGGCGCCCCACACCTCACCCTCTAAAAGGAGGGTTTGAAGTTCCTTGATGGATGAAATTTCCGTAAATCGCATACGAGCGGATCCTTTCACATTCATCACTAAACGCTCGGAGCGATCCGAGAGTTCCAAGAAGAAGCGATTCAAGTCGTCTGCTTCTAATATAGTCTCTTGTAGCTCAGGGAGCGGTCTATTCTCTTCGTTCAATTGAATCTCCTTTTGAGTCTATAAAAGTCATTGCGTGACCGATCTTCGATGAGAGCGAGACGATAAATTCGGCGCCTCAATCAATTCATGGGAGCGCCCATGGGTGGGGGGCCTCTTTGATCGAACTCGGCCGAGGCAGCATGACACTGTTGACAGGACTGACGCCCCGGATGAGTCGAGCGCACACCCTTTTCGCCGTGAACGCCATGACAGCTTGCGCAATTCTCTCGCATAAAAACCCCATGGGGTATCGTGGGAGGGGCGCCTTCGTAAGCGCGTTGCCCGCTCGGGTATTCACCCAAGCCAACGAAGCTATTTTCTGGCAGAGCCCCTAACGCACCCACCTCAGCATTCTCACTCTTCTCCATCGCGTGGCATTGAGTACACATCGCAAATTCGCGATGGCTCATGGCCGGTGCTCGTAGTTGAGCGATTTTAGCCCCTCCCGAGTGACACGCCATACATGCAGCGGGATCTTTCTCCTGCACCGAATGAGGGATTGTGGGGGGTGCCCCAGCAAACGCTCTCCTTTTACTTCGAGCGACCAGGGCTTCTTGTTTCTGTGCCGAAGTCTGCACAACGGGATCATGAATGGAGGGCCCAGCCGCTCCTAGTCGAGCGAATGCCCCGCGATACATCTCCCTGTTCGGTCCACGACGTCCCTTGCGTAGTTGGGCGTAGTTGAGAGCATTTTCCCCCACCCCGTCCCGAGCGGTTTGCAGCACTGGGGGTACCTTTGGTGATTGAGTGCCTAGCACCAAACCAACACTGGCAAGGGCCACAGCTCCCGAAGCAAGCAACTGCAAGAGTCGTTTACGGGGAGGAGGCATGGGTGATTCATTACTTTTTCTCAAGCCAGCCACAATGCCTAACCTTTCTTACGCCGTGCTCGACTAATGCGTACGGCGCATTTCTTAAAATCAGGCTGCTTGGAGAATGCGTCATGCGCGTCCAAAGTAAGTTCATTGATAGGGAGTCGCTCGTCAAAAAATGGAACAAACACGCTACCGGGAGGGGGGTTACCCCTGCCGTCGATCCATACTGGCAAACGAATGGCCCCCCGTCTTGTCTCCAGGTACGCCATATCACCATTATTTAATCCCAAAGAATTGGCATCTACTCGGTTCATTTCGACGTAAGCATTGGGCATTGCTTTTCGTAGCTGCGGAATGCGCATGGTCATACTCCCCGAGTGCCAATGTTCTATTACTCGCCCGGTGCAGAGCCAAAGAGGAAAGTCATTGTCCGGCTCCTCTGGTGGTGCAACGTAGGGTCTAAACCAAATCTGAGCTCGATCGTTTTTCGAGGTTGAATGGTAAAATTGAATTCCGGCGCCCTTCTTTACATAGGGGTCATCAAACTCAGCGAAACGAAATCTCGTTTCACGCCAGCTTCCGTCCTTTTGTTGAACGACCGGCCAGCGCAGACCGTGCGCTTTTACGTATTCATCATAAGGAGCTAAGTCTTTGTGCTTCAAACGAGTAAAGAGACGATAGTTTTCAAAAAGCATCTTATCGACGTTGATGTCGTAATAATTGCGCCACTTCCAAATTTCTACCTCGTTGCCCTCGTTTTCCGCGTAAAAGATAAACTTGCCATCTTTGTCTTTCATTCCTTCATGACCGCGATCGTACAACTCACGGGCCACCGCGATAATCTGCCAACAATCGTCCCTCGCGTCACCAGGGGGCTCAACCTGCTTGAACCATTGTTGCGTTCGACGCTCCGAATTTCCGAACACGCCATTTTTCTCTACCCACATGGCCGAAGGGAGAATCAAGTCAGCGTGACGAGTGGTCGCCGTGGGGTAAACGTCAGAGACAATGAGAAATTTTCCTGGAATTTTTCGAGACGCGTGAAATAGTTTGTGTGCGTTCGGTAACGTTTGGCCGGGGTTGGTCACTTGAACCCACACGGTAGAGATATCCCCCCCCTTCTCTTGAGGAGTTCCAAACTTTTCCCACATTTTAACAGTGTGGTAGCCGGGCTTTTTATTGATTCTTCCAGGCGGAAGATTCCAATAGTCCTCACATTGTTTTCTGTGAGACTCTTTCTTCACCAAACGACCACCAGGCAATGCGTGAGAGAGGGTCCCCACCTCGCGTGCTGTACCGCATGCCGAGGGCTGGCCAGTGAGACTCGTCGGAGCATCTCCAGGTTTTCCAAAATGACCGCTCAGCAAATGCAGACCATGAATAAGTGTATTCATCGCCGTGCCCTGGGTGTGCTGATTCGGACCCATGCACCACAGGCTGGTTATTTTTCTTTTTGGATCGCCAAAAATGTCGGCCAAATGGCGAATTTCTGCAGCCGGAACTCCGCTTAACTTCTCGACATGCTCGGGAGTGTAGGGGGAGAGCTGGCGCTTGAACTCATCGAATGAACTTTCTTTACCCAAGAGCCCCTTCGGATCAGAATCTATGCGAAAGGCGCAGAATTTGTCTACGAATTTTTTGTCGTAGGTCTCCCTATCGAGGAGCAATTTCATCACGCCATTTGCAATGGCTAGATCTCCTTGAGGTTTCATCAGGAGCACGCGCTGAGCGTGAGCCGAAGTCCGAGTATGGCGAGTTGTGATATCAACCCATTCAATTTTGTGACCCAGTGCACGCCGGTCGGCAACGCGGCTGAAAAGAATGGGGTGCATCTCGGCGGGGTTGTTTCCCCAGGTAATGATAGTGTCTGCGACGTCTAAGTCATCGTAACATCCAGCTGGCTCGTCCACCCCATAGGTGGCGATAAACCCCGTAACCGCTGAAGCCATACAGAGCCGGGCGTTGGGGTCGATATGATTGTTGGAAAGTCCACCCTTAATGAATTTTTGAGCAGCAAAACCCTCAGGAATTGTCCATTGACCACTACCGTAGATAGCAAACCCTTTGGGATCAGCCTCAATACGCTCTGCTATCACTTCAATCGCCTTTTCCCAGCTGATCTCATCGTAGGAATTTCCATTGCGGAGCAACGGTTTTGTTAGGCGGTCTTGGCCATAAAGCACCAAGCCAACATGATAGCCTTTCATGCAGAGAAGACCCTTGTTTACTTCGGCCTGGGCGTCCCCAGCCACTGCTACAACTCGCCCCCCCTTGGTCCCCACCATCACGTGGCAGCCGGTTCCGCAAAAACGACAGGGGGCCTTATCCCACCGAACCCCTGGAGCCATGGGCAGCGAATTCTTTTTGGACACCTGCCCCCCCGCCATACGAGTAGCAGCAGCGGTAGCGGCTGACATCGCCGCCCCATGAACAAATTGTCTACGCTTCATCACAGTCTCCCAATATCAAGGGGTCTTCTACCCATGAGACAAGTTGAGCATCGAGCACACCCTCCAGTTTGAGGATACGCTCCGCCAAATCACGGGCATCGCCTACACTCTCGGTCTCGGTTACCAGTGGAATAAAACACCCTTGTGCCTCCCCCAGCGTGACTCGATAGTCCTCCTGCAGTTGTTGTCTCTGTATTTCTTTGAACTCGCTATTGGTGGTAATCACCAAAGAACTGACAGCCATGTCCACGGCACAGCAAGACCTGCGCCAACCTTTTACATCTAGCCAATGGGGAATTAGACCGTGGCAAACGAGCTATCGGAGCACCCTGGCCCGTTCTGTCCCCCTGACCCATGCGTGCAAATTCTGCGTAAGACAATGCGAAAGGCGCAATCTATTCACGCACAGAGGCATGTCTCCCCGAAGTAACCTGATCGCCAGCAGCAAAAAGAAACTGAATCATCACGTGTCTCCTATTGTGGCACGCCTCGTGCTCCCTGCTGGTCGTGGCACTGCACAACTTCAAATTACGCTGTGGTCTAGGGAGCATTTTTATCCCGATAGGCATGGGACTTCTTTTGTCTTGCTCACACAATGTAGAGAGAGAACTTGGGCCGGCACCTGGCGCTGCCAGTTTTCCGGTCGAAATCACACCAAGCAAGAAACTTACCTCAATCGAAACTGCCCTCCAAGACACCCAGGGCGAACCGATATGGGTAAAATGCGCATCCTGTCACGAAAATGTAGAAATTGGGTCAATTGCCACACGAACAACTGAACTCAAAGAATTTCACAGGGGGCTCAGTTTCTCCCACGGAACCATGTCGTGCAAAAACTGCCATGAGCCAGGAGCCCCTCTCAAACTACATCTCGCCACAGGTGAAGTCGTCCCTCTAGAGGAAGCCATGCAATTGTGCTCCCAGTGCCATGGCCCCAAACGGGTAGCCTACGACCATGGGGCCCATGGCGGAAAAACCGGATATTGGGACCTTTCAAGAGGGGCGCAGAAAAAGAATCATTGTGTGGACTGCCACGACCCACACACACCACAAATTGCCCGAGTGATCCCAGCCCGACGCCCAGTGGACCGCGGTGCAACTCCCTCCAATCAAGACTCAAAGAGGCATCAATGAAACGCCGCGTTGCTCTAAAAATGGCTGGTTCAACCCTGGGGGCTGGAGCCTTCGCCTATGCGACTCGCCCCCTACAACAATGGGCCGAAAACATCTCAGCTGACGAGTTTCTTCAGAAGCATTTCCGTGAATTGGATAAGCTGGAACTTAAGAAGGTGCTCAAGCGAATCGAAGTAAAATCCAATAGTGAAGCCGGCCGAGACGATATAAGAGTCGCCGCCGACCAGCCGATTGAAGGTGTTGAGTTCGGTTATGCGCTCAATCTAAGTGTGTGCATTGGTTGCAGAAAATGCGCCGAAGCATGCCACCAAGAAAACAATCACGACCGCTCCAGCAATAATTCCTACATTCGAGTGCTCGAGATGGAAAAAGGCAGCCTCGACCTAGAGAACGGCAATGCAAACTATGATCATCCAGTACCGGCAGATGATAAGTTTTATATGCCCATTCAATGTCAACAATGCCGAGATGCTCCCTGCGTAAAGGTCTGTCCGGTGGAAGCAACTTGGCAAGAAAAAGACGGCATCATTGTGGTCGACTACGATTGGTGCATCGGTTGCCGCTACTGCGAAGCGGCTTGCCCCTACCACGCTCGACGTTTTAATTGGACCGCCCCCGAGGTGCCCACCGAAGAGATTAACCCGGATCAAGGCTATCTATCAAACCGCATACGACCTCAAGGTGTGATGGAGAAATGCACGTTCTGCTTGCACCGCACTCGACGAGGCAAAGTCCCGGCCTGCTTAGAAGCGTGCCCAACCGGGGCACGTGTTTTTGGAGATCTCAATGATCCTCAAAGCGATATCAGGTGGGTCTTAGCCAATAAGCGAGTCTTTGTTCTTAAAGAAGAACTCGGAACCCAACCGCGTTTTTACTACTATTTTGATGGCTGATAGAGAGAGGTCTCACCGATGACTCCCCCCAAACACGTCCTGAGCTATCCGCAATTTCTCTGGAAAATCATCACCGCAAGCACAAGTGGCGATTGGCGATTCTATTCATGGATGTTCGTACTCACATCTATCGCTCTCGTTGGGGCCTCGGCATGGGCCTCACAAGTGAGAGATGGTATGGGCCTCACAGGCATGAGTGACCATGTTTCGTGGGCTCTTTATATCGCCAACTTTACATTCGGCGTAGGCTTGGCCGCTGGTGCCGTCATGATGGTGATTCCGGCTTACCTCTACGACGATGATGAGATGCACGACGTCGTCATAGTGGGTGAGGTCCTCGCTATATCCGCAATAATAGTAAGCTTAATGTTTGTCGTTGCGGACTTAGGTCGCCCCGATAGATTTTGGCATCTTTTGCCGGGCATTGGGCGATTCAACTGGCCCATCTCGATGCTCTCTTGGGACGTAATTGTCCTCAACGGCTATCTAGTCATCAATTTGCATATCGCTGGATATCTTCTCTACACCCGTTTTCTCAATAAGAAGCCCGCAAAATCTTGGTATCTGCCATTTGTCATGCTTTCTGTTGTCTGGGCAGTATCAATTCACTCGGTGACCGCCTTTCTCTATAGCGGCTTAGGTGGACGCCCTTTTTGGAATTCAGCCTTACTCGCTCCGCGATTTATTGTGACAGCATTCGCAGCTGGACCAGCGTTTGTTATTATTTTGCTACAGGTATTGAGAGGAGTGACGACAGCGAAGATCTCTGAAGGTCCTATAAGAACGCTTACTTCGATACTCAAAGTAACCGTATTGTTGAACCTCTTTATGTTCATGTCTGAAGCGTTCACGGCACTCTACACGGGAGGCTCCCACGCCGCCGCCCTCAAGTACTCGTTCTTTGGATCCCACGGTAGCTACGCTCTTGTACCTTGGGTGTGGACTGCCCTCGCTCTGAATATCCTCTCTGCTATTCTGCTTTATTGGCCCCGCGACGAGCAAAACAAGAGCCGCCATACCCTGCTCAACCTAGCCTGCGCGTCAGCTTTCACGGGGATTTGGCTGGAAAAAGGCATGGGACTCATCGTGGCCGGATTTATCCCTTCTACCTTGCACGAAATCGTCGAGTACGTCCCCACTCTGACAGAATGGCGTATCACCGCAGGGATCTGGGCATTTGGAGGCCTGATTCTCACCGCCGGTTTGAAGGTAGTGCTGACGGTTCTAGATGGTAGGCTCGATATCGTGCCCCATCAGGGTGCCGACAACACGGACTCCAAATAGTTGACTATCGACGCTCACGAACTCGAAGCTATCAGACAATCTATCCGCAGTATCATGAAGGGATATGATCCCGACTACTGGCTGGAGATAGACAAAGAACGTTCCTTTCCTACCCAGTTTTTTGATACAATGGGAGAGGCTGGGTATTTCGGAACAATGATTCCCGACGAATGGGGAGGTACCGACGCTGGCCCCGAGGCGGCATCGATTATTGTTGAAGAGATCAATCGAGCCGGAGGAGATGCCGCCGCTATCAATGCTCAAATGAGCATTTGTGGAACAATCGTACGCCATGGCTCCCACGAACAGAAGCTGCTACTTCCAGACATCGCCGCTGGAAAAGTACGTTGCCTCAGCGTCGCAGCCACTGAAGCGGATAGCGGAGCAGACATGTCCTCCTTGCAGAGTTCAGCCGTGCTCGACGGCGACACGTGGGTTCTCGAAGCCAAAAAGATGTTCATCTCCATGGCCGAACATACGGATCTACTCCTCGTGTTGGTCACGACAGACGCGGGCCCCACGCTCTTTCTGTTGCGAACTGAAGAGGTCGCGAATGCGCTCGAAGTGCGTCCCTTGCCCATGATTGTGAATAGGATGACCACAACCCTCTTCGTCGATGGCGCGCGCCTACCTAGCTCAGCTCTCATCGGAGCTCCTGGCCAAGGTCTTGACTGCCTAATGGGAGGTTTTGCCCCCCGTCGTATTCTCGCCGCTGCAGAAGCAATCGGCAATGCGCGTTTTATGCTAGATCGCAGCTTAGAGCACGCAAAAGAACGCCAAACGTTCAACCGACCAATCGGCCAGAACCAGGGAGTTCAATACCCCTTGGCGCTAGCTTACGCAAAAGTAGAAGCAGCCGATTTAATGCGAGCCGATGCACTTCGTCTCCTTGTAAAGGGCAAAGAGGCTGGAGCGCGCTCGGCCCTTGCGAAAATACTCTCGTCAGAAGCTGCCTGGGAAACTGCGCGCGCGGCGATGACGACATTTGGCGGATGGGCTCTCACAAGCGAGATGCATATTGAAAGAAAACTTCGTGAAAGCACGGTCTTCGTTTTTAATAATATGTTGCTCACCTATGTGGCACAACGAGTGCTTGGGCTACCAAAGGCATTCTAAAATCGAAGTTCCCCAGGTCCAAGGGGGCACTCTCACAAAAAAAGAGCACCTCTCAGGGTGCTCTTTTCTCTAAGTCGCGGGATTCGAATTGGGTTTATTGTTCTTCAATCAAATCGCTCAGGCTAGAACCAAGTACGCCCGAGACTCCGCCAGGCGCACCTGCAGAAAGTCGATTGACTGAAGAGACGTGGTGTACCAAAAACTCGCGATTGTCAGTTACATTGAGATTCAGCATTTCAAGAGCCCCAATACGATCTTCTGGACTAAAGGGTGGGTCCTCGACCTTTTCCATGCTGAGCTTCGCGGCGTCATAGCTCATGTACTCCGCCTGAGTGTCCACGATGGTGTAGTCGTCCCCCCTGCGCAACTCTAAAGTGACACTTCCTGTGACCGCCGGAGAAATCCAGCGAGTCAGTCCGTCTTTAAGCATCATGCACTCCGGATCGTACCAACGTCCCTCGTAGAGCAAGCGACCAAGTCGGCGACCCAGTGTAAAATATTGGTCCAGAGCGTTCTCGTTGTGAATGGCACTCAATAGTCGCTCATAGGTCGCATGCAAGAGAGCCATACCAGGAGCCTCGTAGATACCACGGCTTTTGGCATCAATGACGCGATTTTCTATCTGGTCACTCATACCGAGACCGTGTCGACCGCCAATTTCGTTGGCCTTGAGCATCATGTCAATCAAGGAAGAAAATCTTTCCCCGTTGATGGCCACTGGAATACCGCGCTCAAATTCGACGGTAACTTCCTCGGTCTTTATCTCAACTGATGGGTCCCAAGGCTTCACCCCCATGATGGGTTCCACGATATTCATACCATTCTTTAAGAATTCAAGATCCTTCGCCTCATGAGTCGCACCCAATACGTTGGAGTCCGTACTATAAGCTTTTGCCTTACTCATCGTGTAGTCTAGTCCAAGAGACTGCACGTAATCGCTCATCTCGTCTCGACCACCAAATGCATCAACAAATGCTTGGTCAAGCCATGGCTTGTAAATCTTCAAACTAGGATTGGTCAGGATTCCGTAGCGATAGAAGCGCTGAATGTCGTTTCCTTTGTAAGTACTGCCATCCCCAAAAACATGTACATCATCTTTCATCATCGCGCGGATAATGGCTGTAGTTGTAACGGCTCTGCCCAAAGGGGTGGTATTGAAGTACTTTTTTCCGCCACTGCTCAGATGAAAAGCTCCGCATTGAATGGCAACCACGCCCTCGCGAGCCATCGCCTCACGACAATCTATTAACTGAGAACTCTTTGCCCCATGGGACATGCCAATAGGCGGAATTTCTAGCGGGTTCTCCTCGTCGGGCTGGGCGAGATCGCCCGTGTAGCAATGGACCTCCATTCCCTGACGAGAAAGCCAGGCAACAGCACAGCGAGTGTCCAAACCGCCTGAAAATGCGATTCCGAGTTTGGTTCCCTTGGGCGGGAGCGAACGATAGATACGACTCATAGCTTTTTAGCGCTATATCAGCTTTTCGGCGACCTGAAAGGCTTCTTCGCACTCCCCTAAATTTTGAACAACTAGAGCGCCGACCTGTTTACCGGTTGTCGCCACCACCAAGACATCTAGAGCGCTGATAAGTGGCACAATTGAAGCTAGTGCGGCATTTCGGACCACCTCTACAATCTGTAGGTGGGCCAAAATGCCGAGTATTTCCTTCAAACAGCTCGACGCTCTAGGGGCTAGCCCAACTTCGCAACGATCTCTGCAGCTCTATCCTCAAGGCGGGGTAAATCAGCCGATTTTAGCTCCAGCACCGAGAGGGCCTTCAGCACTGATTCCGGGTGGGACTCTTGACCAAATCCACAACCGACACTTTCTGCCAAATGATTGGAGAGCTCTATCACCGCAGAAGTAGGATGAGCATGGCCATCGATGACAAAATGATGATGATGTTCCATCACAAAAACCACTTCGGGGGGGAGCGCCCAAAGACGCCCTAGCACACCACCAGCAAGGCTATGGGCCATACCGACTGCGTCAGAAATTTCTTCGAATGGCAGGGGCTTCACTCCTCGGGGGGTATCACCTAGAGCAATCAAAGCAGCCGCCACCCCAGCATCATGTAAAAGCCCGCAAAGAAAGGCATGTTCGTCAAATAGAGCCGTGTCACGACTCACCTGCCTGGCAATATGAGCCACAGCCACACTGTGCTTTCGAAGGGCCTCCATGGGTTTTTGATATGCCTTGGCTCGAAAGACCCGCATATTGAGAGACGCCTGCAGAAAAATATCACTGGTGCGCTTGAGCCCCAAACGCACGATTGCTTCTTGCAGCGAATTTACCCCAGTGCCAGAGCCAGCAAACGCAGCCGACTGAGCCAACTTCACTAATTCTGCCGCCAGTAATTGGTCATCCTCTAGTACTGGGATAATTTCACCCACCTGCACGTCTGGTTTGCGGCACAACTCTAAAAGCTTCACGGCGGAGGCGGGAAGCCGAGGTGGATTGTAGAGAGGTGACTCAAATACCCTCCGCAAACGGACAAGAACCTCATCGCTGTCGAGCATGTCCAATCCGCTCAAGTCCAGGGAAACCTCACCCCGGCCATAGTTAGGGTCTCTCTTCGCGCGTTCTTCTCTCACTTCAAGGAGGGCCCCAAAGGTTCATGTTCTTTTTCTGCATTCATACCCTGAGCGCCAGACACACCTGGAGCATACTGACTGATGCGTGCCTGAGCTATTTGAGAGGCCCGCATGGTGTGCGTGTGCTGCACAGTGTGAAGCGCTTGGGCCGTGGGAGGCGGAAGCTCTTCGAAGCGAAAACCGGCCTGGATGAATCGCTCATCAGCTTGAATAACTCGAACCAGTCGAGCATTGACAAGAGCGTCGCCTAAACCTGGAATTTTTAGACGTAGTTTAACTCGCGCCAATTCTGAAGCGGAGATACCCAGAGAAGTCGATATCGCCAACATCGCCCCACTCTCTGAGATATCACGAATCACCACCGGTTCCTCGAGTTCTTCGCCTCCGACGACACGAATCAGCTTGCCAATGACGCGCATTTTCTCGCGAGGGGCTCGATTGGGCAGAAAACGCTCAATAAGTCGCATCAATTCTGCCCTAAGGGCTTCTCCATTAGAACCATTGACTAGATGAAGCAAAAGAGGCGCATCTTGCAATGTAACACAGTCGTCAAACACCTGCGCAACCGAGCGACTCACCGTTGTAACACTAACATCACCCACTAACGCCTTACCCGTTTCTTTTTCACTATCATTCACGATCTACCCCTTACACGGCCTCTGATAATTTATGAGCATCACGCACTTCAGTCTCTATATGGTGCCCCAAGGTATCATCTGCGGGAGTGCGCCAAATCAACTTCCGATCTTCCATTAGACTGTCAATATGCAACGAAAAAGCCATGGTACCATCACCCAAGATGCAAACCTCCGAACGCGCAAACTCTTCCCCCGCCTTTTTATCCACTCTTTGCACCAAGGCTTTCCTCCTGCCCAGGACATCGTCGACCGGAACTAAGACACGCTCACCGCGCCTGTCTTCTAATAATACACCAATAGTTCGAGAACTATTTAGACACAGGGCATCTGGCTCGCCCGGCACGCGCAAAACAGGATACACATCTTCCCCCACCCGACTAAGCACTTGGTTATCCGGCTGTCGCCAGACGCACATTTCTTTGCGCCCCACAAAAGTGACCACATTCTTCATGGGAATGAGATGTATCGTTTCCCCGGTGCGCACCGCTAGACCGTCAGTGACGGGCGATCCCGCTTTGGGCACCTCAAGTCTAAACGTGGTCCCTTCTCCCAGAACAGTTGTTGTAATCACAGCTCCACCAGAGGCACGAATTTGCTGCATCACCACATCCATACCCACACCTCTGCCAGAAAGTTCACTCACGGCATCAGCGGTGGAGAACCCCGCATGAAAGATGAACTCCACAATCTCATCCTGCGAGAGCTTCTCGGCCTCCAACGCGCTCACAATGCCCCGCTCAATAGCCTTCGCTTTAACTCGTTCAACGTCTATGCCCGCGCCATCATCTTGAATGGTAACAGCCACAATATCGTCTAGGTCCTCCACCTGGAGAGTAATGGATCCTTCTACCCCTTTGCCACTCCGCGAGCGAACTTCGGGGATCTCAATTCCGTGATCAGCCGAATTACGCACCATATGCATCAGAGGGTCGCTCAAAACCTGCAAAACCTGCTTGTCCACGCGCAAATCGCGACCAAGTACGGTAAAATTGATCTCCTTACCTGTCTTGCGTTTGATATCACGCACGGCTCTCTCAAGCGGCGAGGCAATCTGCGCGACAGGCAACCTTTGAATATCTAGCAGGAGTTCATAGAGCCTCTCAATAGCGCCATCAAATTCTCGCGAAATTTGATGGAGACCATCACGCAGTTCGGAGTCTCCTTCGGAGTCTCCTTCGGAGTTCGATTCAGAAGCGGACTTCGTGGAAAAATGCTTGAGTCGCTCGTCCAACTGGAAAAGCTCGCCCGCCACTTTCATCGTAGAAAGCAACATGCCCACATCAACTTTAAGCCGAGCATTTTGTTTTTCACCATCTCCGCGAGCGCGCACCTCATCGTTTGCGATGAGGTCGTCAGAAGGAACGCCTTCTCCATCGTCCTTACTCGACTCCCGAGAAATGCCACCAATCTTCTCATTGAGAGCTCGCAGACAACGGTCAATTGGAGCAAGCACTGTCTGATCGGCCTCGGTGAGAAGCAGGACAAGGAGATCTGAGAGCTCCAAAAACAACCCCGTCTCGTCTGTGGTTAAGGGGCGACCAGCCGTACGTACTCTGTCTAATTCGGTCTCCATCTGATGAGCCGTATTGGATAGGTCCGTGCGATGCGCCATGGCGCAATTGCCCTTGATCGAGTGAAAACATCGAAAGAGTGCATCCACCATTTCTGGCTCTCGCTCCTTACTGCTCAAGAGAACTATGGCGTTCTCAAGATTTTCTTGCGCCTCAGCCAAGACAATTTCAACCAAATCATCATCAAGTACAAATTCCTCCTCGGTCATGATGAATTTAAACCTCCATTTCTGGCCAACAACAATGACCCACTACTTGCCATCGTCCGATCTTTGGGCCAGCGAAGCACTGCGAACAGAGTGTACAAGACTCGACTCAACTTCCTCCAAGAGTCGATCTGGTGAAACTGGCTTCGCCAAAAATCGGCCTGCCCCCATTTCCAAAAGCGATTTTATTTCCTTCACGGTAACCATTGCACTCATAATGAGCGTGGGTATTTTTGAAAACTCCTCGTTTCGTAAGATAGCGGCAACCAGCTCTCGACCGTCAAGATTTGGCATCACAACATCGGTGATGATCAAAGCAATCTGCGAGTTATCCTGAAGAACAGAGAGGGCCTTCACGCCGTCCGAAGCGTAAATAACTTGATGCCCGTCACGTTTCAAAATATTCCCGATCGCCTTGCGGGTGCTAGTATCATCGTCCACAACAAGAATTTCCGCCATTTCATCTTCTCCGGGGCGAGTACAAAAGAACTCTTTATTCGACTACCCAAGCTCGCCCTATCAAGCCCCAACGGCCCAGCAAGTACAGTCGTAACCCCCCTTGTTACTTTGCTCTCAAGCGCTCATGAATAAAAAGGACCGACGGGGTCTTAATGACTGCACTAGGTCACCGTTGAGTCATCGGGAGCGAACTGAACGTGACGACGATACTCATCGGGCTTGGAGAATATGCACTCTCAAGTACAGCAGGAGACTGCATCAAGACCCTCGGGCTAGGCTCTTGCGTCGCGGTCACCGCGCTCCACGGTGGTTCGGGCACTGTAGCCATGGCGCATATTGTCCTGCCTGACTCAAACAGTGACCCAACAAGAGCAAAAAAACAACCGGGCTACTTTGCTGACACCGCAATCGTTGCAATGTTCGAAGAGCTAACGAAGGCTACTGGAGGTAAAGGTCGCTTTCTTATCAAGTTGATTGGAGGCGCAAGTGTACTCCGCCAGGCCCCGGCTAACGCCCTGATGCATATCGGCAAAAGAAATATCTTGGCGGCCAAAAAAGCACTGTGGAAGCGCGGTCTGGGTGCTTTGGGCGAAGACACCGGGGGAACTGTTAGCCGCAGCATTTCGATTACTGTGGGGAGCGATCTAGTGAACATCACAACAAATGGAAAAATCAAATCCACTCTCTAGTGGGAGAGTGGCATGGGAGACAGTATGAAAAAGGTCATCATCATTGACGATTCCGCCATGGCACGCATGTTCACTCGCCGTTGCCTAGAGATGGCGGGACTCGAATGCGAGAGAATTACAGAATATGAAAGCGCCAAGGACGCCATGTCTACTCTTATGGATCCTGACGTTGATCTCATGATTGTAGATTTGGTAATGCCAGGCGTTACAGGAAAGCACTTTTTGCAAATGAGAAAAAACTCAGGAGCAAAGGCAACAGCCATTGTCGTAAGTAGTGCGGTCAATGCAACGGTTGAAAAGGAACTCAAAGAATTGGGAGCTAGCCTCATTCTTAAAAAACCAATAACTCCTGCAGCTGCGGCTCAGGCTATTGCAATAGCCGAGGAGGCACTGGATGCACGATGAAAAACTAGCTGAAGTTCTGTGCGAAACCGCTGAATTGATGTTCTTTCAAGAATTCCAAGAGTCACCCAACTTCTCTGCGCCTCAGTCGGTTTTTTGGGCCACTATTGCCATCCGTTCTCCTGGCGAATTCGAGGTAATCGTGGCAGCAGATGAAACCGAGGTACGTGAAATCATGAATGTCATGTTTCCCACCGAGGAGAAACTCAGTGACGACCGAGTGGCTGACGTTGTTGCGGAGCTAGCCAATACCATTGCTGGCTGCCTGGCCCGACATATTAGCGACGAGAGTGAACTAGACCTCTCCCCTCCCGGCAAGGGCCTAGGCTCGCTGCCCAAAGCAGAAAAATATCACGCATTCGCAGGGAACGATATCACTCTGATGGTCGCGGTGCGCGACTTAAACACAAAGTCTCAAGCCTCCGTTTCGATTCCACCGGAAGCCTTCTGATGACACGGACCAGTTGTGGACAAATGATGAGCATTTCGCCTCCCTACCTCTTATCGACTAGCCAAAACTGTCGTCCTGCACCCCGGAGATGGCCGACGTGAGCGAAATGGACGAAGAAATCATCGAGGAGTTCGTAACCGAATCGATGGACGGACTCGATGAACTCGAACCGCTCATCGTTGGACTCACGCCTCAAGGAGCCAATAGAGAAGACTTAGATGCGATTTTTCGCCATCTCCATTCTATCAAAGGTACCGCCTCGTTTGTGAACTTACCTATTCTCACCCGAGTCGCCCACGCGGCAGAGAACCTGCTGGACGCCCTCAGGCACGGAGAAATTGAAGTCAACTCCCCGCGCATCGATTTAATGTGCGAGGCGGTCGACATCATTCGGACCGCACTCGAACGGCTCTCTCAGGGAATCAGCGAAGATTCTTACGCAGACTCAGCCAAGGAACTGACTCAGCGTCTGAACGCTGAAACGCAGTTAGGCGACGAGCCCTCGGTAAAAAACATCACTTTGAGCCCCAGATCAGAAGCGGCACCGTCCAGTAAAAAAGGAGACTCGGCAGTCAGACAGAGCCCAATGCCTCCACCTAGCGAAAGCATGGACGGGCCTTCGTCCACACTAGTGGCCATGCTCATGCCTGACTTGGTGGATAAATTCTGCACTGAAAGCGAGGAACAACTCTCCAATATCGAACTCACCCTGCTTGCCTGGGAGTCACAGACTGCAACTACTGAAATGCTCGCAGAATCATTTCGCGATATGCATAGCCTCAAAGGAAACTGCGGGATTATGGGTCTCGCCGATATGGAGGAGATCACTCACCACCTCGAATCGACGTTTCTTGAGTGGAGCGAAGGGAAAAGCGCGCCTCAACAAGCCCAAGTAACCACCATACTCTCCACCTTAGATGTTCTACGTCAAAGCATGCAGAATTTGACCACCAATAGGGGTGAAATTCGTGAAAAAGAAAGGCTGCTCCAAGCTCTATTTTCGGCGGCATCAAGCTCGGCCTCCCGAGCTCCCGAATCAATGGCAGAGCGAGACGAAGAACCTCCCTCTGGCGAAGAGTTCTTGGTGGAAAATGAAGGGACTGCTGTCGAGGTTAATGCAAGTAGTGCGCAAGGAGAATCTCCCCCAAAAGTAAAGAAGTCACGCACAGTCAACAGCGTCGATGAACCAGAAACAACACTCGGGGTAGAACGTGTCTCCAACAGCATTCGAGTTGACACCAGAAAACTCGACGAGTTGATGAATTTAGTAGGCGAACTCATTATCGCGGAGACCACTGTTACCCACAACCCCGATCTTGAAGGGCATGAATTTGAGAACTTTCAAAAAGCCGCGCTCAACCTCAACCGCATCACTCGCCAGCTGCAAGACGTCACCATGCAAGCTCGCATGGTTCCGATAGAAACAACCTTTCGCAAGATGATACGTTTGGTCAGGGATGTTTCAAAAAAGCAACAAAAGGAAGTACTCCTTTCTACCGAGGGAGCAGAAACAGAGGTCGACAAGAGCGTCATTGAGACTATTGCTGATCCTTTGGTTCACCTGATACGCAACGGAATCGACCATGGCCTCGAAGATTCACCTGGTAGAAAAGCAGCCGGCAAGCCAACAACCGGAAACCTCAAACTCAGCGCTCACCATCAAGGGGGCGAGGTTTGGATCTCAATCACAGACGACGGTCGGGGTATCGATCCCGATAAAATTCTTGCGAGCGCTATCAAGAAAAAGGTAGCCGAGCCGGATCGCACCTATACGCGCGACGAAATTTTGCAAATGATATTTGCCCCAGGTTTTTCAACGGCTGCCGCCATCACCGACATCTCCGGACGCGGAGTAGGCATGGACGTTGTGAAAAGAAATGTCGAACGGGTCAATGGTCGCATCGACGTCGACACCAAAGTAGGCAGAGGCACGACCTTTACTCTACGTATACCTCTTACCCTCGCTATTATCGAAGGAATGCTCGTGCGAGTTGGCAAGAGCTTCTACATTTTACCCCTACTCTCCATCAAAGAGTCGGTCAAAGCGACGTCCGAAAGCCTCACCGTTTTATCGGACGGGCAAGAACTCCTTAAACTTCGAGAAGAGCACTACCCTATCACTCGTCTTAGTGATTTATGCCCCTCAGATTCTGAAGGATTGAGCGTGGATGACGGGATTTTGGTTCTGGTCGAGTCCGAAGGACACCAGGCGTGCATACTCGTCGACGAGGTAGTGGGTCAGCGGCAGACCGTTATCAAACCGCTCCCTGACTATCTCAAAGGAATTCGTTCACTGGGCGGTTGCTCCATTCTTCACAATGGAGCAATTAGCCTCATTTTAGATGTTGACGCGTTGGTGCGCAACAGCCGCAAACAAGAAGAAGCTGCAGCATAGGAGCATCAATTGGCCCAATTGGAACAAATACAAGAGTCAGAAGAGGAATCCACCCTCGCAAAGTATCTCACCTTCACAATTGGCTCAGTGGCCTATGCGTTGGAGATTGGCATCGTAACTGAAATAATTGGTCTACAAGGCATAACGCCAGTGCCCAATGTCCCCCACTTTATCAAGGGCGTCATCAACCTGCGCGGCAAGGTAATTCCAGTAATGGACGTGCGGGCCCGATTTCAATTGGAGGAACAAGCATATCACGATCGCACATGTATTATCGTGATTGAGGTCGAGTCCGCCACAGTCGGACTAGTAGTAGACGCGGTGAGTGAAGTGATCGACCTGCCAGAAGACGCCATCGAGCCCACTCCTTCTCTCGGCCAGTCATCGGAGAGTCGATGCATTCAGGCTCTTGGTAAAGTCGGGGACGAAGTGAAACTAATTCTCGATGCGCGACAACTCCTGGACTCGGGAGAAGCCGCGCTACTCAATGGAAATGCCAGTCCGTCCTAGGCAATCAACACGCACCAATACACAAATAGATTTTTGAGAATTCTGAGGGGAACACAACATGCAAGATGAAAATATCAACCTAAATCAACTGCCGCTCGCAGCCTTTGCACTCAATCAAAGCGGTAAAGTAGTCGCTTTTAACGAAGCCGCGGCGGAACTGATTGGAAAGAATTCTAGCCAAGTCCTAGGAAAAAAAGGTTGGAACCTCCTGGGAGGTGGCGGCAGGGAGAATCCACTCAAAGAAGCATTCATGTCCGGAGAGAGCTCGGAATGCGAGGTCGATTTCAACAACAAGACCTTCACCCTACGCGGAAAACCTCAAGAAAACGATGAAGGGGATGTCTTCTTGGTGGTTTACACTGCAGTCGAGGGCGGCTCCGAGGACAGTCAAATGCTCATGGCCGTCGAGGGCTCGCCAAAGCCCACCATGATTTGCGACCTAGATCTCAACATCACCTACGCGAACGCAATCGCCATCAAGACCTTGGCGACTCTCGAGGAACACCTGCCCTGTAAGGCGTCGGAGATCGTCGGCAGCTGCATTGATATCTTTCATAAAGTCCCCTCTCATCAACGGCGCATTCTCAGCGACCCCAAAAACCTTCCCTATGACACCACCATCAGCGTGGGACCAGAAAAGCTTCGCCTTCAGGTCTACGCGCTCATGAATGACAGTGGAGAATACGTCGGGCCAGCTCTTTCGTGGGAGGTAGTCACGGCGCAAATTGAGGCGGAAGAACGCGAAAGGAAAGCTGCGGCTCGCGCCGCTGAGATTCAAGGTGTAGTCGATAACTCCCCCAATCCTACCATGATCTGCGATATGGATTTCAATATCACATACGCTAACGAAATTTCGATCAAGACTCTCGCCACACTTGAGGAACACCTACCTATCAAGGCGAGCGAGATTGTCGGCGCCAATATCGATGTATTTCATAAAGTACCAGCACATCAGCGGCGCATCCTTAGCGATCCCAACAACTTGCCCTATGAGGCAATGATTAGCGTTGGTCCGGAAAAACTCAAACTACAAGTATTTGCTCTTCGAGATCAAGAAGGCAACTACACAGGCCCTGCCCTTGCTTGGGAGGTAGTCACGGCGCAAATTGAGGCAGAAGAACGCGAAAAGAAAGCTGCGGCTCGCGCCGCTGAGATTCAAGGTGTAGTCGATAACTCCCCCAATCCTACCATGATCTGCGATATGGATTTCAATATCACATACGCTAACGATGTATCAATAAGAACCCTCGCTACTCTCGAAGAGTATCTTCCTATCAAGGCGAGCGAAATTGTTGGGGCCAACATCGATATTTTCCACAAAGTACCGTCAAGGCAGCGAAAGATACTGAGCGATCCTACAAATCTACCCTACATTGCCAATATCGATGTAGGACCTGAAAAACTGAAGCTCCAGGTGTTTGCTCTTCGAGATGAGAATGGAAAGTACACAGGTCCTGCCCTTTCTTGGGAGGTTGTCACAGAACAGGTCAGGGCAGCCGAGGAGGCGAAATCAGCGGCTCTAGAAGCCGCAAAATTAAAGTCGGTGGTCGACAACGCACCAAATCCGACAATGCTCATCGATCCAGAAACGTTTTGCATCACCTACGCCAACCCCATAGCAATCGAAACACTCGCGGCCCTCGAAGAATATTTACCCATTCGAGCCGATGAGATCATGGGCGCTTGCATCGACATCTTCCACAAGAAACCAGAGCACCAACGCAAGCTACTGGCCGACCCGAAAAATCTTCCCTACGAAACGCGAATATCGGTTGGGCCTGAAACCCTTCAACTACAAGTATACGCTCTCTATGACGAGAACGGAAAGTATACAGCACCCGCCCTGGCTTGGAATGTAGTGACCGAAGCAGTAGCACTCGAAAAGAGAGATCTCGAGGCAAAAAAAGCCATTGAAATCGTTCAAGAAGCACTCACACAAGTTGCCGGTGGCAATGTTGATGTAAACATTGATGAAGAGTTCAACGAGGAATTGAACGCCATGCGAGACAATGTTAACGGTATTGCGGAACTACTGAGACGATTTAAATCTGTCATGTCAGGACTCGCCGAGAGCGCACGAATCGGCAAACTCGATGACCGAGCAGACGCGAGCGCATTCGAAGGAGCCTACGCCGAAATCATTGGAGGAGTGAACAGTACTTTGGACGCCATCATGGGTCCTGTGGCAAATATTCGTCGAAAGCTCATCCAAGTGGCAACGGGTGATCTCACCGCCTACGTCGAAGAAAACTACGAGGGAGATCACGGTGCACTCAAGGATGCGCTCAACAGTACTTTAGATGGTCTCAACGACTTGCTCGGCCAGGTCACCAACTCTGCAGATCAAATCGCTTCTAGCAGCAGTCAAGTTGCCTCGGCCGCTCAAGATCTCAGTCAGGGAGCAAGCGAACAAGCTGCGACCATAGAAGAGATCTCCGCTCAGATGAGCCAAATTACCACGCAGACGACCCAAAATGCTGAGAACGCTACCCAGGCCAATCAACTTGCGGTGACAGCACGAGACGGCGCCAAGGCGGGGGACGAACGCATGAACGAAATGCTAGTCGCCATGCGAGAAATCGAGGACGCTTCCACAAGTATCTCTAAGATTATCAAGGTAATTGATGAGATTGCGTTTCAAACGAATCTTCTTGCCCTCAACGCTGCAGTAGAAGCTGCAAGAGCCGGGGTTCACGGAAAGGGATTCGCTGTCGTGGCCGAAGAAGTACGAAACCTTGCCGCAAGGAGCGCTCGAGCTGCCAAAGAAACCACAGATATGATTGAGGGCTCAATTAAGAAAGTCTCATTCGGAACCAGTATTGCCCAAGACACGGCGTCCGCTTTGGGAGCCATCGTAAATGATGTAGGAAAGGTTACCGATTTGGTAGCCGAGATTGCCGCAGCTTCAAACGAGCAAGCAGAGGGAATCAACCAAGTCAATGGTGGGCTGGATCAAGTCAATCAAGTCACCCAACGCAATACGGCGACCTCAGAAGAGAGCGCTGCATCCGCAGAGGAAATGAATGGTCAGACAACTGAGATGCAGGCCATGATAGGCAAGTTTAAACTCAGCGAAGTAAAGTCACAAAGTGTCGATGGCATGACCCCTGAGATGATGGCCATGCTCCAGGGCTATGTTGAAAAGCTCATGGGAAAGAAGGCCGCTGCTCAGGTCATTCAATCAGGCGTTGGCGGCGCGCAACCCGAACAATCTCAGTCTGCAGGCCCCAATATCTCCCTCGACTCAGGAGACTTCGGAAAATACTAGCCTCAGGCCCTGAACAGCCCGGCACGATTCATGTCGGGCTGTTCTATCAGCTATTGTGCGACGATTTGTGAAACTTTTAAGAAACCATGTCTCTCCCCACACTCAGCGTTCAGGAGTTTTCTGAACTCCAAGATTTTGTCGACAAGAGCCTGGGCATTCACCTAAGTGATGCCAAGCGTGTCATGGTCGAGCAGCGCATTCGTCCCCTTGTGGTAAACGCAGGCTACAACACGTTTCACGAATACATCACAGGCACACTCCTCAACAAGCCGTCAAACGACGTAATGACCGCATTTGTGGACAGAATCACGACAAACCACACCTATTTCTGGAGAGAGCACGAGCACTTCAAGCTGCTAGAAGAAAAGATCTTACCGGAGGTGACAGAGAAGTTACAGGCAAGCGGCACCTCCGCAAGTACTCACTCACTGCGCATGTGGTGTTGCGCCGCTTCGCGCGGCCACGAACCCTATACCCTTGCGATGATTCAAAGGCGTTTCTTTGGCAACAGGTATAGCAAGTGGAACGCCGGCTTACTGGCAACAGATATTTCGGATCAGGCACTCAATACTGCCATTTTGGGTCGCTACGATGCGAGCGAAGTAAAAGATTTACCCCATGACTTTCAAGAAAAGTACTTCACCAAAACGACTACCGGCGAGCTTGAGGCCACGCGCCAGCTCAAGGGTGATGTGGTGTACAGAAAATTCAATCTAAAGAATGCGGTGTACAAGTTTCGCCATCCCTTTGATATAATTTTCTGTCGCAACGTTTTGATCTACTTTGACGCGCCCACGACTGCTGATGTCGTGCGAAAAATATGTACTCGTCTCACGGTGGGCGGCTATCTATTTGTGGGGCTGGCCGAAAGTCTTGGCCGCGACATTGGCACTCTCAAATACATTCAACCAGGAGTCTACAAGAAGGTTTCTTAGAATTCTTGTAGGGCATATATGGCTAAAATCAAAGTTCTCGTGGTTGATGATTCAGCCCTAGTCCGTCAGGTACTAGTCAACGGTCTCAATAAAGAAAAAGACATTGAAGTCGTCGGGTCCGCTTCTGATCCTTACGTGGCCCGTGACATGATTATGTCAAAAAACCCCGATGTGATGACATTGGACGTCGAAATGCCGCGAATGGACGGTATCGAGTTCTTGCGCAAGTTGATTCCACAGCATCCAATGCCAGTCGTCATGGTCAGTTCACTCACCGACCGAGGCACTCAAGCAACATTGGACGCTCTCGACGCAGGAGCGGTCGATTTTGTTGCAAAACCCACCACAAATGTGGGTTCTTCTCTCAATCAGGTAATCGGTGAATTGGGTAGAAAGATCAGAGCGAATCGCTTTGCAAAAGTGCGAGTCGGAAAGAGGAAGTCCGAGACGCGAATAAAAACTGCACCTCTCACAGTCCTCAAAGGTTCCACTGATAAAGTCATTGCACTGGGCGCTTCTACAGGGGGTACCGAGGCGTTGAGAGAAGTACTCTTGAGTTTTCCTCCAAACTCACCGGGCATTGTAATTGTGCAACACATGCCGCCCAAATTTACAGAGATGTACGCCAAGCGTCTCAATAAGGAATGTCCTTTCGAGGTACGCGAGGCAAAACACGGTGATCGAGTGATTCCAGGGCGTTGTCTTATCGCTCCGGGAGGTTTTCAGATGCGCGTCGCCCGGAGCGGTGGTCAATATAAAGTCGAGGTAAAGGGAAGCGATAAAGTGAGTAGCCACTGTCCCAGCGTTGACGTTCTCTTTACCTCAGTGGCAGAGCAGGTTGGCTCAAACGCCGTAGGAGCCATACTAACAGGCATGGGAGCTGATGGGGCCATCGGTCTCAAAAAGATGCGAGACGCCGGGGCCCATACTTTCGGCCAGGACGAAGCGACCTGCGTCATTTACGGCATGCCCAAAGTTGCCCTAGAAAAAGGAGGGGTCGAAACCCAGCTCTCTCTCGAAATGATTGGTCCCGCAATCATTCAAAAGATAGGAACCAATACTGTCGGACGCGCCTCCAAAGGGGTGCTGGGAAACCAGGCGAAAGTCTAGTGAAAAAACCGAATGAGGCAGGTGAACGAGATGGAGCCTTTATACGCAAGTACGAAGTTGGCGAAAGAAGATTTCCCAATTTAGAACTCTCTGGTGCCTATCTCAATGGCGCCCACCTCACCCAGGTCGATCTGAGCGGTGCGAACTTGCAGGGAGCTCATCTCCAGAAAACGGCGTTGAATGATTCTGACTTGCGGGGCGCTCAACTCAATGGGGCAGACCTAGAAAAGAGCCTTCTTCGAAGGGTGAAATTTTGTGGAGCACAAATGCGAAAGGTGTCGCTACAAGGCGCTGACCTGAGAGACGCTAACTTCTCCGCGGCAGACTTGAGTAAGGCCAACTTAAGAGAGGCAGATTTGCGAAATTGTATTCTGCGCGGAGCTGGACTCAGTCAAGCCGACTTGAGCAATGCTCGTCTCGACGGAGCCATATTTGACGACGCTATCTATTGCCGACAAACCGTATTCCCCCCAGGCTTTTGCCCTGCAGATTCTGGACTATTGCCGGCGGAAGAATAAACCGTGGCGATTTTGAGTTCTTTTTCTCAACAATGCTCTCCAATAGCCGATCATTGGTTCGTGAACGGTTTAAAGTATGGCGCAAGAAGTTGATGCACCGACATTTCTCGAAGTGGCCCAGCTGGGGCCTCCGGGGGCCACGTTGGCTCCGGCCTCAGGCTCTTTGCCCGTGAGTCGAAAGGTAAAGAACACCGAGTCAGATCCACCAGAAGGAGAGCCTGTTACAGATGTGCATTGGTGTCGAAAGGGATGGCTTCGCACCGAAAGCCCGCCCCAGTTAGACCTCAAATCAGAATTGGAGAGTCGAGCGCGAACGGAAGAGCCAATGTATCAATTTCAACTCTCCCATGCGGCCCTGCTTGGTATCGATCTAGTGCGCCGACACTCGAAAATTGGTTACGAGATGCATGAGACAGATCTCTATCATGCAAACCTAGAATTTGCCCATTGCTTCAAGCTCGATTTGTCTAGAAGCTCGCTCATGAAGGCCAATTTTCAACACGCAAATCTACATTGCGCGAACCTCACCGACTGCAATCTATTGGGAGCTAATTTCAAGGACGCCAAGATTGAAAATGTGATCTGGGGAAGAGAGCTTCTCCAAGAGCGACAAGCCCGCGAAAGTAAAAATCCTGATAAAAAATTCGAACTGCATCAACAAGCCGAAGAAATATTGAGGCATCTCCGCCTGACAGCCGAGGGGCAAGGACTTTTTGAAATGGCTGGAGGCTTCTATCAAAGAGAAATGACCATGCGGCGCCTGCAACTGCCTCTTTTGTCAATGAGACGAGCTGGTTCCAAGGCAGCAGATTTAGTCTGCGGGTATGGGGAAGATCCCCTCCGAGTTGTGGCATTTTCTCTACTTGTTATTTTAGGATTTGGCAGCCTCTACTTCTTTTCTGGCCTCGCAAAACATGGCGAACCCAACATGTTCGAACTCCAAGCGTCATTTCAACAGAACCTCCAAGTTTTGATGGATTCCATGTACTTTAGCGCGCTCACGTCTACGACTCGTGGCTATGGGGACGTCGTCCCCATTGGGCTCAGTCGCGCCCTTGCCATTGTACAAGCCTTCATTGGCAGTTTTACCGTTGCGCTTTTTGTGGTCGTGTTTGTAAAGAAAATGACGCGCTAAATTGAAGCCGTGGACCTAGCCCAACCAAAAATGAGTCCCCCGGGCAGGAGGAGGCTCCGAGCCCTTGCGGGTATTCTCTGGGTGACAATGACGATGGACCGAGTACGCGTGCGTCTTCCCATCGCCAACTTGCAACTCGACCTGAACCTCGCTTGCTTGGGGGCTGCGACGAGTAAGCACAACATGAGCGCTCACCTTGAGAACAAATCCCTCGGGAGAGCTCAGCTCACAATCAAGATCAAACTCAGCAATTTCTTCACATTCTTGCCAATAGAACTGGGGTTGAGCTTCCCTGGGTGCTAAATGTTTCTCACTGATAGCTACCTCTCTTGCGCAATATTTATCACCATTCTCTCTCCTTCGGAGATTTTCCTGACTCCACGCTTCGGTCGCCGTGCGAATAGAATGCGCAGGGGCCACGCGAGCCAGCTCCTGAGTTCTACGAATGCGTCGAACACGCTCACGTTCTTGCTTCCGCCGAAAAGCCTCCACGCTCTCCATCACGAGAGCAAGGGCACGTACTTGCACGGGGGAAAGGGCAGGGCCGCTCGGGCGCATCGACCAACCTGCGAGGGCCGCATGGTCAAACCTCAATAGCGAGGCCAAGGACCCTTGGGGTTTGAGAAAAGCCTGATCTCGAGGCCCCACACTTTGAGGGCGACTTTCAGTGATCTGTTTCGACGATTTCAAGCGCCGTGAGAGCGAGTAACCATTCCTTTGGTTTACGTCCACGAGTCCTCCTATCCTTGGAGATGATCAACAAAACGGTGCCCTGACTCAATTCTTGAGAAGTATGATGGGCCATGCGCTTCAAACTATTGCCTTGAAGGGCATGCCTTCCCCCTCAAGCTCGTCCCGACGACTCCGTTCAGGTGAGTCAGGGTAGGACGAGAGGAAGGGAGTCATGGCAAATACACATACGTCCCATTCGATGAGCCCCGAGTTTCTCTTGGCCTCATCAGCCAGTGTGTGCCTCATGGCACTCTCGCTGATTTGTATGTTCTTCGCGGCCCCCATCTCTCCCCTCTTTGGGCTTCCTGCTCTTTGGTTCGCAGATCGCGCCATTTCCGCTTCTCATAGTCACAGGCAGGATATTCTCGCTGACTTCTGCGTGCTCTTTGCTCTCGTCGTGGCGACATTGAGCATGGCTCTGGCCTCCCAATATATACTGACGGCCACCCAAGGCTGGAGCGGCTACGACATACGCCCCGGTGATCACCTACCCCAACCCTATTGAGAGCCAGTGCGCGACCACAATGTCTCCGAGTGGATGATTCGCGACCTAGTCACGGTTTCTCCTATCAATGATCTATCCGTTGCTTTCGAGATATTCGAAAAGCATCAATTTCGCCATTTACCAGTTGTCGGACGCGATGGTTCAATTCGAGGTATCATCGCCCGGCGTGAGCTCCTAGGCCTCCAGGCGGTAACTCCCAATTTTGAGGGAAGGCGTACCATTGCGATGGTAATGATACGAAACGTAGTCACCATTACCCCACGCACCTTGCTAAAAGAAGCTGCGCAAATAATGCTTACTAAAAAAATAGGTTGTCTACCAGTGGTGCAAAACCACAAACTCTGTGGAATTATCACTGAAGCAGACTTCGTAAAAGCCTACTTGCGTGCCCACGAAGAGTTTGAGTTAGAGGTTCATTAGGCAGAAGAGAATAATCAAGGAAGCCGACTCACGAACAAGGGGCCCTCCTCTAGTGTATTCAAACGAAAAGGCGCTCTAAGTTGATTCGGGACAATTCGACAAGAACGCTTCAATTTTTTGTACCTCTTGGCGAGCCATGGTGCGCACATCACCCTCAAAAGACTTCGCTAGTTGGGATAAGTCGCGGTGTAACTCGCCCAGGGCAGAGGTGCTTTTCCCCTTCAATTCTGGTTCTTTCCTGCTATTTACTGAAGGTTCCCCCGGCTCAAGGGCAAAAAGAGGGCACTCCAGCGAATTGATCTGCCCCACCGTGGTGACTCGCCACTCACGGCCCAACAAGAGGCGCAGGTGCAGGCCGTAAACGTAGTCATGAACCAACCCCACGTAAGCCACACTGGGAGAATAGAACCAAACCCGCGGAAGTCGTTGCAACTCCCCACATTCGTTTTCGTGCCCCTCGCAAGACCACGTAGTTTGCACCACACCGAGCGCGTTGAGCCCGTAGACCAAAGGAGCAACTCTCGCCTCCAGGGGACTCTGTTCATCACAAGAAAGCACCGTCCGGACGATGGGGCAATGAGGGGAGCACATGCAATCGCACGAGTTTGATTGGTGGCGCCGGCAGGGGACCGTGCACCCGCGGCAGGGTCTATCGCTACGCTCCTGGCCGAGCATTCTAAGTTCTTCCAGACGGTGAATCAAATAGGAGCGCCTGTCGATATAGGGAACTATCCGCACCCAATGCACCACGGTCGCGCGAGACGAATCTTAATCATCTCCTCCCCTTACAGAAACTCAGAAGTAAAACTTAGCTTGCACACCCGCATCAGAAGAAGCCATCTCGTCCGAAAGAGAAACGAACCAACCGGGGGGGTGTTTTCCAACGGCCTCGTAAACCGCCAAGGCCGCAGCAACGCCCACGGCCGCCAAACTTGTAATCGCCGGAAAACCCTCAATACGTTCAATTGTGACGTGTACAGCCTCAAGTTGCAGAGCCCGAAGAGCAAAAAGAACTCCGGACTCAGCACTCAGAATCCAATCCTGAAATTCATCCGCGGCGGCCCTATCAATACACCGCATAAAGCCTTGACCATCGCATTCGCTCGAAATGGTGGGGGACTCTCCGTCGCCCGAAACGATGCGCACCGTGACACAAGCTGCAATGCCCGTTCGACCGTCGAATTTTGAAAAACGCCCCAGCCCTCGCCGGCATTTTTGAGGTGTTTCAATTTGAGACGCGATGTCCACCCCTAAAACAACGGAAGAAACGCCATCTTCTTAAGAAAAGGAGGGAAATATTCAGTAAAACTTTTTAACTATTCGCAGTCTAGCTCTTTTACCGGGAAATATGCATCTTTTACATATCAATCAACTTGTTGATGCAATAAAATAAGTTTTCATTTCAAGAACTCTCCAAGAGGTCTCGTGACCGAATCAGCAACTTTTCATAGAGAGTCTCGTCCACGGCAAGTCTCTCCAGGATTCTGGGGTTGAGTTCTTCCTCCTGCTCATCTTGAAAACCAACGCCCAGGTGATTCGCCATCCAGTCGGCCAGGTAAACAACGCACGAGGTAGGATCGAGTTCCTCATCATTCAAAAACGAGTGGTGTCTGGATATCGTCTCCTCGATTTGCGACGGAAAAGACCACATTCTCGCTACTAGGCCCCCTGCAAATTCATGAGTTGCGGACACAGCCGGCCAAACCTCGGCAAACTGAGGAACCTTGGACCCAATGGGGTTGTTGTCAACGAGCGCAACCAAAGCAGCCGCGGCACCCACCTCATGGAGCAACCCGCATAGAAAGAGTGCCGGGTTTCGTACTTTAAGTAACTTTCCAAACATTCGACAAAGGCGACCGACCGCCACAGAATGCTTTTGTAAATCATTCATCTGACTCTGGTAGCCTGAGGCATGAAATACTTTGGCGTCTAGGGCCGCGTGCAGAAACACCTCAGCGGTTCGCGACAGTCCCAGACGCACAATCGCCTCATCGAGCGTACGCATCTCGCACGAGCCGTAAACCGGGCTTTGGGCTAGTCGCAGTAAATCTGCCGCCAAGAGAGGGTCTTGCTCCAAGAGCGCCACCATGGGTCCCGGCTGCATGTTCTCCTTTCTGGATAGCTCGATGAGCTGAACGGCGGTGGCTGGCAACTGGGGAGGGCGATAATCCTCAGCGCTCAGAAGACCCCTAATTCTATCCACCACGAGAACATCAAGTAGAGGCTTTGAGCCTCCAGGTATGTCAGGATCTGCGCAACGCATGGTATTACTCACGGCTCACACTACGGCGAGCCCCGAGATCAACTAAGAGCGGGCAAGATCTCTCAACGAAAACCCTCAAAGAACCGAACGCAAGGACCCGCCTGTCAAAATACTTACATCAGGGGATCCAACGCTAATGGATACCGTACGACTCTTGCATCCCCCCAAATCCTCCGCAAGGGCACCAAGGCCGCGTTTCCACATCGCCTTTTTAGTCGCTAAAATATTCTTTTTTCCTATATCAATCTTTCTCTCCCCGGGGCTCACGATCAAAACCGAAGCCCCACCAATCAGTTTGACAACGTAGCGTCCCTTGGTGCCAGTAACCCGATTCATCTCGTCAAAAAGAGCGGGTATCCCACTATCCGCAAAGCGGCCTGGCAGAAAACTGGCGCCCCTGACGCTGCCAGTGGAGTCGGGTAAGACAATATGGGCCATGCCCACCGTGCCTGTTCTCAGATGATAAGCAACGACAGCAACACACGACCCCAATCCAAATGTCTTGATACCGCCGCCTTTCTCAACAGAAACAGCGAACTCCCCTAGTCCAACACGTATTTCGCTCACCCGGGATTCTCCACGTTTGCTCAACGTCTATTTTGGGCAAATGCTAAGGCTCGCTATTCTCCTTGATCAACAATCTCAATCGCCGGCGCGTGCACAACAGAACCATTGATGAGCTCGCCGCGTAATCGAAACCATGAATTGCGGGCGTCACCATCCAAGTCACCCCTCGCCCAGGCCGTATAACCTTCTTGACCATCGCTCGTGAAGGCGGCGCCCAAATCATAGCCATATTGATAGCGCTGGGTGCCGCTGCGACCAACCCTCAAGCATCTCCATCCTTTCGTACTACTGCCTGTATCCCATTCATGAGCCGACGACTGGTATGTCCTCGCTCGTACATTGTCAAAGCTTGAGGGGACAGGCGTGGCTGAGCCACATAAGCTCTGAATCTCTCCACCACCAAGAGCAGGACCTCCCGAGCTACCGCTGCCGCTACCGCTCCCATCGCCGCTACCGCTCCCATCGCCGCTACCATCACCGCTACCATCGCCGCTACCGCTCCCATCACCGCTACCGCTCCCATCACCGCTACCGCTCCCATCGCCGCTACCCTTCGACTTCGACTTACTCTTCGACTTCGCTTTAGACCTACTCTTCGACTTCGCTTTAGACTTACTCTTCGACTTCGCTTTAGACTTACTCTTCG
>CAYWLO010000018.1:0-32646 GCA_964459035.1 uncultured Polyangiaceae bacterium | reverse complement strand
TCGACTTCGCTTTAGACTTACTCTTCGACTTCGCTTTAGACTTACTCTTCGACTTACTCTTCGACTTCGCTTTAGACTTGCTCTTCGACTTCGCTTTAGACTTACTCTTCGACTTCGCTTTAGACTTACTCTTCGACTTCGCTTTAGACTTACTCTTCGACTTTCCACTGCCAAATGTCGTGGAGTTC
Source organism: uncultured Polyangiaceae bacterium (assembly GCA_964459035.1). Lineage (GTDB taxonomy): Bacteria > Myxococcota_A > Polyangia > Polyangiales > Polyangiaceae > NIC37A-2. The sequence continues at coordinate 32,458 of CAYWLO010000018.1, read as the reverse complement.
ATCTCGTCCCCCGTGCCATCGAGACTCGTACTCAAGCCGGCGATGCCTATCGCTTTCTTCATGTCTCCGAGCATCACCACTGCCTCGACCGAGCGTGAAACGTTCACCCGCTGCCCCAACTCGACGACAGCGGTGGCTGCTAGGATCCCAATAATCACCACGGTGATCATCAACTCGACCAGAGTAAAGGCGCGAATTTTGTGGTGAGAAACCAAGAGCGAACCACATTGTCGTAGAGGATTGCAGGGTGAATCATCGAGAGGAGGAAATGAGGCCATAGTACCTAGCTTGGATCGTTTCTTTACAATTGACTATGTTGACTGGCATTTTTGGAGGTCAATCGAGGGAATTGTAGGGGAAGCACTCCAACATGCAGCTCAGCGTTCAGCCCTTGCCGAGTGAAAACTCACTCGTTGTTGGGTACGGACACGACCTCTCCACCTTAAATATTTCGAGAATTCTCTCTTTTTGGTGCGATTTTATCGTGGGAAATCTCCACAGCTGGCCATATTCTTCGGATCATTCAAAATATTGCAACGGCTAAGAACTCTCGTTGCAATATACGCAATTATAAGTTTCAGTTCAACCTAACTTCATGGAACTTCTCGACTACAAGATCTTCGTTCACCTCTCCCAAACGTTGCATTTTGGTCATACCGCCAAAAGTCTAGGTATGAGCCCCTCGGCCCTCACCCGCCGTATTCAAGGTATGGAGGAAGAGGTCGAGCACAAACTGCTCATACGTGCCCATCGAGAGATCACCCTCACTCAAGCCGGGGAATCATTTCGTTCTTTTTCCCATAGGCAGCTTGATCAATGGGATGAATTCATGAGCGAATTGAGAAGTGACGCTGCCGAGCCTACGGGTACATTACACATAGCTTGCACGGTAACAGCTGCGCACTCTATCCTTCCCCAATTACTTGCCACCTTCCGCTCTCAATATCCACAAGTCACTTTACGCCTCCTCACCCAAGACGCTACCCAGTCCCTCAACCAGTTGGAAACAGGCGAGGTCGATGTCGCGGTAATTCCCACAGAAGAAGAAGGACCCCATGGTCTTGTCGCTAGTATATTAGGAGAAACAGAGTTAGCCTTTATAGGCCCTCTTGATCTACAAGACTGGCAAGAACATCTCAGTAGCAGCCCCGCGCGCATCGAGGAGCTTCCCTTAGTTGTCCCCACCCTAGGTTTAGAGCGCGCACGCTTGGACGCTTGGAGTAAAGAGCGCAACTTGTCGCCGCAGATTGTGGCAGAAGTTCGAGGGAACGAAGGTATTATTGCCATGGTCAGCCTAGGAGCGGGCATCGGCTTGGTTCCCCGCTTGGTTCTAGAAAACAGCCCTCTACGCCAAAGAGTGCAAGAATTAGTTCAACTCGAAGCTCCCCGCGGCTACAAAATTTCCTTGTGCACGCGGCCAAAAAACTTAGAACGCCGCATCATTCAACTCTTTTGGCAGGTAGCGCAAGACGGCCTCGCCTCTACGTCAGGCGAAGAACCTATGTGCAAATCATAAGATGCGCATCTTAGCATTCAACCCCTACCATGGCGGTTCCCACGCCCAATTCATTGACCAATGGATTGCTCATAGCAAGCATCAATTTAGCTTAGTCACTCTACCTCCTCGCCACTTCTCTTGGCGTATTCGCCAGGCAGCAGTAGGAATGGCTGAGGCTGCGAAACAACTGGTAGACGCGGGCGAAAACTTCGACCTCCTTTGGACCACATCCATGGTTGATGTCGCCGAGTTGCGTGGTCTTCTTCCACCTGCACTACGTAGCCTGCCGTTGGTCGTCTATTTTCACGAGAACCAACTCGTTTACCCCGTTCAAAAGGCAAACGAAAAAAACGAGCGATTCGCTCTTATCAATTGGGTGAGCGCGCTCGCCGGTGATGAACTTTGGTTCAACTCCCAATACAATTTGAATACTTTGTTGGCGGGGCTAGATAAATTATTGAGAAAAATGCCTGACGAAAAGTCCCTTGATACCCTCCAGGCCATTCGACTCAAGTCCCAAATACAACCTTTAGGAATCGAGTCGATTGGGCAGTTAGCGAGCCAGGGCAAGACTCACCCAGCTCTACATATTGCCTGGGTCGCCCGTTGGGAACACGACAAACACCCTGAACAATTTTTTGCGGCTCTCAAAGCTCTCAAAGCTCTGGGAGTAAACTTTAGATTGACCTGTCTAGGACAAAGCTTTCGCAAATGGCCACCAGCTTTTGACCAGGCGCAAGAAGATTTTCAGAAAGAAATCGTCCAATTTGGATTTATGGAGAATCGTCGCGAATATCACCAAGCACTGAGAGAATGTGACGTAGTAGTCTCCACGGCAGATCATGAGTTTTTTGGCATTGCCCTCCTCGAAGGCGTGAGTGGAGGGCTCATTCCTCTTGTTCCACGGCGTTTGGTTTATCCAGAAATTTACCCAGATTTTTGTCTTTATGGCGGCGCCCACCCAAAGGAAGGTACCGGCACAAAAAGAGAAGACGAGGATGAAGGGGCGCTAGTAAAAAAACTCCTAGAGTTAGCCGAACAAAAGAAGCGCCCTGGGGGGCTCACCGACCTCTACAACGATCTGCGCCTCAAAGAGCTCTCCAACTCCTTCGATTGGAAAGAACGCGCTCCAGCGCTGGACCGAGCAGTGGAGATTTGCAGTAGTCCATGATGTAGGTGCAACCGCTCTCCGCGTCATGGACTACTTCAGTAAATCGGCGAGAGCTCTTGCCGTGACTACGCTTCGGCTTTGCCTGGGCCTCAATACAGTGACACTAGAATGACAGTCAGGTAAATTGTCACAGGTTAAATGACAATCGTAACCAGCGGACAGAAAACCAGCTAATTATGAAGGTTTGACGAATTACAATTGTAAACAGAACAGCGGCCCTCGCTGGCAATCGTGCTAGGCTAGTTCATGCTTTCAAGATCTTCGTCCTCAATCCCGGCTCTTTGGGCTAGGCGTATTGTGATGACTCTTCTTGCCGGCCTCCTGATAGGCTCTCCGGCAGCAGGGGCGGACGAGACGAAAATTACCATCCCTATCTCCACCGTACGCAACAATAGTGGCTCCATCTTTGTGGCTATCTATCAAAAAGCTAATTGGTTGAAGCCTGGGCGCTATTTGCGGGCTCAGCGCGTGCGAGCAAAGAGGGGGACCGTGTATGCCACCTTTAAAGGCCTGCCTCGTGGACAATATGGGGTGGCTGTATTTCACGACGAAAATAGCAACAACCGGGTGGACACCAATTTCATTGGTTTGCCCTCGGAGGGTTATGGCTTTAGTCGCCACTCCCCTCGCCTGCGTAAACCCAAGTTTCACGAAATAGCCGTCAACGTGGCTCCGCGAGCTTACACCCCTATTCGTCTTCGTTACTGATCCCCGCGCTCACTTCTTTGCTTTCTTTCCCCAGCTATCCCGCAGGCTAATGGTGCGGTTGATGACAGGAGCCGCAGCAGAGCTTGATTGGTCTACGCAAAAGTACCCGAGGCGCTCAAATTGTATGCGACTGCCCGCCGAGAGCGCCGCTACATCGCGATGAAGCAATGAGTTAGAGAGGGTCTCGATTGACGAGGGGTTGATGAATTCCAAAAAGTCACGATCTTCATGCCCTAAAGGATTTTCCTCGGTGAAAAGCCTGTCATACAGGCGTATATTTGCCTCTACTGCATCAGTTTGACTGATCCAATGAATAGTTCCTTTGATGCGTCGACCATCGGGAGTTGAACCTCCTTTTGACTCGGGATCCCAAGAAACACGTAGCTCCACAAGCTTGCCCTCAGCGTCACAAATAGCTTCTTTCACAGTAATATAACACGCGCCTCGGAGACGCACTTCTTTACCTGGGGCCAGACGAAACCACTTTTTAGGTGCCACCTCTTGGTAATCGTCTTGCTCGACAAAAATTTCACGTGTGAGAGTAATTTTTCGAACGCCTCGGTCGGGATACTCAGGGTGAACCGGTACTTCAAATACTTCCGCCGCATTCTCTGCAAAGTTTTCGATTACCACCTTCAGCGGACGAATCACCGCCATGGTGCGATTCGCGTCACCATTGAGATCTTCGCGAATGCGGTGTTCAAAAAGCGAGACGTCCACCAAACTATTGCGCTTAGAAACTCCCACGCGTTCGCACAAACCACGAATTGATTCAGGTAAATAGCCTCGACGACGCATGCCGGCCAAGGTCGGCATGCGCGGATCATCCCAACTCTCCACGTGCCCTTCTTCAACCAATTGCTTGAGCTTTCTCTTGCTCAACACGGTGTAAGTCAGGGCCAATCGCGCAAATTCATATTGGCGGGGGCGAGGGTCAAAACCGCCCACATTTTCGATGAACCAATCGTAAAGTCCCCGATGATTTTCAAATTCGAGGGAGCAGAGACTATGAGTCACTCCCTCAAAAGCATCAGAAAGTGGATGGGCAAAATCGTACATGGGATAAATGCACCATTCGCTCCCTGTGCGATGATGGGCGGTTTTGCGAATTCTATAGATGAGCGGATCACGTAGGAGAATATCCTTTTCGCTCATATCAATCTTTGCTCTCAAGACGCACGCGCCTTCGTCAAATTCTCCCTTTTTCATCCCCTCTAAGAGACGCAAATTTTCTTCAACAGAACGCTCTCGATAAGGACTATTTTGCCCCACCCGGTGGAAGTCCCCGCGTGCCTCGCGAATTTCTTCGGCTGATTGACTATCGACATAAGCCACACCCTTTTTAATGAGGGAAACAGCGCATTGGTAGAGACGCTCAAAGTAGGACGATGTAAAGAAAACTTGCTCTCCTGGGGGGTACCCCAACCATGAAATATCCTCGCGAATGGCCCGAACAAACTCATCATCTTCGGCCACCGGGTTGGTATCGTCAAAACGAAGATTGCATTTTCCGTAGCTGGCTAACTTAGCGCTTTCAAAGCTGACGCAAATGGCCTTTGCATGGCCAATATGCAGGTACCCGTTGGGCTCCGGAGGAAAGCGCGTTTGCAATTTTCCGCTATTTTTATCACTTTCAAGATCGCCTTGAATGATTTCTGCTACAAAATCTGAAGCGGTTGAGTCATCTCGATCTGGATTTGCGTTCTTTTCATTCATGGTGAGGCCGGCGCCATGCTACAGGCCGTTTCACCATTATGAAACGACTTGCAGGCAACAATTTGCGCGAACTGATTCTATGATTTCCCGTTTTACCCCCCCTCACGATCTCAGCCCATTCAAGGGCTATATCTTTGATTGTGACGGAACCCTCGCCGATACTATGCCTGCGCATTTTTACGCATGGCGCGAGGCGCTACGCGAAGGGGGAGCCGCCTTTGAATTTACCTGGGAGATCTTCTTGAGCCGAGCCGGCATGAGTATGGAGCGCACCGTGAAAGAGCTCTCCGATCAATTTGATCGAGCCTTGGACGCGAATTTTGTCTCTCAAAGGCAGAGAACACTTTTTCATCAACTAGAGAAAGACATTGAGCCCATTGATGAGGTGGTTCAATTTGCTCGTAAAATGGCCAAGCAATTTCCAATCGCGGTGGCTTCGGGGAGCGCACGCCCGAGCGTCGAACGAACCCTCAAAGGAATTGGAGCGGAGGGTCTTTTCCCAATTATTGTGACTCCCGAGGATGTCGACAACGGTAAACCAGCGCCCGATATGTTTCTCTTGGCTGCTAAAAAAATGGGCGTCTCACCAGAAAAGTGTCTCGTTTTAGAAGACGCCGAACTAGGTTTCGAAGGGGCGAGAAGAGCCGGTATGCAGTACGCCGTCATCGCGTCGTGCCCTCCAGCAAAAGAAGGATCTTAAAATGTCGACTCCCCCGCGATTTAAAGAACATAAAGGATCTCCCGGGCGAGACTACACAGGCGCGGTGCAAACGCCTCATGAACTCATCATTCGACCCATTGGTGTCATTCGTTCTGAACATAAAGAGCGCTACGGTACCCCACGCCAGGCGGCAGTCGACAACGAAGTGGGTCAACGCATGTCGACCGATGCGCAATTAGAGCTTTTTTTAGATCAAGTACCAGTGCAGGCCCTGCAAGACTTAGACGGTTTCTCCCATATTTGGCTCATCGGAAATTTTCACCTGAACAAGGGTTGGAACGCCACCGTGATGCCACCACGCGGCCCTCGCATAAAAAGGGGCCTACTTTCAACACGGGCTCCCCATCGGCCCAATGGTCTCTCGCTCTCTTGTGTCGAATTGCACAAGATCGAAAAGAACATTCTCTTTTTAGGTCGGGTAGATATTCTCGATGGTACTCCCATTTTCGATATCAAACCTTATTTACCTTTTGCCGACTCATTTCCAGAGGCAAAAGCGGGTTGGGTCGACCAATTAGAGAATAAAGAGGGCTCTCCCCCTTCAAAAACCACGCTCTCGCCCACAAAAGACTGATAAAACAGCTACTCTTGCGCGCGTCCTCGTCTGAACGCGAATTTATCGCGAGATTTACCAAGGCAACTGTTCGCCATTTTGATGAACGAATCTGCCTGTATTTTCGATGCTCGTCTCTTCGATGCGCGCAAGAAGTCCTCGCGCCGCCTCTTCGGGCTCTACCTCACCCCGGCCCCCAATCATGTCTGTTTTTACCATGCCTGGGTGGAGAATCACAACAGACACACCTCGGGGAGCTAGCTCGTGAGACATGGAAACGGCGGCCATATTGAGGGCCACCTTGCTCATGCGGTAGCCGTACACTCCCCCGGAGCCATTGTCAGCAATGCTGCCCATGCGACTGGTTACGAACGCCACTTTCGCGCCCTGGGCCAAGCTATTTTGGAGGGCTGAGGTGACCCGCAAAGGAGCCACAGCATTCACCTCAAATTGCCTCGCCATGCCTTCATAATCGGGCTCGGTTAAGGTGTCTCCAAAAACGAGAATTCCCGCATTGTTGATCAACAACTCAATTTTGCGCTCACCAATTTTTTGACTCAGCAAGGCGACGCCTTCTTGAGAAGCGACGTCCACTCCTTCTACGATCTCAACTCCTAAAGCATTCAATTCTTTCGAAGAGGAGCGGCAGGCTGCTACCACTTGATGTCCCTGTGATTGTAGCTCGCGCGCTAGTGCCAGGCCTATTCCCCGATTTGCTCCAGTTATGACTGAGATATTCATGAGCGATAATATGGGTCGCCTTATAAGAGACGCAAGGGGCCAATCTGAATTGCTTGACCCCCGTCGAATACTTCAGCGCCTAAATATGTCTGCAAAGGGATTGTGGACAAGATCTTTACCGCCTGTTCCTTGCTGACTACTTCCGCGCCCTGCTCCAGTATCTCTTTGCCCCCCCCGATTGGAACCTCCACCTTTTGGACCAGAGCCCTGTTGACTTCCTCCGCGCTGGCCTCCGCCCCTTGAACCCGAACCACGTCCTCCGCCACCAGAAGCCGAAGCCCCCTTGCCTCCTTCGGGAGAGATTACCTCGTCTCGGCGCGCAGAAAGAGAAATTCGCTTACGCTCTAAGTCGACCTCCATCACGCGCACCGTGAGTTTGTCTCCCACCTTCACGACTTCGCTCGGGTTTTTGATGAAGCGATCTGTTAGTTTGGAAATATGCACCAAGCCATCCTGATGTACCCCCACGTCCACGAATGCACCAAACGCCGTCACATTGGTAACAACCCCTTCGAGGCTCATACCAATTTTGAGGTCCTCTACCTTCGTTACATCATCACGAAATTTTGGCGGTGAAAAAGAGTCTCGTGGATCTCGCCCGGGTTTCAGGAGTTCGGCTACAATATCATCCAAAGTGAAGGTCCCCACGGACTCGCTGAGATAGCGCGCGCGATCGATACGAGCGAGGAGCTCTCTGCTACCAATCAACTGCACCACGGGGACACCCAAGTCAGCGGCAATTTTCTCTACGAGTTCATAACGCTCAGGATGCACAGCACTGGCGTCCAGTGGTTGCTCCGCTCCTCGAATACGCAAGAAACCAGCTGCTTGCTCGAAAGCACGAGGGCCCAGCCCCGTTATTTTCAGCAAATCTTTACGGCTAGTAAACGAACCGGCCTTATCCCTGTGAGCGACAATTCGTTTGGCGACAGAAGCACCTAAACCCGAAACTCGTGCAAGGAGTGGTGCACTGGCCGTATTGAGCTCAACTCCGACCTCATGCACGCAAGTTTCCACCACCTCACCCAGTTTTTTTCCAAGAAAAATCTGAAAAACATCGTGTTGGTATTGTCCCACACCGATGCTTTTTGGATCGAGCTTTACAAGTTCAGCCAATGGATCCTGTAGTCGACGCGCAATGCTGATCGCGCCTCGTACCGTCAAATCTAGGTCCGGAAATTCTTCACGGGCAATGTCGCTTGCAGAGTAAATACTCGCTCCTGATTCGCTCACGGCGACACAGAATGGCTTTTGCTTCATCTCGGTCAAACGAGGGCTTGCAATTACCTTTTTCGCAAAAGCTTCAGTTTCTCGACCGTGAGTGCCATTGCCCACAGCAATCGCGCAAATGGGATATTTCTTAAGATATGCAACCAACAAATCCTCCGCCTTCCGCGTGGCGCTTTCCCCTTGCACCAAATAGATTGTATCGTTCGCAAGGAGCTTTCCTGTATCGTCCAATACGACAACTTTGCAGCCCGTACGCTGACCAGGGTCAATACCCATCACCGCACGAGCGCCAAAAGGTGCTGCCATCAATAATTCACGAAGATTGGTCGCAAATACGTCCACCGCCTCCTTGTCGGCTCGCATCTTGAGCTCTACGCGAACGTCCATTTGAGCAGAAGGCAATAATTGTCGGCTCATGGCCTCGGTGCAGGCTTTTTTTAGCTGCTCGGCAAAAGGAGACGCCTCATTGAGAGGGGTCAGTTTGCGCACTCGCTCTTCAAAAGTGGCGTCTTCAATGTCCAAAGTCGCAGAAAGAACGCCTTCGGTCTCGCCGCGACGTACTGCAAGGTAACGATGCGACGCAATGTTGACGACAGGTTCAGAAAACTGAGCGTAGTTGTCAAACTTCGTCACCTTGTCTTCGTGAGCCTTACTCTTGGCGACATTGAGCACACCCTCTTGCATGTAAGTTTCACGAGCGGCTTTACGTAACTCGGCGTCTTCGGCCAGTTTTTCTGCGATAATATCTCGCGCGCCAGAAAGAGCTGCATGAACATTGGCAACTTCCTTTTTCTCGTCGACATATTTTTCGGCCTCTGAAGAAGGTGAGCCCTCACTAGGTTGCGCCCAAATGAGGTCGGCTAAAGGCTCGAGACCTTTTTCCTTTGCCTTCATTGCCCGAGTCGTGCGCTTGGGTTTGTAGGGCAAATAGAGATCTTCTAAATCTGCCTTAGTCTCACATGCCGCTATTTTTCTCTTGAGAGTATCGGTGAGCTTTCCCTGCTTTTCTATCTCAGAGAGAATCGCCCGACGCCGATTTTCTAGATCGATCAAATAGGTACGACGCTCACAAATATCACGAATTTGCACCTCATCTAGGCCACCTGTCTGCTCTTTTCGGTAACGAGCAATGAAGGGAACGGTGCCGCCCTCTGCAGAGAGCTGAATCACCGCACGTACCCCACTCACTGGCACCGAAAGTTCGGCTGCTATTTGATTGTCAAAGTTGAGATCGGGCTGAGACTTTGAGGCCGCGGAGGAAAGCGGGCTGGCAACGGGAGTGCTTATAATATCCGTCATGAGGGCGAGCATCAGAGCAGAGTCAGCTCAAGAGTCTAGGCTCATTTACCCCGCCCGCTTTTTAGTTCATTGCAACCAGCTCCTTTGAAATGGCCGACTTCGGCGGGCCCTCGCCGTGCTGGGCGCATCGTCCTATAGAGCCAGGATGACTCACGGTTTTTCACGCCATTGCCTTCTCGCGAGCTGCGCTCTTTTCTTTGGTTTGGCTTGCGATAAAACGCCTGTGGAGCCAGCTCCCTTAGTGGACAACTCGGCCCCCCTGCCCTCAGCCGCCACTCAGGCCCTAAAAAAATCTCCCCACGGCGCAAGCCCCCATGGAGGACCCGGCGCCCAAGGCAAAGATTCTCGACCAGCAGCGCCTCCTCAAGTAGCAATCTCTTGGGACGCGCCCAAAGATTGGAAACAAGGTCCCCCACGTATGATGCGGGCCGCCACCTACGAGGTGCCAGGCACAAGCGGTGCCGCCGAGGTGGCTATCTTTTACTTTGGCCCCGGCCAGGGTGGAGAAATTGACGCAAATATCGATAGGTGGCTCGGTCAGTTTAAAGAGGTACCCGAGGGCAGTATTACCCGCGGCAACTCAGAAGCGAACGGACTCAAGCGCCACACCGTGACTATCAAGACCGGTACTTTTTCTGCTGGCATGCCTGGCGGCCCTCAGGGGTCAAAAACGGAATGGGGCTTGCGAGGCGCTATCGTTGAGGCCCCTAGTGGACGCTATTTTTTCAAGATGACGGGGCCGGCTACGACTCTCAATTCCCAAACAAAGGCATTTGTAGAATTACTGGATAGCATCCAAGTTAAAAAATAAGCCCATCGGGGGTGGGGGCTCACGGCACCTCCGAATCCTCCCCCCATTCTGCGGCCTGAATAAAGAGAGCATCTCTCTCTTCTTGGGGAATAAACGTGCCTTCTTTTCCCATTTTTCTTAAGGCATGGTGTAGACGCTCGGTATCAGTCTCAAAAAATTGATTCACGAACTTGAGGTGTCCTTGAACAAAGCTCGCCTCACGTCGTGCTCGCGGTTTTTTGAGCAACCATGTCGCGAGTAATCCCGGCATGGCTGAGCTGGAGCCGGCAAAAAAACCGTGCAAAGCTCTGATTAATTCTGCGGGCACCATACGAACGCCCACCACGCGCGAGCCTCTCAATGACTCGTGAGTAGGAAGTCGGGTTCTTTTTTCAAGGTGCCCCAATAGGCTCAAGAGTTGAACCAATGAGTCAAATACAACCTTGGTCCGTGGGCGCGAACGATAGCATCCATACCAAGTGAGGCCCAAATGCGTAAATTTCTCGGGTTGGGTGCTAAAACAAAGAACTAATAGGTTATCAGTCTCTCCTACCCCAATTGAGGGATACAAAAATGCGTAGGCACCATCTACATTGTAAATAGGCGAGAGTTCGACAATGAGTTCGTTTTCGCGCAGCAAAGCTTCGCGCTCACTCGAAAGAGTCTGAATCTCCAACGAGTAAGACTCACTCACCAAGACCCGCATTTTTCGATGCACCCGGCGACGACTCGCATTGCGATAATTTTGTAGCCTGCGACGCAAATTCTTGGCCTTGCCGACGTAGAGCACCTCTGCGTCAGCATTTCGGTACATGTAAATGCCAGGGCAAGTCGGAAGGTTCTCCACAAACTCCGCTCCAAATTTTTTATCGAACGCTTTTTGGCTCACAGCTTCTTATACCTAGTACCAAAGGTCGGAACTTCGTGCCGGGTTTTGGTACCCATGAGACAAAAAGTAGTACCGAGGGCAAATAGGGAGGCTATTGCGGGTTTCATCAGGCCCCCACTTCAGTTGGGTCTGGTGAAACCCGGCACGGACTTCCGGCACGAGGTACTAGTACGAATTGGCGAACTGGAGCGATATGTTGAGGAATCATTCAATAGCGAGCTAGAAAAGCAGAATTATAGAAAGATAGAACCAATTGTGGACAGATACGGCCCGATAAATTCGACTCATAAATATGAACCCGATCTCTTTTGGCCCCGAATAGTAGTGGTAGGGTGGGCCAATGAAGAAAGAAAAGCGTCTCACAAAAAAGCAACGAAAGGCGCTTGCCGGGCCTCCTGTGGTAAACCAAGACGCGCCCCATATTCATTGTGTCGCGTGCGGTAGGCACCTTGACCCCGCCCATTTTACCCGCACGCCCAGTGCCGCCAATTGGATAAAGTGTGCTCATGGCACCAAGTACGCGGCGTGCACTCCTTGCGTAGGACTGGCCATGGCACTTCTTGCCGAACACGATAAAACCGGCAAACCGGTGCGCATCGCTGCTGCTTGGCACTAATTAAAGACTTCTAGCTCGCCAATTAGCTCACTTAGTCAACGGAGGCGGCCAGGGCTATCTGGCCTAGCTCCGTTGCTAGACACGCCCGATTGCGACCACGTTGCTTAGCCTCGTAGAGCGCTGTGTCTGCACCTGCCAGAAGAGTATCAGCGTCGCATGTGCTTGCATTCGCAGAGGCTACACCAAGAGAAATAGTTAGATGCTCTCCCACTTTCGATTGTGGATGAGTAATACCTAATGATTCAATCGCAGCACGCGCCGACTCGGCTATCACCAAGGCTCCGGCTTCGTCAGTTTCTGGTAGCAAGAGAACGAATTCTTCCCCCCCGTAGCGAGCGGCTAAATCAGTGGGTCGCCGCGCGACCTTTTCCAAAGCGCTTGCAACTGACTTGAGGGCAGCATCCCCTTCGATGTGTCCCAATCTATCGTTGTATTGTTTAAAAAAGTCTACATCGACCAAAACAAGGGAAAGGTCGTGATGTCCCCGAGCACAACGCCCCCATTCTCGAGCAAGCGAAGCGTCAAAAAGTCTCCGATTGGCGATTCCTGTCAGACCATCCCGTTGGGATATCTGTCTCAACTCCTGATTCGCCGCTTTTAGCTCTGCAGTACGCGCCAGCACTCGCTCTTCGAGTTGACGATTGAGGTTTTTTAGTTCTTCCTCGGCTTTTCCTCGCACCAAGGATTGAGCCAAGGAGGCCGCAAAGAGTTTCAAAACTTCAATCTGAAAAGATTCTAGGGGCTTACCGCTCAGTAGATTATCACAAGCAATCCAGCCAAGGGCCTCGTCAGCATACCAAAGGGCGACCATGGCATTCCAGCCCTTCCCTACGATCTTGTCCGAGTTGTGGAGGGCAACGTCATGCTTTACGGCCACATAATTTTGTTCACGAAATGCGCGTTCCACCATCTCAAACTCGGGTAGTTCGCGAATCGCCATACGAAACGAACTCTCCTCGACAATATTACCGACTTCGTCAGTGCCCCACGTTCCCACAACGTCCTCGCCGTCTCGTAAGAAAACGGCCAGCCTGTCCACCCCGAGACGCTCCCGAGCCCCGTGAACCGCACGAGGAATTATGTCCTCTAAGCAGGGAGCCTCAGCCATAGACACAGAGACATGATGCAACTCCACAAGGCGGGTCACCGCATCTCGAACTCGTCCTTCTGCCAGTAAGCCAGCAGTGTCTGGAGCATCCCGGAGATCCGTTTGAACTACGGCACGCGCCATCTGCTCAGCGGATACACCCGTCGACGATATATTCGGCGGAGGGAAATAGCTGAGAGGGGGGGGGGAATCGGAAGATTGCATAGAAGGAAAAAAGAGCTTTCCCTCTATTGTGTTCCAGAAACGCAAAAATTACGACGTTTTTCTATCGAGCAACGACAAGCATACGAAATGAGGCAGGAATTTACAGAATTCCACCGCCCGGCTGCAATTTTTAGAAAAACTATGACGAAAGTACGGGGGACCTCGGCTGAAAACCTCCTGCGCTTAGACAGCATTCGGCTAGCTCAGAATCGTTCATTGGGTCTGTGGGCATTTCAACTCTGAACGATCCACCTCAATCGAATGACGAAATATCAAAAAAACAACCAAGGGGGCTAAGTATCACTAGCCTAATGCCCCACGTTAGGTCACATAGCTACGGGCGGATGGATTAGAGGACCCCAATGAAAGTATTAGTAATAGATGACGATGACATAATTAGGCTAGTCATTGTAGAATCCTTAACAGACGCCGGTTTTGAAGTTTTTGATCTACCTTCTCCCATTGGCGCTACAAAGAAGATTGTAGACAACCACATAGAAGCTGTGGCCGTCGACGTTCTCATGCCCACGATGAGCGGTGACAAACTCTCCTGTTTGCTACGCAAAAACCCGCGCCTCAATAAAATAGGCATTGTACTCATCTCTAGTATGGACCCGTCGGATCTCGAAAGACTACGCGTAGAGTCAGGGGCAGATGAAGCGGTCCAAAAAGAAGATCTGCAACAGCACTTACCAGCCGCCCTACGTCGGAGTATCCGTTACCGTCAAAAGACGGCTTAAGATCAAGAACGAAAGTCCTTTGCTAGTTTATTCTCACGAGACAACAAATGGCAGCAGCATGTTAACATCAAAGCAGGTGCGAGGGTACGCTCTTTAGGCTCCCCGCTTCATTTTGGAGGAAACCTCATGGCGGGGGGGCTCTTTTTCTTCCAGCTGACTTCGCGGGGGCTCTTTTTTTGACAAAATCGAAGATGAATAGCTGGGACTTCCTTCGCTCGCCCTCACGCGCCCAGAACGGATCCCCTTAAATACCGTGGTGGAGTTGTCACCCGCCCTAGCAAGCTCCCGAACACCACTTTCCGGAGCTTGCCGACTCGATGGGGGTTTGATGCTCAGGTTGCGAGGGGCCTCGACGGCCCCTTTGATGGCCGCAAGTAACTCCACTTTTGCCCTCACTTTGCGCACATAGCCCCAGGCTCCGCTTTCCCGAGCTTTGTCAGAGGCGGTATTGTCAAAGGCACTCGCCAAAAGCAACACTGGTATATGATGAGTCCCCTTATTTCGCGAGAGCAGCTCAGCGAGGTGATCTCCGGAGATTCCTGGCAAACTAATGTCCATGAGGACAATATCAGGTTGTTGAGCCAAGACAGCCTGAGAGGTGCCATATGCCTTCTCTCGGAGCTGCACCTGAAAGCCATGTTGGGTCAAAAAACCAGCGATCTCCTTCGAGAATTCAGCATCATCGTCCACTAGCATCACATTGATCAATCGCCCCATTACCCCGCCCGATACGGCGACGCTTAGGCTTTTCTTAAGGACAACTCCCGTTAATCGAACAGAGGTGGAGCCGTATCTATGTTTTGGCCGGAATGAATACTGGACCTTTACTACTGATGGGATGATGAGGTGCTGGGGGGGGGACAGAGGCTACCGGCAGGCGCGACGGTTCGACATCGTCTGCAATCACTTGATTGCGCCCGGCCTCCTTAGCACGATATAAATTGATATCGGCGGTAGCGAGAAGACCATGTACACTGTGATTGGACCAGGCAGCCACTCCGATGCTTACCGTCACCTTCCAGTCTAAACCCTGAATCAAAGTTTGAGAGATCGCCAAGCGAACTCTTTCTGCGACCTGCGCGGCGTCCTCTTTGCTTTGCTTGGGCAACACAACTAAAAACTCTTCTCCTCCGTAACGCCCCGCTCTATTTTCCGGACCAATAGTTCGCCTCAAAGTTTCCGCTACTTGGCGGAGTACTCGATCGCCTACGGTGTGCCCGGCGGTATCATTTACCCTCTTGAAATGATCGACATCCAACATCAAAACCGAGACTTGATGTTGAACAGTCGGTTCTTTCTCGATTGATGATTCCAAAAACGCCATAATCGATCGACGGTTCCACAATTTTGTGAGCCCGTCTGTCGTTGCCAACTCCTCGAGTACTTGTGTTCGCTCACTAAGCAGGACCAATAGCCTGTCAAAGTTATATGCGAGGAGACCAATCTCATCGTGACGATTGATGCCCAAGCGGAGTTCCAAGTCGCCTGTGCGCCGGACTTCTTCAATCTTTCGGGTTAGACTGCGCAAGGGACGCACAACAGAGAGTTGCAAGAGGAGTAACAACATTGCCAACACAACAGAAAGCATAAAGAGAGAGCCTAAACCTCCCAGTGCCAGTGTATCCTCACCTTCCGCCAATATGCTCGCGGGGCGCTCGACTTCAAAACGAGCAATGGGCTTGCCAAAGGGGTCACGAATCCACGCCGAAGCGCTAATTAATCCCTCGGCGATGACGGTTTTGGCTTCATTTGCCTGGGGCGCTGGCCCTTGAGGAGTCGCGGCTGCTAACGAGAGAGGTAAACGCACCTGCTCGCCTAAACGCACAATGCCTTCAGCATCTAGCTCCCGCAACATGATCACAGTACCCAGTACCTTACCCTCTACCTCACGGCTCACAATGGGAGCGGCCGCTGCGAACACAAGGGTGTCGCCGCTAAATCGCAAAAGCCCTCTACGTGGCGCGCTCTCCGAAGAACCTTGGGCCTTCGCCGAAGCAATCACCGGAAACTGGCTAGCAAATGCCTTCGCCGTAAATTCTTTGGCTTTGGCAAGTTCACCAGCCGATTTTTCGTGAACCGAGTGTTTCTCCCTTCCGATAGGATCGAGCACAAAAATCGCATCGAGATCGAGAGTCTTGAGTACGGCCGAATTGAGCGCAGTGGGAAGCCCTTGCTCTTGACCATTCTCTAAGAAGCCGCGCATATCGTCCCAGGAGGCATAATCACGTGCCGTAGCCCCCAATTGCTCAGTCTCGCGGGCGACGGCGGCTTCAACGCGTTCTAGGTCTTTCAGCAACAACCCAGACTCCACGTTTTCAAAAGTGGGCCTAAACACCCGTTCCAAGACTAAGTGAAGCCCCCCAAGAAGACCAACCCAGACCACGACGGTAAAGAGGAGGACTCTTCCGGATACAGAAAGAGCAAAGGTTTTTTTGGGAGGGGGCAAAGAGGCGGGGCCCGGCATAGGAAGAAGTATACGGCCCCGCTGCCTCATGACTGAAGAGGATAGCTGGCAAAGGCAAATAGTCCTCAAGCAATCCGCTCAAGGTCTGCACATATTTTCTCCCAGTGTGCGAGTCCGTGCGTTGAGATTGAGGAGAACTTATAAAAGTTAGATCCTCTTCTTACTTAAGATACTCCCCACAACGCGCATCGCCATCGGGCACGTCAGGAGCTATCGCCTCCCCACGAGGATAGATCTTTCGGTCGCAGAGGGCAGAGAGAATATCGAGAAGATTGTTGGCTTGCCCCTCGGAAGACAGACCAAGATCAACCTGAGCGCGCATTTTTGTGCCTGGCTGGCCATTCAAAATTTTCAGCCACGCTTCGTAGCTTTTGGCTCGGGCAAATGAACCCAACGAATAGGCATCTTCCAAATAGAAATTTGTGCCGTTTTTACCGTGGCACATGGAACACTTTTCTTCGACCAGCTGATGACCTCTCTCGGGATCTCCTCCTGTTTTTAGCGTATAATTTTTGGGCGTATTTTCGGAGAGTGACCAAACTTGTCCAGCCCGCACCAATTTACCTGAAGCCATTGCCGTAATAAACGCGGCGATGTCCTCAATTTGGGTCTTGTTCAATACTTTGCCGTACGCAGGGACTCCCTCAAAGCCCTCACTGAGGCGTCTGCTCCATTCTTGTACCGAAACCCCTTCTTCAAGGAGAACTACGCTCAATACGGAAGATTTGTTCTGATACTTTTCTCCATAAATACCCGCCGCTCCCTGTAAGTCCCAACCGAATAGGTTTTTGAGGCGATAGTCATGACCTGTGTTGAGCATGCTCTCACCCTTTGCGTTGGGTAGGGTCCCATTGCCAAAAGGCCCCCCCTTGCCATCCCGCTTCGGCGTGTTCTTGTCGTCTGGCGAAAACTCAATTGTGGCTTCTGCCCACCATTTGTCATAAAGGCGCCCACCGCGAGCTATGCTCTCTTCTCGCTCTCTCTCAAAGTGGGCGGCTTGCGCATCTGCCAATGCAGCTTTTTCTGTACCGCTATGATCATGGGAGACTTCGCTGCTTTCACCATTCTCTGCCGACGGACTAGTGGAAACACTTACCCCGGAGGCGCAGGCGCTTGCCAACAAAAAAGAACCCCATACCGACGAAAGAGGAAGGAACAACCGCTTGCTATTGAGGAATTTCATTGTCCAAGAGACTACTCCTGACGAAATATTAGCCAAGACAATGCATCTACTCCCCAAGACGAACGCTCGATTGAACGAATCGTAAAAATTCTGTATCTCCACACAACGCTTTCATGGGGGCATCTCCATTCCCCCAAAGACAGGATACTTGAGACACCCATTGGTAAAAAATACGCTCTCAATCACCGGGGGGCTGAGTGCCCTCCTGGCGCTATTTTCCGGAACTACCCAAGCCGGAAACTCAGACTCATTCTACCTCAGCGGCGAATCTGCAATGATGGCAGGTGCAATAGTCTCCACCAGTAGTGATGGTGGGAGTATTTGGTACAACCCCGCTGGCCTCTCGGCCCTGAGGGGAACTCGTCTCGACGTAAACGTTAGTGCCTACGCTATTCGCTTTGGCGCAACTGCCAACTTTGACTCTCAAGTACCCGGCGCAACCGAGACGCGACTTTCGCTACTCGACATAGACGTCGTACCTGCGGCTCTCACCCTTACTCGAAAATTTGGAAAATTTGGCGTGGGTTTGGGAATTTTCGTTCCGGCTCAAAGCTCAGGCTCCTTGCGCACCCATCTAGCTGCACCGGGGGGGCCAGCAGGAACATCTCTTGAATTTGGGTATGACTCCAAAAGCCGCGTTCAAGAATACCACTTGGGACCCGGGTTTGGCTGGGATCCCCTTCCAAATCTCAGCCTCGGTGCCTCTTTTCTTGCGAACTACCGAACCCGCTATGAGTCCGTTGACGTCGCGGCCGCAATTGAGACTCCTGACTCTCAAACAGCCTATGCCGATCACTCAACGAGAGATAGCATTGGAGTTGGCTTGGAGTTAGTCTTAGGCACTCAATACCAACTCACTCCTACATGGCGTTTGGGATTTACCTTGCGCTCTCCCGCGCTACGCGTTGGTCAAGCTGTCGATCGCGTCGAAACGACTCTAGCGGCATCTAGCGACGGGACCCTAGAAAATTCTATTCTCTACGACGAAAGCATCGGCATAGGGACCCAGGCTATTTCACCATTTCGCGTACACTTAGGGGTTTCTCACGAGTTCGACTCCGTTGTGGGTTCCGTAGAATCTAGCCTCTCCCTACCTTTTGAGAACAGTCTTTTCGGCGTGCCCCAACGAGCAACTTGGAACGGGCGCCTCGGACTCAAGGGTGAAATCAACGAGTTTCTTTCTCTTGGAGGAGGCATCTTTACCGATAGAAGCTCGGCGCAAACACCCGAGAATTTTCAAGATCGACGAATCGACTTTTATGGGGCAACTCTCGCGTTCGACTGGAAGAATTCCCATGGAATTTACTCGAAGAATGGGCGTACCTTGGAGGCTCCAGAGTCTATAGTCTTCGGAACGACGCTTGCGCTCTCCTACGCTTTGGGTGTGGGTGAATTGACGAGCGCCGAGGTAGGTTTGGCGCCCGCTGGCGGGGTCGAGTTGACGCCCATTACGGCCAACGTAACGGCCCATGAGTTCACGTTGCACATCTCTTCATCAATTGGGGAGTAATTCGAGGCCAATTGCTCCTTAGGTCCACAAGCGAGCAAACTACTGTATGCTTCAAGAAGCGTGAGTTTTTTTCTTGATCCTGTTGCCCGAACACCTTTACTGATCGCTGCAGCATTTGCTCTCGGCCTGGTCGCTTCGTCTCTCAAACTGCCCCCGCTCGTTGGGTTTATTCTCGCGGGAGTGTTCTTACGTGGCTTCTTTGGGCTCGAAAGCTCCGAGGAATTGCGCTTCTTGGCCAATCTAGGCGTGACTTTGCTCATGTTTTCAATTGGTTTAAAGCTCCAAGTCAAAAGCTTACTCTCTCCGGTTATTTGGGGAGGAACTACTTCTCATTTGGGAATCACCACCCTTCTTTTTATGCTCGTGTCCTGGGGTCTACGAGCCCTTGGGGTCTCTCCTTTTTCAACACTCACCTGGCAAGCCTCGCTACTTTTGGGTTTTGCCCTCTCGTTTTCAAGTACCGTCTTTGCCGTAAAAAACCTGGATCAACGAGGAGAAAGTCAGGCACCTCACGGCACAACCGCAATTGGTATCCTGATCATGCAGGATATTATTGCGGTGATATTCCTCACTCTTTCTCTGGGGAAATTGCCCTCACCTTGGGCTGTCACTCTCCTACTCTTGATTCCCCTCCGTGGCCTATTTCACCGACTTCTTGAGCGCTCGGGTCATGGCGACCTCCTCGTTTCATGTGGTCTATTTCTGGGTCTCTTTGTGGGAGCCTTTCTCTTCTCCTCTGTGGGTCTCAAGGCAGATCTGGGAGCTTTGATAGTCGGCGCTCTCGTAGCAGGACACCCCAAGGCGAAGGAGTTAGCCGATGTATTATTAGGCTTTAAGGAGATCTTACTTATTGCGTTCTTCTTGAATATTGGGCTCTCTGAACCGCTCTCCCTGCAGGCCGCGCTTGCCGCCCTCTTACTTACCCTTGCCCTCCCGGCCAAAGTTCTCCTTTACTTCTTTACCATGGTGCGATTTCGCCTGCGCGTCCGCCATTCTTTTCTCAGCGCCGTAACTTTGGCCAATTTTAGCGAGTTCGGCCTCATTGTCGCGGCTGTGGGCGTTCAACTGGGGCTTCTCGACAATATTTGGTTGGTAATTATCGCCCTCGCCCTCACCCTGAGCTTTATTGTAGCCTCGCCCCTCAATCGCACAGCTCACCTATTGGAAGCCAAACTCCGACCAAGACTTCTCAGGTTCGAATCACAGAGCTTGGGGCGTCTCTCAGTCATCCAAGGTCAACGTTTTGATGTACTCATCTTGGGCATGGGACGCGTAGGAGAAGGGGCCTATGATGAGTTGGCGCGACAATTCAACCGTGTGCTCGGCATTGATTTCAACGAGGAACGCGTGCAGCACCATCGCAAAGAAAAGCGCAATGTCGAAAAGGGCGATCCCACTGACGCAATTTTTTGGGAAAAGTTGCAGGGCTTGCACCAGGTTCCAGCCATCGTTTTGGCCATGTCCGAATTTCGTATCCATCAATTGATTCAGGAACTGCTCAAGCAGCTCAATTATCAAGGCTACGTCTTCATCCTCGCTCACTACCCAGATGAAGTAGCCAAAATTCAAGAGATGGGTGCAACTGCGGTCTATGTCTATCAAGAGGCCGGGGCCGGTCTCGCCGCTCATGTGCACGAAACCCTCGAAAAGAGCGAAATTCCGGAAACCCTCTCGCGCTTGCCCGATACTCTCCGGTGACAGACCCCGCAGAATCGCGGCGAATCGAATCAATTGCCCTTCGCAGAAGGCTTCCTCCTAGAAGAAGACCCGCAAAAACTGGCGCAGCCTCAATTTTCGCAGTAGGCCGCCAGGCGTGAAACCCGTCATTCCTCCCGCGCCCTTCGTCGAATCTTATCAAGACGCTTCAACCCATCAAATGATGCTCGAAGACGTTGTACGCACAACTTCGTACGACGACGCCTTACTAGAGGTCGTAAAACCCGAGTCACGGGTAATAGATTTTGGTACTGGCACGGGAGTACTCTCTATTTTTTCGGCTCGTCATGGTGCCGCCCATGTCGATGCTGTCGATCGGTCTAGCTTTATTCGCAACGCACGGCGAATCGCAAAGGACTCGGGTCACCCAGAAATTCGATTTCATCACGCAGACCATAAGACATTAGCGCTTGAAGAGAAGGCCGATATTCTCGTCTCCGAGTGGATGGGCCATTGCCTATTTTTTGAAGCGATGATGGGTCCTCTTTTAGCCGTGAGAGATAAATGGCTGAAGCCCGATGGCGTGATGGTACCCGCTCAAGTATCGGTGCATGCCGCCCTGGTAACCGACGAGGCTTTTCATGAAGAACGCCGCTTTTTTCTTGGAAACCCCTACGGCATCGACTTTTCCTCGATTGCGGAGAAACCCCTGCGCCAGAGTCGTCTCATTCGTATCGAAGAAGCTCAGATGGATTCTCGAACATTCCATTTGGGCACTATCGACATGAAGACCGTAAAGGAACAACCACGTAGCCTTCGAGGCAGCTGTACCGTCAGGCAAGCCACAATCGCCTATGGAGTTGTCGCATGGTTCGACACACAGCTCACCGACTTAATTCGTTTTGGCACGGGACCTCGTGATGCCCCCACCCATTGGGAGCAAATATTTTTTCCCTTTCCAGAACCATTCATTGTCGTCCCCGATCGCCAACTTGATTTGGAAATTCGCCCACCCAGTGAGAGCGAACATGAAGATCCAACTTGGTATTGGTCCCTCAGCGATGGCGAAGAGAGAGTCGAAGTCGATGAAAAAGTCACATTCAGCGAAGCATCACGTGATCCTAACGACGAAGAAATCGTAGAGACTCTATAATATCTAGTTCACAATCATTGATTGTGAACTAGATATCTCTATTTGAGTGCATGGGAGGCTAAAACAGCCTCAATACGGGCCATTACGTCCAATATCTGCTCTCGATCAGGTAGAAGCGTAATTCTAAAGTGATCCCGATAGGGAACATTAAAACTAGAACCTGGGGCTACCAGTACGTGCTTTTTTACAAGAAGTTCTAAAGCGAACTTTTTATCGTCAAACTCCGCCGGAAACTGCGAGAGATCGATTCGAACGAAGGCATACAATGCCCCCCGAGGTGCGACAACAGAAAGATACCTGCTCCTGGCTACCGATTCGATGATGGCTTTTCGACTCTCAAACAGACGTCCCCCCACCCGCGTCAATTCACCGATAGACTGATGCCCTCCTAGGGCTGTTTGCACGGCAAATTGCCCCGGAACATTCGAGCATAGTCTCAGAGAAGCCAAAAGCTCAATCGCTTGAATGTACTCGCGGGCGTGATCCTTGTCGCCAGAAAAAGACAACCAGCCCACTCGCAATCCGCAGGCTCGATAGACCTTGCTCAACCCGGAAAAAGTCGCGCAGAGCGCGAGTGGGTTGAGAGTCGCCATGGGGACGTATAATGCGTCCTCATAAAGCATGCGGTCGTAAATTTCGTCAGCGCACAAGACCAATCGATGCTTCGCAGCAAGATCGGCAATTCTTTGCAATACCTCACGAGGATAGACCGCTCCTGTAGGATTGTTCGGGTTAATCACTACAATCGCGCGCGTACGCTCAGTAATGAGACCCGCTATTTCATCGGGGTCGGGTACAAAGCCCTTTTCGGGTCGGCAAGGGTAGTGCACCGTCTTTGCGCCGTGAATTACCACCGAGGCCGTCCACAAAGGGTAGTCTGGGCTGGGCACTAAGACCTCATCTCCCGGGTTCAGCAGTGCTCGCATGCTCATCATGATGAGCTCCGAAACGCCGTTACCGATAAAGACGTCATCGGCGTCGGCGTCCAATACGCCTCTATCTTGTTGCTGGATCACCACAGCTTCTCGAGCCTGAAAAATTCCTTTTTGGTGAGAATAAGGATCTGCTTGGTGCAAATTGCGCACCATGGCCACACGCATGCTCGCTGGCATTTGAAAGCCAAATGCGCCTGGATTCCCGATATTTAGCTTGATGATCTCATGACCGTCTCGTTCCAATTGTTCCGCATGGCGCGCCAGCGCCCCTCGGATCTCATATTTGACGTCGTTCAGGTGCCGAGAAGCCTTGAGTTCAGGAGTAGTCATGATTGATCATTCGAAGCGCCGCAAATACCTACCCCGAATCCCCTCAGCATGCACTTCCGTTTCGAAGCGAGCATCGCTACATCTATCGCACTCAGAGATAGCCTCCGGGTTCAAAGGAAATATCGTGATCGAATCAGTCAAAGTCGAAGACCTCATGAGCGAAAGCGGCGTAAAATTTGGAACCAGCGGGGCTCGTGGTCTGGTTACGCAAATGACCGATCGAGTCTGCGTGGCGTATGCCATGGCGTTTTTACAGCATTTAGCAGGTAAACATGGCACTTCCGCAAGTAAAAGAGCGGCGATCGCAGGAGATCTACGCCCCAGTACGCCCCGAATCTCCCAGGCCATTGCTTTTGCAGCACAACATCTCGAGTACGAGGTCGAGTTTTGCGGTTGGATCCCTTCTCCAGCGTTGGCTCTACGTTCATTGAATGAACAAATTCCTGGCTTCATGGTCACTGGTAGTCATATCCCCGACGATCGGAACGGCATTAAATTTAGTTCTCAAGACGGGGAAATCACAAAGACCGATGAAGAGCTCATCCGTTCGCGCCATGTCGAGCTACCGGACGTTTTTGATGCTCACGGCATGTTTCGGACAGAAACTAGTGCTCTAACACAAACGCTACTTTCTACAGCCGCTCCACAGGCGCTGCTCGCTTACAAGAAGCATTTTATCAAGTCTTTCCCTCCCCAATGTCTTGAGGGTCTGCGTTTGGGAGTTTACGGCCATTCAGCCGTAGGAAGAAACTTGCTGGTGGAACTCTACGAAGAGTTCGGAGCTCAAGTTACTCGCTTAGGCTTTAGTGATTCGTTTATCCCGGTCGACACCGAGGCAATTCGTGCCGAGGACGTGGTTCTTGCCCAACAATGGGCCCAAAAGCATACATTGGATGCAATTGTCTCTACCGACGGAGATAGCGACCGCCCCTTGCTCTCGGACGAGAACGGACGCTGGATTCGCGGAGATGTAGCGGGCATCGTGACAGCCAGATTTCTGGGAGCGACCTCGATTGCCACTCCTGTGAGCTGCAATACAGCGGTAGAAAAGTGTGGCTGCTTTAAAAACGTCGTCCGCACTCGCATTGGCTCGCCTTTTGTGATCGCTGCTATGGAAAAATCTGTGAAAACGGGCGCTACGCGGGTCGCTGGCTATGAGGCCAATGGCGGTTTTCTCACGATGACAGATCTTGAAGTTCCTGGAGGGAATACGCTACCCGCGTTACCTACCCGTGATGCTATCATCGTACATTTGTCTTTACTCCTCTCAGCTAAGGAAAAAAGCCTCTCTCTTTCGCAACTCTTGAAGGAGCTCCCTCAGCGCTTTACGGTGAGCGATCGTGACCAAAGTTTTGCCCAAGAACGCTCTGCATCCCTTTTCTCCATTCTAGAGGACATGAATGTAAGTTCGGTAGGAGTAGCCTTCGCAGGCGACGAGGTTGGCAGCGCTTTGGGCCCGCTGAAAGGTGTCGACATGACGGACGGCATGCGCTTCATCTTTTCAAATGATGACATTATTCACCTCCGTCCCTCAGGCAACGCTCCGGAACTTCGTTGCTACGCGGAGTCGAGCTCAGAGGCGCGGGCCCATGGCCTGATGCAACTGGGTTTAAAGGTTGCCCGTACATTGGTTCCTACTGAAAACGGGTAATTGGGGTGCCTTATTGTTCTCGATGTCCTGGGGGAGATGAGTAGCTTCGAAATTCTCAACCAAGTATTGCCTTTGCTTCGCGAGGCAATCACAAGCAACGCCCTGCTTCTTGTGGCGTTGCTTGTGGTATTTCTTCTAGTACAAACCATTCGTCTCACCCTCGCTTCAACAGCAGCAAGTCGTCGCGTCGCACGGCATCGAAAGATGGGAGAAACTGGTGAGAAAAATGCAGTCCGCCTGCTCAAGCGAGCCGGATATCAAATCGTCTCTAGACAAACGACGGGTTGTTACAATTTTAGGTTGGATGGAAAAACCTGCAAAGTAACTCTTCACGCAGATTTTATCGTTTCACGCAAGAACCTGCGTTTCTTGGCGGAAGTGAAGTCGGGTAAAGAGTCAGCCAAAGCGACAGGACGTGCCACCCGTCGCCAACTCTTAGAATATCTCTTTGCCTTTGAAATTGATGGTCTCTTGCTTGTCGACATGCATCAAAAAGTCATTCGTAACGTAGAATTTCCTTCTAGAAAGTCGTAGTCAAGGCAAAGGCAATTTGTCCAAAACTGGCACAAGCGCAACTTGGGACTCTATATGATGAAAAAGGTAGACACCCTTTTTGTCAATTTTTACGCTGGAAGATTTCTCCGACCATCTTTTTATCGTAATTTTGGCCCAATTGGGTAGATGTTTTTGGAGCAGATTGCGCGCGTTCTCTTCGCCGAAAGCCGAGCCTGAGCCCCTACTTACTCGGGTATTTTCTTTGACCCAACCTATCAATTGTTTCATTTGATGGCTTGGCCGAGACTGTCCCTCCCTCGACACCTTAGCCAAACGTAGATACCGGTCCCCCACGCGGTGTTCAAAGGCGGCGACGAGCCAGAACTGTCCACATACTTTTCCGCTAGCCTCGACGAAGAGGGCTACCCCTCCTGGGACAAATTGGGTCCGAAGAACTTGCACACGATTGACGGAATCACCGGCGTAGAACCCACTTGCGCTCCTCGTAAGTTGTTCCTCTACGTGAGAAAAGTTCAGAAGCTCGGGCACCGAAAGTTCTGAAAGAATTGAAGGTGAGCCAGTGCGTGACAAGGCAGGCAGGGGGGGAATTGAGTCCTTTCTCTCGCACGTCGATGCAATCTCTAAGCTTCCCTGAATGCCGAGGGCCCCTTGAAGGGCCGTTGAGTGAGTCGCGGCACCCTCTTTTACAAGTTTTGGCCGTGCATAAATCAACTTCTTAGGAGAAAACTGAAGGCAGCTCTGGGGCGAAACAGAAAATGGTTGGTGTGATTTTCTCCAAGAATCGGTCAGGCTCGGTCGAATCATTGGCAATACACCGGACAGCCTGCGCTCTATTTTTTTTACCTCTCGGCGAGCTAACGCCTCAATTCTAGGAGTAACATCAATCCCTATCACGCATTTTTTTGTAGCGGTGATTGTGCCCTTCGGGGCGGGTAATTGATAGTTCTTTCCAAGAAGGGTCGAAAAAGAAAAACGCGCCTCAAGACGAGGAGAGCAACTACCGTAGCGAAAACAACTTCTACCAAATGGTTTACATACTGAAATGTTGGCCGAGATAGGCAACGTGAGTCGAACCCCCTCGTTGGTCTTGTAAAGACGTGGATGTCCCCGCATCACTCTGTAACTCGCCTTACCCGCCGCGCCGATTGCACGCCCTTTTTCAGCAGCTAATTGCTTTGGTATTGCCTGGGCGATGCGTCTTTCCAACAATGAGACGGAGACTTCGCTATGAATCCAAATACGGCTGAGCGGCATTTGAATCGCGTCAAGCCTTGGCAAAACGGTCGGTGAGCCGTGGGGAACTTCACAAGACTTTTCGACAACCGAGGTCCCTTCTGGAAAATGCGTCGGGGGATTTCTTTGACATGCCCCCATCAACGAGAAACCCAGACCAAGGGTCAGAATAGAAACACGGGTGGGTAAGACTAAAGCCATGAAGAATCTAATTTTTACGGCATCGAAAAGGAATGTCCCGCCTCGAATCCGCAACAATGATAGCAAAATAGTGACGAGACATGGTAAGAATCTCAAAGTGGTTGATTTTGTTAGAGTCTAAAAAGTATATTTCTTACCAAGGGCGAACACTCCTCTGTGGAGCCATTCTCACCTCCTGTACGTCTTTTGTCTCCCCTTCCTCCCCTCCCCAAAAAACGCCTTCTTCCGCTAGCGCGCTCCCCAAGGACCCTCTCAGTATTGCCCCGCTTCGGCGCTGGCCCTTGGCAGATCCTCGGGGGCGCTATTCCACAAAAGCCGAGGCCCTGGAGCGCCCAGCAGTCTCAGAAGAACCCGGTTATCTTCGCATTCAACTACCAATAGGCGCGCGGCACCCCGTACATTGCTTTGTCTACGAGGGCCCCATTGACGCGGGACAGGCGGTCACACGTCTCTTGCGAGCTGTTTCCGTTGAGGTGGAGTTCTCAAAGATTAGAGTCCTTCAGGTCAAAGAAGTGAATGACGAGCCTCTAGTCATCTTACGAGGAGACTTTGACACAAAAATCAAAGGCCAGCTCACCCACGGCGCTATGAAGTTGGCTGTAATTCCGCGCCCTCGGTTTCCCATTGTCTGTACGCACGAGTCCCTCCATCTCGACAATGCATTTGTACGTATTGCCCAGGGGTTCGCCACCGACTTCCGTGTAAACCGGCCCGAGGAAATCCCTCGACAAAAGGGTAGACTTATTTTGAAGGAACTTTGGCAACTTCGGGCGGGTGGCCTACCCATAGGGTTCTCCTCCTTTCAAGTTTACGCATCCTCATCGCAGGTCTTTACGAGCCTACAGATACGTTCCACATTTGTCTCGGTCAAAGAAAGACTCGAGACAAGTGATAGCGTCATCCTCGAAAAAGAAGACTCTGACGGTTTATTTATGGGTCGATGGTTAGATCTCATCAACACAAAACGCACCCTACAAATAATGGTGGAACGCAAAAAGGACTCGACAACCCAATATCGCTTCTTGGGCCAAGTTGCGAACTCTCGAAAACAGGGCACTTTTGATGCGCCAAGCCCCTTGCGCTCTACTTTCGCAGGCTACAAGTTTTTGGCCCCGTCTTTGGACAAGTATTTTCCGCCCTCCACCGCTCAGAGCCAGCCAGAACCCTCCCTGGGCGAAGCAACGCTCAATTACCTTCAATACGTGCCCGGCCAAACGGTGACTGGGCCCAGCTCAATTCTCTACAATCGTGGCCAGGACAACGCAAAGCTCTCCATCAAAAAAGGAGAGCTCGAATTACAGGTCACTCTGGGCCCAGACGCTCTCCCTCGCAGAAGAGCGATTGTCGGCAGCCAAAGTGAAGCCGTTCTTCTCAAGCGCACCCTACTCGCTAGAGAAAGAAACGATTGAATCTCTAGTTTTTAGAGACTGAAGCCTTACCCTCGGCGTCCACGGACGACTCATCCTCTTCAGGTTTTTGGTGTGCAGATGCTTCAAGTTTGAACTTTGGTTTTCTGTTGGGATCGCACCGTGGCGGCGGGCCGAAACCATCAGCACTAAAGGTGTACTCAACATCTCCTGTGGATGTTTTCTCTCCTTTCTTTTTTTCAGCGGCCTCTTCTTTTTCGGCGATCTCCTCGGGAGAGTCCGTATCTTCGCGAATTACGTTATCCCCCGTGCCCCACTCAAGACTGGGATCTTGAGCGCCGCCAGTAGTCGCCACAATGCGAACTTGATGCTCCCCCGCACGTGACGGAGTGCAATAGCTCAGCAAGTAGAATCGCTTCATATGAGCCTCAATACGCGCTGCCACTCGATCAAAGGCTTCTCCTAGTTTTGCCTCATCCGTGACGCGCTCGGAGCCATCCTGCCCTATCAAATCAAGTGTTTGATCGTCTATCTCGGAGCCAACGCCTACGGCGTACATCTCGTAGTGCTCATAATCTTCGTGCTGAAGCGCCTCGCTCATCTCGTCACTCGACACGCGCGACGCTCTGTCCGTTCCATCGCTAAAAACTACGAGTGTTCCGAATTTGAGAGGCTTTTTGTCCCGATCTAGCTCTGTCTTCAAAACAGCAAGGCCCCGAACTACCGCACCATGAAGATTCGTTGAGGGATCAACCGCCTTATAAGATCTCAATCCTTCGAGTCCTCCTTTGAGAGATCCTTTTGCCTCAGTAAAGCGTACTACAGAGTGAATTTTCTCAGCACCGTCAAATGCATAGACCGCAACTTTTTGAGACTTTCCCACGCGCTCGCTAAATTGCAGCGCAGCATTGACCAGCTCGTCAGCCCCGCCCTCTGCTTCGGTCACGCTGCCGCTCATGTCCAGTAGAAGTAGTGTGTAGGAGACCGCTGCTACTTCTGGATTGAGAATTTTTTGCTGACTCTCAAACACAGACACGAGCTTGTCATCTTCGTAGATCTCAAAGTTAGCGGCTTGAAGTCCCGCCACAGGTTCCTCGCCCTCCATCACCGTAAAAAATACCCACACGTTGTTAGGTTTCTCTTCGGCCGAGTTTACCTTGGTGACTTGTAGACTTCCGCCACAGCCAGCTACTGATATTGCCAACGAAGCGAATAACGTGAGTTTTTTTGCACGCTTCCAAATATTTTTAGGCAGACTGATCTTCATTTATTTGTGTCTCCAACGATATCGCTCAGGGCGGCGAAAAGAGCCCTCGCCCCGCTCCTAGAGAGATTGCCGAGACAATAGAGCTCTTGGCAAGAGCCAAGGGCGGACATCAACTGATCGTCGACGCCTGGATTCCAGTCAGAAAGGAATAAATAAAGCGCCTGGGCTCATTTGCCGTGCGAGGCGCGTAAGAAATTGCGCATTTTTCTCCCTCTTTTGACCCAATTCGTGAAGGGTGGACCATCTGAGCAATTGTGCATTCCCGGTAGATCTCAGTTCATTCGATCCGTGTTGACTAGGCAAAGCGTCTCAGGTACCGCGAGCTTCCAGACTGGATTAACCAGCCCGAATAGCTGGACGAAAAGCTACATCATGAGAAACGCTGTCAACGACTTCCTCAATTTCGAGGACTCAAAACTGGCCCGCAAGTGGTCGGGCAAAAAGGTTCCTATTTCTGACGTGTACGAAGCGTACATCGAAGGAAAGGTCGATATTCCAGAAGAGAAGTGGGAAGACTTCTTCAACACTCGTCATGAGACGATGTCTTTCCGCCTCACCGACAGCCACATCAAGTGGGCCTTCACCAACTTCTTGCCTGAAGTTGCTATTCACTCCAAAGCTCAAGACAGCCGCATTGTGGCCGAGCACTACAACCGAGGAAACGATTTCTTCAGTTGGTGTTTGGGCGACGCAATGGTCTACACCGCTGGCTGGTTTGAAACCCCCAAGACACCTCTAGAGCAGGCTCAATACAAGAAGATTGACCGCTGCTGCGAGAAACTTCAGCTCAAAAAGGGAGAGTCCCTTCTTGATATCGGTTGTGGTTGGGGAACTTTCGTGGCGCGCTCCGCAAAAGAGTTCGGCTCAAATTCAACCGGTGTAACCCTTGCTCAAGAGCAGGTCGACTTTGGAACCGATCGCATCGAAAAGTATGGTGTCGCCGATCATGCCCGCGTCAAAGTTTGTGATTATCGCAACGTAGACGGTCCTTTCGACAAGATAGTCTCTCTTGAGATGGTCGAACACGTCGGCATTAAGAATCTCGGTACCTACTACAAAAAGGTACACGAGCTCTTGGCTGATGATGGACTTTTTGTTCTCCAGTGGACGGGTATTCGTAACCTTTATAACCCTCAAAATCCCCTTTCAGCGGTATCGATGCGTCCCGAGGACCTCATTTGGGGTCTTTTCATGAGCCGCTATATCTTCCCAGGAGCAGACGCTAGTTTGACCCTTTCTGGAATGATTCGCGCCGCCGAAGACGGCGGGTTCGAGGTAATTGACGTAGAGAACATGAGTCCTCACTACGTACTCACCCTGCGCGCTTGGCGTGACCATTGGAAGTCCAATAAAGAGGAAGTCATCAGCGCCTACGGCGAGCGTTGGTACCGTTTGTGGTACTTCTTCCTGCATTGGTCCGCCCTCATCGGTGAGCAGGGCTCAGCGTTTACGTACCAACTTCTTATGCACAAGAATGCGGACAGCTTCAATCGCATGGGCCTTCGCTACGACAACAACTACGACTGGCAAGGATAAGTTAGTCGTCACCTGGGCTCCACTATTGGGAGCCTAGTCCGAAAAGAAGGTCACTCCTGATACAGGGGGGCCTTCTTTTATGGGGGGGAAAACTCACAAGGGGGCTTGCCTTGCTCTTGATGCACTTTGCCCGCACAGATTTGCTCAGGAGATCTCGACTCTTTAGAGCAAGAAAATGAGCTTCAACTCCAATCGTTTTCACGCACAACTAACACACTACACCCCGACTTTCTCAATACATCCTCGGAGACTGAACCTAGGAAAAACCGTTTTACTCCTGATCGACTATGGGTTCCCACCAAGATCAAGTCGGCTCGCAACTTTCTACCGACCGATACGATGCAGTCGGCTGGCGCACCAAACGCGACATGCTTTTCAATTGAGAGACTACTCTCTGGGTCAAACTCGGCGAGGAGCGCGCTCAGCTCTTCGTCCAATTTCTTCTTCAAGTCGTCAAGATTCAACTTTCCTGCAAGATGAGCGGCTTGCATTTTTCCCATTGGATCGATTCTACCGCCCTCAACCGCCAAGACGTGTAAAGAACCACGCCCTCTTGAAGTCTCTAATAGAGCTCTCTTAAAAGCACGCCGGCTCGCTTCGTGAAAGTCGAGAGCCACGAGAACATTTCTCTTAGAAAGTCTCTCGCTTTGGGAATGAGGAGGCTCGTCCTCAATTGGCGTGCCTTGTTTCTTTTCGTAGTCCGTCGTCAATTGCACATGAGCCATCATTTATTTTACTCGCGTTTGAGTCAAGAGACAGCAATTTTTTCTTGACGACGAAAACCGCCGAAGACTCGCACTTGGGAGAGTGCTTGCCTTTGCCCGCTGTGTAGACTCTTGCCGAGTTCATTCCGAAGGAATGCCTAATATAGCAACAAGAAGACAGATGATCGAGAGCGACGCAAACCACATACTTCGTAGTCCCCTGCACGAAAGGGAAGAAATTCTTCTCACGGCAAGCCCAGCCACCGCGCACTGAAAGGCATAAAAGAGAGCAAATGCACGCGAAGCAACTGCTATCACTTCCTCAACATTCGTCAGCCAAGTGAGCGTCACCGTCAAGAGCCCAAGAAGCAAATAGATCTGCCTCTCGGACAGGCGCGAATTCGAAACTTCGCGGATCAAGCCACTTGCTCCTGCAGTATCTGCCACTGCAGCACTGAATTGGGAGCCCACCGCTGCCACGACTACGGCAAAGGGTAAAATAGGCGCAATGCGCCCCGCCACGTCAATAATGGCAGTCACCCCTCCGCCCATATGTCTTTCAAAGAGAATGGTCATGAGCGCCAAGAAGAGGAGATATATAGCACCTGACAACAACTGCGCGGCGCGCATTGTCGCGATACGTTCCTCTCGCGGGTGGCTACCTCCCAGATAACGGGAGGTTTCAAATCCCTGCACAACTATCAACAAACCTAGCTGGCTCCTCACCAAAGTCTATGGGTGAGCTGAGGCTCAGGAAGTCTCCCCATT
>CAYWLO010000017.1:65812-72110 GCA_964459035.1 uncultured Polyangiaceae bacterium | reverse complement strand
CTAGTGCGGCATTTTGGACCACCTCTACAATCTGTAGTTGGGCGAAAATGCCGCGCGTACCTTCGAACTTATCGGGGCGCTAGCGTCTGCTGGAAGGACCCAAGAGTGCTGCAATGGGACTATTGGCCCCAGGAGACTCTTTTTTTGACCGAGCGCCCGAACGACTGGTGGGGGCGACGCTCCGGCGCCGCTGACTCGAGACGGCTCCACCGCTAGAGCGTTTGGTTGTGGAATCGCCATTGCTATTGGCGGGTGCGTGCTTTGCCCCTGGCGTTACCTCACTGGATTGAGCCCGGGTGCGTACAATTGTTGGGCTATTTTCTCCTGGTCGCTTGCTGAGAGAAGCACCCAAGGGAGCACCGGAACGACCCAATGCTTCGCCGCTGCCTGGCGGGGCTATGGAGATACGGTTACGACCTTTCGTTTTTGCGCGATAAAGCGCCTCATCGGCGCGTTTCAACCAGCTTTTAGATGATTCTCCCTTTTCAAGGGCTGCAATGCCAAAAGAAACCGAGACTCGCAGTTCGTGACCAAAAGCCTGCACGCGCAGGGACTCTACAGTCTTGCGCAATCGCTCGGCCCTTTCTCTTGTTGTGGTAAAGCTTGTGTGCTGCGCAACGATGCAAAACTCCTCGCCACCATAGCGGGAGACAAAATCCTCTCGGCGGAAAAAACCGCGTACAATGGTGTCTGCAATTTGCCTGAGCACCTCATCTCCAGCCTGATGCCCGTAGTTATCGTTCACTCCTTTGAAGTGGTCGATATCCAGCATGATGACGCACGCCTCGGTATCACTCAAAAATGATTGGTCTGCGACTTGTTCAATGTGTTCATCTAGGGCGGCGCGGTTGAAGACACGGGTAAGACCATCGGTTTTTGCCTCTTGTTTTGCGTGACTGAGCTCGTGGCGCAATTGCATCATCGAATCTCGCAAGGCTTCAATTTGCTTTTGCTCCCTCTGGCGGCGCCTATCCAATTGGGCGCGCACTGTCAGAGCCGTCTTTTCGGCTGAGTCGCGAATTTGCGCATGATCATTGACGGCAAGGGCTTTGCCTAAATCGTCAAGTTGATGAGAAACTGCAGCATCGTCCTCGCGTTCGGCCCGAAATGAGCCCGTAGTGCACTGAATGAATACTCGAACGGCCTGGCGTAGGTTCGCCATGCCGTCCACGACATAATCGTGTTCAATTTTCCGATGCTTGGCGACAAAGCGCCTCACTCCTCCCCAATCGCGACGTATCCCCTTTTTCCTAGCGCTACCAGGAGATCCCTCCTCAAGATCGA
The DNA here is from genome assembly GCA_964459035.1 of uncultured Polyangiaceae bacterium. Taxonomy (GTDB): domain Bacteria; phylum Myxococcota_A; class Polyangia; order Polyangiales; family Polyangiaceae; genus NIC37A-2. The sequence goes on along the minus strand of CAYWLO010000017.1, from coordinate 70,826 downwards.
TACTAGGCACTTCTCCAACGAGAAGTCTCAACGCCCACTTTTCGAATTCTTCAGCCGAGTCTTCACTGGTTAGATCGTCCAAATCGAAGGCGTTTTTTCCTAGAGAACGCAGAACATCAGCGAGAGTCTCTACGGCTTCTAAGGTTTGATCCGCGACAGCGGGCGGCTTCTCCACCGAGGGGAGGACTTCTAATTTATCCACGCTCCTCGTCTCGGTAGGCGGGGGACGTGAGCTTGCTGTTTGACCTTTCTTCCAGAACATACCCAAGAATGCTTTCGTTGCATCCTGCAAGAACGGATACTTTAGTCGGAAGTTGAGCCTCTGTGGATACTGCGCCACCAGGTTGTGAGTTCGGGGGGGAATTCACTTTCAAAGCGTTTTGGCCGTCCTGTCGTTGGATCAATTAGTTCGAGGACAGAGGCATGGAGAGCCATGCGCGGTGGGCGCGAGGGAAGCACTCGTTGCAGGCGCCTTCCATACTTTGAGTCGCCTGCGACCGGGGCGCTTAAGTGCTCGGCGTGAATACGCACTTGATGGGTTCGGCCCGTTTGGAGCTTTGCCTCGACCAACGAGAGCCCCCCAGCGAATTCTTTGAGGACGAAGTCCGTCCGTGCCTCTTTTTCCTGGATTCTTTTTTCTACAGAAATCTCGTCTGGAACTGAGCCAACAAGTAGGGCTAGATACTGGCGGCTCATCTGTCGTGAGACCAATTGGGCGCTCAGTTCCGTGGCCGCTGCCTTAGTTCGAGCTAGAACCATGAGCCCACTGGTGGGACGGTCGAGCCGGTGTACTAGGTAGAGCGACTGCTCCTCTTTGTCACGAGATGTTACCTCTTTGATGTTCAATTGCATTCGTAAGAAGTGCAGGAGGTCGTTTTGGTCCGTCTCTTGTGTGGGCGCGCTAAAAACGCCACTGGGTTTGTCGACAATGAGATACATTTCCGTCTGTTCGACGAGAGTAATTGTCGTAGGCTGAGTACTTTTGAGTGCTTTCAGCACGGCGACCTGCGGAAGATTCACTTCAACCTGCTGGCCCTTGTACACAATGCGAGCCGCGATTTTTACGCGTTTTTTGTCAACGAACACTCCTCCCGCGTCGAGGGTTTTTTTTGCGAGACCACGCGACACTTCGGGAAGATGAGCTGAGATCGCTTGATCGATACGTAGGCCATTGTGTGTTGAGAGAACCTGAAATCGATGGGTGGGAGGCATAGAGTAAGGACGTTGGGGCGGTATGCCTACATGAGGAGCGGAAATCGGCCGAAAAACTCCAAAAGAAGTGGAATTTCCCTTTCATCGGGCTAAGCCAAGAAGCATAGTTCTGTTTTGCTCGAAGCCCTATGCAGTTTCACTGTTACGCTTCCGATTGCCATCTTTTTTTGCCGCTGTAGTTACGAAGGATTCTTATGAGACGACTGACTTGTTCTGCTTTAACTTCTTTTTTGGTCGCGGCACTCTCTTGGGGTTGCTCCGCTTCGCCCGAGGGAGGCAGTGAGGTGGGCACAGGCGTCGGAGCAAATAGCAATATCAACTTGGGCGGCAAAAACGAGGGCTCCAAGGGCAATATTAACACGGGTGGTGTGGTCCCGGGGGGGATCCCCTGGCCAGGTAAAGACAACCCGATTGCAGCCGAAGGCGTAGATTTAGCTAGTGCCCAGGCGCTCTTTGCAGGGGCGTCCGTTGGGGTTGCTTGTTTAAGCGAGCCTCAAGCGGGCACCATGCTGCCCAAAAATTGGCTACGCCCACGTTTTCGCGTCAGTGGTACGGCAACGGCCTACCAAGTCACACTCTCCGCTGCCGAAATGCAGAAAGACCTTGTTGGCTATGGTGGGGCCGAGGGCTGGACCATTCCTCTTGATATGTGGAACGGCATTGCGAGCAAAGCGGTTTCAGCTCCCGTTGTGGTGAACGCCACGGTGAGGGTCCACGATGGCAACGGCATCTCCGAGTCAGTGACCACCTTCACCATTGCCCCTGTGTCTGCTGGCGGCGCAATGGTGTACTGGGCTTCCAACACCTCAAAGGACAACGTCAACAGCTCCCGCTTAGAAGGATTTAGCGTGGGCGAAGAAGGCACTGTGACCGCCTTAACACCTCTTGACATAGCAGAAGGTGATATTCGTAACGAGGCGAACGCTCCCAAGCCGAACGCGGCGGGTGAATGGAGCGATTCTACGGGAGCAGCTCCGGGCAAGCCCAGTTGTATTGGCTGTCATACCTCTACACCAGACGGCTTGGCCGTCGCTTTCAATGATGGATTTCCCTGGGCGGGCATTACCGCTTCTATCGAAAAAGAGACCAAAGGGGCTCGCGCTAGCGGGGTCACTGATTTGGGCGCGCGTCTTCTCAAAACCCCGTTTATTGGCACCATTGCTTTTTCAGGTGCTCACTGGGCTCCTGGTGACCGCAGGGCCGTTTCCACCATGACTCCTTGGATGGGCGGAGCGGGGCCCTACAAGGAGGGTAGAAATATTAGTGCTGCGGCGGATCTCGTTTGGGTCAATCTCGAGGCACAAGGAGACGCCAGTTTTGGAGCTGATGCCGCAGGGGCCAACGCCGCGTTCACCGCCCTGCAGGACAGCGGTTGGGGCTATCTCAACCGCAATGGAGACACAGGTGCGGCGGCCAATCCCAATTGGAATCCTGCGGGGGACTTGATTGCTTACGCTTCCGTTGCTGAGGTCGCTGGGGGGCATCTCGGTGGTATCGATTCCGGCCCGGGCCCTAAGCAGCCTGAGACGGTTTCTCCAGGCCAGACCGAAGCTGATCTTTACACAGTTCCTTACAATGGTGGTGCAGGCGGCGACGCTACTCCCGTTGCGGGCGCTGCCGAGCCAGGCATTGCCGAGTATTATCCAGACTTTTCCCCTGATGGAAATTTCTTGGCATTCAATCGAGCTGGCTCTACTCAAGGGTATATCTACTATCGGCCCGATGGTGAGATTAATGTGATTCCGACTCTCGGCGGAGCCCCCCATCGTTTGGCGGCGAACGATCCTCCCGCTTGTTCTGGGGAAGTAAGCCCAGGAGTAATCAATAGCTGGCCTAAATGGGGGCCCAGCGTAGAAACGGTCGGAGATAAAACCTATTATTGGGTTATTTTCTCTTCTGCTCGCGCCTACCCAGAGCGCTTCGTTGTCGAGAGAGATTATTATACTCCGGCAAACCTTGACCCGGGGTTCTCCGATCTCGCCAGCAATAAAGGTGCTCGCTCTTCGCAGCTTTACCTTGGTGCTGTCGTGATTGAAGGAGGCCAGATCACAAGCTATCCCGCCCTCTATGTGTGGAATCAAACCAAAGATACCTCCAACCTGACTCCAGCGTGGGATGAGTTCAAAATCCCACCGGTCGATATTCGCTAACGGTTGCCAACACCTGAAGCTTGAAGTCCTAGCTGGGCTTTAGAGTTTCAATGAGCGTCCACTATTTAGGTAGTGGGCGCTTTTTCGTAGATTATTGCGGGAGAGTTCTCGCCTCTTGGTTCTTTTATGAGAAGGTTAGCTCAATGATCGCAATGGGCGTAGATCCTGGTACACGCAATTTAGGCTGGGGAATTGTATCTTCCGAGGGTAATCGTTTGGAACATCGGGCTCATGGCGTGATTCGTGTCTCAGGAGACTGGTCCCTTTCTCGCCGTCTCCTCACGATTTCCCAAGAACTCGATGAAGTGATCCGAATTTATCAGCCAAGGTTTGGCTCGGTCGAGGACATGTTTGTGCACAAAAACCCCCAATCTGCCATCAAATTGGCCCATGCTCGTGGAGTGGTCTTGCTTTGCCTGGAGAAGGGGCAAATTCCCATACGTGAACATGCTCCAGCGCGAGTGAAGCGCACCCTGGCCGGAAATGGGCGAGCTGGAAAACCCCAGGTTGCCCAAATGGTCAAGGCGATACTGGGGTTAGAATCTCTACCTCCTGAAGATGCCTCGGACGCACTCGCGCTAGCTATCACCGAGTTACGTCTCGATCCTCGTGCTCGGTTGCTTCAAGTACAAAAAAGCAGAAACCAGAGAAAAAAGATGCCGGTACACCTAGCCGAAGCGATCAAGCGAGCAAAATTGAAAAATAGCCGCTAATAATTGAGATTTGTCACGACGGACCCAAATATTTGGCATTTTCTAGGGAAGTCTCCCTCGGGGCCATCGTATGCTAGAGGTGCCTGCCATCGGGGGCTTTCTCGTTTCTGACCACCACTCGAACAATAGCAAATGATTTCACGTCGTAGTTTTTCGTTAGCCTTGACCGCGGGAGCGGCATCGTTCTTTCTCTTTTCTCTGCCTGAGGCTCATGCCGAAGTGCAAGAAAAAGGGCCATCTACCGCTGTGTCAGCTACGGTTTTGGCCGATAGAGTTCAAGCTTTCTACGACAAAAGCAAAACCTTTCGAGCAAAGTTTAAGCAGCGCTATTACGTCGCAGCGTACCGCAAAACCAAGGACTCCAGCGGGGAGGTAGTTTTTCAGAAACCCGGCAAGATGTCCTGGCGCTACGAGAGCAACGGAAATCGCGTCGTATCAGACGGAAAGCGCATCAAGGTCTACGAAAAAGAGGCCAAGCAAATGTACGAGCAGTCAATTGACAAAAGTCAGTACCCAGCCGCTCTTTCTTTTTTGCTGGGGGGCGCAAAACTTAAAAAGGAGTTTCGTTTGAAGAAGCTCGACGCGAAAGCTTTAGGATATGAAGGAGGCTACGTATTGTTGGCCGTGCCGAAGAAGCCGACTCCTGCGTATCAAAAGTTACTTCTTTATGTAGACGCTGGTACCTATCAAGTACGTCGCGTCTTGATGATCGATGCTCAACGTAACCGGAATCGATTTGACTTCTTGACCCCAATTGTGAACAAACCTGTCAGCCCCAACGAGTTTGTATTTACCCCTCCGAACGGCACTCGCGTAATACGTCCCTAAATTGCTTCTTGGGCTCAAGAAGAGAGTTCTATTTCGCTTAGCCTCTCTAGAACGCCTCTAGTACCTCGTGCCGGAAGTCCGTGCCGGGTTTCACCAGACCCAACTGAAGTG
>CAYWLO010000017.1:0-65802 GCA_964459035.1 uncultured Polyangiaceae bacterium | reverse complement strand
TATTTGCCCTCGGTACTACTTTTTGTCTCATGGGTACCAAAACCCGGCACGAAGCTCCGACCTTTGGTACTAGTCGGGGCGACCGGCGAACCGGTCCCCGTTTTCGAGTAGTGAGCAAAGAAGTCGCGCGCTGCTAGGTCGTCGAGTCTCGCAAAAGGTGAGCTTTTGTTGCCTGTCCGTTGCTGTCGACGATTAAGTAGGGGCGCGCCTCTGGGCTCAAGCCGAAGGAGCCCAGGTTGATGTAGCCTGGGGACTCTACTTCTACGTGGGAGTGCCCAAAAACAACAAGTGAACTGCCGGTGATGGCGCGTATGCCCTCAGCTGCAGCGGCGAGCTGGTCAATGACACAATTACCGTAGCGATTTTTTTTCTTGAGCAAGTTGTCTACCAAGTAGGCAACGCCTCCAGCTAAGAGAAGCCCGCCCAAGAGCAGCACCTTGTGAGGAACGAACTCTAGAGTTCCCGCCAGTATCAGTGAGGTGCCCATGAGTGCTGTGCCCCCCGCAAGTATGCGATCAAAGTAGAGGCGTAAAAAGGTGGCTCGAAAACTGGTATGAGTCGGTTCCGGTGCCAGCACCAACAAAGACCGAAGATCAAGTTCACTGACTCCTGTAAGTTGCGCATGACGAGAAAGCCGCGCCGCGCCCTGTCGCTTGGCTCGCTCCACCCGCTCACCATGAAAAGCAGCCTCGAGACATAGCTTGATAGCGGTACGAAAGTAGTTGTTGATGAGAAGTGGCGCGCGGCTACCCCAACTTTCGATAGCTTGTAGGAAACCAGAGGCGGGGGTGACTTGATTGGCGTGAGCAAAACGAAGAGCGTCGTTGGGAGAGCAAAATCGACGCATCAGGGCGGTGCCCAAGCCTTCGGAATAGGGGTTGGGCGGGGCCAACGGATGATTGTTTGCGCAATCGGGATCGTAGAGATGCCCATGTTCGATGTGAATCTCTCCTCTTCGAGTGAACCACGGAGTGACTTGAACTCTTTGTCCATCGATGCAGCCAAGGGTTGAACGGAGAATTTGCGTCGCCTCTGGGGAGTCGAGGCCACTGTCGTGGTTTCCTGGAATAAAGGTTACTTTTTGGCCCCTCTCGACATGCTCTCGCAATACTGATGTCAGTTGGTGATGGGGAGCGAGAGCCGAGCGCAGACTTTCTTTGTAGGAAAGCTGGGGTGCATCGAGGGAGAGATCTAGAATATCCCCTGCCAGGATGAGCTCAGAAGTCGGGAACTTCTGAATCAAGTGGGCCAGAGCTATAGCTGTTTCAGCCCCGTAGGCCCGCGAGAGGTGGACGTCACTCAAAATCAGTAAGGGACTTGGCATTGGAGCGTCGACGCTAGCAAAATTCTTCAAACTCGCCCGCAAAATACCCACGGTATTCCCCCTTATTCGAGCCAACTTATCTAAAATTCCTACTTGCCGGCCTCCAGGGAGAGCAATTGCGCGCGCTCTCGAACTCACCTAATAACTTGTGACGGAAGTTTGTGCTGGGTTGATGCTCTCCCACTTGGGTAGGGCCCGGTTCAACCCGCTAGAATTATCTCCAATTGCCCTCGGTACTACTTTTGTCTCACCGGTACGCGCCGCCCGACGCGCTCTGAAGGGTCTCTTCTAGGTGAGTTCAAGACCGCGATACATTTCGTTAGAATCAACATGTCGAAGCTCATCAATAGTCTGACCCGTGCGGCAGAATCTGCAGTAACTTCTCTTGCTCGCCGTGCATGGCCCTATTTTGAGGGGGCCCTCCAGGAGGGGGCGCCTTCGACAAAGAGCGAGCGAGCGACTCCCAAGTGGGCACCTGCCCCCCTGCAGACAAAAAACGAACGCTCCAAGCCCCCCTTAGGATGGCCGCGAGAAACTGATTCATTGTGTCCACGCTGCGTAAAGATAGCACGTGAGGCTGTTGTGAATGATGAGATGAACATGGAGACATTTCTTCATGAGCATCCTGGGGAGATCAAGGCACAGATCATCGAGCGCGAGGGCAAAATTTGGATGGTAAAGGAGTGCCCAGAGCACGGTAAATTTGAAGATCTCATCAGCATGGATGTCGATTTTCTCAAGAGAATTGAAGATCTCTTTCCTGGGAGGGACTTTAAATCACCCGCTAGTCACCTGCGTGAACACGGTACCTCGACAATTAAGTATGGGCGCGGGTCGGTGCTTACAATCGATCTAACAAATCGCTGCAATATGATGTGTGATCCGTGTTTTATGGATGCGAATCAGGTGGGGTATGTCCATGAGTTGACCTGGCCTGAGGTAAAGCAAATACTTGATGATAGCTTGGCTATCAAACCTCGCCGCCAGCTCAGTGTGCAGTTTTCAGGCGGAGAGCCAACCCTTAGTCCTCATTTCTTTCAGGCGATTAAGTACTCTCGTGACAATGGTTATTTTTGCGTGCAATGCGCTTCCAATGGCATTGCATTTGCTGAAGATGCCTCATTTGCAAAACGGGCGAAGGAAGCAGGTTTGCGACTTTGCTATTTGCAATTTGATGGTGTTACGAACCTCGCGAACTCTCATCGAAAAGTGGGGAATCTTTTTGATGTAAAATTGAAAGCAATCGAAAATCTCGCGGCAGCGGGTATTGATGTTGTATTGGTTGTGACGCTCATCAATGGCGTCAACAACGATCAGGTTGGCCCCATCGTACAATTTGCCATCGACAACGCCGACAAGGTAACGGTTGTTTCTTTTCAGCCGGTAAGTTTTACCGGCCGCGATGAAGACATCTCTGACGAGCTGCGCGCAAGTCAGCGCTATACCTTGAGCCACTTAGCTCATGATGTTCACGATCAGTTGGGAATTACCGAGCCCTTGCGCGACTGGTACCCTCTGAGTTCGATGAACTGTATGAGCAATGTTGTCGATGAACTTCAAGGTCTCGAAGCTGATTTTGGTGCCCTCAATTGTGGCTGTCATCCCAACTGCGGTATCGGAACGATATTGCTTGTGCACAAGACAACAAAAGAGACGGTGCCCCTGGCCGACTTTTTGAATATTGAGCAGGTTTTGAACGACTTTCAGGCGATTGCCGACGCGCGACTGGGGAAGAAAGCAAGCGTGATGCGTTTGGCTCTTTCTTTCTTGCGTAACTTCGACCCTCACAAGGCTCCACGGGGTTATGGACTTTCTGAATTGTTGCGTCAGGCGCTCAGCCAGATGGGGGCTTCAGGAGAAAACGTAGGCGATACAGAGGGCGACGCCAATCGGTTCGAATGGAGGTTTCTCTTTGTTGCGGGTATGTGGTTTCAAGACCTATTCAATTACGATTTTCGTCGGACCGAAATGTGTATCATCCCCTACGGTACTCAAATGGGCGAAGTGAGTTTCTGCGCCTACAATACAGGGGTAGGGTTTCGCCAAATTGTCGAAAAAATGCACCGCACTGCCAGTGTCGCTGAATATTTTAAGGAGCATGGTCGTCACCCGGTCTATGCGAAGAATCAGGATCTGATTCTTTCAGAGGGAGCGTCCACTGTCATTTCGCGCGAGCGCAGGCGTCTTCCTCTTGTTCAAGATAGGTCCAACTAATACCAAGGACCGGAACTTCGTGCCGGGTTTTGGTACCAATGAGACAAAAAGTAGTACCGAGGGCAAACGGAGACGAAACCCGGCCGAGGTACCAGAGCGGCGACCGGTTTACCGGTTGTCGCGACCAGTAGGACATGTAGAGGGCCGACAAGTGGGCACAATTGAGGCTAGTGCTGCATTTTGGACCGCCTCTACAATCTGTAGGTGGGCGAAAACGCCGCGTATTTCCATCAAACTGAGAGGCGCTCTAGAGCGGCGACCGGTTTACCGGTTGTCGCGACCAGTAGGACATGTAGAGGGCCGACAAGTGGGCACAATTGAGGTTAGTGCTGCATTTTGGACCGCCTCTACAATCTGTAGGTGGGCGAAAATGCCGCGTATTTCCTTCAAACTGAGAGGCGCTCTAGCCCCCGTTTCTTAACGATGCATGAGGCGCTGAACCTACTTGGGGAAACGTCACGAAAATAAATGGAGATCCGGACGATTTTTCACCCTAGGAGATTTGAACGATTCGCTTGTGACTAGGAGTCAGCCATTGCTATGGGTAGATGTTGGAAAGGGAAAGGTGGGTCGCGAACTCTTGACTCGCGTTTTTCGGGATAGGTTTTGGGGGAAAAATGCTCACAGATAAACCTTGGTAAAGGCTTGCACGTGAGCGGGGGCGCGCGATGCTGAGTCCCGGAACCTTGTTTCGTGAGCACTATAAGATTCATCATCGAATCGGCTCGGGAGGCATGGGTATCGTCTACGAGGTAGAGGATACACGCACTGAGCGCCGCATGGCATTGAAATTGATGCTTCCTGGGCTCATGAGCGATAGGGACTCCCGGCGTCGCTTTGAGCAGGAGGCAACCATTTTGGCTCGGGTCGATAGCGAGCATCTCGTACAGATCACCGACGCTGGTGTTGACGAGCAAACCGAGTGCCCCTTCTTAGTGATGGATCTGCTCAAAGGAGAAGAACTCGCAGAAGTTCTCAAGAGAGATGGCCCTTTCTCTTTTTTAGAGGCATTGAGTCTCTTGAAACAGCTAGCCAACACGCTGGAAAAGACACACGCGCGAGGAATTGTGCATCGGGACATTAAACCGGAAAATATCTTTCTTACGAGAGACGACGCCGGAGAAATACGCATAAAAATTCTAGACTTTGGTATCGCAAAGTTGGCCCAGCCCTCCCAGGGGCAGACGACCCTGAGTATGGGAACGCCCTATTACATGGCCCCGGAGCAGATTCGCGGCGACGGCGACTTGGACGAGCGCGCGGACAACTATTCAGTTGCTCAGCTAGCATTTTCACTGCTTGTCGCTCGTCCCTACTTTCAGATTATTTGCGGAGAAAATGTTCCCGCTCATGTGCTTTTGCAAAGGGCCTCTTTAGGCACCAATATAGCTCCTTCGCACATTGCAGCTCGTGAGGGTATTGAATTGCCTTCTGGATTCGATAGCTGGTTTCAAAGAGCAACGCATCGTTCTCCTGCGAGGCGATTTATATCTATTCGTGAGACTATCAAAGAGCTTTCTGTTGATACCACCGCGCTCAATCAGCGCTTCGCCCTGGGGCGATTTAAATTACACAAGCGCCCTGGGGTGTGGGCCCTCGCCTTTGCTCTTTGTGCTCTTATTTTAGTAGTATTCCTTGTCGACCCAGGACCGCATGAGCGACTTGCGGCGGAGCCAAAGCCTCCTCAACCTATACACCAGAGCCCCTCAATAGCGCTCGAGGACTTCTTGGAGCCAAGGAGGCTTTCCCGATTAGTGCAGGGCGCCAGTGTTTTAAAAACTGACGTAAACCAGTCGTCTCACTCTTCTTCGCCACAATTCGTTGCTAAGAAAAACACCCATCGGGGTACACCCTTCCTTCCCTCCAATCTGGGTCAGAACGCATCAAGTGGAGGCGCTGCTACCGTGCAAAAAATGAGAAAGAGCGTTGATTGTGATGTGCCTTTCTTTATTAATGAACGCGGCGTGAAGCATTTTAGAGAGGAGTGCCTCTCTATTGCTCTCGCAGTATCCCCGGGAGAAAAAGGGCAAGTTTCTGAAAAGACCCTGCAGCGCGCGCCGCCCATGAGCTGCGATCCTCCCTATGAGATCGATGACAAAGGCATCAAGAGATTTCATCGGGCATGTTTGGGCGTTGTGGCATCAACAAGAGAAATCGCCATAAAATGAAGGTGTTTACGATTAAGGAGTTCAGTGAGGCAGATTCTTTGGTGGAGAGGCTCTATGAAATCATACACGAGGCCGACGAACCGAACGAGGGCATGCTTTCTACCCAGGGCATACTGCTCTCAAAGGAGTTGGTTGAAAAACTGTGGCGTCCTTGGCAAAAGACCGTGCGTCGTAACCCTGCGATGCGGGCAATTTCTGGGACAGAGGACGATATAACAAATGTGCTCCTTTTATTGATTGAGAAGTTTACGCCACCCTCTGGCCTTTCATTCTCAAAATATCCAGATTGGCAAGTTCGTAACCCTCAAAAATCATTTGACGATTGGATGTGCATCGTCGTTGCGAATGTTGTTAGAGATTACGCTCGAACGCTCAGTAGGCAGCCCTCGACCCGGGCCTTAAGATTGGACCATGAGCCAAGTCCTAAGAGGTTTCTGAACGAATATATGCGCTCGCCTATTTCACAAAGGCTTAGCATTCGCCCCCCTTATACGGCTAAGGAGACAGTGAGAAAGCTATTAGAGCATGCCTCCACTTCTCTTCGCGGTGAGCAACTGCGTGCCTTGGCTATGTGGCTTGAAGGTGGCAGTTTTGTGGAGATAGGGGAGGCTCTTTGCTGTAGTGGTGATGAGGGGCGCAAATTGCTTAGGGCAGCTATCGCACACCTGCGACGCCAATTTTCTTCCTAAATTGAGACGCAGCACTCTGGCTTTTCAATCAGAACTACTCTCCTGACTTTTGCAAGATAGAGTAATTCGCCGCCAGCTTAGCCAAAATATAGTCGACATCACCTGCCAAAATCTTTGACTCCGACTCTTGCACTTCTTCGCTTTTTAACTCGTAAGCTCGCTGGCCACCCAAGGCGAATACAAGCAAGCTGGGGTTTATCTTCGATTGGTAGTTAAAAGGTGAAAGGCTGGCGTAGCCGGGGAGCAATGTCCCACTCTTTGACGCGGCGTCAAAATCGCGCGCAGCCCTCTGAGTCAATGCGTCGAAATCTGTAAGATCTACATCGGTGCGTGCAGGAAGTGAGCCCTTTTTTAGGTTAAAAACTCGCTGACCTTCTCTTGAGCCGACAAGGGAAAGAAACGATTTGGCTGCCACAGGATGCTGAGCGCCTTGAGGTAGGCCAAATACGGCTGCATTGAAGACGAAGTAGCCTTTGGAGCCTAAGGCGGTGGTTACGTCGTAGTCGACCCCCGGTTGCCATTTGCTCTGAGTCCCGTCGGGTAGCTCTGCAGGCTCTGCAAAATATCCGTTTGCCCAATCCCCCATGATGAACATAGAGGCTGTACCCGAGCGGAGCTGGTCCGCAAACGAGCTCCACTCTGCGGTACTGTCTTTACTGAGGTTGGAACAAGCGAGAACCCGTTTGAATTCTTCAAAAAGCGTTCTGAGGCGTGGGTCTGTAGTGTTCACTTTTCCTGAGAAGAAGTCCGAATAGAACTCGCCCCCGTGAAGGGCCGGCATGAGGGATTCAAAGAGAACCATTGCCAGCACCCATCCAGACGCAGGCATAGCCAAACTACCGGGAGAATCTGGTCTGTTCAATACATCACATGCCGTGTAAAAGTCGGCCAATGTGTGCGGAGGGGCCAGCTGCGCCTCTTGAAAGACCCTTATGTTATAATAGATGTTGTTGTCGCGTTCTATATTGATAGGCACGCCGTATAGAGCATTGTTGAGGCGGAGCGACTTGAGTACAACGGCATGAAAAGCACCATCCCAATCATTTTCTAAGGCGAGTCCGTCAAGAGGCACCATTCTGTCGCTTGCTGCCCAGCCAAGAAGATCCTCTCCAGAAATCGCCTGAAAAGTGTCCGGAGGTGTCGACTTCTCCATCTCGGACTTTAGCTTGCTCCGCATGCCCTGGGACGTTTTGAAAGCATCAGTGTTGACCGTGACCCCGGGTTCCTTCTCTTTGAATGCTCGAAAAAGTGCGTCCTTTGCATTTTTTTCTCCTTTCTCGTTCCACCAAGTGAGAACCGTGAGAGTGGCCTCGGTGCGTGGAGAGGTCGAAGTGTCTGGAGCCGAAGCACAAGCGCCCACGGAAAGGAGAAGCGCCGTGACCCACTGCCTTTTAGCTTGCGGTAGGTAGGATGCCATCTTGCCCTTCATGGGAGTGCCTCACATACTCCGTTGTTGCAGGTGGTCGAACAGCTGTTGCCGCAATTTCCGCAATGTTTTCTGTCGGTTCGGGTGTCAGTTTCACAACCGTTTGTGACTTTGAGATCACAATCGGCAAAATGCTTTTCTGAGCAATAGACCAGAACGCACTGACTCGATGAACACTCGAAGATTGTATTGTCTTGCGCGCAAGGGGAATCGCAAGCTCCACAATGATTGAGGTCGAAGCGCAAATCAGTTTCGCATCCCCTTTCGTTTTCGATGCAGTCTCCGAAGTTTTCTTTGCAAGATCTCGCGACACATTCCCCGGCTAAACATTGGGGGTTGGCCCCCCGTACCTGGCAGGGTGCGCAACTCTCTTTTGCACATCCATGTGTCCAGTCGGAGTCACCGACGCACATCTGCTGACCATCAGGGGAGCTTTCATTTACGGGGCAAATTTTTTCCCCGCTGAGGCAACCGAGCCCAGCGTCCCCAGCTACTAATGTATCACTGTCTGTCGCTAAGGAGCAGCCCAGGTAGGGCAAAATAGATACTAATACCAAACACCGGAACTTCGTGCCGGGTTTTGGTACCAACGAGATAAAAAGGAGTGCCGAGGGCAAACGGAGACGAAACCCGGCACGAGGTACCAGAGCGGCGACCGGTTTGCCTGCCGGTCGCGACAACCGGCAAACCGGTCGCCGCTCTAGGCTCAGGCGCGATAGAAGAGCCCTTCTGCTGCGTTCAAGAGAGATATTGCATGCACTAGAACAATGGTAGTCAGTCCAGCTCTTTTTACCGCGGGTTAGCGTTTCAAAAATCACCATGTACCTCTCCAATGAATTTGAGCTGCAGAGGAGGAAACGCCGAGCGAAAGTGGTGGTTCTTGGCGCGCATGGTGCAGGGTGGGACGCCAAACATAGGAGATGATGGCGGCGCCTGCTGAAAGAATCGCCAAGCCAAAACTGATATCAGCGAGGAGAAGGTAGGTGTCGACCTGTGACTTTTCTTGTGAAGAGCAATAGGGGGAGCAGGTTTCCTCTCCTTTTCGATAGGCGCTATTTCCTGCGATGGCGAAACCGGTACCCAAGGCGGCGCCCAGGAGAGCACCGCCCCCAAGGACGTAGGTTGACACCGGGATAGGTCGCGTGAGGACCTCGACCTCTTTTGATGGATTCTCCTGGGGTACCTGCTTGGCTGCAGGGGCCGCTGGCGACGATTTTTCTGTCGAAGGGGCCGCCAACTGAAAGGTGACAAGGCGCGACTTTTGACCCTTCGAAAGAAGAATTTTTTGAATACTCGAGCGAGCTCCTTCGACTTCAACAAATAGGAGATGGCTGCCAGGGTTGAGTTCTATTTCAAGACCGTCCAACTTTTCTGTCGCGATCTCTTCGTCAATATAGAGACGAGCTTTTACAATATCTAGAGAACTATTTTTTACGCTGACGACCAACGAGGGTAGTTCTGCCTGGAGCTCACTGTACCATGCTCCGCAGTCTTTTCGGATTATGGCCGGGCACTGGCTTGATGAACATTTTAGTAACCTTTGTTTGGCTTCTAACAAATTAGCAACAACCCTCAACTCTTGAGCTGATTCGTGGGCCTGTAGACAGGCGTCGGTCGTCAATTGTTGAGCCACCGAGGCTTGAGGAGAAAAGAGTACAAAAATACCACAGATAACAGACCGACTCCAGGGCGCGAGTCTGGCATTTTCTCTAGGAGCTCGCCTAGGGGCCAGAGCGACTTGAAAGAGAAAATCGGCGATATCGCGCCGGTATTGATGGGGAAATGCGAGCACGGGAGAATACCGTGAGCTTATTCATATCGGTGAGAATTTCTAGTCAGTTGTTCCGAAGCGCAATTACTCCTTGATGCCTCAGGGGCGAGAGTGTTGGGCGCTTCTTATGAAATAGTTTAGAACTATGTGCTGACAGACAACCAGGATGTTCGTAAATCTACTGGGCCGTCAAATATTGGTCGTTGCATCTGTCCCAACTCGACAAATCGCCTGGGGCCGATTTTCTCTAGTAGTTGCCCTGCCAAGTGAGGCGCATTGTAAATTCCGACTGTGGTAAGGTGCTCTCTTAGGGAATAAAGATGAGAGAATGCGTCTTTGGTTACGGTAACATGTAGGTAGCGGCCTGCAGGAGGTAACATAATTCGTTCCTCTTGAGGGTCGAGGACCACCATGCCCTTGCCTGCAGGGGCACTTGAACCCAAAAATGTCATCGTTCCTTCGTGACGAAGAATGTCAGCCTTTTCGTCCTCGTTGAGTTTGCCGCGAGGCATGTTTTCTTCCCAGGTTATCAGGCTTTCTACTAATAGATCACAGATAGATTCGGCAAAGGAGCGAGAGCCTTCGATGAGTACGAGGCGTGGGCTCAGGCAGCCTCGCTGATCAAATACGGCGGTGTCTTGGGCAAGGGCGTCTATTGCGCGGGGCAGATCATGATGAATCATTCCATGGGACTCCCGGAGGACTACAGCACCCATGCCAAAACCATGGGAATGCAGCAGGATCCCTGGTGGCAAGCTTGAGCGGAGCGCTTCGAGCGTGTCATCGCTTCCATAGGCCCAATAATGGTCCCCTGCTTGAGGGGTAAGTTCTTCTACCAAATCGAATGCTCCCCCCGAGCCCTCATGGAGAAGCTGGGCCATGACGGGCTCTCGGCGAGAGGCCCGAACCGACACTTGGGAACTTTGACAAAGACCTAAAGCAATGGCCCTAAAAGTTGCGACAAATACGTTGGAAGAAAGCAGTACGTGTACACGATTGATGCGTTTTTGTTGTTTCACCATGCCCGAAAGAGTCGAGCGAGGTACACTCGCCTCAAGACAATGACGCAAAGCGTAATCGACCCCCTGCATGGACAGGCCCGTACTTTGTTCCAGCATCTCTCTGGCGCGAATACCTAAAGAGTGAGACGGATCTGCCAATTTCTCCGCTGTGCTTTTGAGCGCTAGTAGGCGCGCTAGTCTTTCATCGCTCACAGGGAACTTCCTCTGGACGAGAGCAATGGCGAGGGTGAAATGAGGAGGCTTTCATAGGGAAGACTACAGCCTCGTGATGGAGAGCGGGACGCGCGCCCCTGCAATTGGTAGCCATCATTTGTTTCTCGAATTAAGTCCTGCGTGACGATGGAGAGACATGAATCGATATTGGCGAGATCGATAAAATGAGCGAGACCAGGAGTGCCTGGCTCGACTCTTTTGTAGGTGGTTGGGTCAATCGCCTGCAACCTGAGCCACGGCGGCGCCAAATAGTAGCCCCGCTTTTTTCCTTCAAATAGCTGACTAGAAAGCTCGGTCATTCCATATTCGCCAACGATGCGTTCAGGGGTTGTTCGAAATGTTTCGACGGCACGTGCTCGCAGTTGATCTTCGCTTACTTGATGAGATTTCCCTTTAAATCCGCCGGTGATCATCAGGTAGGTGCGGGAGGGGGTTCGAATTTGTTGATCGTCCAATGTCTCCAGGGTGGCAAGGAGCGCGAAGGATGTGCCCAAGATAAAGAGGGGTTCGCTTCTATAAATTGCCAGGCGCGCAGCGCGACATAAGCCTTCAATATCTATTCCATGGGAACCCACAAGCCAGCGACCGGGAGCGCGCGAGTCAAAGGGCGCCCCCGTCGGATCGGGAGAAAGTTGACGACCATCAAACCTCTTCATGAAGAGTTCCATCATATGAGTCAATGAAGAGGTTTGAGGCTCCTGAGGAGGGGAGGCGAGGGCAACAATGATTCCGCGACTGTGCTCTTTAAAGAGTGATTCTCTTGCCTGGAGCAAGCAGAGTTCCTCTTTTGTTTTGAGATCTCTTACAGGGTGTTTACCTGTCTCGACTCCCGTCGTACCGCTTGTTTGATAAACAACTTCGTCCCACTCCGGAGGATGCATCGCGACCCGGGTACAACGAAATGCATCGGTGGGAAGAATAGGAATGTCTTCTAAACTATTGAGAACGCCATTTTTTCTTCCCACCAAACGGGAGAATCCAGCGCTCATCTCCAGTTGGTAGCGGGCGATATCCAGAGCAAGCTCTTCGAACGACTCTCGCTGAGGTCCAACAATGAGATCGGTGCGAAGGTGAACTCGCGCAAACTCCCGCACTCGTTCGTGCAGGGCGTTGCTTTTATGCCGTAGAGTGGCCTGAGAACTGTCGTGGGACATCAGAAACTCTTCTGGCGTGAGTAACTGCCCGGTGCAAGGGGGCTCTGCCCAAGGGGCCTAGCCCCCGGGCATGTCCTGCTTTTATTATTTCAGGGCGTCGGTAGCCGCTCGCAAGGCCGTTGATAAGTCTGCGCCTGTCGTAAGGTTTTCTTGAT
This sequence comes from uncultured Polyangiaceae bacterium, assembly GCA_964459035.1. Taxonomy (GTDB): domain Bacteria; phylum Myxococcota_A; class Polyangia; order Polyangiales; family Polyangiaceae; genus NIC37A-2. The sequence goes on along the minus strand of CAYWLO010000017.1, from coordinate 53,666 downwards.
CCCAATGCCAAAACCCGACGCCAGCGACTGTGGCGGCACCGCTGAGCACGCTCTTGGAAGGATCGAGCACGGCGTTGGTCTTCATGGTCATGCTCGCGGCGTTTGGCCACCACCCTCCGCCGTCGAGAACCTCCATCGAATTAGGATCGGGGGTTCCGCTTCTCACAGAGCCCGGAGCGTCGTTGTAAATGGCCCCGCCATTTGCCGAAAATCCCAAGCCAACGATGATCTTTTCAGCGGGAAAACCTTGGGCGATCATGTAGTCAAGAGCCCCTCGGCAACTCGCCTCAATGGGCACACCACCGCGCATTTTGAATGTCTTATTGGGCGCCGTCATTGGGCCTTTTTGTGGGTTATTCCAGTCGTAGCAAAAGTAGAAGGCGTGATCGGCAATTTGCCCTAGTTGACTCCACTCGTAGGAGGGTAGCTCCCAGCCAGGGGAGACCCCAAACATCACTATAGCATCAGGGTTGTCGGCGCGAACAGCACTCTTGAGAAGAGTGAGGAATTCAGTAAATTGAGCGGGCGTGCCATGTTGACCAGGAAATTCGAAATCGAAGTCGATTCCGTCGTAGCCCCACTCTTTTACTCTAGCCGCTACATTACTAACAAAAGTTGCTTGAGTTGCTTTTCCAATGAGTTGGGCCATTTGACTTGTTGCCCCGGCGCCTCCCAAACTGAGTACGACTTTTTTGCCCGCGGCATGGACTTTTTCCACTAAGCCTGCAGCACGTAAGTCTCCAAACTGCTCTAGCTCGACGACATTTCCTGCCCCGTCCGCGGTAACAAATGCATGAACGAGATAGTCGATGTTTTGCAGGGGTAGCTGCGCTAGAGCGCCATTGTTGCCATGCTGTTTGAAATTATATGCATAACCAACAACTAATGGAGACTTTGATCCCTGGGCGGCACTAGAGCCGGTACCATCTGTTGCGCCCGCGCCATCTGTTGCGCCCGCGCCGTCTGTTGCGCCCGCGCCGTCTGTTGCGCCCGCGCCGTTGGCGCTCGCTCCGCTCCCGGTGCTTGCTCCTGCGCCTTGAGCACTTGCTCCCGTTCCCTGGGTATTCACCTGGTCGTTACCCTCTTGAGGTGTGGAGTCGCCCTCGGTCGAACTACAACCAAGAGTGGCAAAAGAGATCATTGCTGCAATGAAGAGAGCGCTAGGGTGAGACGAATATTTCATGGGCTTGCTTCGGTCGGGGGAAAAGATGGGGTGCCCAGCAAGTGTAGAAGAAGCAGAGGGCCCGCGCTGCTCTTTGGCCAAGGGCGCATCGATGGCACCATACTTTGACGAAATTCGGCCTAAGTAGGGGGAAAATACCTACCTTGGTGAATTGGGGGGCCAAGGCTGGCGAGTGGTGGGAACACGGGGAGATAGTGAGGCTTGGAGGACGCCCCTACAGTTTTTCACCCGCGTCATTGCGAAAATTTACTACCAGACGGAACTTTGTGTCGATGGTGACCATGTTGCAAAATACGCAACGGTACAATTCATTTGTTTCAATTTACGCAACAAAGGTGGAGGGCTAGGGCTCTACATTGGTGAAGATTTGTGATTCTGAGCGAAAATTTACCCCTGTTTACACCGTCATTGGGCGGAAAATTCACTCCATCGAGGAAAACAAAGAATTATGGCACGCATTAATTATTACAACACCCTTACTCAGGCTCAAAAATTGGACCAACTCGGTCGCTGTCGCTTTATGGATCGCGTTGAGTTTTCTGAAGGTGTAAAAAAACTCGAGGGTAAAAAGGTTGTCATTGTCGGCTGTGGCGCTCAGGGGCTGAACCAGGGTCTCAACATGCGAGACTCGGGCTTGGACGTTGCCTATACGCTTCGTGATGCTGCTATTAGTGAGAAGCGTGCTTCTTGGAAGAATGCCACTGACAATAAATTTCAGGTGGGCACCTACCAAGAACTCATTCCATCGGCTGACTTGGTGTTGAATCTCACCCCCGACAAACAGCATTCTCCCGTTGTCGAAGCGATTATGCCCCTTATGAAAAAGGGAGCGACTCTGGCCTATAGTCATGGTTTTAATATTGTCGAAGAGGGCATGAAGATCCGCGAAGATTTGACTGTCGTTATGGTGGCTCCTAAGTGCCCCGGTACCGAGGTTCGCGAAGAGTACAAGCGTAACTTTGGCGTACCCACGTTGATTGCCGTACACCCCGAGAATGATCCCAATGGCGACGGGCTTGAAATTGCAAAGGCTTACGCGGCTGCAACGGGCGGCCACCGCGCGGGAGTTCTAGAGAGCTCATTTGTCGCCGAGGTGAAGAGCGATTTGATGGGCGAGCAGACGATTTTATGTGGCATGCTGCAAACCGGTTCGATCTTATGCTTCAGCAAGATGGTCGAAAAGGGAATTGACGCAGCTTATGCCTCCAAGTTGATGCAATATGGTTGGGAGACCGTGACCGAGGCTCTTAAGCACGGCGGCATCACTGGAATGATGAATCGTTTAGACAACCCCTCGAAGATCAAGGCGTATGAATTGTCTGACGAGTTGAAAGAAATCATGCGTGATCTCTACGATAAACATCAGGACGATATCATCAGTGGGGCATTTTCTTCTGGCATGATGGCTGATTGGGATGCGAACGACAAAGATCTTCTCGGCTGGCGCAAAGCAACCGGTGAGACGGATTTTGAAAAGACCCCAGCGGGAGAAATGGAGATCTCAGAGCAAGAGTACTTTGACCATGGTGTGCTCATGGTAGCGATGGTGAAAGCAGGCGTAGAGTTGGCTTTTGAGGCAATGGTCAATGTGGGCATGGAGCCAGAAAGCGCCTACTACGAGTCCCTTCATGAGGTGCCTTTGATTGCCAACCTTATCTCTCGCAAGAAACTCTACGAGATGAATGCTATCATTAGCGATACCGCAGAGTATGGTTGCTACCTATTTAGTCATGCCTGTATTCCTCTTTTGAAGGGATTCATGAGCAAGGTGGAGACCAACATTATTGGCACCAAATTTAATCAGGGCGACAATGGCGTCGATAACTTGACTTTGCTTGAGGTGAACGAAAACATTCAGTCCCATCCAGTTGAGGTCATTGGGGCAGAATTGCGCGGTTATATGACCGCTATGAAACGTATCTCTACAGGTGGCTGATAGTTCTTTCCTCAAGGGCGCACTTTGGTGAGCTCCTCATCAACGGTCTCCTGAGGGAGGCCGTTTTTGTTTGAGGGATCCCTCGCTCTTGGAGGGGGTTAGGAGACGGGTGTCTTTCGAGTAACTCCAATGGCATCGCTACAAGTTTTAGAGTCACGCCCCAGGGGAGCCCTTCTCGCTTATTTGGAATCCGATAAAATATCGGACATCAACATCAAAAGGACAATCAGAAAAACGCCGCCGAAAAGCGAGAAAACTACACATCTCAAAGGTGAATCGTGCCGTCGGCTCCAGAGAAGCAACTCGGTTGGAGAGTCTCCCTAGAGTGGTCGTGACCGTTTATTTTGACGGCGACGAGCATTGAACCAATGGTGAGTTTGAGTTTGAGTTTGAGGAGGAAAGAGCTTTCACTTGCGCGTTAGCCATAGAAAGCTACCTGAGGTGGACCCCCTCCCCGTGCCCCTTGGCGATGCCTTCAGCGACGACCATCAGCGCGAGATTCGCTGATGGTCGTCGACTTTTCGATGTACCAAGACATGTCGACTCAATGTCGCTCTTCCGCTCTTCGTCTGACTTTCGGACCTGTGGACAGTTCTTCTAATTGGTGGCCCCTGGCACCTTTGCGCCCACTCGTCCGCATCTTCACGCCCACTTGAGTGCCGTCGTCAAATTGCACACGCATGTCGATGAGCACGTCCAAATTGAGGCGTAGACGCTTGTTTTCGACTTCGCACACTCAGAGAACGTCTGGGCCCTTACCCTCGCTCTTCTCAATTCGTTGACGCGACATCTTTTTTGACACAAGGGGGAATCGTCACGATCTTTTCGGTTTAAGTGAATAGAGTTCCCTATGAATTATTCTCATTTTGGAGATCGTTTTGCGTTCTCGTGCAGGGACCGCTTGGCTTGGTTTTGCGCACTCGATTTGAGGTTGGCTCAGCGCGCCACTGCTTGAGCTCCTCCAGAAACTCTTCTGGAAATTCGGCATTGCGCCTTCTATTCATGTCTAGAGATTTTCCTCGCATGAGGAGCGGCGTGAGGGGAGGGGGCAATTGTTCGCACCATTCTTTAAATTGTACGTCACCCGTCCAGGTCCGAAACCAACGGACGGCAAAGCGCACGTGGCTGATCTCTTCGAGACCCACTTGTTCCTGAATAGCAGCCCCTCTTTGGTCCCCGACGTTACGAAACCAATCAGCAAATCGAAGAGTGTGCTCTAAGTTTGCGGCCTCTAACCCCATGCCCAATAGCGCGACAAATTCAACTTCGGTTTCGCAGGTGGGGACTCTTTCCCAAAACCAATCGCGTACTTCAAAATCGGACAAGGTGAAACCTAGGGCCTCAATTTCACCTTGGTAGAGGGCCATATGGCGAACTTCGTCCTTAAAAATACGAAGGAGCCCTTTTCTAAAAGCCAGAGGTGTATGACAGAAGCGTAGAAGAGCCCAACACATCAATTCGGCCGCTTGCAGTTCATGATGCCAAAATTTATGTTGCAGGGCGGCGCGTGCCTCTATGGACTTGAGTGAACCGGCTTTGAAGGTGCGGGGTTTGGTGGTCGTGAGACGGAGATCGGAGGGGCGACCTGGCCTCAAGTCCAGCGCCTGGGGGCACGACGCCCACAACTTCGGTGCGGAAGGGGGGCTGAGCTTCACCTTCCAGTCCCTCGACTCGATATAATGTTTCGCCCACTCTTCGACTGTGCGGGCAGGGGGCTGAGCGATGTTGTCCATCGTGCTTGCTGAGGTCATCTCGCCCTTGGTTCTCTAGAGGCGGCTGCGGCGCGACTGCGCTTGGGTGTGGAGATGATCTCCCGAAGGCACGCGCTCGTAGAATTTGCGAGCTTCGTCTCTTTTGCCTAATGACTCCGCAATGCGTCCCGCTAAGATCATAGCCCCCGAATAGTTCGGATCTATATTGAGTGCCTGTTCGGCCCAGAGGGCTGCTGCTTGGGGTACATCCCGCTTGAGCAATATGTCTGCGAGATCTGCCGCGGCCACGGCATTTTTTGGAGTAAGAGCCACCGCCCGACGCTGCTTACGCTCGGCGCGAGGTAGGTCTCCTCCTTTTCGTGCGAGGCGTGCTTCTTTACTTAGGCGTCTCGCCGTGATGCGGCGTCTTCGCTGATCACTTTCGTCCAGGTGCATCGTTTTTAGCCAAATACGGAGGGCCTCGGTATGATTTCCTTTTTGGCTCTCGATATCGCCGTAAAGTTCTTGTGACTTTCGCCGAGTTGAATCGGCTTTGAGCGAAGTTTTAATCCAGCGCTCCGCTTCTTTGAGTGAGCGTTCTCCAAGATAATATTCTGCTAACCCTTCTGCCGCAGGTCCGGCAGGATCGTAAAGACCGGCCAAACACATCATCTCCATCGCTTCGGAGCTTTTTCCTTTCATGAGGAGGAGACGGGCGCTTTTCCAATAGCCAGCAGCCCGCGCCGGAGAGCCACTCTTGGGGGCAGCCTCACCGAGCATTTTTTCACAACTCTTCAAGTGGGAGTCGCGAGTCACTCTCCAGAGAGTGACTTGATTCTTGGCAGGGGGCTTCATTTTGTCCTCAGGGGCCTCTTGCTCACCGTTTGGAAGGCTCGCTGTGTTGGCTCCTGCTTGTTTGGAGGGAGTTTCAGCCGCCGGGGAGACCGTTTTTTCGGGGGCAGCCCCGCGAGTCTCCAAAGTGGGCGCATGCAGTTGGTCTGCCTTACCACCTAAGGCCCATGAACCGAGTGAAACCACGATGATGATCGGTAAAACACCCGAGAGGATCTCGACCACAGCACTAGGAGCATGGCTTTTTAGGGGCGCTACCGTGGAGGCAATACTTGATTGGTAGCGTGCCCACGTACCTTGGGCGAGTCGTCGCGAGCGGACGGCATTTTTCTTGCAAAATACAACAACTTGCTTTCCTCGCTCCTGCCAAATTTGCTGAACGCTAACTTTTTTAACGAGAGCATCATCATCGTAGCCGACGGGCGCAGGGGCTTCGCTGACTCTTGGGTACAACGAGGGGGCCTGGGAGGAGGTGGGGGCGCCCCTATATACCCCGGACGAGGGGCGTACGCTTTCATGTCTTTTCGGAGGAGCAAAAGCTTCTGTCATTTCATGTAAAAGGCGCAACGCGTCCTCGCTCTGGCTGGCGTGCGCGAGAGGTTCGTCGTGCTCTTGTACTTTAACTGTGCAGTCTTCGCGCTGCAGTAGCCAAGAGAGCGCTTCATGTGGGGAGAGTTTGGCGAGAACTTTTTCGCTACCGACAAGAAGGCTTTTTGCGCCGCCTGCGTAGCCCGGTCCAAGGTGCCAGACCAAGCGCTCTGCATTGGAAGTGCAGTCGAGGCGGGTATTTCTGTCCTCTGAAGTGAGCAACTGTACCAAGCGCAAAGGGGGGATCTGATCGAGAGCGAGCTGGACCTCTTTGCCAGGGCGAAGTTTTTTTAATAGAGCGTCTTCTTCATTTGCTAGAGGCTCTATCAAATGAAAGAGGGGCGCCAGATTCACCTGAGCATCCTGTTCCCGATAGAGTTTGCTGAAACGAACCAGAATAACGGGTACATGACGCAAGAAGAGATCTCCACGAAAGGTCTCCACCCACTCACTCGCCCCGCGTGCCATAGACTTTTCGTCGACTATTAATCCTTGAGGGGCAAAGCGCCGCAGAAGGGGCCAACGAGTTTGCATCGTGTCGGGGGTGACCGGGTGAATTTTAACTCCTGCATTTCTTAGCGCCGCAGTGACAGCATCAGCGCGGGTGAGATCGGTGTCGAGCAGGGCTAGGCGAAGGGGAGGAAAGTCGGGAGCGGGGTTAGAAAGCAGCTCCCGCATATGTACAGGCAGGGCTGCCACAACCGAATGCTCTTCGTTGGGTAGCGGGGCCTCTTGGGGGACAGAGTCAAATTGTGGAGACGAGGGAAAATTATCTAGAATGTCTTCTTTGGGAGTTTGAGTTTCTACTCCTTTTCCTGGCTTGGAAGAGTTGAGCTCCTTACTTTTTGCGCCGTCATCGGAGGGGAGTTGAACCCTCAACGTAATTTCGCCTAAACTCAAGGTCTTGTTTGGTAGTTCCTGAGCCGCTGGTTCACCGCGCGTAATCTTGAGTGTCTCTTCGACACTGGGGTCGGTCTCTTCTTGCTCCGCACGCGCCTGAGCACCCATGATAGGTTTAGGTGAAGGCCGTACGGAACCTACCGACTCCATCATTGCAGGTCTCTTTGACTCTCGATTTGCCTTGTCGGTAGCCAACTGCTGACGCTTTTCTTCGCGTAAAGCTCTGGCTTTTGCCACTCGAACTTTAGCGGCGTTCTCGCGCTCGACTCGGTGCTTTTCAGCTAAGCACCTTCGCTCTTCGAGCTTCCTCTTTGCTTCAACACTTCTCTCAAGAACTGAGGGATCGGCTGCAATGCGGAATGAAGGCCGAGGAGTGATAGCAGCGGACGTGGCGGTATGGGGGGGGGGCGTTTGCTGGTGGGGATTAGCTGAAGCGTCTTGTCCGCTGGAAGGGGGTGGGACAGTGGCCTTATTGATCGGACGACCTTCTGCACCCCGTAGAGCCATGATGGAAATTCGGTGGGCAATTGCCGCAACTGGGAGATCTGCAGGAATCAGCGCCTGTACTTCTGGATGATTTTTTTGACGGAGGGCTCCAATGTCTTTTCGTTCAGCGATAATAACAAGGGGCGGAGCCTGGGCCATTGACCGTAGCGAAGCCAACACAACCGTGAGCTCAGTTCGGCTGGATTGAACTACCAACTCGGGAACAACGACCGGAACAGTTCTAGCAAGGTCAGCGCACGTAGCTGTCTCAACAAATACATCACGACGCGCAAGTTGTTTTTCTAAGGATTGCGGTAAGGTTTCCGCAGCGAGCAAAATTACGGTAGTTTCAGTCGGCATTCTGAATTCTTTTCAAACTCTTGAAAACGTCGGGTACTTCAAATGCATGAGGAAAGCCTGAGGCAGGACGAAATCAATGGCACGAAGGGATGAAAACATTTCGTTTTCAATGCGGCAGAGTCAGCCGTTGCTTTAGGCGTCCCCCGCGACTTCGTCGAATTTACAAGTGCTCGCTTCATCGCATGGAGTGGAGAGACTATCCATGCGGCCTTACGAAAAGTATTACTTTATACCGCGTTTATGCATGTAGTCCCGCGTGAATGTAGCTCCCACATCGTAGCCTTTTTGCATGTCTTTAGCGATGAGCTTTTCGATGATGGAGCCAATTGCAAAAATTTTAATTTTGACTTCTGCAACAAAGACGCGTTTGCAACGACCTTCACCGAGCGCTTCGGTAAATTGCTCACCGCTGATGAGGATTTTATCAGCCAGTTGAGCCGGAACAATCTTCAGTTTGTAACTATTGTTGGCTCGATCAAGACGCCCTTCTTCACGAAAAGAAATGCGAGAGCCGAGAACTCTTTTTACCGGGCCAGGTAGTTCGCCCACATAGGGCTCGACTTGGACGACCCGTACAACCTCCTCTTCCGAGACATCGAGAGTCGTGGTTTCCCAGCGGGGAAACTTCAATGAATCGCGAAACATTGCTCGATTGTATTCGGCGTCAAGAAAAGTGTCCCAGAAGCCTTTTTCGCTCACGTCAAAGTTATGCTCGATTCGAATGCGTTCGGTCATGCTGGGCCCTATACCGTATTGTTGCGTCTATGCGTATGCTCTGTGCCGTGACGGAAATCTCCTCTGGATCTAGCTTAAATTCTCGTCCTTCGTGGTTGAAGCAAGTGGGTATCGTGTTGCGTAAAGATTTGCGCATTGAAGGAAATTCGGGAGAAGTCACCACGACCAGCTCGTTTTTCGCGGTGCTCGTTGTCATTTTGGCATCTCTTTCCTTTCATGGTGGACCACAGACGGGAAAAGTTGTGATGGCGGGCGTCGTGTGGCTCGCAATTTCTTTTGCGGCGGTGCTTTCTCTCGGTAGAAGTTGGGCAAGGGAGCGAGAGGGGCAGGCCATGGCGGGTCTGATGACATCGCCCTTGGCGCCCAGTGCTCTTTATGCGGGAAAGGTTCTGGGGCTCCTTGTCTTCTTGGGAGCGATAGAGGCTGTTGTCTTTCCTATAGCTGCTCTTTTCTTCTCTGTTGACTTGTTGATGCTAGCCCCCGGACTTTTGTTGTTGTCCGCTTTTGCGACCCCCGGTATTGCAGCCGCTGGCACCTTGTTTGGCGCGATGACCGTACGCACAAGTGCGAGAGACTTGGCTCTTTCGGTGGTTCTTTTTCCTTTACTCTCTCCCGTTTTGCTCACAGCGATAGCAGGTACAAGGGCGCTGTTGTCGGGTACCCCGGTCGAAGAACTAGGCGCTTACGTGAGATTGTTATTTATCTATGATATCGCTTTTTTTGTGGGTGGTTTGAGCCTTTTTGGGTCACTCATTGAGGATTGACTATTTGGCTCCCATGATTTGAGAGACTTGGTCCCGTGCGTCGAGAAGGCGGGGCCAGTGCTCCTCCAAGTCGCCAATCGAAAAGTCTGCAAATTCCAGGGTGCCATCCAGGAGAAGCTCTTCACCAAACTCGGCGCAATAGTCGCGGCTCTTCGTCATTTGTACATCGATGGCGTCGGCGACTCGTAGGAGTGCAACCATGAGTGCGACTTCCCCTCCTACCTGGTACGCCCGCCCAGGTTGATGATGCCAGGCTACAGTGAGTTGCACATTTTGCGGAAAGTTCCATTGCTCTAGTACATGGGCTGCCAGCACTGCGTGGTCGTAACCCACCGCGGCTCTTTCTAAGAGATGGGTTCTATTGACCGTGAGAACTTCCTCTTGAGGAAATTCGTGATAGGAAATTTCTCCCGTCTGTAGGGAGAGTAATTTACCTAGGTCGTGCATCAGGCCGGCCAAAAATACTTGTTCGGCGTCTCGATAGCGCCACAGGGCGGCGAGGGCACGGGCTACTGCCGCCACGCCCACGCAATGAGCTCGTACCCGTTTACGAAGATTTGTAGGGTCAACTTGCGCGGATTCTTCAAACATTGAGACGACGGCAACCCCGGCTACGATATCTCTGAGTGACTGGGCACCTAAGCGAAGGAGTGCTTGTTCTAAGTTCTCACAGTTGGAAGTTGACATGAAGGCTGCGGAATTGGCCACCCCCAATACACGACTTGCCATGCCCGGATCACTTTCGATGAGGCGAAGAATTTCGGAAGATTGGTAGTCCGTTCGATTCAAGAGGGCGATGAGTTTACCCGCTAGGGGAGGAAAGGGTCTGAGACCAGCAGCTTTTCCTACCGCTGCGGCGAGACTTTTGGAGGCATCAGCAATGGAGCGCTCGGGATCATCGTCTCCAAACCAAAGGGTTTCCTCTATTGTAGCGGCCAGCTCGGACTCAACGCTTTTACCCTCGGAAGTCATTTTGAGGGTAACGGTACGAAGGGATTGGGTATTTAGGCTCTGATCTCCAGCGCAAGGGGGGCGTATTTTCCCATAAACAGAAGAATACCTGCATGTTTGCGGTGTGTTTTTTCTTTGATGGCACCAAGATTGTGTTTGGATTTATTTTTGGAACTCAACTCCAGTAAATTCTATAGCGCCGATTTTTCGATCATTGAGTTTATGGGGGTGCCCAGATGGGGTCGATTCCCTATACTCGTCATGTATGAAACTTGGCCTCCTCGGACCGGCTCCTGATCATCGGAGTGAATTGGCAGCTGCAGCCCGGCATTTGAAGGATGAGCTCCAGGTGGAGAGAGTTCTCTACCTAGGCGCAGATCGCATGCTGGATACAGTCATTGGCGGCTGGGCTCAAGAACTGGTGGGCTCCTGTGCCGATGACTTTTCTATCATGAAGCGCGCGACTTCAGCCTGCCTGCACGCCGCTCCTGAGGAGATCGACCAATTTTTGGAAAGAGAAAGACAACGCTCCAACTTGCGTATGTTTGAGTCATTGCCAGGTGAGACCACTCGTTCTGTGGAACTTGTGGGGGGTAAGGTAGCCGTCATGCTCTATGATAAAGCTCACCTCGAGGAGGATGATATATTGCCAGCGACTCTGTTGATTTTTGGTAAAAGTCACGAGCCCTTGGTGAAACTTGTAGGGCGGCGTTGGTTTTTGTCTCCTGGTTCATTTCCTCGTCATGGAATAATGGTGGTGGATGATGAGACGGAACAATTACGGACGACGACCTATGGGAGGGACTTTGAACTCGTCAACTCCCAAGTATTGGAATCTGCTAAAGTATTAAAAATGCGCGTCTCCGGAAGTGAGTGAGAGATGACCATTGCAATTTATGGTGGAAGTTTTGACCCTCCCCATATAGCCCATGTCCTTGCCGTTCATTATGTACTTTCAATAGAGCCTATCGACCGAGTCTTGGTCGTGCCGGTATATCGTCATGCTTTTGACAAAGAACTGACCCCTTTTCTCCAGCGAGTAGCTCTCTGTGAAGCTGCTTTTTCCGGCGATTCTCGTATTTCTGTAAGTACAATTGAGAGTGAACTCTCGGCCCCTAGCTACACCTTACATACTCTCCAAGCGCTTCAAAAGCGGTACCCAGAAGAGAAAATGCGCCTGGTGATGGGGGGAGATGTCGCCCGAGAGATTCCTCACTGGCATCGCTTTGATGAAGTTGAAAAAATTGCTGAGCCCCTGATTCTGGCCCGTCAGGGTATTGCTCGGGTGGCCTCACCGAAGGCAATTCTTCCAGAAATTTCATCCACTGAAGCGAGAAAATGGTTTAGGGTGAAGCCCTCTCAAGAAGAGAAACGAAACCGCGAACGTCTCATTCCTTTCTCGGTGCGAGAGCTCATCGAGAAAGAGAAACTCTATCAATAGGTTTCCCTAAGTAGTCTTAGTTTTTCTATGGAATTACGCACACAGATCCCTATTTTTTGTGGAGCTTTAGCCCTCGCAATTTCTGTGAGTATATTGCTGAGACGTCGTCCTGGCATGGTACAGATCTGGTTTGCAGCCTTTGCTGCCGACACAGGGCTTTGGTACTTAGCTCAATCATTTTACCACGTGGCCGCGCCTGACCAGTCGCTGTATCGATTTGGCCGGGCGGATGTTTGGGCGCGCTTCATTGTGGTGATGGCGGTGTTGCTGCCACAATTTGCCTTGCGACTTTTTGAGGCATTGATGCCGGAGACCGAGCAGAGCGCGACTCTGCCACGTCTTGCGTCTATTTTATTAGTCCCCATTGCTTTGCTCTCGCTCTTTGGTCCCCTCGAGCGCTGGTGGTTGCGTGGTATCGTTTTTCTCTATGTATTTGGCCTATTGGGTGCAGGGCTCGCATCTCTGTGGGCTCGGGCCTCTCGTTCTCGCTCCCGGGGGACTCGAAGGCGAGTTAGATTTTTGGTCTTGGTTGGGGCCCTGGCCGTGGGGGCGAGCCTCGCGGAGTTTCTCTGGTTCGTAAATGTTACGGTACCGCCGATTGGCGCGGCATTCTCGGTCCTCTTTCTTTTCGTCTTGAGCGAATCGCTCATCAGGAGAAGATTTGTAGACGTTTATGATGTTTTGGGGCAGGTGATGCTCTCGTCGGCTTTGGCTAGTTGCTTGGCGGCCATCTTCTACATTTTTATGCGCGTCGTGGGGGGGCTGGACTCCCTGTACCTCACGGCATTTTTGGCCACCATCGTTATCTTGGTTGTATTTGAACCCCTGCGAGAGAAAGTGAAACTGGCAATTCACCGCACGCTTTTTCGCGAGAGGGCCGATATTGAGCGTGCGGTGTCCAAGCTAAGAGGGCAACTTGCCCATGTTCTGCAGGTTGAGCAGATGTCACGTTTAGTAGTGAGCTCACTAGAAGCATCCCATCGTGCGACTGCCGCATCGGTTATGGTGCGGGAGCCCATCGCGGACCATTTCTATTTAGCGCAAGGTTTTGGACCAGGGGGTCCCGAGCGCATAGAAAGTGCAAATATAGGACCACTCTTGGAGAGCCTCGCGGGGGCTCCTTCATTGGTATTGGACGATATTGAACTTCTTGCTGGAGAGGCGCGGAGGGCTGGCGACACGGAAGCCATCGCTTCTTTGGGAAGAATTCTTGCGGCTGCCGAGTCATTGGGCAGCTTTCGCAGGGGTATTGTACTGGCTCTCCGAGGAGAGAGTCACGGCATTGTAGGGCTGCTTCTCATCGCGGACGATCGTGCAGTGGACGCCTATTCGCCCGACGAAGTAGTTCTCTTAGAAGAGTTGGCCCTGCAAGCGAGCGTTGTGATGGAGAACTCAAGGCAACATCTTGAATTGCAGACTCGCGACCGCTTAGCCGTATTGGGCAGAATGGCCGCAGGCCTGGCTCATGAAATAAAGAATCCCTTAGGGGCAATCAAGGGAGCGGCCCAATTACTCCGAGAAGATCCCGCCAATCAATTGACGAGGGCCGATGGAGAATTTGTTTCGATTATTTTGGAAGAAGTGGAGCGTCTCGATCGGGTAGTTGGCTCGGTGCTTGATTACGCCCGCCCCGCTCCAGCATTTTCTGACGAACTGGACGTGGTGCAGGTGGTGCGTCGTACTGCGCAACTTCTTGAATCGGAGAACCCTACTTGTCGTCTTCTTGTGATAGCGGACCAAGACAAGCAAAAGGTCCAGGGTGACGCGGAGCGTTTGCGGCAAGTATTGATCAACCTAATTCGTAACGCAGTGCAAGCGATGGAAGGAAAGGGAGTCGTGGAAATTTCAGTAAACGGGGCCGCGCGTGCCTCGCTAACAACTGGACAAAGCACTCAGCCTCATGATTGGGTTGAGATCAGGGTCAAGGATGGGGGACCGGGGATTGCCGCGGATGTCCTCGAACACCTTTTTGTTCCATTTTTCACCACCAAGCAAAAAGGCAGTGGATTAGGTTTGGCCATCAGCCAGCGTATGGTCGAGGAAATGTCGGGCCGAATTGAAGTGACGGCTTCAGATGCGAAGGGAACGACCTTTTCCGTGTTCCTACCGGCGTTCTCTCGAGAGAGGGCAAAAGAGGTAAGTTGAGATGGACCTTTGAGTCATTTTCGAAATATTGAGCGCAAGTCGAGCCGACAAATAGAATGTCTCTGCGTACGCTTGCCCCAAAGGACCACTTCAATATGTAAGAAAACTCCTGATCAATGCTCGATTTTGACAGCTTTTCTTGACCCTTGCCGTGACTGGATTCTATGTTCGCCCTCCTGAGACGGTTTTTTTAAAAGACTGGCCCCAGGGCTCAAGTATCTGATGTAATCTTGAGTGTTCGATGTAGCCTTGGGTGGGATCGCAATTTTGACCAGGGCGTCACCCGACTCGTTTTCATCTTCATGACTCTCCCCCACCAAGAATCTCGACCCAGCGCCACAGCCATGAGTGTACAGCTCGTACTTCGATTTATTTCTGGAAAATATCAGGGCGGGGAGTTTCCACTCTCCGAGGGGGTGCCCGTCATCGTAGGACGTTCTAGCGATCTCGATATGGTCCTTGTCGAGGAGATGGTTTCCCGTCGGCATGCACATATCGAGATGCTAGCTGGGGTCGTGCATGTCGAAGATCTCGGTTCCACCAACGGAACCTTTGTCAATGGTGAGCGAATCCAAAAAGCGCGCTTGTCGGAGGGTGACCGACTTTTGGTAGGAACCAGTATATTGAAACTGGTCGCCCTTGAGGAGGCTGCTCCAGGCTCTCATCGAAACTTGCAGCAGGTCGCACTCGGCAAACAGACGATACGCAGCCAACAAAGCTCCGCTGGCGCGCGAATGACCGGCAACCTTGAAGAGATACCGCTTCCCGATTTGATGCAGCTCTTTGGAACCTCACGAAAAGACGGGACCTTGGTGATTCACTCGGCTCAAGTGGGGCGTCTACATTTGGCTAAAGGTGAGCTAATTGATGCCACCATTGATGGGGTTGCGCTGAGTCCGGCAAAGGCTGCCTACCGGATGCTCGCCTGGTCTGTCGGCACTTTCGCTTTGGAGCCGACCGACCCTTCTGCGACTCCACAAATTCAACTTTCAGCGCAAGGCTATTTGATGGAAGGATTTCGTCAGCAAGATGAAATGAACACTGTCTTGCCTCGCGCGCCCAAAATGAACCAGCGTCTCTCGCTACGTTCTCCTTTGGAGGCACCTCTCCAAGATCTAAATCAGGAGCAGATTGAGGTCTTGCAAGCCGCTATCAATGCCCCCGATTTTCTCACTGCACTTGATCGCTCTCCAAAAAGCGACCTGAATACGATCAAGGACGTAGTTGAATTGATCAAGCGCGGCTACTTGGACGTTTTTGACTGAAAGCGCTGTAGCTCTGCAAACGCTGTAGCGCTGCGGCTCTGCAAGCGCTGCGGCTCTGCAAGCGCTGCGGCTCTGCAAGCGCTTCTTGAACTTACTTGAAACGAGCTTCTACGGCTCGTGCGTGCGCTTCGAGTCCTTCTGCTCGTGCCAAATCGACAATAGCCTGAGCTTGATCTTTGAGGGCGCTCTTTTTGTAGGAGATCATACTAGTGCGAGCAACAAAGTCGTACACACCCAAAGGAGAGGCAAAGCGAGCGGCTCCTCCTGTGGGAAGAACATGAGAGGGGCCGGCCAGGTAATCACCGGCTGCTTCGGGAGTGTTGTGCCCAATAAAAAGGGCACCAGCCCATTTGATTCTATTTGCGATAGCGCGGGCGTCATTCATCTGAATTGATACGTGCTCGGCCGCGAGCGTGTTGGCGACGTCTACTAGTTCATCGACGGTTTCTACGACAAGGGTCATACCATTGCGCCGTACGGACTCTTCCGCCACGCTGCGTCGCTTGCGACCTTGAGAATCAAACTCGGGAAGGAGAGCCAACTGATCTTTGAGCGCTTGTTGCGCCTGTGCAGCTGTATTCTCCCCGACGGTTACCAAGAGAGGATAGGCGTCTTCGTCGTGTTCGGCTTGGGAGAGTAAGTCCGCTGCGACAACGTTAGGATCGGCCGATTCATCAGCAAGAACTAATATTTCACTAGGTCCTGCAATGCTATCTATGTCGACCTGACCAAAAACAAGTCTCTTGGCCGCCGCTACAAAAATGTTGCCTGGGCCGACAATCTTATCAACACGAGGGATAGACTCTGTCCCGTAAGCCATCGCGGCAATAGCCTGGGCACCGCCGGCATCGACAAGAGCCGTAACACCAGACAAATAACAGGCGGCCCGTACTTCGGCGTTGCTATCCGGGCAGGCGAGGTAGATTTCTTTGACGCCCGCGACTTGAGCTGGCACCGCACACATTAAAACGGTGGAGGGGTAGCTGGCCTTTCCGCCCGGGGCATAAAGCCCGGCACGTTCGACCGCGCTGACACGGCCGCCCAAGGTAACGCCCTCCTCTTCATATTCGAAGGAGATGAGCTGCTTAGCCTGTTCTTCATGGTAACGCCGAATGCGTGCAGCAGCTGTTGTGAGAGCGTCGCGGAGCTGAGGAGAAAGGCTGGCGAGGGCTTCCTTGCCCCCATAGTCCCGAACGAGCAGGTCTTTGACCTCTCTTTTTTCGAACTTCTGCACGTAGTCGCGAACCGCGCGGTCTCCTCCTTTGCGCACGTCTTTGACGATTGCCCGTACAATGTCTTCGACTTTTTCAAGATCGGTTTCACCACGCAAGGCGAGGGCATGTAGCGCCGGATCCCACTGGGGAGATCCGATAGAAATTTGTGTGAGTTCGGGAGTTTTCATGTCCAATGTCCGGCCTTGAGGGCCGCTGGATCAACTTCCCGAATCTTGGGGCCCAAAGCCTCACGGAAAACAAATTCGTCGTCGTAGTCGAGGTTTGATTCTTTGAAACCCTCGGCGACCTTCATTGTGACGGCCAATGTACGCAAGAACAGAGCAAAGCTGCTGGCACAGAGCTTGGGCTCCCAGATATCGGTTCCGCCCATGGCGGTGTAGACGGGACAATCGTCTTCGGCGTCAGCTTGAGACACATCGAGAAAATAGGGATCGCCCAAGAGTGAACTATGCCCAATGATGATCCAGCCCGGGCGCCAGACATTCTTGCGCGCCTGGGTAATCAGTTGGCCGTCCTGCAGAGCGAAGCCCTCTTGCTCCTTCAAGAGATCAGCGGCGGGAACCAAACGTATCACCTCGGAAGGAGTCCGAGTTTCACATTCAATAGGATCGGCCGCGGCGAGAAATGTGCTGTATCGGCGGGTCAAACCGAGAGTCGATTTGAGCGTGACGAGCAATTCTGCGGGAGATTTTGCAAAGTTTGCGGGAATTTGCCGGCGCTCAAATGATTCTTTGAGTGCGGCGACTGATTCTGCGAGATCGGAGTCCAAGCGAGCCTCTGGGTAGGAGGGGATTCCTGGTTTTAGTACTCGATGGCGTGAAGGCAAGGGCGCATTCGTCCCCTTGTATTGCAGGAGGAAGAGTTAGTTACCCAGAAATTCAGGGGCACGCTTTCCCAAAAAAGCAGCTACCCCCTCCGAAAAATCGGCGCTTTGAATGAGTTCTATTTGCCCACGCTTTTCTCTCTCAAGAGTTTCTCTGAGTGCTGAGCGAATTCCGGCTCTCAGGGCCAGCTTGAGAGCGCGTATCGCTAAGGGGGCAGAACTCGCTAGTTTTTCTGCCATGCTGAGGGACTTGTTCTCCAATTCTTGGCAGGAAACCACGTGATTGGCGATGCCCCATTCTTGGCAGGTAGGGGCATCGAGACGCGTGCCCAAGGCGAGATATTCGAAGGCTCGCGGCCCTACAAATTGCGAGAGCCAAAGGGTTCCGCCACCGTCGGGCATCAAGCCGATTTTTGCAAAACTTTCTTCTAAATAGGCTCGCTCGCTCATGATACGCAAATCGCAGGCGAGGGCGATATCGGCTCCAAAACCGACGGCTGGACCATCAATTACGGCAATGATTGGAACTTTTGCCTCCACAATTCCTAAAATGATTCGATGAAACTCGTTGATGCGTCCTTCGAGCTCATCGCTCCCGGCGTTTTCAATCGTCGAAAGGTCTGCTCCTGCACAAAACGCTCCCCCAGCCCCTTGCAATAGCACCACCCGAATTGACTCGTCTTGTTCCAAAAGACTGAAAGCGTCTCCTAAACCTATCACTAACTCTCGATCGAGAGCATTTTTTCTTTGGGCACGATTGAGGGTGAGAGCCAAGACCCCCTTCTGGGGTCGGGATATGACTAGAGAATCGATAGGTGAGAATGGAGACATATTCATCGATGCTTTCCAGAAGGTGGACTATTTAAGAAACGGCCATTGCCGAGCTAACGATAGCTTGGGCTTCTTCTTGGATACGTTTGAGATGTTCTTTTCCTCGAAACGATTCCGCATATATCTTGTAGACGTCTTCTGTACCGCTGGGGCGAGCTGCGAACCACCCATTCTTTGTCTCAACCTTTAAACCACCCAAGGGCTCATTATTTCCTGGGGCAGCCGTGAGCTTTGCTGTGATCTTTTCTCCCGCAAGCTCCTTCTCTTGAACATCTTCAGGCGAAAGCTTTTTTAGTGAGTCCTTTTGCTCTCGGGTGGCTGGGGCATCGAGGCGTTCATAAACGGGGGCTCCGTGAGTTATCTCCATTGCGGTATAGTGTTCTCCTGGGTCCTTACCCGTCGTGGCACAAATTTCAGCCGCAAGAAGATCGAGAATAATACCGTCTTTGTCAGTCGTCCATGTGCTGCCATCTTTGCGTAGAAAAGAGGCCCCTGCACTTTCTTCTCCGCCGAAACCGAGTGAACCATTAGAGAGACCGTCTACAAACCATTTGAAACCCACGGGGACTTCGATAAGCTTCTTTGACATACTCTCGGCCACACGATTGATCATACTGCTGGAGACCGCCGTTTTACCGATGTGAGCATCTTTCCATAGGGGGCGATTTTTAAAGAGGTACTCAATTGCTACGGCAAGATAGTGATTGGGGTTGAGCAAACCCCGGCTCTTCGTCACAATACCATGTCTGTCATAATCCGTGTCGTTGCCGAAAGCGATATCGTATTTGTCCTTCAATTGGATGAGGCCGCTCATGGCGAAAGGCGAGGAACAATCCATTCGGATTTTTCCGTCTTTGTCGACATGCATAAAGGAGAAGGTTGGATCAACAATGTCGCTCACTAGAGAGATATTGAGACCATAGGTGTCAACAATTGGCTCCCAAAAGTGTACTCCTGCGCCCCCCATTGGGTCGGCTCCTATTTGCAGCCCGGAGCTTTTGATAGCTTCCATGTCAATGACTTCTGAGAGTCCAGAAACGTAGGGCTGCATGAAGTCGAACTTTTCAGTAGTGCTTGCCTTGAGTGCTTGGGAGAAGGTCATGCGACGAACTTCTTTGAGGCCGTTTTTTAAGATTTCGTTCGCGCGGTCTTGGATTGGTCCGGTAAGTTCTCCGCCGGCAGGCCCGCCGTGGGGAGGATTGTACTTGAACCCCCCATCTCGGGGAGGGTTGTGGCTTGGAGTAATAACAATTCCATCAGCAAGCCCGGTGGACTTACCCTTGTTAAATTCTACTATCGCAAACGAAAGTACTGGAGTGGGAGTGTACCCCCCGCGATCATCGATACGAGTTGTGATCCCGTTGGCCGCAAGTACTTCGAGGGTGGTTATCCAAGCGGGTTCACTGAGTGCGTGGGTATCCTTACCCAAGTAGAGAGGACCTGTGATACCTGCTTTTTTTCTGTAATCGCAGATAGCTTGGGTGGTCGCGAGGATATGTGCCTCGTTGAATCGATTGTCGAGGGAACTGCCGCGATGCCCCGAAGTGCCAAAAGCCACTTGCTCTGCAAGTTGAGTCACGTCGGGCGTGAGACAATAATACCGACTGATAAGCTGCGGAATATCTACCAAAATGGAGCGTGGAGCGAGTTTTCCAGCGAGTTCGTGTTGGCTCATGGACACAACTTAACATCAGGGCATGCGCCCCTACAATTGGGAAACTCACTCGTGAACAATAAAGAGAGTCGAACCCCCTCCATAACGTCCTAGGTAGCGCACTCCGTGCCAGCCTTCGGGTACGTCCGGCTCGGTGAATTCGAAAAGCCATTTTCCGTCTCGTGGGGCCAAATTTACGCAGCCAGCACTCTTGAGGTTGCCCCAGTCTTCGTGCCAGTAGGCGCTATGAATGGCATGGGGACCGCTAAAGTTTTGTGTCCAGGGTACGTCCGAGTGCACGATAGGTGTGCTGGACGACATCATGGTGGCTGTCTTGAACTTTCCTCCAATGGGGTACCAGCCAGTCGGTGTACTAGCGGTTTCTAAGGCCGTTTTGTTCGGATGAGGCGTACCCCCACGCCCGGCAGATATCATGGTGGCATAAACGGCCCGCGTTCCTTCGAAGGCGACGAGCCACCCACCCAAAATACTTGCCTCAAGCCAGGTAGCGCGTCCTTTTCTCGCCTTGCCCGTCGTATCAGGTTGCCCGACAAGGGCTCCCCAGGGTGTTTTTTTGCGGGGGGTGGGAATGACCGCTTCACGGCTGCTTACCCAAAGGTCTTCACCCTTCACTCGGTAATACCTGGTACGCCCTTCTCTCACCATTTCATCTGCTAGTTGCACATGGGCGTGTTTACGAAATGTTTCTTCCGACTTTTTGAAACTGCCGTCCGAGTTTCTGACAAAAGCAGGTCTGTCTTTGCCACGAAAAAATGCCAAGGGCAGATGCCTCTTTGCATTCAATTCTATTCCCTTAAACTGAGCGGGCTTCAGCAATTGTACTCGATCTTTGGGAACCCAATTGAGATCAGCGGTGAGTAAAAAACCACGGTCGCCAATATCGCCTTGTCTTACGTAGGCCATGGCGGAGCGCCCGACCACGCGGGTGTGTCCTTCACTGAGCCCCCGGGGCAAGGGCAGAATAGAGGGCGTCTTTTGGCCGGCGAGGGATGGGTCAAGCTTGGAGAGGACGCCCTGAAAGTTCTTTGTAGAGCCCAGTTTTCGAGCTTGACGCACTTTCTCCATATGACGCAGATAGCCATTTTCTCTTAGTTTTTGTAATTTCTCATCGGGCTCAGTTTGGTAGCGTCGTAGGGGGGCGTTGACCGCTGCGTATTGATGGGGCCAAGGCGTATCGATACGTGCACGATGGGGGAAAATAGAGAGAAGCGTTGGATCTTGCGCGTCGGTAGTGGCTTTTTCTCCGTCCACACAGACCCATCCTCGTGGTTCAACGGGGATCCATTCTTTGCGGCATCCGGCTCCAGGTACTCGTTTTTCTCCTCGAATGGCCACACTGCCGCCCCACCAGAGGTAGCCAATCCACTGGACTTGATCAGTGGGCATACTGCGGACCCAAACGTGGCGACTTTTTGCGTAGACTCGGGGAACGTCAGTGGGGGGCGTCTTGCTCCATGTTTTTTGGAGAGAGCGAGAAGTACTGGGGTTGTCCTGGGAGCTCTCTGGTGATGAAGGAGCCTCCTTCACCTCCGGGGCCGGTTCCTTTTTTTGAGCTTCTTTTTTTTGAGAACTCAACTTTTTAATATTTGGTGCAGCTTGGGGCGCACTCCCATTGGGTGACGTCGCGGGGGCGTCGCAAGAAATGAGGGTGGGGAGTGAGAGGAGGGGAGCTAAAAAGGGAGCAAGGAACCGCACCTCCCGAACCTACAGCATTGAGGAGAGGGGGCGAGCATTCCTCTCGCTTAGGGCAATATTTCCACTGTCAACTCGATATGCCGACCAGAAAAGTACGTAAAGTAGACGCCCGTCGCTTTTGTGTTTCCTCTCAGACCAAACGCACGCACCCCAGTTGCGTCGGGAGCTTCTCTGTCCGGTGAGACTAAGCTGACCACAGCTGCGATTTTTAGTCGCTGGGCGCCGGCCACAGATTGGGGGGCCAGGGCAAAGCGACTTCGTAAAAGAAAGTTGCGATTGAGTAAGACCATGCGCTTCAAATAGCTGGGAATGGGCGCTGCCTGTTCCTCATTGATTTCTATAGGCAGGAGCTTGAACTCCTGGTCCAAGCGGAGCGTGATGAGAATCGTCCCGGCGTCACCGACGGGGACTCGAGTCCAGCTCTCGTCCGATTTTGCTGCTAGAGGGAGTGTCTTTAGAAAAGCTCGATAGAGATCGATGGCACCTGGTGGCGCACCGTCTTGTCCGAAAGCTCCCTGAGGGCGAGGAGAGGTTACCTCAGGGGACGGCTGGATCGTATTTGTTGTCCCCTCTTTCGGCGAAGTTTCTACGGTCTTGCGGGGATCCGGGGAGGGAACCGTCTTTTGACGTTGAAGTTCTGTCTTTTGTGATTTTTTTATCACCAACTGCCCACGCTCGAACAGACGGGGGGGAGTTTGCCCTGCGAGGTCTGGAGAGACGCTCGTTTTTCGGATCAACCGAGAGTGTTGATTGGCAAGCGTGTTCTCTTTTGCGCGAACAGAGGAGCTAACCACGCCCCGTGAAGACTCGATTTCTACTTCGTTGAGGGTACTTCTATCGAAAGCGCTGCCTGAAAAGCGCAGACTTCGTACTTGGTCGGGAGGGGGTGGAGCAATTGAAACGAGGTGAACTGCCCTGGATTGGATGCCCCAAAGCACTAGACCGTGTACGGTAAGGGAAAGGAGCCAAGGCGAGGCCGCTACAATTCGTCCAAAAGTTTTCACGTACTTCAGTAAAGTGGTTCCTCACCACTGTACGCTCTCTCTTGCGCCGAGTCGCTTGCTGAGTATTCGTTGAAGCAAGGAGTGGGAGCGCTCGCCCCCCTCCTTCTACCCATCAAGCGTCGAATTGAATCGCTTTTTCAGGCGGATGGATATGCTCCATCTTTTTGTGCATGCGCGTGTAATAATTGTCCTTCTTTCGGAGCCGATCGAGCTTTTTGAAAGCGGAGAATGTGAGATGGTCGAGTTGGGCCAGGGTGTTCCAAAGGGGTCGCATAGTATTTTTTCCTATTAGCTTGCGCGCTCGAACAGGCTGGTAACCTGGGAAGCAAAGGGAATACTCGCGACTTTGGCTCTTGCCTGCTCCACACCCTTCTTAACAAGTGTTGGACCGTGGTCACGAGTGATATCACGTAACTCGGAAGCTAACTCTCGTCCCATTTCAATCGTCTTCTGGGCGCTGGTGGGGGCTCCCAACACTGCGCTTTGTGTCCAATCAAGAGCTCCGGCAAAACCTGTTTTTACGTTCTTGAGCAAACGCTCTGCGGGAGTATGGTTGATGTATTGAGCAACCTCATTGATGAGATCAACCGGTGTGCTGCCAGCGGTGAACGGGGAGCGATGCAATGCGCCCTTAAAGCGTGGGTTTTTGTCCAAGAAAGCGCCCACCTGTTCGATGGTTAGGCTATGTTTTTTGAGGGCATCCTGTAGCTCTTGCTCGGCGACCTTGCGCGCCTTGAAGAGGTACATTTGTACGCGACTTTGAAAGTTCACCGCACCATCGCCGCTTGTCTCCACCGCGCAATAAATACCTTGGGGATACTTTTCGGTGATCAAAGATTGCACCCCGTCCGATACGCTGGAGCTAGGCATGCAACCAAAAGGCTTCACGCTCAAAGTCATGGTGGCCTTGTTCTTCACCACATTGAGAATCAGTTTACCGACCTCCATGTGCCCTTCGCCCCCACGTAAATCGTTGTTGTAGTAAGGAGCCGCAATTTCGGCGACTTGGTCCATATTGGGCAGATGGTAATCGTAGAAACCGGCGGCGTATGCAAAGGTATGAAAGGCGGCGCGTAAGCCTTTGTCGGCGGCCCAAAGAGATGCTTTGCGCGTAAAGACGCCGAACTCACCAATGTCTTTCAGACCGAGAGTGGCATCGTCTTCTTTGCGGAGTAATTTGCGCTCGCCGGTGTCAAAAGATACTTCCCAAATATTGTAGAGAAGCCAGGCTGCTACAAATTGAATATCGGCTTCGGCGCCTTCTTCTTCAATGAAACGTTGTAAGCGGTAATTGCCATCGCCTTCGGTGGTCATGGCCCAAAATTCGCCGATGATGGCGACGCGCGGCCTGGGCTTGGTGCGATCTACCTCGATTGCAGAAAAAAGTCGTTTAGAGCGTACCAGTGCCGCCAAAATGCTTTTGCCGTTGAGGAGGGCCTCGTAGCAAATACGCTTTGAGAGATCCATTGCCTCATCGGTCGCTCCGGCGCGTACCTCGTAGGGACGAATGCGGTAGCCGAGACCGTTGAGCACGTCTCCAGCAATGAGACCCTTCACCATATTGATGAAGAACTTGGGGTTCATCTCAAGGCCACTTTCTTCGCCGGTAGCCTGACTGAGACCCCCTTGCTGTTGAAAAAGCATTACGCGAAAACCGTCAAACCCTGCGTCCCGAAGGGCTTTGCGGTACTCGGTGGTGTACATGCCAAATCGGCAAGGCCCGCAAGCTCCAGCCGTTAAGAAAACGTAGTTCTTGATGACTTCTTCAGAAGTGAGACCTTTATCATCGCGCAGATGAATGAGAAACTTTACCAAGTTGCCCACTGTAAAATAGGTGGGGTTGCATTGGGCGCGGTTGCCAAATTCTTTACCGACACGCAGAGAGTCGTAGTCGGGAGCGTCCAGGGCAATCACATTGTACCCACTATTGCGCAGGCCGCCCGAGACGATGTAGTCGTGCGCCAGCGTTAGGCCGCCAATTAGCATGGTGATCTCGCCTTTTTCCGCTTTGGTAAAAGTGAGATCGGCCATGTCCTCAATCCATTGGTCGGGCTCTTCTAAACCTAGACGCGCACGCTCCTTGGCCTCAAATGCTTCGAGTTCGGCATCGATGTCGAGACTGCCGGCATCAATGGGAGCCTGTCCCGCTATTGGAAGTGACTTTTTGAGGCTATTTGCTGAGACAGAATTTGACTCAATCACGGTGCTTTGTGTCATGGCTTTCTTGATACTCCCGATACATTGGTGCCAGTCCTCGAAGGTCTGCTTGAATGGCAGCACTCGTCACTGACATGAATGTCACTGACACTGGTGTCAGTGGTATGCCGCAGGATCGTCCCGGCGCCAAGAAATAGTGCGCAAGAATTGCAGAAAATTATCTATCTATTGGGAATTATTGATAAAGATTGGAGCGCTGCCAGGCCAATATCGGACGAGTTTTTGACTTTTGATTGCCCGGGGCGGAGCGAAACGGTCCTTGTGACTAGCGCGCACGGCCCCCGAAGCCCCTTGGACGTCTTTACCATTCTTGGCAGGTATTCCTTGCGTGACAAGGGGGCTGAGAGGCAAAGTCAGTGGGTGAAGATTTTTTTGGCAACGATTTGCCTCCATCTCGCTTTAGTACAAATTGCATGGGCAGGTCAGAGCGAAGAGGCGCACCAGGAGTCGGAGGCAAGTGTCAATTCAATGGGTGCAAGGCTTGTCTACTCACGTCATCATTCTCAATGAGAGGGGCGAATCTCCCGACGCACCCATCGCGGAGAACCTCTATGGTTTTTCTCTCACGTTTAGCCACGTTCTAGTGCCCGAGCACCTGGTGCTTGAAGTTGCAAAACCGTTTCTTTGGGGCGACGGTCGTTTTGATTCGCCTCTTGATGTACTCCTCATTTTGCCGTGGCGTCCCCTCAAGAAATGGGAGTTTTCTGTGGGAGCCGGGGTGACATGGAACGTGCGTGTCTTTGACCCAGATCGAGAAGAGATTGAAGGGCAGGGAAACGAAATTTCTTTGGGATTTCTGGGCACTGTCGCTCTTGCCTATCGACTCACACCTCGTTGGTTTCTAGAAGCTCTGGTTGACTCGGCATACATTCCTGGAAATGTGATTGTGACCGCAGAACTTTCACCAGCCTTTGGTGTTGTGCACTCTTTTTAGCAAGATTGTTGTTTTTTGGCATCCCGCCTGCGTCTCTCTGTTTTGGTAGGTGCGGCCCCAGGCGTTGAGCATTGCAATTGCCTTGTCGGCATGGCGCTGCTCTCCGGTGACGACCCATTGAGGGGCCGGGGAGTAAATTGCGCCACCGTCCCTATGGAGAGCCCATTTGGAAGGGTGTTGATTCGCTGGGGTCAGAGCCGCATAAGTTGTCGGGGCATACGACATGGAGGAGCATCGGGCGGAGCTACAGTTGTCACGCATCATCGCTTGGCCGCCGGTTTTCATGGGCTGTGCTCCCAAGCCGTTGACGGCCTCGCGCATCGCAATCAACTCTGACTCCGAATTGAAGATGCCCGGATGAGTGAAGGTGTAGTTGTTTCCCCCGCCAGTGCCTTGAACGCTGCCGCCGGTGCCTGCGGAAACTTCGCTGAGAGTGAAAGAGTCGATGCGCCCGACCTTCGCTCCTGCAACAATGACGGCTCTCCATGCGGCACCGTCTGAACTATCGTTGATTCTTACTATGATATCATAGTTTTTACTGGAACCTATGAACTTTCCGTTTGGGTAGGAGGACGCAGCTCGAGTTGAGTGAATACAACTCGTGCCGCGGTAATCTCTGTAGCCTAGAACTTCAAGAGCGAGGGTAAGTAGTCGCTGGGAGCTTGCAAGCCAAGCAGGTTGAAGTTGGTCGCGGCGACGTTGCCGAGGCCAGGGGTTTTGACGTCAGGGTTCAGTCTGAGGTTCTCCATGCCGGGAGCGTAGATCATGTACGGAACTTGGTTGAGTGTATGGCTGGTCTTTAACTTAAAGGCGCCGTTCTCTGCTTTCGCGATGCTCCCGTCTTTTTTATGATCGTACATTTCGTCAGCATTGCCATGGTCGGCGGTGATGACCAAAATGCCTTTTGCTTTTTTAGTGAAGGCCATCAGGCGCCCCAATTCGAGATCAACACATTCGACAGCAATGACTGTGGCGTTGAGGTGACCCGTGTGCCCCACCATATCGCCGTTTGCATAGTTGAGGCGCGCCGTACGGTATTTTCCTGTTTTTAGCTCAGTGAGCAAGGTATCGGTAATCTCTGCCGATTTCATCCAGGGGCGCTCCTCGAAGGGAAGAGTGTCACTTTTGATTTCGACGTAGGTCTCACTCTTGTCGTCAAACTTACCCGAGCGATTCCCATTCCAAAAGTAGGTAACGTGGCCGTACTTTTGAGTCTCGCTGATTGCGAATTGTGAGATGCCGTTCTCGGCTAGGTATTGTCCGGAAGACTCTTTGATGGCTGGGGGAGTGACCAGAAAGATCTCCGGAAGATGCAAGTCTCCGTCATATTGCATCATGCCGGCGTAGACGATGTCAGGGACGTCGCCGCGGTCGAAAGCGGTAAATTCTTTTGCGACAAATGCCTGGGTGATTTCAATGGCGCGATCGCCACGAAAGTTGAAGAAGATGAGGGCGGCGCCATCGCGGATTGCACCACGAGGTGCGCCATTTTCGTCTGCAATGACGAAGGCTGGCAGATTTTGGTCACCGATACCTTCTTCTTCGTCTCGAAAAGCTAAAATGGCTTCTCGCGCGCTTTTAAATTGGCGGCCTTCGCCTTTTACGTGGGTTTTCCAGCCGGTTTCGACCATATGCCACTCTGCTTCGTAGCGATCCATGGTGACTTTCATGCGGCCGCCGCCCGAGGCGATGCAGTAGTCCCGCCCCTTATCCCGCATTGCGCCGAGGAGTGATTCGAGATCGTCCACGTAAGTGAGGGAGCTGGTTTCATGAACGTCCCTTCCGTCAAGAAGGATATGAACGCGAATCTTTTCTACGCCTTCGCTATCCGCTTTTTGAATCATCGCCTTGAGATGGTCTATATGTGAGTGTACATTTCCATCTGAGAAGAGACCTAAAAAGTGTAGGGGCTGTCCTTTTTGCTTTACTTGATTGGTGCACTTTTTCCAGGCGTTGCCCTCAAAAATTGAGCCATCGTTGATAGCTTCTTGAACCAATTTAGCGCCCTGATCATAGATGCGCCCAGCTCCAAGAGCATTGTGCCCTACTTCGCTATTGCCCATGTCTTTGTTGGTGGGCATACCCACCGCTACGCCGTGAGCATTGAGGGTGGTGTAGAGGGCATTTTTCTTCAGCCAATCGAGATTGGGAGTGCGCGCTAGGAAGACGGCGTCAGACTCGTCCTCTTTGCCGATACCCACTCCATCCATCACGCAGGTGATTACGGGGCCGGAAACGCCAGGAAATGCGGAAATCTTTGGTAGCTGCCATTCGGTCATGTGCGCATCTTTGTCGGTCCATGCTCTGATGCAAGTCTTCGAAAATGAGGGCGGAAACTCCCTAGAATAACGAGTCAAATGGCAAACGCCCTCCCGAACTATCAAGCTTCGAAATCCTTTTCGGTAGCGAATCGGCGTATTTGAAAGCTCTCAGGGCTAAAAGAACGTGACGTGCGAGGCTAGCTCATTGGGGTGATGCTTGCTTAGCTCAGTGCCTTTATGCAAATTGCTCAGATACTCGAGAACGGTGGGATGGGTCATGATGACCTCATTGAACGAATCTGAGGGTAAACAAATTGCAAAGCATTTGCTCATAGTTCGGACTTGAGATTTTGCTTTTCTATTTTCCAACAACGCCTGCTCTCCAAATATATCCCCGGGTCCCAGTCGGCGTAGGGCGCCCGCTCCCTTCGTTGGTGCGCTCAACGCTTCACCCGTGAGCAGTACGTACATACCAATTGGCTGTTGTCCTTCATCCAGAAGAACCGAGTTGCTTTCGATTTCCAAAAACTCGAACCGAGCCGCCAAGTCGATGCGTTCTTGCTCGTTGAATGGGGCGAAGAGTGCGCTGGTCAACATCAGATCATCAATGAGGCGATCTCGAAGAAAATTAAGTAGGACTCTTAGAAAGTCGGAGTCGCTCTCAATCAATTCACCAATTGCGTCGCGGCTGAATTGAAGCAGTCGTGTTTCGGTTGTGGCGAGAACTGATGCTTGACGAGGCTGGTCGCTTAAGAGCCCGATTTCTCCAAAGAAATCACCTTCTTCAAGATGGGCTAATACGATGCTCTTACCCTGATGGTCGAGGGTAGTGGCACTAACTGAGCCCTCTACGATTACAAACATCGCGTCCGCTTTGTCGCCTTCACTGAAAAGTATTTGCTGGGGCTGTAGCTCGATGAGGTCCACCTCGCTGATGAGTCGGTGAAGAAGTGGTCGCGATAGGTCGCTAAGGAGGGGTGTATTGGCAAATGCTTGACGCGCAAAAGATGTGGAATCCTCCAGCAGCGGGAGAGGCGCGCTTGAAGGGAGGGGCAGCGTCAACTCTTGATTCGATGAAAATACAGGTAATGGGGCCGAGCGTAATTCTCTCGATGGAATGTCGTCCAAGGTGAGCGAGTAGATATTTCCTTGAGGAAAGTCAGCGACCGCCGGTGTTGCTGACGACTGAGGTGGCAGAGAGGGGCGCGAAACGGTGGGAATGAATGATTGGAGTGGTGGACGAGATGTGAGAACTGGAGGGAGGGACGTTCGGAGTAAAGTGCTTTCGTGAGTTAGGTTCTCGCGAACATGCACGTCTTGTTGGTGGGCATCGCGCGTCTCCGTGCGCCGTTGTCGAATATCACGGAGGGCATGAGCTGCCATCATGCGAGCTCTTGCTCGTTGGGCTCGGTTGTGTTGGAGCGGGGGCGAGGCATTTAGCAGGGCTGGGGGCCTGGGAGATCTACGTTTCGGACTCTGGGCGTGTCTCTTTTGGATGCCTGGGCGGCGTGCATGTAAAGCCGCTAGGTCATTTTGGGTATCAGAATGCTCAGGGTCTATTGAGAGAACTATTTTGCACATGGCGATACCTTTGAGCAGGTAGCCATTCTCCGAATAGAGCTTTGCTGCGACGAGGGTAAGAGCCAGACGTTTTTTGGGATCGTTGAGATGCAGATAACAATCGGCTGCTCGTCGAGGCCATTCGGGCTCTTCGTTGTCTAGACGGTGGAGCTTTTGGTAGAGTAGCGCAGCCTTCTCGTAGGCAAAGTCCTGAAAGTGCTGATGCGCTTCGTCGCGCAGAATGCGCACTTGGGCTGCTAGTTTCTTGGCCGTTGCCATTGGCAAGAGCCTACCAAGAGAAGCTGCGGGTGTCTCATGACTGGACCCTTCAATTGTAAAAATGCTTTGAGCGATAAAAGCGTTTTTTGAAATTTAGCTTTTCGCGGTGAGTTTTCGTTTGGGGCGAGTGCTGTTGACCTGGAGGCGCGCCTTGAGGGTCTTCTTTGCCTGTTGAGAGGTCGAGCGTTTTTGTGCTTTTTGAGAGTGTGGAAGAAGCTTTTTTAAGTAAGCACCCGTGAACGATGTTTTTACCTTTGCTAATTCTTCGGGGGTTCCGACCCCAACTATCATGCCTCCTTCGGGACCCCCCTCAGGACCCAAGTCGATGATATAATCGGCCGTCTTGATGACGTCGAGATTGTGCTCGATGACCACGACGGTATTGCCTGCGTCCACGAGTCGCTGCAAAACTTGCAATAATTTATCCACATCGGCAAAATGCAGACCCGTTGTAGGCTCGTCCAAAATGTAGAGAGTGTCTCCCGTCGCTCGTTTCGACAGTTCTCTGGCAAGTTTAATGCGTTGCGCTTCTCCCCCCGACAAAGTGGGTGAAGACTGACCTAAATGTAAGTAACCAACGCCGACCTCTTCTAAAAGGGAGAGTGCATTCTTGATAGAGGAATGAGCTTCAAAGAGTATACTTGCTTCCGAGATTGTCAGTTCAAGTATCTGGGCGATGTTCTTTCCTTTGTAGCAAATATCCAAAGTTGCACTGTTGAAGCGTTGTCCAGAGCACTCCTCGCAAGTTACAAATACATCCGCCAAAAAGTGCATTTCGACCTTTCTGACCCCGTCCCCCTCGCAGGTTTCGCAGCGCCCGCCTTTCACATTGAACGAGAATCGACCGGGAGCATACCCGCGGGACTTTGAGTCGGGTAAGTCAGCAAATAGTTTTCTGATTTCGTCGAAGACTTTAATATAGGTCGCGGGGTTACTACGGGGCGTGCGACCAATGGGCTTTTGGTCAATATCGATGATCTTGTCGATATTTCCGAGACCTTCAATTGAATCGTGTTTTCCTACGCGGGCGGTGCTCTTGTGGAGCTTGCGGGCAAGAGCCGGGTAAAGAATTTCATTGATGAGGGTACTTTTTCCAGCACCAGATACCCCCGTGACCGCAGTCATTACTCCAATGGGAATATCTACAGTGAGATTGCGTAGGTTGTTGGCCCTGGCACCGCTGATTCGTATCTGGCCTCGGGCTGCGCGTCGCTCCGCGGGAATTTTAATGGCTCGTCGCCCCGAGAGATAGGCACCGGTCAAACTTTTACGGGACCGTTCGAGGGAGCGTGGGGTGCCGGCGTGCACCACATGACCTCCAGCTTTTCCAGCACCTGGTCCAAAGTCGACCACATAATCAGCTGCACGAATTGTCTCTTCATCGTGTTCGACTACGACGACCGTATTGCCAATGTCGCGCATCTGTAAAAGTGTTTGGATGAGTCTATCGTTATCTCTTTGGTGAAGTCCTATGCTGGGCTCATCGAGAACATAAATTACGCCAGTGAGCTCCGAGCCAACTTGACTTGCTAGGCGAATTCTTTGGGACTCGCCCCCCGAGAGACTTGGGCCAGGTCTGTCCAATGAGAGGTAACTGAGCCCAACCCTTTCGAGAAATCCCAGGCGACTCTGCACTTCTTTGAGGACCTCGCCTGCAATCTGCGCGTCACTTCCTTTGAGACCTAAGCGTGCAAAAAATTGATTTGCATCTCGAACTATCAGGGACCCCACCTCGTTGATGCTTTTGTTTCCTACACGGACGGCGCCGCTTTCGGCCCTGAGACGGGCCCCCTGACAAGTTGAACAGAGGGCGGTGCCTAAGTACTGCGAATATTGGAGCTTAGCCCGCTCGGATTTGCTCTCGGCTAAACGTCGCATGAGTCGCGGTAGAAGTCCCTCCCATTTGACGTTGAAGAAGCCGCCTCCCCCCGATTTCGACTTCCATTCGACCTGGTATTTTTTTTCTCCCGTTCCATGAAGAATCGCCTCACGTTTTTTCTTTGGTATTTTTCTCCAGGAGATATTCAGGGGTACTTGGAGGCTCTTAAGAATTTGTAACCGAACTCCATTACCCCAACCTGTATCCTTTTTTGAGATATCTGTTCCCCAGGGGGCCAATGCTCCCTCGTCGATTGTGAGACCTTTATCGAGAACGACCGTATCGATATCCATACCCATGCGCGTTCCTAAACCGGAACAGTCGGGACACATGCCTTGGGGGCTATTAAAAGAGAAACTTTGAGGCGAGAGTTCAGGGTAAGAAGCGTCGCAACAAGCGGCGCTTTGACTGAAGATCCTATCCTGGGACTTTTCACCAGGCTCTTGAATCTGCGCGAGCAAGACGCCTTTTGATTGCTCAAGAGCTTTTTCGACCGATTCGTTCAGACGAGAGCGAGTCGTTTGTCCCACAACCAGTCTGTCGACTACGGCCTCGACATGGTGTTTTTTTCGCTTGTCCAAAGCAAGTAGCCCCTCACTCTCGACGATTTCCCCGTCTACCCGCAAACGCACAAATCCGTCTTGTCTCGCTTGTTCAAGTAGGTCGCGATGCTCGCCCTTTCTATGAACGAGTAAGGGTGAAAGCAGAATGATTTTTGTCTTTGTGGGAAGAGCACCGAGTGTCCGCGCAATGGTCTCAGCGGACTGACTTTTCACGGGTTTTTTACAGGTGACACAATGCTGCACACCAATTCGGGCGTAAAGTACACGCAGATAATCAGATATTTCGGTGATGGTACCGACAGTTGAGCGAGGGTTGGAGCCTGCTGTTTTTTGTTCGATAGAAATGGTCGGAGCGAGCCCACGCATCGTATCAAATTGAGGTTTATCGAGGCGCCCTAGGAATTGCCTAGCGTAGGCGGAGAGGGACTCGACGTAACGGCGTTGACCCTCTGCATAGAGTGTGTCGAAGGCGAGAGATGATTTACCCGAACCAGATACCCCCGTCAGCACACTCAGTTTCTTTTTGGGGATCTTGAGAGTGACGGACTTTAGATTGTGCTCGCGAGCACCCGAAATGAGAATATGGTCAAGTTCCATCAATTTGTGAGTGGCACGGGACGCGCTTCAGGTCGAGGGCTGAGGGTGAAGCAATTTTTTCAACAAAAAAGAAAAGACGACTTCCCGTAAAGGGAGACGCCT
The DNA here is from genome assembly GCA_964459035.1 of uncultured Polyangiaceae bacterium. Classification (GTDB taxonomy): domain Bacteria; phylum Myxococcota_A; class Polyangia; order Polyangiales; family Polyangiaceae; genus NIC37A-2. Next base: position 20,714 of record CAYWLO010000017.1, on the reverse strand, counting down.
CTCTTTTTTTGAGCGCAGGGAAGATTATTCGGGTGCGTGGCCTTCGCAGCCTTCTTCGCCCTTGCACTTGCCTTCACCCTTACATTCTCCTTCGCCTTTGCACTTTCCTTCGCCCTTGCACTTGGCGTCGCCTTTACAACTCTCGGCGTCGCCAGCAGCTTCGCCCTTACAGCCTTCAGCGTCGCCCTTGCAGCCTTCAGCATCCATCGCGGCGTCGCCCGCAGCGTCGCCTCCAGCTGGAGCTTCGGCGGCTGGGGCAGCGCCACCGCAAGCAGCAGAAACTAGGCCAGCAGCGGCAGCGGCAGCGATCTTCTTTGATAGTGAAATACTCATTTTTTGTCTTCTTTCCTTGAGGGCTTCCCTAAGGCATGCCCGAGATATTTTGTATTGGGTTGCGTCCAAGTGGACAAGACGGCAATACTTGCCGCAATGTTAACGCATTCCCAGACGGAGAGTCCTACGCCGGGAGAGCGCGGGAGGTTTCTCTGGAATCAAAAGCCAGGCGACCTTATAGAACTAGAAGCGCGGGCCGAATCCCTCAGTGGCATTACTTTGGGGCAACTCGCTCAGGACGGTGGCTATATCGTTCCCGCTGAATTGCGACGGGCCAAGGGCTGGGTGGGTACGCTTATCGAAAAGGCCCTCGGGGCCTCTGCGGGTTCACGCGCAATTCCCGATTTTCCACAATTGGGGGTCGAGCTAAAAACTCTACCGATAGATCAAAATGGAAAACCACTTGAGTCGACCTTCGTTTGCAGTATCGAATTGTCGAAAATTGCAGACTCGGAGTGGCTTGAGAGTCGACTATTTGGCAAGCTGAGCCACGTGTTGTGGGTCCCGGTGGAGGGCACTCGTTCTTTGCCCGTAGCGGAGCGGCGAATCGGGACGCCTCTATTTTGGCGTCCTACTGACGAAGAAGTGGACCTATTGAGAGCCGATTGGGAGCAGCTCTGTCTCTTGATTGCCCAGGGCCGCACCGGGGAGATCACAGGTCATTTGGGGCAGGTCCTCCAGGTGAGACCCAAGGCAGCGCGCGGCTCTTCGAGACGCCGTACCTCCGATGAAGAAGGAGCTCTTTACGATGAGCAGCCCAAGGGTTTTTACCTGCGTCCGCGTTTCACCCACGGCATCTTGCAGCGCTACTTTTCTCTCTCGTGTTAAAGCTGTGCTCCAACTAAGAGAAGGGTGGAATCTCCAGGATCTCCCTTTTTACTACGGAACAGAAATATGCAGGTGATCGCGATGGTCGTCATTGTAGTCTGGTGTTAAAAATTCCTCAAAGAGACGACTTTCTCGCAACTTACACACAAATTGATTCAATTGTGGATTTGCCGCGCGGCAGCCAATATTCCTTGTGAAGTTGGTGTGTACTTCCTGAGACGTTCCCGAGAAGCTCAAGGCGTGGATATCGATAGCCAGACCCAGGGCATGGTGGCTGAGTCGCCCGCTTTTTGTCCGGCGATAGGCGTAGGCTCCTGAATATCGAGCTTGGCTGATTCTATATTGACTAAAAATAGGGGCGAGGCTTTCTAGTGCCAAGGCGAGGCGACAATCTAGTTGAAGTTTGCGCCCGTCGTTGGCCCAAAACTCTATCCCCCCTAGGGGACCGTGAATTTCTACAGGGGTTTCTACCCCCTTGAGCTCGGTGAGCGTCGTGAATTGCACTCCCAAATTTTTTAAGGAACGCTCGCAATCGGGACCTCGAAGTTCGGAGGCACGTGTTGGCGCGGGTGGGGCAATACGGTCAGATTGCCCCATGGGCGTTTGGGCGGATAGTCGTTTGTCTTGAGAGGTGTTTCTTATGCTGGGAACAGCCCTGAAAGAATGAAGTAGGGTCCGACTCTCAGCGGATGGAGCTGAATGAGGAGTGCCAAGCGAATCTTCTTCACTTCCTGGAACTTCGTAGGCACTTTTTGACCAATGGGCCGGGCTACTATATTGGGGGAGAGATCTTGTGCAGGCAGGCAAGGCGCATAGCGCCGTAAGAAAGCCGTACTTCGACAATTTGAGCGAAAAGGCTCTGATGATGAGGAGGCGAAAAGCCATGGTCGCCTTCGACTATGGCTGAGAGTCCCCTGAAGGGGAAAGAAAGGGGCCGAGCGCTGGCAATTGTTGAGGAGAACTATCCTCGGGGTGCGGCCCAAGCGGCTCCAGAAAACTCACGCACCAATTGTGTGGCGTACGCGCCTGAAGGGAGCGTAAAGCTAATGCGCAATTCAGATTCGCCGAGCGCAGAAATGCGCAATGCTTCCGGTTTCAAGTAGAGATCACGCCGGGCTCCAGGAGCGAATTTACCCAGAATTTCCAGGTCGGACTCGGTCATCTGTAGCTCCTTGATGATTTGTTGTTCAAGAGCGTGGGCGTCCGATTGGGCCAAGAGAGTTTTGGGTCCAATCATGGGTCCTGTGAGATGGAGATCACCGCTCTGTTTTCGAGGTAGTTCGAGGGCGAGCTCTTCGACAACAAAATGTTTTCCCGCCTGATCAAGGCGTACCACTTCTCCTGTGAGGAGCTCCACCTGTAGGGCGATACGTGCCGCGGTGTAGCGATTGAAAAACTCAGATTGGAGAACGCTGGGCATCATCTTGTTTTCGAAACGAGCCTCATCGCCTCGCCCTCCTTTGCGCCGTCGCTTCTTACGGGAGGTAGGAGCTTCAGGTTGCTCCAAGTCAGCTTCGGACGCCGCCTCGGTAGGTGGAGGCACCAAGTCGGGAGCTTTCTGTTTTTCTAACCAACGAAAAGCATCGGGCAAGTTACTGCCATTGCGCCCAAATCTTTGGGGACCAAAATAATTGGGTAGGCCGTGAGCGTTTAAATATTCTTCAATGAACTGTGCTCGTTGAACTCCTCCAGGGGGGACTTCAATCAAGGTAATCTCAAAGCGATTGGCAATCAGATGTCCTGTGCGCAATTTGTTTTTGTGCCGAGTGACCTTGAGAATTTGTGCGCCCTCCCCCAGATCCCACGAGGTATCAATTTCTTCTTTGGTGCAAAGAGAGAACCATTGGCGCGTGATTGCGTTGCGGTCTTTCATACCGGCATATCCAATATCTCTTGCGCGCATATCGGCCATGCGAGCGATTCGTTTGGCAACCTCGGTTGTGGTAATTTCCTTTTTTTCAACCCAGAGAAAGACGTGTTCTCCCTCACCACTCAGTTCGTAGGCGGGAATTTCTTCAACGATGAAGTGCTCCGGGTTTGAACCAATCTTGCCGCCACAGGCTTCAATGGGAGCAGAGCGTGGAGGCGCAAATGGAGTATTTAGTGGGGGAATATCGGTCATGATTAAGTTGCTTTTACCTAAGTTCGGTCCAAAATTTTAAGAGCGCGCATCGTCGTCGGTTTCGAGATAATCGTCGTCAATTTCGAGGTCGTCGTCCTCAATGGAGTAGGGGGCGTGCTCTTCTTGAAGAGGGGAACTCTGAAGTTCTTTAGGCGGCGGGAGGCTTGCTTGAGTGCTGGGAGCATCTTCCTCTTCGAGAGGCGTTTCACTTTTCGTGAGAACTAAAGCGGCGTCAAAATCGCTACCGTTGTGGCTTAATTGTGAGAGAGGCAGGGGTACTGTCGGGTAGTCCGAATCACCTCCCCATTGCTCGACGGCTTCGACATTATTTGAAAAGATCTCAGGGCCCTCAAACTCAGCGGAGTTGGGCGCGTCCGTGGTCTCAAGGGTAGGCACTGAGGGTGGTTGAAGGGGGACCTCGTTGTATCTTCGCGTCTCCATTTCCTCGTCGAGAATTTGTTCGTCGCAATCGACAAGCAAGATTGAAATATTGTCTTGGCTGCGAGCCGCGAGGGCATGACTGAGCAATTCTGAAGCGATGACGCTTGCCGGATAGGGCTCGCGCATGGTGGTCCAAATGGTGGAGCTGCTCACCGAACGGGTGAGGCCATCTGTACAAAGTAAAAATCTATCACCTATTGCCAGATCCAAAGTACGCATGCTGACTCGTAGACTTTGATTCATGCCCAATGCGCATACGACCGAGTTGCGGGGCAATTGCTCCAGTACTTCGTCGGCCGTTTCGGGGCGGCGCTCCAAAATCTCGGTTGCTATTGTGTGGTCGACTGTCAGCAATTCAAGACGACCGTGTCTAAGACGGTAACAGCGACTGTCTCCTACGTGAGCTATATGAATTTGCTTCGTGCGCGGAGCGAGGAGCGCGGCTATCACGGTTGAGGCCATTCCTTCTCTGCTCTTGTCCTTCTCGACAACCTGCAGAATATTTTGATGGGCCCGGTGCACGGCAGCCGAGAGTCGACGGGCTTGCTCTGGGGTACCCAAGTAGTCAAAGTCGGGGCGTTCATGACTCCTGCGAACTGTCGAACCTATAAAATTTTCGACGCTTCGCAAAGCTAGGTTAGCAGCCACGTCCCCGCGCCCACGCCCACCAGCCCCATCGGCCACAGCAAAAAGACCCAAGTCTTCCCGGATGAGGGTGGCATCTTCGTTGACCGTTCTGCCGGGGCCTTCGTCCGTGAGATCATAGGCTGAGAGAACCAGTATTTCGCTCATTACTGACTATCTACCTAAGGTTGGGGCGAGGTTCCAGTTGGTATGTTCCCCTCTCCTTGCAAGCTGGTGTGCGAGAAGAGGGGAATGGCCTTAAAGTGCTGCTAGGAGCGCAGCTTCGATGGCATTGGTGTTCGCATCGCCGCCAATATCACGCCCACGAACATTGTCCGAGAGAGTCTTCTGGACCGCCGCTTCGACCGCAACGGCCTCTTTTTCTAGATCAAGACTATGCCGTAGGAGCATCGCTGCGCTCAATACTGTACCGACGGGGTTTGCAATACCAAGACCCGCAATATCGGGTGCGGAACCATGAATTGGTTCATAGAGACCCATTGTACCTTCTCCGAGGGAGGCGCTGGGGAGCATGCCGAGGGAGCCAGTAAGAACAGCCGCTTCATCCGAAAGAATGTCTCCAAACATATTTTCGGTGACAATCACATCGAAACTGCCGGGATTCGTAACGAGACGCATCGCACAGGAGTCGACCAGCTGGTGTTCCAGCTCAATGTCGGAATATTTGGCCCCCACCTCGGTGGCCACGCCACGCCAAAGTCGAGACGAAGCAAGCACATTGGCTTTGTCGACCGAGGTGACCTTTTTGCGTCGACCAGCTGCAATTTTGTACGCGAGCTCGACGATTCGCCGAATTTCGCCTCCGGTGTACGCCATCGTGTCGTATGCTTTGGAATCGTCTGCAAAGCCATTGGGCTCTTGGCGCTCGCCAAAGTAAACACCGCCGGTCAACTCGCGTACGCAGAGCAAATCGACTCCCTCCACCAATTCGCGTTTGAGTGGTGAGGCATCAAGAAGCTCAGCATACCCCCGCACTGGACGGATATTGGCATAAAGACCCAAGCCCTTGCGTATGGCTAAAAGTCCCTGTTCGGGGCGTACTTTTGCGGTCGGATCATCCCACTTGGGACCACCGACGGCTCCGAGTAGCGTAGCGTTTGCGCTCTTGCATGCAGAAAGAGTTTGCTCGGGGAGCGGAGTTCCAGTCTTGTCGATGGCAATTCCACCGATGTGCTGGGGCTCGAATGAGAAGGAGTGACCAAATTTCTTGGCGACAGCTTCTAGTACTTTTTGAGCTACGCCCGTGATTTCTGGTCCGATTCCATCTCCGGGGAGGACTACAATTTTGGCTTCCATGACTAAACATCTCCAATTGGGGAAAAGCTCCCTAGGCCGCTCTTCTTTGTTTTGTGCAAGAGCAGCGATTGTCAGCGATCAGGTGAGCGCGTCTAGGCTCAAATTCCCTGAAGGCGCGGCTAAGCCACATATCAGACTGACCCGTGCCTGTCAGTTATTCTGCTCAGAACTTCCATTTCGTCCCATCGAAGTCGCACTGAGGAGGAATGCTTCCAAAAGTTCGCGACCTCTTTGAGGCAAGCGACCGAGCCGCAGGCGTGTCTTTTGATGTCGATTCCACGATTCAATCCACAAAGCATGGTCGCTCGCTTCTTGATCTCGATTGATCACCCACTTCTTAAAGCGCCCCGCCATGGAGTGGTTCGTACAAGGAGCCGCCATCGTTGAGGTCGCATTCGTGTCAGGAGGGCAGAGCGAAGCAGGGTGCAAACCCAATTGGAGGAGGGAGGCGGGATCGGGTCGATCAAATGGGTAGGCACGGCATGCCGTGGGTCGAGATTGATGAATAGAGCACCCCTGAGAGTTTTTGAGGAAGACGCACCCCGATTGCGAGGCTTGGCGAGTGGGTCCGCAAGCCTCCTCAGACGTGTGTCGAAGTGCAATCGCCCGGCGTCCTTCTCGAACAAGGGCGAGACTCTCTGGCTCTCCAATCAGGTCAATGTCCTCCGGACCCAGCAATTGAAGTGATTCGATGACGGATTCTTCCTGGGGGGAACTGGCCAGTAGACGGACGAGATCCACCCCGGTAACCAAGACTCGATGGGTTCGGCAGCACGCGGAACATTGATCACACGAGAAGCCTTTTTGGTAAAAATCTTCTGTCATTGGAACTTGCTTTGAATATATCGCCAAATAACCGCTCCGAAGCCGAATTTGCCTCCAGTAGCAGTGTAAAAATTGAGGCTCCTTAATTTACAAAGTCGCTTTTGGTTCGCTAGAGGTAGAATACCGAGCGAATTGACTCTAGATTTGGTCGCGCTCCGTCGGGAATATGATAGGGCTCTCGACGAAAGAAAAGTTGGGGGGAGTTTACACTCCGTTCGCGTTCTTTTCCTGATAGTTCCCTGAAGCGCTTCAAACCACTTACTTGAGTAGAAAATTTTCATGGCAAAGGTCCTTAACCTCAACGCAGATGGAAAACGCTGGCGTCCTCATCGAATAGGAATTGCCAACGACCATGTACGTGTCCCCTATGCCAATGGCTCATCTTTTGCGAGCCAATTTCTCTATCGAGAGTTCAATCAGCGCGGTCATGAGGTAACTGTTATCGGTCCGGAAGACCCGTTGGCGTCCGAGGAAGAATTACCGAATAACCGTGTGCTTCTCACCAGCTTGCCCTTGAAGGCGCAGCCGGGGGTACATTTGGCCCTACCGACGCGTCGGGGCCTGCGCGAGCTAACGCGCAAACGCATCGACGTATTTCTGGGTCAGACGGGCACGGGCATGATAGATTTGGGCCTGTGGTTACGAAGAACCCAGAATATTCCCTTCGTATCGGTCAACACATTTCATTGGGCAAGCTATTATGAGGTGCTTTTTCCCGAGTCGTTTCAGACGAACCGGGCAATGCATCACCTCTTCAGTGATCGCGTGATACCTTGGTTGGAGCGCCAGGTTGCCAGTGCATACAACCGAAGTGATGGTCTTGTCGTTCTCTCCGGAGGCTTAAAACAATATTGGAGAGATCGCGGAGTCAATTGTCCAATTCACGTAATCCCGCGCAGCGTTGATCCTGCTATTTTTGATCAAGCGGCGGGAGAAGATCCTTTTCCTAAGCAGGCAACTCGCGGACATCGTCTCTTGTCTGTTTGTCGCCATAGTCGAGAAAAGTCCCTCGATCGACTCTTACGAATTTTCGCCCGGACTGTCGCTACTACAGATCCGCTCGCGACCCTGACCCTCGTGGGGGACGGACCCGATCATGATGTGCTCAAGAATCTTGTTCAAGAGCTGAAGCTCGGGGACAAGGTGTTTTTCGAGGGTGAGAAAGCTTTAAACGAGGTGCAAAATTACTACCGCCACGCGGAAGTATTTACCTACACTTCGTTGAGTGAGACTTATGGGCAAGTTGTAAGTGAAGCTCTTTGGTGTGGCCTGCCCGTTGTTGCCATGAACGACGGGAAAGGCGTTCAACAACAAATTGCCAGCGAATACGATGGCATTTTGGTCAGCCCGGGCCCCAACGAAAGCGAAAGTGACTATCGTTTTGGAAGAGCCGTTTTGGACCTCTTAGAAAATCCAGAGCGTCGCTTGAAAATGTCCGAGGAAGCAGTCGCCAGGTCGCGCCCACGCTGTTCTCCCGATCAGAATATCAATCGATTTTACGAGGCTTTTCATCAAGCCAAGGAGCACTTGGAGTCTACGGGTACACACGCGACCAGTTCTTCAACGCAGGTGGCTGTACCTTCGGCCTATCATCTCGTGCGCTGGACCGGCCTGCATGTTGCAGCCTGTGCCCTGGGCTCATTTCGTAAGGGAGAGCCCGTACCCTCTGCCGATGTTCCTCTAGCCACATGGGATAGAGGCGTAACAGACCCCGTTCGTTCCCCTGAGAAGAGCGAGTCTAAAGTCAGAAAGCTGAAATAGCGGGCTCATCAATCCTCAAGCCATCAGGACTAGTTGGCTTGAGGACTAGTACCAAAGGTCGGAACTTCGTGCCGGGTTTTGGTACCCATGAGACAAAAAGTAGTACCGAGGGCAAATAGGGAGGCTATTGCGGGTTTCATCAGGCCCCCACTTCAGTTGGGTCTGGTGAAACCCGGCACGGACTTCCGGCACGAGGTACTAGTTGCTGCGACTGAGGGCAAACTCGAAAGAATCGAGCAATGCCATCATGCTGGCTTCAATAATATTGGGCGATGCGCCTACGGTACTCCAACCGCCTTTTTCATCTCGGCTATCAATCAAAACTCGGGTGATAGCCCCGGTTCCCGAATTGGAGTCGAGGATACGCACTTTATAATCGGCCAGATGTATGTCCTTTAAGTGAGGAAAATGGGGAGTGAGTGCTTTGCGCAAGGCGGAGTCCAAAGCGCCGACCGGACCATTGCCCTCTCCTGCGGTATGCATGATCTCGCCGCCGACACGCAGACGAACCGTCGCCTCGACAAATTCTGTACCTTGGCGTCTCCCGACCATCGCTTGGTAGTCAAGCACCTCAAAGGGAGGAATATATTGAGTGCTCTTACGGATGAGCAAGAGGGAAACAGAAGCTTCGGCTCCTTCGTAGCTGAGCCCGCGAGTTTCCGCTGTCTTAATATCTTCTAGGGCCTCTGCCAAAGCGGCGTCTTCTACCTCGACACCTATTTCTTCGGCCTTACTCAGGACATTACCTCGACCAGAAAGATCACTGATGACCACGCGCATTTCATTGCCGACCAGTGCAGGGTCAACATGTTGGTACGAGTCGACATGTCGACGCATAGCTGCCACGTGAACTCCTCCTTTATGAGCGAAAGCTGAGCGCCCGACGTAGGGCATTCCTTTGTTCGGTGAGAGATTGGCGATCTCGGCCACAAATTGAGAAGTTTCAGCGAGATGTTTTAGCTTTCCCGTGGGCAGGGTACGCACATCGAATTTTAACTCCAAGTTGGGTAGGATCACGCTGAGATTGGCATTGCCACAGCGCTCTCCAATGCCGTTCATGGTTCCTTGAACTTGGCATGCACCCCCTCGTACGGCGGCGAGGCTATTGGCCACTCCACATCCGGTGTCATCGTGGGCATGGATGCCCACTTTCATCTTGAGGCGGGAGATAACCGTGCGCACACTTTTTTCAATTTCCCAAGGCAAGCCGCCACCATTGGTTTCACAAAGAGCTAGCGTATGAGCGCCTCCTCGCTTTGCTGCTTCCAAAGTAGCCAGTGCATACTCGGCATCGGCGTTGTAGCCGTCGAAAAAATGCTCGGCGTCATAGATAACCTGGCGCCCCTGAGCCACGAGAAATGCCACGCTTTCCTCGATCATCTCGAGGTTTTTGTCCAAGGTGGTGCGCAAGACATCCGTGACGTGCAGGTTCCACGATTTACCAAAAATGGTGCACACCGGAGCCCCGGAGGCCACCAAAGCTTGCAGGTTTTGGTCATCTTCGGCGGCAATTTTAGCTCGGCGGGTTGAACCAAACGCGGCTATTTGAGCGCTCTTCCAATCGATGTCCTTTGCCCGTTCAAAGAACTCAGCATCCTTTGGGTTCGAGCCTGGCCATCCCCCCTCTATATAGGCAACCCCCAATTGGTCCAGGCGTTCGGCGATGCGCACCTTATCGCTGGCAGTGTACGACACACCCTCGCCCTGACTGCCATCTCGCAGGGTCGTATCATAGATATCTACCCGCGAGGGGGAGTCGGCTTTTCTATCAAGAGTCATAGAAAGTTATGAGGGGGTTATACTCCGCTACCAGCAGAGAGGGGAACAGTTTCTTCTTTGGGGCGTTTTGCGTCCATTACAGCTAAGAGACGATTGAGAGCGCTGAGATATGCTTTGGTACTTGCGACAAGCACGTCTGTATCCGCGGCGTGGCCATGAAATACGGGCGAACGAGAATTGCCTAATTGAGCGTTCTCTCGCAAAGCTCCAGACTTCATCCGAATTCGAACACTGGCTTCGCCCAATGCGTCAATACCGCCGGTCACCGCATTGATGGAGTATTCAAGTAGTTCGGCAGGTGCCTCCACCAGCTGATCAATGGCGTTGAAGATGGCGTGAACCGGCCCCGTACCAATTGCTGCAGTGACCAATTCTTTGTCTCCGGGCCCTCGCAAGCGCACGGAGGCTGTTGGCAGTCCGCTGCCGGCAGATACGCTCACCGCTTCAAGTCGGTATGCCTCCGGAATATCAGCGGCTTCTGACGAGGCCAATGCCATTAAATCCGCATCGGTGATCTGTTTTTTCTTGTCAGCCAAGAGCTTAAAGCGCTTGAAAGCAGAGAGTAACGCTTCATCACTGAGCCCAACTCCTAACTCTTTCAAACGGTTCATAAATGCATGCCGCCCCGAGTGCTTACCTAATACAAGCAAGGTTTTTGCGGCACCCACAGCTTCGGGGCGCATTATTTCATAAGTCTCGGCATTTTTAAGCATGCCGTCTTGATGAATTCCTGACTCATGGGCGAAGGCATTGGCACCAACTATGGCCTTGTTGGGTTGCACCACCATGCCCGTACGGCTGGAGACCAAACGGCTAGCGCGAGTCAGTTGCGTGGTGTCGATACCCGTCTGTATATTGAAAACAGGTTTACGAGTGACCAAAGCCATGGCGACTTCTTCTAACGATGAGTTGCCAGCTCGTTCACCGATGCCATTGATGGTTACTTCTACCTGACGAGCACCGCTGCTGATACCAGCCAAAGTATTTGCAGTTGCCAAGCCGAGATCGTTATGACAATGCACCGAAATGATGCAACGCTCGATACCGACGACGTGCTTTTTGATACCAGCTATCAACGCGCCAAATTCGTTAGGCAAGGTATAGCCCACTGTATCGGGTATATTGAGTGTACTGGCCCCCGCTTCTATAACGGCGTTGAGAACTTCATAGAGAAATTCTGGCTCCGTACGTCCGGCATCTTCTGGGCTAAACTCGATATCCTCGCACATGCTACGGGCCAAGGTGACCATCTTGACGGCGCGCTCGACCACCTGCTCTCGCGACATGCGCAACTTGTGCTCGCGATGCACCGGGGATGTCGCCAAAAACGTGTGAATACGAGGAAATCGAGCAAACCGAACCGCCTCGTAGGCTTTTTCGATGTCTCGCTCGTGGGTACGTGCCAATCCGGCGATGATAGGAGGCGTGTGTTTCTCCGTTCCATCGGACGCCAGCCGGGCTGGACGTCCTTCGGGGACACCCTGACCCACCGTCTCGGCGATAGACCGTACTGCGGCCAGATCATCAGGTGATGCGGCCGGGAATCCAGCTTCGATTACGTCAACGCCTAGGCGCGAAAGAGTCCGCGCAACTTCGAGCTTTTCCTCGGAGGTCATCGTCGCGCCGGGGGATTGCTCTCCATCGCGCAACGTCGTGTCAAAGAATCGGACGTAATCTTCTGGGATGATCATGATGATGGTTTTGTATTTTTTAAGCCGCGCCCAAGGGGCGAGGAACAATTGAGGGAGGGTGGGCAACTTTGGCGGCGTTGCCTTGGGGGCCACGACACATTGCCACGGTGCCAGATTGCACCATTTCAACGATGCCAAAAGGTCCCAAGGCAGCTACCAAGCCCTGAATTTTACCGACATCCCCAGTCACTTCGATTGTGAGTGTTTCGGGGCTGACATCGACTGCACTAGCGCGAAAAATCTCAACGAGATTCAAGACTTCACCCCGACGATTGGGAGAAACCTTTACTTTAATCAACGCCAAGTCACGAACGACACTTTGGGTATGAGTCACATCTTCGATACTAAGCACGTTGACCATCTTATACAGATTGGCCTCGATACGGCGCGCCATATCAGCGTCAGCATCCATTTGAAATGTCATACGACTCACGCCAGGCTCATGAGTGCGTCCCACATTGAGCGATACAATATTGTAGTTTCTTCGGCGAAAGAGCGAGGCTATTCGATTAAGAACTCCCGGCTTGTCCTCGACATAGGCCACGAAAGTGTGAAGCTGTTCGGCTTCTTTTGCTGCCTGATGAGCCCGATCTTGAGAATTGGTCATTATTTGTTCTTCCCAGTTTTTTGAGTGCTTAAATCGGCAACAGCTGGGCCATTCATCGAATCTTCTGGACGGCGAATCATATCGTCAAGGTCGGCACCGGTGGGCACCATGGGAAAAACGGAATCTTCTTGAACGACGCGAAAGTCGATCACCACAGCGCCTGGGTGAGCGCGAGCTTTGTCGACGGCTTCTTTTACTTCGGCGCGGTTAGTGGCCCGCAATCCTAATAGACCATGGGCATCGGCAAGTTTGACGAAGTCGGGGCTCTTCATCGGCGTGGAGACGTAACGTTTATCGAAGAAAAACTCTTGCCATTGGCGTACCATGCCCAAAAAACCATTGTTGATGATAGCGACGTTCACCTTAATGCCTTCTTGAGCAATTGTAGTCAGTTCGGCCGCGGTCATCTGAAAACCACCGTCGCCAGCGATAACCCAGACTTCGGCGTTTTTGTCGGCGAATTTTGCGCCAATTGCAGCAGGCAGAGCAAAACCCATCGTGCCCAAACCACCAGAGGTGACCAAGCGCCTCGGGTAGTCATGCTTGTAATATTGGGTTTCCCACATTTGGTGCTGCCCAACGTCAGTGACGATGATGGCTTTGCCCTCTGTGAGTTTCCACAGATCGTGAATCACGTGGGCTGCGTAAAGCTTGCCGTGGTCGGGTAAATCTTTGATGTCGATGACACCGTTGCCCTCTTTGGATGCCTCGATAGTATCAAGCCAGGGTTGAATATTGCCGGGCTTGGCCAAAGGTAAAATCTGCGTGAGAATGTCTCGCGCATCTCCAATCAAGGGCAGTTCAACTCGAACATTCTTATTGATCTCGGCCGGGTCCAACTCGATGTGTATCTTTTTTGCCTTGAGAGCATAGGTTTTGAGGTTGCCCGTGACACGATCGTCAAAACGCATTCCTACAGCAATGAGCAGGTCGGCCTCTTGAACGGCTTTGTTCACCCATGCCTCACCATGCATACCCATCATTCCCAATGCCCGAGGATGACTTGCAGGAAACCCGCCCAGACCCAAGAGGGTGGAGGCTACGGGAATATTGGTTTTTTCGACCAGATCTAATAGAACCTTGCTTGCTTCGGAACGAACTACCCCATGACCGCAGAAGAGCACTGGGCGCTTGGCTGCAGCTATCATGTCGGCAGCTTCTTGAAATTCGGAGGGGATAGCCTCTTGAGTGGGGCGATATCCGGGCAGGCGCACCGGCGCATTGTCAAATTCATAGGAGCAAGACGCAATTTGTGCGTCTTTAGTGATGTCTACCAACACAGGACCGGGGCGACCCGATTGAGCGATGTAAAACGCCTCTTTGATAGCCAAAGAGATGTCCTCGGGGCGGTCCACAACCACATTGTGTTTTGTGATGGGAAGGGTCACTCCGGTAATGTCAGTCTCTTGAAATGCGTCGCTACCAATTAAACTGGACGATACCTGACCTGTGATGGCCACCATCGCGATGCCGTCGAGCATGGCGTTGGCGATACCCGTGACCAAGTTGGTGGCGCCGGGGCCAGAGGTTGCCACACACACACCTACTTCACCCGAGACCCGTGCGAAACCGTCCGCCATATGAGCGGCTGCTTGCTCGTGGCGCACCAGAACGTGATGAATTGGAAACTTAATCATTGCATCATAGGCAGGCATGATGGCCCCCCCAGGATATCCAAAAATTGTTTCCACTCCTAAGTTGACCAGAGTGTCCCAGATGATTTCGGAGCCCGGAGTCATGGTGGGGCCGCCAACAGATTTTGCGGGGGACTGGGAGGTTTTCTTTGCTGTTTCCATGGGATATTTGTGTATTGGGTAGGCTAGGGCGAAGATTACTCGGATAACTAAGAAAACAAGTGTTTGAAAAAGAAAAACCCCGTAACCAACGAGGGTGACGGGGGAGAGTGTCTCCAAGACGCTATGTTCAAGAGCGTCACCCCGTTGCAGGCTGAATGAGCAGGTCGAATTTTACAAGAACTGCCACAGGCGCATTGGACGAAATAAGCACGCCAGTACGACCTACATGAGTGTGGACCTGGACTAAACCAGCGGCCTTGGTGACCAGATGCTCATTGTGGTTGGGAGAAAAATTCATTGTAGAACTGCCAAGTGTACAGGGTGCCTGAACGAATTATGTCCTTCGGATAGGGAAAGGTCAAGTGTAGAAAAAGATTTTATCAAAAAAAGCGGTCGAGGGCTGTTTAGCTTTTCAAAGTTGAGTCGTGCATGTCCTTGCATGTAAGAAATAAGGACACATTAGCTCCATTGATTGATTTACGTGGACGTTTCCCAGCTAGCCGTTGGAGTGGTAAGTGCACCTTCGGACACGGTGCCAGGGCAGCGTGTTGGCACCGATTTTCGCTCGGAAAACTCTGATGACAGATACACAGGCAGTCACAAACGGTAAACAGAGCATGGTCGCTCGCGTGCAGCGTTTTGAACAGGTGCTCTCTGAGGCCACGGACAAACCTCACGTTATTTTGCTTGGTGGTCACCCCGATCCTGACGCAATTGGTAGCGCTTTAGCTCATCGACGTATTTGTGAACGTTTAGGTATTTCGGCCACCATTGCCCATGTTTTGCCCCTTTCACGAGGTGAGAATCGTGCATTGGTGAAGTTGCTGAATGTACCGATGGTGCAAATCGACAAGGGCGAAGACTTGGAAGAGTTTGGGTATATCTCTCTTGTTGATGCCAGCCATCACGAAGCATCCATCAAACTACCTAGCGATTTGGAGCTATTGACCGTTGTGGACCACCACCGTCCCAAGACAGTTCCTAAGGCACCCTTTGTAGATATTCGACACGATGTCGGTGCTACAGCCACGATTTATGCCGAATATGCCGAACAGGGCTTGGCTCCCCTAGGCGGAGAGGGAGCAGATGATAGCGCTGTGGCCACTGCCATGTTCTTTGGTATTCAAACTGATACTGACGATTATTCGTTGGCCACACCCCAAGATTTTCGAGCAGCCGCCTATCTCAAACCTTATTGCGATACGGATACCTTGAGTCGTATTGGCAGGCGCGCCATCAGCGCAGAAGCGATGGAAGCTGTGGGAGTTTCTTTGAGAGACTTGGAAGTCATTCGAGACTTCGCCATTGCAGGAGTGGGGCGAGTCTCAGCACTCAATCGAGATGCGATTCCCACTGCGGCGGATTTCATTCTTCGTCGTGAGGACATCGATACCGTTCTCGTTTACGGAATCGTAGAGGATCGTATTGATGGCTCTCTGCGAACGAGTCGAGCAAGTGTCGATCCAGCGCTTTTTATGCAAAATGCCTTTGGCGAGGACAGCCATGGTCGCCCCTATGGTGGTGGGCGTTCGGACATGGGAGGTTTTCAGATCCCTCTTGGACTTCTAGGTGAAGCGGCTGATGATGCCGCTCTTTGGACGTTGGTGCGAGGCTTGATTGAGCGACGAATTGCTCGCGTTGTTCCCGATCTCGAAAAGAAGCTCGCAGAAGAATCTAAGTCAGGCGGAAAGTCTTAAACTCGTTGAGTTTCCTCGCTCATCGAGCAGGACCCCTAAAGGACTTTGCGTAGGGTCTCGGCGAGCATTTTTCCATTGATGGGTTTCTGTACGACGCCGTCTACTTTTGCCACTTCGGCGGCGTCCACGAACTCTCCGGTGAAAAAGAGGATCTTTGCCTCTGGAGCCATTTGTCGAAAGAGCGGAACAAGGGCGCTTCCTTGGGTTGTGCCCATAGAGCGGTCGAGCAAAACAATATCGAAAGTCCGGGAAGCAAGGGTGCTGGCAAGCTCCTCAGGATCTGAGATACTGTGGGCCTCAAAACCATTGCGTTCTAGAGTCCGTGTGACAACTCGGCAGATCGCTTCTTCGTCGTCTACGACCAAAACTCGAGCGGCTGATTTTTCGCTGGTCTTCATGTTTGATTCCGTTTTGGGGGCGTGAGGCTCGGGTGCGGTAGGGAGCTGCAGAGAAAATGTGGTGCCTTTTCCTTCGATTGATCGGCAGGCGATTTTTCCGCCATGCTCTCTAACTATGGCCTGTGACGTAGCGAGACCCAATCCCGAGCCTAAACCAACATGAGTTGAGAAGAAGGGATCAAAGATACGGGCTTTGATTGCGTCGGACATACCGGGACCGTTGTCGGAGATTGTGATTTCGACCCAGCTTTGTCCCTTCTTTTCAATGTCCTTCAGGGTCGTCGTTACTTGGGCGTCGGGCGTATGGGCCTGCACCAAGGCGTCACGCGCATTGAGGAGCAAATGAGTCAGCACATGTTCAATTGCTCCGGGAGCGCATTGAACATGGGAAGTGGAATCCGGGTGAAACTGAAGTCGCAATGCCTGAGGAGAGCGGGAGCGGCAGGAGCGCATGGCTTGTTCACAAATATTTTTCAAGGCAACGGCCTGTCTGGGGCCGTGGTTCTTTTGTCCGCCGACGGTCATGAGCTCTCGAATTAACTCGCTTGAACGCACACCGGCTTCGGTTGCGTCGTGTACCATTTCACGATGACTTTCTGGCACGACTTCTTCAAGCTCTTCTAAACAGGGCTCGATGATCATCAGCATATTGTTAAAATTATGAGCAATGCCTGCTGTAAATCGCCCGAGCTTCTCTTGATCGTCTGCAATTTTGTCCGACTCTGCAGCTTCGTGCATTTGGGTGACGTCCAAAAAAGCTCCGGTCATGTAGCGGGGGCGACCTTGTGAGTTCGGGGTAATAGCGCCTGTCAGCAAGACCCATCGAATGGAGCCATCGGGGCAGATCAGTCGAGAAACTGAGGGTGGAATGGGCCCAAGACGCATTGTTTTTTGCGTTACCTTGAGCAGCGAACGCATTTTCTCACGATCATCGGGATGACTAAGAAGCTCAATGCATTGAGGCAGGGTCAAAGCAACGTCCTGCCCGGTTATTTTGAGAGCTTGCTCATTCCAATGTGCTTGATTAGTGAGAGTGTCCCAGCGCCATAGCCCTATTTTTGAACTCTGCATTGCTTCCAGAAAAAGAGCAGAGCCGTGGGTCCAATCATCCTTTGAACTTGAGTGTATTTGTAGAGGCTGCAGGCTTTTTTTCGAGGAGCGAGTGATGTGCCAACCAATGCGATTTGGAGACAAGTGTGTGAGGCGAATCTCGATTTTTTGCGATGAATCTTGAGCTTGAATAGCCGTCTCACTGGGGGTGAAATTAGAAAAACTCTGCGATTGGGAAGTCGCTAGAAGTTTCTGAGAAGCGGAGTCCAGTTGCTTATGAACGTTTGAGGGGAGAAATGCGTAAAGAAAACCCGGGCGAGAACTCTGGTGAGCGACGCTTCCGGCCTCCTCGTTTTTATAGATGATAGTTAGTGACTCATCTGTCACATAGACCTCCCCCTGCGATCTGTTGAGCAGCTTTTGCATCTCATCACATGAGAGCGAACCTTGCGTCTGTCCGCGATTGCTCATCTTTTGACCCCTGTGGAGTCATGCTCTATTCGAACTATTTTGACTAGATCCCCCATAGACCCCCCTGCGACGCAACCAAACCGCTATTCCTTTGGTTCATTGACCGCAAAGAAACCGGCACAGGTACCCACGCCTGCTCTTACTATAGTAGACTACAAAGGGGCTCAACGGGAGGGAATGGGTACTCATTTTTCGATCATCGAGGGGGGAGCTTTTTTACCTCATTCACCCCATATTGCGCGAAACGCCCTTGCCCTGGTGGGTGAAGAGGGCTTGGACTCGACCAAGGCCAGCCGCCGAATTGTGTCGCTTGATAGTCGGCAATTGTTTGCCGAAGTTCTTCGCGGGTATTCATGACGAAGGGGCCCGATTGTTGTACCGCCTCGCCAATGGGTTGGCCTTGGAGCAATAGAATTTTAACTTCTTTGGAACCTGCCGCTATCTCGACCTCGGCGGAGGCAGAAAGAGCGAGGCATTGTTGTGATTTAAACTCCACTCCATCAATCTGAAGACTATCGCCCTCGTAGAAATAGAGGGCTCGATTGGTCCCCGCGCATGCGGGGGGCAAAGTCCATTTTCTGCCGGGGACCAGCCGTATAAACCAAATTGCAACGTCGTGAGCTGGGTTGTACGCCCAAGAATGAGGGGGAGGCGAGGGTGCCCGCACCCCATTGAGCTCCCCTGCAACCAATGTAATTTCCGCCTCGCGTCCCTGGGAGTCGGTCTCGAGAACCTTTGGAATGTCCGAGGACCAGAAGAGGGAAAAGTGCGCTGGGGCCATCTTGTCCTTGCTGGGTAAGTTGAGCCAAATTTGGAAGAGTTCCAAAGGATTGGCTTCTTCCTCATTGAGGAGGGGAAACATCTCAGAATGAACCACCCCGCTTCCAGTCGTGACCCATTGAGCGTCGCCTTCCCCAAAGCGCGCTGAGGCACCGAGGGAATCGGCGTGATCGCAATAGCCCTTTTGCACTAAGGTGACGGTTTCGAAACCTCGATGAGGATGAGCCGGAAATCCCGGCACCGGGCTGCCGTGATACATGCGGAATCCATCTTTACTTTCAAAGTCCATTCCGAGTTTTCGTCCAACAAGCGCCTCCGGCTTTACGCCTAAGGTCTTGGTCCCCACAGGATAATGGTCTTGGTGGTGAGCGCAGAATAGAAATGGATCCATGGTGGCCCAAGGAAAACCCAGTGGAACTGATTGAAGCACGGGGTGAGTCGACTTGATGGTGGCTGTCATGCAACCTAAGTTAAGCACCTCAGAGAGGAGCGGTAGAGGGGAAATTCCGCGAAAGACTTTTGCGCTGGGGGCAGCAATGAGCAGGACTTCGAGGTTGTGTCTCTTTTCATGGCCTTGTGCCTCGCACCGAGGAATGACAGGTTGCCACCCGTGCTCACCGTCATTTCTCCCGCAAAAAAGCTCGACTTCGCGCCTCTTCCTCAGGATGCTCCCCGATTCGATTTGACTCGACCCGAGTTTTTCCAAGAAACTCAACGGCTAGCAAAAACTACTCGATCTCTCTGTCCTGAAGAGATCAAGAAGCTCATGAAGTTGAGCGATGCTTTGGCTGAACTCAATTTTGAGCGCTTTCAACAATTCGACGCCAAGTCTGAGCGCCCCCTAGGCAGCAAGCAAGCGGCCCTCGCGTTCAACGGAGACACCTATACGGGCCTTCAGGCGGGCCTTTTTAATTCTGATGAGATGGACTTCGCTCAGGAGCATCTTGGCATTCTCTCTGGTCTTTACGGTATCTTACGACCTCTTGATGCGATTCAACCCTATCGACTGGAGATGGGAACGCGCTTAAAAAATTGTCGAGGAAAATCTCTCTATGAGTTTTGGGGAGATAGAGTCGCAGGAAATATCGACCAAAGACTCGATAAAATGGAACAGAAGGTATTGATCAACCTTGCCTCGACGGAATACTTCTCTGTCATTCCTAAAAAAAGTCTGAAAGCTCGCGTGATTACGCCCGTCTTCAAGGAACTTCGCGACGGTACGCCAAAGATCATCAGCTTTAGCGCGAAGAAGGCCCGGGGTACGATGGCTCGATTCATCATTCAGCGTCGTTTGAAAGACCCTGAAGCTCTGAAAAAATTTCGATTGCATGGCTATCGCTATGAAAAAGACGGAAGTACAAATTCTCAATGGCTTTTCTTAAGAGAGCAACCACTCTAATTGATTGAGTCGCAATGACGATGAGCAATCAAGTAGACAATCAGCCGGCCCGCCCTCAGCCCGCCCCTTACTTTGTAGGAGTCGTAGGAGGGACCGGTTCGGGAAAAACAACTGTGGCGCGTAGGCTCTTTGAGGCGCTGCCCGCCGGTAGCGTTGCCCTGCTTCAGCACGACTCTTACTACCGCTCTAGAACCGACCTTGCACCCGAAGCAAGGGAAGAGGTGAACTACGATCACCCCGATTCGTTAGAGAGTGACCTACTGGTTTTCCATATTGATTCTCTAAAAGCGGGGACCGCAATAGAGGTTCCCAGTTACGACTTTGGAACGCACCTACGAAGAAAAGCGACCACACTTGTGCAACCTACGCGCATTGTTTTGGTTGAAGGTATCCTGCTTTTTACAAACGCCAAGTTGAGAGAACGCTTAGATCTAAAGATATTTGTACAAACCGAGGCCGATATTCGGGTGTTGAGGCGTATTTCCAGAGACATGGAGGAGCGCGGCCGTACTTTTGAGCAGATACGAGATCAATATTATGACACAGTGAGACCAATGCACGAACAGTTTGTGGAACCCTCTAAGCATTGGGCGGATGTCATCATTCCTCAAGGAGGTTACAATCGCGTGGCCCTTGAGCTGATTGCTGCCAAATTGTTGGACCACGTGCGCGCCTAAGCACTATTGTATGCTGAGGTGGATTCCATTATTCAGACCACTACAGGGCTTTGCTAAGATGGGGCCTGCTAGTACCAAAGGTCGGAACTTCGTGCCGGGTTTTGGTACCCATGAGACA
>CAYWLO010000016.1:68672-75961 GCA_964459035.1 uncultured Polyangiaceae bacterium | reverse complement strand
TAGTGAGCAGTGCTCACATCTAAGTCACCCACCCCCAACGAAATCAGGCACTCAACTCTCTCTTTTTCTCCGGATACGATCTTGAATCAAGCTTGGATCATAATTATTGAGAGCCCCTCCTTACGCTGGCGAGGGGGGCTTCACAGCAGCAATCAGCGAGGGGACCCTCATGATCTCAGAGGCATTTGCGAGCGTACCTTCTCGATTTCACTGAGTTCCAATTCAGCAAGGGCAAATCCAATCCCTGGTTCGGTGCATTCGGCCACAATTCGCCCCCAGGGATCGACTATCATCGAATGACCAAATGTACGCCGCCCCAGGGCGTGCACCCCTTCTTGCCCCGCCGCGAGAACATAAGATTGAGTCTCAATTGCGCGAGCTCGCAAGAGAATTTCCCAATGAGCCTCCCCGGTTACCTGGGTAAAAGCAGCGGGCACCGTAAGTATTTGCGCTCCGTTTTTTCGTTGCCAAGCGTACTGTTCAGGAAAACGCAAATCATAACAGATGGACAGGCCAACTTTCCAATCCATCACATCGGCTAGGGTATTGTCGCTTCCTCTACATGTGGTCTTTGATTCTTCAAAGCACGCTCCACCAGGTACATTTACGTCAAATAGATGGTTTTTTCTATAGACGGCTTCCACTCTGCCTTGTCCATTGAAAACAACGCTCGAATTGTACGGGCGCTCAGGTTCGGAGCTGAGCTCGGGTAAACCACCTGCAATAATGTAAATGCCCCAGGCCCGACATAAGTCAGCCACGCAAGACTGAATCGGTCCGGTCCTGCCCAATTGCTCCGCGTATTTTGTCCGCCCAGAATCTGCCCCCAAATAAGCAAATGCTTCAGGCAATAAAATGAGCTGGGCGCCGGCCTGAGCGGCATCGCGCACTACTTGCACAAGTTGGCTCAAGTTCTTACCCACATTTTCCTGACTCGAAAGCTGTACAACGGCGGTTCTCATGACCCCCGCAGTGTACCATGAGCGCCTGAACTACTTTTTGTCTCATCGACACAAAAGGCAGAATGATATTGCGATGTTTCGTACTAGGGTCTTGGCCACGATGAATGATGCCAGCACTGGGGCCATGCAGAATTTTCAGGGAAACCTCGCTTCTGCAACAAGTAGCCCTGTAGCCGGCCTCGTCCTTCTTTACGCAGAAGGATATGGAGCCTTACCTTCGACCTTTCCCCTCACTCGTGGTCCCGCTGTCTTAGGACGCGATGCAAGCGCCGAGATATGCCTGCCAGTTTCGGCCGTTTCACGTCGCCATGCCGAAATCGAATTCAAGAACTCCTCGTGGGTGGTGCGCGATTTAGGCTCGACCAATGGCACCCTCGTCGACGGGCGGCGAATTGAGGGAGAAACTGTTGTAGAAGAAAATGCCGAATTACGCATAGGCGACGCCATTTTTAAGTTAGTGGGCCAAGGCGGGCCCGAGTACGGCAACTATTGTCTCACGGGTGCTTCACGCGAAGGCTCTACCCGTCTTGCTCAAAGAGGCACCACATTGGTCGGTGGTTATCAAATGGATAAAATCGCCGCGACCATTGAACAAATTGCCTCAAGCGAGCTCTCCATTCTCATTTTAGGGGAAAGTGGCACAGGTAAAGAGGTTGCAGCGCGAGAACTTCACGAAAAAAGCGGACGAAAGGGCCGATTTTCTGCCGTGAATTGTGCGGCGCTGCCCGATAACTTGATAGAGAGTGAACTTTTTGGCTACAAAAAGGGCGCGTTTTCTGGAGCCGATCGTGACAAAATTGGGCATATTCAAGCTGCGGATGGTGGAACTCTACTTCTTGACGAAATCGGCGACATGCCAGCGTCTGCCCAAGCGAAACTCCTGCGAGTGCTCCAGGCTCGTGAGGTGCTCCCCTTGGGTGCGACGCGCCCCGAACCTGTCGACGTACGGGTCGTGGCGGCTACCCATCGCGATTTAGGAAAGTTACAGAAAGAAGGCGTTTTCCGTCGCGATCTTTTCGCCCGTCTCAACGAGTTTCCCCTACATTTACCTTCTTTACGCGACAGAAAAGAAGATATTTTTCAACTCAGCCGATTTTTTTTGGCGAAACACGGCTCTCCTCAGCTAGCGCTCAGCTTTCCCTTTATGGCGGGGCTACTGCACCACGACTGGCCCTACAATGTAAGAGAACTCGAGTCGGCCATGAAGCGCGCCGCGACTCTTTGTACTCACTCGTTGCTCGAAGAAGCTCACCTGCCAGAGGCGGTCCAACAAGCAATTGTCGATTACGCTGCGGACGCCCGCCCCTCGCTTGCGAGTCAACCATTGCCGAGCGCAGAGGAGTTACGCCAATTATTGGCGGAAGAAGAAGGCAATGTAGCTCGGGTAGGCAGAAGAGTCGGCAAAGCACGAATGCAGGTGCACCGTTGGATGAAGCGATACGGAATTGAGGTAGAGGACTATCGCTAGCGAAGCGGGTTGACCAATTCGAAGCCCCCGGCTACCGAACACCGGAATACCCGTTCAGGTTCTCTCTTTTGCAGCGAGGACAAAACGGATCGATGGCGAGATCTTGTCTCGCGGAGTTTCAGTTGGCTACACGGCGCTCATCTAAAAGCACAATCGAAAAGATTTCTGGCAAGCGAGACGGCAAAACGTCGTCAAAAAAAGGAGCTTCTGGGAAAAAGTCGGGTAAAACTGATCCTTTTGAAGGCGCTTCGGGGGAACTTACGCCCCTCCTAGACATCGCGCGTAGCCGCTACCTCAACTACGCACTTTCGGTCATCACGTCTCGTGCGCTCCCCGATGTTCGCGACGGTTTAAAGCCTGTTCAGCGCCGTATTCTCTATACAATGTGGGGTCAGCGACTTACCGCCGAGTCCAAGCATCGTAAATGTGCAAAAGTAGTGGGCGACGTGATGGGTAGCTACCATCCCCATGGCGATGCTTCGATTTATGATGCCCTAGTGCGCATAGCGCAGCCCTTTTCCCTGCGCGTCCCCCTCGTAGACGGCTCCGGTAACTTTGGCTCTTTGGACGGTGATGCCGCCGCCGCAATGCGTTACACGGAGTGTCGCCTTTCCCCGGCCGCCGCCCCGCTCCTCGAAGAGCTCAACCAGGACACAGTCGCCTTTCGCCCAAGCTACGACGGCACCAAGACTGAACCCGTCGTCCTGCCTGCCAAGGTTCCTAATTTACTCATCAACGGCGCGACGGGCATTGCCGTCGGCATGGCCACAAATATTCCGCCACACAATCCCGAAGAGGTCTGTCAGGCAAGTGTTCGTCTCTTAGACGCCATGGTTGCCGACCGCGAGTTGAGTAACCGAGAGCTCTGCCGCACCATCAAGGGACCCGACTTTCCAACGGGAGGTCATGTAATTTCCACTCCCGAGGAAATTAAGAAAGTCTACGAAACGGGCAGTGGCACCCTCAAAGTGCGCGCAACCTGGGAGATGGGCGAAGAGACCAAGGCTGGTCCAATTATTGTCGTCACCAGTATTCCCTACGCCATCAATAAATCTACATTGATAGAGCGCATTGCCGACATCATTACCTCGCGCAAATTACCATTGCTCACGGACGTTCGCGATGTTTCTGCAGACGATATTCGAATCGAGTTGGAGCTAAAGAAGGGAGCGGACCCCGAAAAAGTTCTCGCCTACCTTTTTAAGAATACTCCGCTGCAAACAAATTTTTCTTGTAACCTAACGTGTTTGGTCCCCACTGAGAATCCCGAGGTAGGGCGCCCCGAACGACTCGATCTACACTCTATTCTTTGGCATTTCCTCCACTTTAGAATGGAGGTCGTCACTCGACGTCTCGAACATGAACTCCGCTCCTTGGCGAAGCGCATTCATGTTTTAGAAGGCTTCGAAATAGTATTTGACGCTCTCGACGAAATCATCCGTCTCATTCGCAAAAGTGATGGCAAGGCGGACGCCGCCGGTAAAATCATCAAGCGCTTCAGCTTAGACGCCGAGCAAACAGACGCCATTCTTGAACTGAAGCTCTATCGCTTGGCGCGACTAGAGGTTCTCGTCATCCAGAAAGAGCTAAAAGAAAAGCGCAAGCGAGTTCGAGAAATCAACCAACTTCTCAACGAAAAGTCCGCCGCGGGTCGCTGGACGATTGTACGCGAAGAACTCGTCGAAATTTCAAGCGCGATGCGCATGGCGGGGGGCAAACGGCGCACTCGTATCGAAGAAGTGGGAGCTGGGCCCGAGCTCTCGGCTGAAGATCTCATCATTGCCGAAGACGCTCATGTATTGGTCACCACGGACGGGTGGATCAAGCGTCAACGCGAAATCAAAGATATCACCACAACTCGCCTCCGTGAAGGAGACGAGGTCCTAGCGTGCTTCCCCGGCTCAACTACCGCCACAGCAATTTTCTTTTCAAACTTGGGGGCAGCCTACACGATGCGCATTGCCCACATCATTGCGACCACAGGTTACGGCACGCCCATCCAAAAACATTTTAAACTCAAGGACGGCGAGCGCATTCTCTGCGCGTTTTCTCTCGACAAGCGCGTTGTGGGTGACTTGAGCGAGGTTGAAGGCTATTTTCCAGAAACGTTTGGGTTTGCCGCTACCACCGATGGGCAGGCATTGACGTTTGGTCTCTCCGCTTTTGCTGAGCCAACGACCAAGGCGGGTAAGCGCGTACTTAAACTCAATGCGGACCAAGAAGTGGTCAATATTACCTTGGTTCAAGGAGACGAAACCATCGTCGCTGCCACGGTCGAACGGCGGGCGCTACTCTGCCCCGTTGAGCAAATCAGCTATCTTTCTGGGGTCGGTAAGGGCGTTTCGCTCATCAAACTCGCAGCTGGTGACCGTGTTCTCGCGGTCCGTGCGGTCGATTCACCCACCGATACCCTGCGCGTAAAAACCTCCATGGGTGGAGAGCAGCGCATCAACACCGCGAAATACAAGCCCACGAGTCGTGGCGGACGCGGTGTAGAGATCATTCGACGAGGTAAAATCATCGAAGTTCTCACCGATCCCCTCGAAAACCCTGAAACCTTCGAATAAGCCTCACCGATAGAGAGTTCATATGGCAGACAACTACAGCGCCAAAGACATCACCGTTCTTGAAGGCCTAGAGCCCGTCCGTAAACGCCCCGGCATGTATATTGGCGGCGTGGGCTCGGCAGGCCTCCATCATTTGGTCTGGGAAGTTCTTGATAACTGCATCGACGAAGCGATGAACGGTCATGCGACCGAAGTCTCCCTCACTCTGCATAAAGACGGGCGCAGTATCACCGTCGCGGACGATGGCCGCGGAATTCCTGTCGATATTCATCCCAAGCTCAAACGGTCCGCCCTAGAAATAATTTTTACGACCTTGCACGCCGGAGGAAAATTTGAGGGACAAAATTACAAGACGTCAGGGGGGTTGCACGGCGTAGGTGCCTCGGTAGTGAATGCCCTTTCGACCAAACTAGTTGCAAAAGTAAAACGGGACGGCAGAGAGCACGTTTTAGAGTTTGCCCGAGGCATTCCCAAAGGAAAGCTACAAAAAACAGGCTCTATTCGGGGAACGGGTACCTCGGTTTTCTTTCACCCTGACCCTACAATCTTTCCCAAGACCGATTTTAACGCCGATACAATTCGTGAGCGACTTGATATTGCAAGCTTCTTACACAAGGGGCTTAAACTTCGTTTCTTTGATGAACATGCCTCCAAGAAAGAAACGTTTTTTCACGAAAATGGTCTTCAAGACTATGCGGTGCGTTTGCGTCAAGCCCGAAATTCCAAGCCAGTTCACAAGGCAAATTTCTTCCTAGAAAAGGACGGCGAAACGGGCATTCAAATTGCACTCATGTGGACCGAGTCCACGGAGGAATACGTCAAAAGCTACGTGAACGGCATTCCTACCGCTTCGGGCGGTAGTCACGAAAATGGCATGCGCGCTGGAATGACAAAGGCAGTGCGCAATTACATGGAGACTCACAGTCTTACCCCCCGTGGGACCAATGTAACCACCGACGATATTCGTGAAGGCATGATTGGCCTGATCAGTGTGTTCATTCGCGAACCACAATTTCAAGGGCAAACCAAAGATCGCCTGAACAACCCCGAGCTCCAACCTATTGTAGACGCTGCCGTTCGACCTGCTCTCGAAAGCTGGATGAACAACAACCGCACAGCAGCCGAGCAAATAGTTACGCGCATTATACTAGCGTCTCGCGCCCGAGAGGCATCTCGGGCTGCTTCTGCAGCCGTCTCTCGAAAAACGGCAACAAGCGGAAAGATGACCCTTCCCGGTAAACTGGCTGATTGTACTCAAACCGACAGACGCCATACCGAATTATTCATTGTGGAAGGCGACTCTGCAGGCGGCTCCGCGAAACAGGGTCGTGAACGTACCAAACAAGCCATATTGCCCCTCCGCGGCAAAGTGCTCAACACCGAGAGCTTAGTACTGGCCAAAGTGCTAGAAAACCGTGAGCTAAGCGACCTGGTCACGGCTTTAGGGTGTGGAATTGGCAAAACCTTCGATATCTCGCGCCTTCGCTACGAGCGAGTCATTCTATTGGCTGATGCGGACTCCGATGGGCATCATATTACAACGCTTTTGCTGACGTTTTTCTATCGCCACCTGCCCGAGCTGATCAAGGAAGGCAAGGTTTTCGTGGCCGTTCCTCCCCTCTATCGTATCGATATCGGCAACGACACCTACTGGGCCGCTGATGAGATAGCCCGCGAAAGAATAGAAGCTAAATACGTCACGGGACGCAAAAAGTCCGAGGTGACGCGCTTCAAAGGTCTGGGCGAAATGATGCCAAAGGTCTTGTGGAATACCACCCTCGACCCGAAAAAAAGACGTCTTTTACAGGTTGAAATCAAGGATGGTCTCGAAACAGACCGCATCATCAACGATTTAATGGGCAAGGATGCCTCGGCACGTTTTCGCTTCATCATGGACAGTGCAGACAGTGCTGAAGGGCTTGACGTCTGAAATTAGCGTCCTCTGCTTGAGGCGGGAGCCGCTCTAGGCTAACGCCGTGCCTCGCAGGGCTCTCGTGGGGATCAAGATCTCCCCTGCTTCTAGGAACATTCGCCTCAATTTTCATGTCGGTAGCTCTCCAACCCTCGGCCCCTCTTGCCTCGTCTCTGCGTCAGATCGCGAAGTTAAAAATCGCGTCCATCTTGCAGAGCACCTGGGGCCTCATGCTGCTCATCGCCCTGGTAAGTACGCCCGCGCGCGCGCAAACAGGCGCCACCGATGACGAGAATAAATCCCCAGCAGCCT
Source organism: uncultured Polyangiaceae bacterium (assembly GCA_964459035.1). GTDB lineage: Bacteria > Myxococcota_A > Polyangia > Polyangiales > Polyangiaceae > NIC37A-2. The sequence continues at coordinate 68,740 of CAYWLO010000016.1, read as the reverse complement.
CTGAAGACTCACAGAGCGACTCACAGAGCGACTCACAGAGCGACTCACAGAGCGACTCACAGAGCGAC
>CAYWLO010000016.1:0-68572 GCA_964459035.1 uncultured Polyangiaceae bacterium | reverse complement strand
GAGCGACTCACAGAGCGACTCACAGAGCGACTCACAGAGCGACTCACAGAGCGACTCACAGAGCGACGTAGAGAACAAGACAGAAAAAGCTCCTCCTTTAGAAGGTGGTCAGGCGACTGCCCCCGTGGAGACAATAGAAGCTGAAGTCGATCCTGCTGATATTCCTCTGCCTATGATTCCGGCAGACGATCTCGAAGCCGCCGAAGGACTGACCGTCAGTAAGATCACCGTGACCGGCAATCGCAAAATTGCTAGCTCGGACGTGCAAGCTTACTTACGCCTCAAGGTTGGTGAAACTTTACACAAAGCGGTGCTTACCCGTGATGTGCGCGAACTATGGCGCTCCGGTTTTTTCGATCACATCGAGGTCGATCTAAAAAAGACGACCCAAAACTCAGTTTCTCTCCGGTTTCACGTTCAAGAGCGACCTTCAATTGTCCGAGTTGAATTCGAAGGCAATAGCGAGATTGATGAAGAAGATCTCAGCGAAGCGCTCGAAGTAAAACCAGAAACGATTCTAAGTCGTCCAGCTATTCAACGCTCAATCCAAAAGATTCGCGACATGTACGCGGAACAAGGTTACTTTCTTGCTGAAGCAACCAGCGAGATCCAAAAAGAGCGCAACAACGAAGTCACCGTACGCTTTACAGTTGTAGAGCACAGCCAGGTTTCTGTGCGTCGCGTTACCTTTATCGGCAACGAAGACATTCCCACCAAGGAACTCCGAACCATCATGTTCACCGGCAATCCCGGTCTCATGGGTTTTGGCTCGGGCGGGCCCTTTCGTCAGGACGCATTCGAACGCGATATCGCGATGATTAGCGCCCTCTACTATGATCGCGGCTTTCTACAGGTCTCAGTTCATACTCCGCGCGTCATGCTCACCCCTGACAAGAGCGGCATTGAAGTATCAGTAACAATCGACGAAGGTCCACGCTTCAAAATTCGGCAACTACGTGTATTTGAGCAAGGTCCTGATGGCTCCGAAGTAGAGCCTATTGGTGGGCGACGTGCTTTGCGCATGATGGTCCGTGCGGAAAGCGGCGATTATTTTAACCGTGCCCAGCTTCTCGCTGACTTGGGAGAAATTCGCGCAATGTATCGCGACGAAGGCTACGCCAATGTCGTGGCAGAGCCACAGACTCAAATTGATCCTAAAACAAAAGAAGTCGATCTCATCATTCCCGTGGTGCGCGGACCTCTTGTGTATTTCGAGCGCATCGAAATTCGCGGCAACACCAAAACACGCGATCGAGTCATTCGCCGACAATTCGAAATTTTCGAAGGGGAGCGATTTAGCGAAACGGGTATGAATCGCACCCGAAGGCGCGTTACCGCCTTGGGCTATTTTGAGCGGGTAGATATATCAACAGAGCGCGGGTCCGCCGATGACCGTCTGATTGTTTACGTGGACGTTTCAGAAAAACCGACCGGTACTTTTCAGGTCGGAGCAGGTTTCTCCAGCATCGAGAACTTCATCGCCACCGCCCAAGTGCAGCAAGCCAACCTCTTTGGCAATGGGCAGAGCCTTTCTCTGCAAGCGCAGATCTCAGGTTTGCGGCGAACCATCAATCTAAGTTTTACAGAGCCTTACTTCATGGAGAGCGATTTCAGCCTCTCTGTCAGCCTCTTCGACCAACTCCAAGACTTAACTCAATTCACAAAGAGAAGTCGCGGCGGCAACATTACCATTGGCTATCCTCTCATCGAGCCAGAGGTCAATGTCGCCCTCACGTACAATGCGACTCTTGATGAAATTTCAACAGGCTCAACATCCACTCTCTTCGGTGCTGGGGCCCTAGGAGGAACGGCATCGTCGCGTACAAACTCCTATTCGCAGCTGCCCCTTGCCAACCTTTTTAACGACGGGCTCACCTCAAGTATTCGCCCCAGTATCTCCTACGACACTCGCGACAACAGATTATTTCCCACGTCGGGCATTTACCTCACGGGTTCTACCGAGCTAGCTGTAGCTCTGCTGGGCTCACAAAATGAGTTCGTGCGCCATCGCTATACGGGTCGATTCTACGTTCCCCTTTGGAAAAGTGTCGTACTGAAGCTGAATACCAACGCGGGCATGGTTACGAGCCCAAGCCCTGACGGAGTACCTATTTTTGCGCGTTTCTACCTAGGTGGTATTTTGGACGTACGAGGATTTGAGTATCGCTCTGTAAGTCCGCGCATGCCGCTCACCCGCACTACCGACCCCAATAGTCCTCCCATTGCCGGTGGCGAGGAGATTGGTGGAAACCTGATGTACTATCAGAACCTCGAACTCGAGGTTCCCATCTTTGAAGAAGTCGGTCTCAAGGCCGTGCTCTTCACCGATTTAGGTAACGCGTGGAACCTGGAAGACAATTATTGTCAGGCTGCGGGTGGAGCCAGTCTCTATCCTGTCATTAGCCCCTGCTTTGCTCCAGAAGATCTCTTCAATGTGCGTACTTCATGGGGATTTGGATTTCGTTGGCATTCACCCATGGGTCCCTTGCGTTTTGAGTGGGGTTTCCCTTTCAAACCCTTGCCTTACGAAAAACCCATGGTTTTTCAATTCACCATTGGCAACTTCTTCTAAAAACTTGATACCTAAGGACATATTGGGAAGGCTGACCCTGGTCGAGCAAACGAAGCGAAGAGCAGGAGTGGTGTCATGGCAAATCTCCGCTAGGCTCTTGGTAAATGGCACGGGATCTTCAAATTTCTCCCTCAACGAAGCGCTCCGAGATACGCCCAGCGGAGACGAGACAGCCTGACACGGAGGTTTCTCAGCCGCTCACTCCCCTTCCCCCAACGGAGTCACTGAGCGAGTCAGTTCGCATTGATGAGTCTGACGCTTTTGGGGAGAAGGCCGCAATAACGAGAGCTTCGTTGATCGCGCGTTCGCGGGACACCCTACCTGAGTCAGAGAGGTTCCTCGGGCCAGAAAATATCCCCCACGGCGCGGATCATCACGAGGGCTTCACCCCAGTCCCAGCACGCATCTCTCGACCGAACTCGACCGAGACCGGAGCTGGGCATCACAGCGGAAATAGCAACACGACCCTGCAATCGCTGATGCGGCCAGAAATCAGCCCGAGCAGCATGAGTCATACCCGACGCTTTCTACATATCGAATGCGATCTCGACCAATGCAATGCCGCCATCAAGTTGCTCGAAAAAAGGCTCGCAAAGGCCCAATTGAGGTCAAGAGTTACCCTTGGACTGGCCGCTCTGGCACTCCTTTTAGCATTGAGCAGATTTTCCCCGTAAATCGCAGAAAATACAGGCGGTTACTGACCCACAAAAGCCCCCCAAAGGCTTGTCATAGGGGGGGTTGTTCGGTAGCGATGAAGGCGGCAAATTCAGTTCTTTTCCCCTGAATTGCCAAATAATAGCAGCTGATTGTTTTGATGAGCAGCTCATACCCCTCCGTGCACCATGGCCGACGAAACCACCCCTCCCTCTCCTGAAATTCTCGATGGCGCAAGCCCCGAGATACAGCCTGTCAGCATTCAAGAGGAAATGCGCACGTCCTACTTGGACTACGCGATGAGCGTTATTATTGGTCGTGCGATTCCTGACGCCCGCGACGGACTCAAGCCGGTTCATCGCCGCATTCTTTACGCAATGCGTGGTCTCAACCTGACCCCGGCGGCAGCCTATTCTAAATGCGCCAAAGTCGTCGGTGAGGTGCTGGGTAACTACCATCCTCATGGCGATGCCAGCGTTTACGATGCTCTGGTGCGTATGGCTCAGGACTTTGCCATGCGCCATATGTTAGTGGATGGTCAAGGTAACTTTGGTTCCGTCGATGGGGACTCTGCCGCTGCCTACCGTTATACCGAGTGTCGCTTGGCAAAGCTTTCGATGGAACTCCTCACGGACATCGAAAAAGACACGGTAGACTTCGGCCCCAACTTCGATGAATCAAACGAAGAGCCCCTGGTGCTACCCGCCCGCTTTCCCCACCTTTTGGTAAATGGCTCAGGGGGCATTGCCGTTGGTATGGCCACCAATATCCCTCCGCATAACCTGCGAGAGATCATCGACGCCACGATTTATCTGATTCGTAACCCCGACGCTTCAATCGAAGATTTGATGCAATTTGTTCAGGGTCCTGACTTTCCGACGGGGGCCAGCATCTATGGCCGCTCGGGCATTCTCCAAGCGTACCAAACCGGTCGCGGAAGCGTTCTCATGCGCGCGCGCACCGATGTTGAAAAAATCAACAACTCCGAGCGTGAGCAAATTGTAGTTACGGAGTTACCCTATCAGGTAAATAAGGCGCGTCTCGCAGCGAAAATTGGTGAAATAATTCGCGAGAAGAGAGTCGAGGGCATACGTGAAGTACGAGACGAGAGTGATCGCGACGGCATGCGTCTCGTGATCGAATTGAAGAAGGATATTTTCCCCCAAGTTGTTCTCAACCATCTCTATCGCCAGACCGATCTTCAATCGTCCTTCGGTATCATCAATCTCTCGATTGTTCATGGGCGACCCGCTGTTCTCAATCTCAAAGAGACCCTCGCTATCTTCGTCGAGCACCGTCGCGAAGTAGTCAGCCGACGCACCAGATTTGAGTTGAGCAAAGCAGAGGGGCATCGCGAAATCATCGAAGGCCTCGGCATGGCGGTCACCGAGGTCGATCTAGTAATCCGAACGATTCGCGAGTCACGCGATCCCGAGATAGCTCGCACCAAGTTGATGGATCTCCCCCTCAAGGGTCTGGAGGACTTTGTCCGCCGAGCCGGGCGGCCAGAAGCTGAGGTGCTCGCGGCCCGAGAAGCCGGCGATTATCGCCTCAGCGAGCGCCAAGCCAAAGCAATTTTGGAGATGCGCCTCTCGCGCCTCACTGGCCTCGAACAAGAAAAGCTCGCGGCAGAATATGGCGAGCTGTGCACCGAAATAGCTCGTTTGCGTTCTATTCTCTCAGACGAAGTACTGCTCATGAATCTCATCGTGGGCGATCTCGAAGACGTAAGAGAGAAACATGGCGACGAGCGCCGAACTGCAATTGAAGACAACGAAGCTGAAATCAACGTAGAAGATCTCATCCAAGAAGAGGACATGGTCGTGACCATCTCCCACTCTGGCTACATCAAGCGCACGGCGGCCTCGACATATGAGGCACAAAAGCGCGGTGGCAAGGGTAAAATTGGCATGAAAGCGCAAGAAGACGATTGGGTGAGCCAGCTATTCATCGCCTCTACCCATGCATTTGTCTTCTTCTTCAGCGACTCTGGTAAGGTCTACGTAAAAAAGGTTTACCAAGTGCCCCAGGCTGCAAGAAATGCCAAGGGTCGCGCTGTTGTGAACTTTATCGGCCTAGAAGAGGGTGAGCGCATTACGGCTATCGCCCCCGTAGAAGCCATGGAGGAAAATCGATTTGTAACGACCCTGACGATACGGGGTAAGATTAAGAAAACACCTCTGCTCGATTATAAGAATTTCCGTGAAAAGGGCATCATCGGTGTTCGCATCGAAGAGGGCGATAAACTGCTCACTGCGGCAATCACCGACGGCAAGAAAGACCTCCTCATCGCAACCCGCCTGGGCAAAAGTATTCGTTTTGACGAGGAGCAGGTTCGCTCCATGGGGAGAAATTCAGCGGGCGTCAAAGGAATCGAGCTGGCTGAAGACGATCGCGTTGTGGGCCTTGCGGTCAGCGATCCCGAGCGAGATCAACTCCTTGCCATCTGTGAAAGAGGCTACGGCAAACGCACTCCCATTTCGGAGTTTCGTCAGCAAAAGCGTGGCGGCAAGGGTATCATTCTCATCGATGCCTCAGAGCGCAACGGTCCAGTAGTGGGCATTGCGATGGTAAAACCAGAAGACGACTTGGTCCTCATGACCAACAAGGGACAGACCTTGCGCACAAGTATCGAGCAAGTTCGTGCAACTGGCCGTAATGCTCAGGGCGTACGAGTCATGAAGGTAGCGGATGACGAACAAGTTGTCGCCCTTGAAACCGTTGAAGAACGTGAACCACGGGCAGAAGAAGGCGAACCACGGGCAGAAGAAGGCGAGAGTCCCTCTGAGGACGAGACTTCTAACTCAGTAGCCAACGACGAAGCGGACAAGAGCTCCGAGTCACAAGACGCAACCGAGAGCACCGTTCAAGAAACCTCCAACACAGAGGAGAACAACACAGATCCCGAGACCTCGGACGACGGCACCGAAGCATGACTCGAACGCGAGCACCGGGGGTGGGGAGCGCGAAAAAAGCGATTTCCAATACGGTAAAAAAGTCCCCCGCTCGCAAGACGAAAAAAACTTCTGAAACGAAGACGATCTCGCAAAAAAGCAGCGAGAAAAGAACCGCTATGCGGAGGCTTTCCCCAAAGAAAACCTCTGCGAAGCGTACCGATAGAAAAGCACAAAAAGAGGCGACATATACGATCGTTACTGCGAAGGAGGATAAGAAAAGAATTGTTCCTTCGCGCGCTGCTATTCAAAAAGTATATCAGCAATTACTCAGCGCTCACCCGGACGCTCATTGTGAGCTGGTTCACGATTCTCCGTTTCAACTCATTTGCGCAACCGCCCTCAGCGCCCAAAGTACAGACATCCAGGTCAACAAAGTCACCCCTGGTCTCTTCAAGAAGTTTCCTACCCCAGAGCTCCTTGCCCTGGCTGAGCAGGAAGAAGTAGAGGCATGTGTCAACAGTTTGGGTATGTTCCGGCAAAAGTCGAAAAACTTAATTGGTATGGCCAAAGCCCTGGTCAAAAATCACCAGGGAGTAGTGCCAGCCATTCAAGACGCTCTTGTTGCATTGCCTGGGGTGGGCAGAAAAACAGCAAACGTTGTACTTGGAGTCGCTTTCAAGAGCCCTGTGGGAGTCGTGGTGGACACCCATGTGCAACGCATCACCCAAAGACTGGGATGGACCTTGCACTCAACTCCCGATAAAATTGAGTTCGACCTCATGAAACTCATACCGCAAAGCGAATGGGACAGAGTAAGTCATACACTCATCTTTCATGGTCGACGTATTTGCAGTGCCCGTAAACCAGCTTGCTCGACTTGCCCCGTGAACAAAAAATGTGTGTCAGCCTTCAACGCTGAAGAGGTCGGACGCAAACCAAAGAAACTGCCTCGAAAAAAATAGTCGAGAATTGGAAGCTCCTACCCCCATGAAGGGGGGGAGTCTTCTTTCTAGGTGCTAATTTTTCTTTGCACGCCACTCTTTGACAATGCGATCGACGCTTGCCGTCGTCATTCGTCCAGCCATGACCTCTTTGTCAGCTAACAGTACTTTTTGCAGAGGAATATTCGTACGAATACCTCCAATGATGTACTCGTCCAAGGCACGCTGCATTCGACAAATCGCTTGCTCGCGTGTGGGAGCGTGGACAATCACTTTCGCTAACAACGAATCGTAAGTAGATGGAACCACCCAGCCGCCAAAGACTCCTGAATCAACGCGCACGCCTGTACCACCGGGAGGATGGTATTCAGTAATCTTTCCTGGCCAAGGGGCAAACGTTTCAGGATCTTCCGCCATAATACGGCACTCGATGGCGTGCCCTCGAAATTTCCAAGAACGAGTATCAGGAATATCGAGTTTTTCTCCAGCGGCTGCACGAATTTGTTCAACCACTAGATCAATGCCGGTGACCATCTCAGTGACAGGATGCTCCACTTGGATGCGTGTATTCATCTCCATGAAACAGAGGGTTCCGTCCTCGGCCAGAAGAAACTCTAGAGTTCCTACACCCACATAATTCGTCTCGCGTATGGCTTTGCGAATGGACTCGCATACCTCCGTACGCATCTTCTCGGTCATGACGACACTTGGAGACTCTTCGATTAACTTTTGATTGCGTCGTTGTAGAGAGCACTCGCGCTCACCAAAAGTCCACACTTGTCCGTGCTCATCAGCTAGAGCCTGAAATTCAATATGGCGAGGGTTTTCAACCAGCTTCTCTAAGAAAAGCTCTGGATTATTGAACGCGGCCGCAGATTCAGCTGTCGCCGAAGCGAAGCCACTGCGCGTGTCTTCGTCGTTACGCGCCACGCGCATGCCTCGACCGCCACCTCCGCCACGAGCCTTGATCATCACAGGATAACCAACACGATTCGCCTCTTTCACCGCGTGCTCTGCGTCCTTCAGCGCGTCGCTCCCCGGTAACATCGGCAGGCCAAACTTTTTCGCAGCTTCGCGAGCTTTGAGTTTATCGCCCCACAGAGCCATCGCCTGGGCAGAAGGGCCAATGAACCCGAGGCCACATTGCGCTACCACTTCGGCAAAATGAGGATTTTCGGAAAGAAAACCATATCCGGGATGAATCGCGTCTGCTCCTGATACTTCCGCTGCACTAATCAGTGCTGGAATATTTAAGTAACTATCGGCGGCCGGGGCGGGACCAATACAAACAGCTTCATCTGCGAAGCGCGTGTGCAAGGCACCGGCGTCCGCTTCCGAATGAACGGCGACGGTTTTAATACCTAACTCACGACATGCGCGAATGACGCGAATCGCGATTTCACCGCGATTGGCAATCAATACTTTCTTGAACATCGGTGGCTCTTAGCCCTTTGAAATTTTGAAGAGCTTTTGACCGAACTCGACGCTGGTCCCATTTTCGACCATTACCTCAAGCACAGTGCCCGACACTTCACTCTCTATCTCATTCATCAACTTCATGGCCTCGACGATGCAGAGAGTTTGACCGGGCTTGATGGTTTTACCCACCTCGGTAAATGAGTCCGCCTCGGGAGAGGGAGCGCGATAGAAGGTGCCCACAAAAGGGGAGGTTATGAAGTCAGCGTCGACGTCGTCTTCGACGGGCGCGGCTGCGGCCCCAGCAAGCGCAGCTGGAGCAGCTACTGCCGCGATAGTTTTTCCGAAGGACAAGCGCACTCGGCTGCTTTCATCTTCGTATTCAAACTCATTGACTCCACCTTCTTCGAGGGTCGAGATAAGATTCTTCAATTCTTCAAGATTGAGTTTCATCGGTCGTTCTTTCAAGACTTTTGGGCAACACCGCAAACTGATGCCTGCTACCCAAGGGCGCAACCTAGCCCAGGGACCGCAATCAGTGAAAGTCTATTCAGCGTTTTTTAGCCCCTCAGTTACTTCGTCCGAAGATGTTGAACCAATGCGGTCAAGGCGATGCTGTAAGACGCCTGACCGAAGCCGGCCACCCTACCTAAACAGGCTGGCGCTACCCTACTTTCACGGCGAAACGGCTCCCGAGCGTCGGGGTTAGAAATATGCACTTCAACCACCGGCAACGACGAACCTTTGATGGCATCGTAGAGGGCATAGGACGTGTGGGTGTAAGCACCGGGATTAAGTAAAATTCCCGAAAAGCCATCGTCTTCAGCAGAGCCAATCCAGTCGAGCAGATCACCTTCATGATTGCTTTGACGCGCAAGGATTTCGGCTGATTGGTCGAGTGCCTCTAGGGCCAAGTCCCGTACGAGATCGTCTAAAGTGCGGTGCCCGTAAATTGCAGGTTCGCGCTTACCGAGGCGCCCCAAATTGGGGCCATTGAGCAAAAGTACGCGCAGGGAATCAACTGAAGCGCTGGAGCTCTCTATCATGAAATTATCTCTACAACTCAAGCGAGTCGTCAGAAATTAAACCAGGGCGCTCGCCATCTCTGGAGCCATTAGCCGTAGCGCGTAGCGACCGCGACCTGCGTTGGTTGAAGGTGACATCGTCATGGCGACGAAATAATTCTCGTCGATGATGCGCACCAAAGTCGTCATGCGCTCGCTCTTAAATGAAACTTCCTCCGTTCCGCCAGCTTCTAACATTTCAGCTGCGCGAAGAATTTGTTTCACAAGAACGCTAATTTCGGCCCCCACCACCTCAATATCGAAGGGAGAATTCGCGCTGACGAATGTCTCCACGGGGATGCCCTCAAAATCCATAAGTAGACCGGCGTAACTCTCAGTGGTCTCGACAGCTTTTTGAAGTGCTTCCTTGAACATGTTTCACAGGATAGGCGATATTTGCCATCGCCGTGAAGTTCTTGATGCATGAAAATTGAATTCCCGCACGTTTTTTTGATAAAAATCGTAAAATGGCGGTATTTTGACAATTTTTTTTTCCAGCAGGCTGGCGCCTTGACCCCATTTGCTTCCCCCGGCTACTCTTCAGGGGGAAAAACAGGTGATATTACCCGGGGGGGGCTAGTTTGAAGGCAAAAGCAGCAGATTTACCACGCACAATGAGCCAGAAGGTCTTGGCGAGTCACAGCAGTGAGGAGACGACACAAGAACTGCTTATGGAAGTTAGGGTCGACCAAGTAGTGCTCGCCCGCGAGCCGCGGCGAGCTCTGCGAGCCGCGGTCGACGCCGGGCTGACGTACTCCCAAGTCGAGGTAAGCTTAGCCTATCCGCCCCATTGTATCTCTCTCTCTTCTTGCGACGGAGAGACCATTCCTCCCGACTGCGTTCCCCACGAGGCTCTTTCTCTAGGTTTTCTGGTTGCACAAGGGGGCGCCGGCTTTGCATCCAGCGTTCATCTAGAAAGATTCTCCAGCCCGGGGCGCTTAGTTCTCACCGACGAGCCACGCGTGGTCAGTTGTGGTGGTGCTGCAATGCTCGTGCTCCCCGCCTCGCGCAGCCAACTTTCGGAGGCGCTCCGCACGGGAAAAACTCAGGTCCGCCCCCCGCGTAGCATTCAAATTCTACTTTCGGGGCGAATGCGGCCCTTTGTCTGCATTCGCGATGTCGCATTGGAAATCCTCAAAAGGGGTTTGGAAGCCATCGTAAAAAACGTTGACGCAACTCATCAGGCACCCGTCATTCTCGAGTTCGGCGGACCTGGCGCCAAAATTCTTTCCATTGGTGATCGTGCTGTTCTTTGCGGGCTCGCACCCCAATTAGGGGCGGCTTCTGCTCTTTTCGCCAGCGATGAAAAGACTGAAATATTTCTTCGCGACCAGCGACGCTCCAAAGCCTATCGTGTCTTGCAGGCCGATTCCGGCTCCCCTTGGGAAGAGGTCCTATCCATCGACATGGCTGCAGTCGATCCTCTCCTGATGGATCAAACTGGCCGAATTCGTCATGTCCGTGATTTAGCTGGAGAGAGAGTTTCTCAGGTACTCCTTGGTGGAGACACTGGCATCTCCTTGCGTGACTGGCTGGCAGTATCAGCCTTGCTCAAAAGCAAAAGAGTTTCTCCTGGTCTTGATTTTTTACTCTGCCCCTCGTCACGCCAAACTTTGGAAGTATTGTCCAAGGGTACGATGTTGGCCGATTTCATCGCCAGTGGCGCTCGCTTGATCGAACCAGATCGTCGCGTGCTCTCTGGGGAGCTGTACCCTCCACCCAACGACGGACTTGCGTTACGCAATGCCGAGTATGAAGGCCCCCAGCGCGGGATCATCGCCTCCCCCGAAACGCTTGCCTTTGCGATTGCTCATGGCGAGGTGGGAGATCCTCGAGGCTTCAAACGCCCGGTGCGCGTTACGGTCCCGCGCAATTTACCGACTGACGATATTCTACTCAGTCGCGGAGCAGAAACCCGAGGAGGTGCCAAAGGAAAGGGACGCTTGGACAAGCGGGCCACCGAGGCTGGAAGCCTCCCGCCCTCGAGTGATAGCTTTGCTCCCCCACCTGTAGTGCAAGAGTGGTCCGGGCCCGTGGTGTTACAAGTGTGCGCCTCCGAAGCTCTCTTGCAAGGACCTAGTGCCGTTTTTGCCCGGACTTTAGAAGATCTACGCCGCCTAGTCGAAAACGCCGCCACACGTCCGGAATTACGGGCGGTGGTCGCCGCCCACATTCCCACCAGCACAGTTTCTATTTTATCGGGCTTAGGCATTTTAGCGCTCAGGGTTGATGAAAGCACCCTGCAAACAATAGCATCGGCAAAGGAACTCACCATTCCGCAACAAGACAGCTGGAGTCAGTCAACTCTCCCCATTGCGGTGGACGATAAAACGACCCCCATGCACTGGCTCGCGATTGGCGCTGAGCGAAACTGGGCCGCTGCCAATTGATGTAATTGAAAAGACGAATCATCGAGGCAAGCGTACCTATTGGACTTGCCACGATGATTCCTTCGCGGAATCCGGGTTTCCCCGGGGTGCCCCAGAAAAGAGCTCCCCCCTATTTTTTCTTGGCGAAAAGCCACAAGCGTCAAATACTTCGGCATCGAAATTTGCGTCAATTACGTGCTCAGAAAGCTCAATTGTGTCCACGTCTCGGCCATCTATTCGACAGACACATGTCACCCAGCAAGCTGATGTGGGCTCGGCACAACTCAACGAATAACTCAGTCCGTCCTCACACATCCAAACTCCGAAACCGTAATTTTCTCCCCTCGATTGCGTCGTCGGACCACCGTCAATTGAGTCCGTTGGACCCGCTAAAGCCGTGTTGGCCCAGGCTATGAGTTCGGCTTCTTCTTTAGAACTCAACTCCTGCTCGCCCATGCGCTGGCCGCCCGCGCCCTGGCCGCGCACGCCACCCACAGCCGGGCCGCCCGGTAGAACCACGCGGCCCCCCTTGCATGCGAGTTCGGAGGCAAAGTCTCTGCTGCTTGCAGGAAACATACACTCCGCGCTCCTCTCAAACTGCAAGCACTCGTTCAAGTCTTCAATGGACTTCTTTGCAAGGCATTGCATGTAAGCTTGCTCTTGAGCGTCACAACTTGGCGCTTTCATTGGGATAACAGGTCCCCCCACAACGCTGCAGTCAGACCAGTTACTCCTCGCTTCAAATTCTTCACAATGGTCGAGATAGAGCTCCGCACGCGCGAGAAATAATTGACTCACTTGCTCGGGCACGCCTTCGCTATCAGGACTTTCGTAGAGAACTTCGCTTTCAGCCATCCTCGCGTCCAAATCAAGGCAGGTCATGATCTGTTCCTCGGGCATGCCGTGTCCAATAAATAGAGCCTGCAAGTCCTTTTGTTCTGGGGTCAAAGCACCAGTTGAGTCCCCATCGCCCTGCACAATTGCATCCATCGTACAGGCTGGCACCATGTACAGACAACCTACCAAAGAGAGCCTTTTTAACATATGCATTTTCATAGTTGATCCTTTCTCGATCGAAGTGGGCCCCGCCAGCCCTACCCTCTCTCTTGTCTTGAGCGCCTCGTTTTCTTCAAGCTTCAGGTGCTTTAATTGAAAGCATCGACTCTCTCAGGAGCGCCCCGAGGCAAACACAAACAAGAGAAGTGGGTCAAAATTCCCCTCCGGGTCCAATTTTCTTTTCTCCGCAAAACTTATCATCTTATCGATCCGTTTTTCGGGTTGGTCCCGAGCAGTGCTCGGGTTACCCTTCCTTTCATGGCCTTTCGTAAAATAACTCTTCTTGCCCTGGGTGTCTTTTCATTTGTTTCCGCTGGCGGGGCCTGTAGCAGCGGTGATAAAAATAAGGGCAACGGAAAAAAAGGAGTCGATGATATTACCATCGACGACAACAATGGAAACGATGGCCCTCAGGACTTCTCTGATTTATTAGAAGATCCTGAACTCGTATCCTGCAAGCAATCGAGCGAGTGCTGTGAAAAGGACGACACCTGCACTGATCCCAGCTCCTATATTTGCACCACAGACAACTTTTGCGGAAAAGTTGAAGGCAGTTGCGAGACCCACGGGGATTGCCAAGGAGATACGTTTTGTTGCGAAGGTGAGAGTTGTCGCCTCGATGGCTCAAGCGATGGGGTGTGTATCTCGGCCGCTATCCCCCCCGGCCTAGCCTGCGGGGTCGGTCAAGCCGTAGGCGAGTTTGCCCCTGACGTACAATGCGAATGGCTCAAGCCCGGCCCCAACGATTTAGCCCCCGATTCTTTTCATGTATTGGCCACACCTCTCGTAGTCGATCTCCCCTACGACAGTGGCGCAGCTGCTGAAATCATCATTATTACCGCTGCAGCCACAACAGTTCCCGACGCGACAGCTCCCGGAGTTCTTCGTATCCTCAACGGTCAAGACTGCACCCTCCACGATAGTATTCAGCTCACAGACGGTCTCGATATTAGCGCATTGGCAGCTCCCGCCATTGGTGACGTCGACGGTGACGGCACCGTTGAAATTGCTGTACGTGCAGAAAAAGACGGAGATGCTCACCACCTGGCAATGTTGAGCTGGAACGGCAGCACTTATGTGAAAAAGTGGTCCTCGCCGACTAAAAAGACCTCGACACACCCTTGGGCAGGCCCTTCTCTTCACGATCTCAACGACGACGGCAAGGCCGAGGTTTTATTAGAAACTGAGGTTTGGGACAATCAGGGCAAGCTACTCTTCACCCCCGATCCCGGTAAATTCATGCCCGTATTTGTTGGCTTGGTGCCCGTTGTGGCGGATGTTGACAGGGATGGAAAGCCAGAACTCATCGCCTCGGGCAATGGCGCCCTCCTGTGGGAGTGGGACGATACTGATGGCTGGACGAGGGACGGCAGAGGTTACGTCAAAGCACAGCATTTTGCAGTAGCGGACTTTGGAACTCCCGTGAATGACCCCCAACGACCCGACGTTAAGCTCGATTTTACCAAGCTAGACGGTATTGCAGAGATAGTAGCGGTTGACCCCGACTCGGGGCGGGTGATTCTAGTAACCACAGAGGGTCGGGAGGTGATGAACACACAATACTTCCAACGTAATGTGGACGGTTCACCTATACTGTCTGGTGGAAAAAAGCAGGACGATAAGGGCGGCCCGCCGGTCATTGGCGATTTTGACGCGGACGGTTTTCCTGAAATTGGCGTAGCAGGAGCCACGCGCATGCGAGTCATTGATCCCGCCGATTGTGCCGAGGGTTGCAATGGCTCAACGGAAGAAAATGTGCGTTGGTCTCAGCCCTCTCAGGACTCCACCAGTGGCCAAACGGGCGGAACTATTTTCGACTTTGACGGCGACGAGAAAGCCGAAATGGTCTACGCGGACGAATGTTTCTTGCGAGTGTACGCAGGGGATACTGGTGAAGTTCTCTTCTCAGCATTTCGTACCAGCACGACCTGGCTCGAATCTCCCTTGGTGGCAGATATCGACAATGACGAAAATACCGAGTTGGTCGTCAATAGCAACGATTTCAATACGGCCTGTCCCGCCGATGGCAGCGCAAAAAACGGTCCTTACGTCGATCCAATTCATCCCGGTATCAAATGCTCTAGCGACGATAGTTGCCCTGAGGGGACAACGTGCGGCAAAGACAACCTCTGCGCGGGCTGCCAAACCGATACCGATTGTTGTGAAGGAAGAGACTTGAAAGAATGTGGTCTCACCTGCACTGACCGTATGGCGGGTTATTCCTCCCCCGCGAGCGATATGGGCATGGGTGGTGCTGGTATGGGAGGAGCATCGAGCCAAGCCCCCCAGGGCAAGGTATGTCGCGCTACCCATCCCGGTGATTCAGCGGAACTCACCGGAGTACGCGTCTTAAGAGATCGTCTGGATCGTTGGGCATCGTCCCGTCCTATCTGGAATCAGCACGCGTACAACGTATCGAATGTCATGAGCGACGGACTCATTCCCCAAACAAGCAACTGGGCACACAATTGGGTCGAGGACGATCTCAACAATTTCCGCGCCAACGTCCAAGGGGTTGCGGGTTTCAATGACTTGCCTGATATCACGGGGCGCCTTGCCGACGGGAACTCCTGTATCCTCAAAGACGGAGGAACTGTTTTGCGAGCAACTGTTTGTAACCGCGGCAAGCGAGCAGTCGGCTCAGAATTACCCGCAACATTCTATGTGGGGGATCCTTCCGATGGAAATATTCTTTGCACGTCTTATTCTGACGGCCCCGTACCAACAGGTAAGTGCAAGATCGTCGAGTGTAAGGTGAAAGAAGAAGTGTCCAATAAAGATATCATCGTAGTAGTCAACGACGATGGCCGGGGAAAACCCAAGACCGTCGAGTGTCGTGACGACAACAATACGGACACCATTCATATTAAGCAGTGCACGACGGTGCTCTAAGAAAGCGCTAGAACGAGGCACTACTTGGGGGCTGTTCTTCACGGAGCGCCCCCACGCTTTTTAGGCTAGAGCGCCTCTCTGCTTACAGGAGATACACGGTATTTCCGTCCACCTACAGATTGTAGAGGCGGTCACAAATACCGAACTAGCTCCAATTGTGCCCACTTAACGGCGCTCTAGATGTCCTGCTGGTCGCGACAACCGGCAAACCGGTTCGCCGCTCTGGACCCCAAGCCCTTCGTCCCTGTCCGCAGATTTGCGCCATACCCATTCGGAGAGGAGCTACGAACTAAAGACCGCTCAAAAATTCGATGCGTTCAGCAATGCGTCGCCATGCATCGGTGGCCATCTCGAGGATTTCGGCACCTCTTTGCGTGCCAAAGTCCCCTGACATCACAATGACCAAGGCAGAGTCGAGCCCCCCTATTCGGTCAACTCGTACGAGAGTGCCTTCACAGAAACTCGTGGCAAATCGCTCATGGGCCGCACATTGATACCAAAGACCAAGATAATTACCCTCTTCGACCGCCGTACAGAGCGAGCTTTCGTCAAGAAGGGAAATGCTCTCCTCTCCGTAGGCTCCCGCCCCCGATGAACCTCGCAACAAAAGTCGACCTTGAGTCAGCTCAAAGATGAGTGCCGGAGCTGGTAACATTGCGCTCAAAGCAACACAGAGTTCGCGAACATCTCTTACCTGGGCGAGTTGATCGGCTCCCCGTAAAGAAGGTGACAACCACGTAGGCGGTCGCGCAGTGGTATCTATATTTTGCGAAGGTAAATTGATGGCTCCACCAGTTCCGATACCAGGTGAGGTCGCGGTACGCTTGCGTATACGATGTTTCCCCGCTCCTTTGCGAACGAGAGGCAACGCTTCGCCTCCGAGCGCTGGAGGTGGCTCGCTCAATCGAAATGTAAGAGCCCCCAAGTCGACAGGTGCTCCTGCGGCAGCCAAAAGAGCCTGAATATTTCCACGAAAAAGTGCCACAGGGCGCTTGAAATGCGCTTCAAACTCGTGCTGCACCCCCGTGTCGAGGCCGGATATCGTGGCAACTTCGACGGCTCCTGCCCGCTCTCGAAAAGGAAATGCCAAATAGCGTTCGCAAATTCCCGGCGGGAGATCCAAAAGCAACCGAGGATCTGGACGCCACGAGGTATCGGCCTTTTCCCCCTCAGAGCCCACAATTCCCATGAGGAGACGTGCATGGCTCACATCCATCACAACTAATGCCTCGGTCAATGAGACGCGTTCGCGTCTACCTCGCGCAATGGCCCAGAGCAGTGCTTCGGGGGAAAATCTGCCAGATTCTCGCAGCCGATGATAAAGATATATGCTCACTCCGTCCTCTGCCCTAAATGCTTCTTACACTACAAAGATCAGCTGAGGGTTCTCAACGGTCTTCGGACTCGAAATGATAGACGATTTCGGTACGCCGGAGGAGCCCCAATTGATCACGAGCGGATCTTTCTACGGTCTCGGGGTTGCTTTTTACGGCCTCAGCTTTCGAGCGCAAATATTCAATTCGTTTAGTGAGGCGGGAAATCTCCAATGAGACTTTCTCTCGCTCGGCTTCGAGACGATCCAGTCGAGCTAAACCGCCCGACGAGAGGAGCAATGTGGGCATCCCGACCACACCCAGGGCTAAGAGACCAATGGGTAGGGCACGCTGCAGGGTGGCGCGTCGCAATCGCGCACGAATATTACTCGAAACAGGCCGAGTGACCGAACGCATCCCGGGATTTTCCGCCATGGGTCTGCTTACATGAGGCGAGTCGAAATGGGCAAAGAATCGTCCAATTACTCAATATGGAAAAAAAAGCGAGATTTCCAGCACTTGAGCCTTCGCTTCGAGGCAATCAAGGGGTTATTGTGCGCCCGCCCTCGGGCGTTCGCTGCACATATTGAACGGCCGACCCCCCAGAACAGTTAGATAGATATGAAGCATTTGGATGTATTGCGTGCGGAACTTGAGCGTCTGTTCGAGTTGGACGACCTTCTCACCCTCAGCCGAGAAATTCTCGGATTTGATCCTGAAAAGATAGGCGGACAAGCCACCCTCAGTTCTTTTTCTGGGGCACTCCTCGCTCACTGCGAAAAAGAAGACGCGATCGTCGCGTTAGCCGACGCTTTACGCGCTAGCGGCCATGATTTGAGCCCTGCGGTCGCCAAAATTTCCAGTACACCTCCCCTTGAGGACTCTTTTCTTGAGACAGGCTCTGACTTTGGCCCCTACCGCATTGGTAGAAAGTTGGGCGAAGGGCGCATGGCTTCCACCTACATGGCAAAGGGCGCCGAGGGCGAAGTACGCCTTCGAGTATTGCATCACGGCGCTACTCGAGACAAACGTGCCCTCAACCGGTATCTAGTCGCAACGCGCTTAGCCGGGCAGCTCACTGAAACCGGGTTTCCAGCCCTGCATTTCGCTGGAAAGATGAGCGATCGCATCGTCACCTCTCATAGCTACATTGAAGGACAACCTCTCGCTGCCCGCGTTGCGCGTACGGGTCCCATGCACATCAACGAAGCTCGCCCGCTTCTAGTGAGCCTCCTCGAGGCGGTTAGCACTCTGCACGAAAAACATCTCGTTCACGGCTCTCTGTCTCTCGACAACATTGTCATCTACCGAAACAGTGAGGGGCAGCAATCCATCGCACTGCTTGACCTAGCAAGCGATAGACTTCGCTCTTCTCAAAACAACGATCGACGAGGTCTCAGTTCCACGGGCGGAAACCCACGAACGGTTTCTCCTGAGCAGATCCGTGGCGAAGATGCCGAGTCCAACAGCGACGTCTATTCTATCGGTGCGCTTCTCTATGAACTATTGAGCGGGCAGCCTATCTTTGAGGGCGAAGTTCTCGATGTGGCCTATGGCCACCTAACCAAGATCCCCCCTGCCCCCAGTAGCGTCGCCCCTCGAGGTTGGGTCACCCCCGATATCGACGAGGTTGTGCTGAGACTCCTCTCAAAAAACCCCTCGCAGCGAGGTACGGTCCAAGAGCTTCTCGGACTCCTGGAGGACATGGGGCGCGCCAAGAAAAACGATGATCTCAGTAACGAAGCCCTCGAAGAATTAGAACAAAATCTTCTGAGCGATCCGGACGACACCGAGATTGCCATGGCTCTCGAAGCAAGCGTTGGGCGGGGTGCTACCTCCGACCGAATTGGTCAGGCATTTCGTCTTGCCGCTTCAATGATCGACGACCCCATCGCGATTGACACCAAGAGGGGATTATTGATTCGAGCGGCTCGGCTCCTCGAGTCTCAGGAGACCAGCCTTGAACAAGCGGAGGCTGTCTACGACGAGCTCCTTCAACTCGATCCTCGCGATGGCGTCGCACTTGCTGGAATTGAAGAAGTCCGCCGACGTGCAGGTAAATTTGATGAACTCATTGAGATGATGCTGGGGCGCGCCGAAACGGCCGAGAGCTCCGCTCAACGAGCACGCGCAATGGCGGAGATTGGCCGTATCTACTCGCGAGACCTTCTCGACAACGAGCAGGCTGTCGTCGCCTATTCGCAGGCATTCTGTGACGACCCTCAGCCCGAATACGCAAACGAAGTAGAAAGGGCCGCAGGTACCTCCGAACCCCATTGGGCAGAGGCGCTTTCCTTTTTGGGCGACGCAAGTCAAGACGAGTCCCTCGCCCCCGAGCACCGCACCCAACTGCTGCTCAAAGCGGGTGTTTGGTACCTAGAAAAAGTCTCTCGTTCCGATCTCTCGCTTCCCTGCCTACAGGCTGTACTAGGCGCCGAACCAGCCAATGAGATTGCTCTCGATCATATGACGACAATCTACCGCAAGGCACAGCAGTGGCAGGAGTTAGGAGCTCTACTCACTCACCGTGCTGACGCGGCAAGCACTCCCGCCTTGGCGCGAGATCTACGAACGGAATCAGCAGAAATCTTAGAGCAACGCTTAGGCGACAATGAGAGCGCGCGAGCCATCTACGAGCTCGTTCTTTCTGAAGACCCTGCTCATCAGAAAGCGGGCGACTCTCTTGCCCGTATTCTCGAGAAATCAGGCGACTTCGATATTCTCGTGAAATTGCTCGGCCAGCGAGTAGAGGCTCAGCCTGCGGCCGAAGCCATTCGGACGTTGTGCCGCATCGGCGAAATCTACGACGACCATCTCAATAACGCAGATGATGCGATCAACATGTTCAAGCGCGCCCTGGAGCAGGACGCACAAAGCTTGGACGCCATGCGAGGGTTGGAACGAGTCTTCACCAAATTGGGCAAGTACCAAAACCTGCTCTCTAACTTAGAAGAACAGGTCACGCTCTCGGCCACTCCCAAACAAAAAATCGGGCTCCTAGAACGCATCGCAGCCGTTCACGAAGAAGAATTTCTTAACCACGAGGAAGCGGCCAAGGCCCTTGAGCGCGCTCTGGAAGCGGACGCCGGTCGCGTAAGCGTCATGGCATCCCTCGTACGCCAACTACGGGTACTCGAACGCTGGGAAGATGCTTCACGGCTTTACGAACGCCAGCTAGAGCTAGTGGAAGACTCTGCCGTACGTATTTCCCTTGGCATGGCCTGGGGTCGGGTACTCGCCGACCAGCTCACCTCTCCCGAACGCGCTCTACACGCCTACGAGTTGGTTCTAGCAGAGGACAGTGAACACTCGGGCGCCCTGGAAGCCTTGGTGAAGCTCCGAGAAGCCACGGGCAATGCCGAGCACGCTCTGGAAGCACTTCTCTCTTTGGCCGATCAGGCCGAGACTCCCGATGCACGTGCCGAGCAATACATTCGTGCAGCCACTCTCTTGGAGAGTTCGGGTAACTTAGATGGCGCCATTGAGCACTTCAAAAACGCTCTCGACTCGCGCCCCGAAGACCGCAACATTTCCGCTTCCCTTCGTCGTGCCTACGTACAGCGGGGAGACGTCAACGCCGCAGTCGATCTCCTCGAAGGAGAATTGGCCACCACGGAGGGCGACCGAGCTCAAGCCAAGTTGGCCGGCGAAATGGCGCGCTTGCAACGGGAGCGTCTCAAAGACGACGACAAAGCCGAAGCAACGGCGAAACGGGCCTTGGCCCTGGACGCCGGCAACCTCGACAGCATCTTTGTCCTGGGCGACATCTGCTTCGAGCAAGGTCGATTCGTCGAAGCTAGCTCCCACTACGGGCGTCTAGCCGATCGAGTAGACGCGCTGGGTGCCGAACACGCTGTTCCGGTGTTGCTGCGCTATGTCGACGCTCTCCGCAATTCGGGCTCTACAGAAAACGCCCTGGCAGCCATGGACGTTCTCCTGCGCCTCGCCCCTGACAACGCCGAAGCCGTCGGTCATGTTGCCGTAGTCACGTTTGAACATGGCGCTCCCAAAAGAGCAGCCGAATTACTCAAGGACTATCTTGAGCGCTTTGGCGAGTCGTTGAGCGATGAAGAGAAGGCTGTCACCACTTATCAATTAGGAGAGTCTCATCGCAGAGGTGGCGATAATGCCGCTGCCATCGAGATCTTAGAAGAAGCTGCCGAATTGGACCCCAGTTCGGACGCTCCACTCATTGCTCTTGCCCAACTGCATCTCGACCAGAAGAACTTTGCCGAGGCAGTCAAAGCGAAAACGCAGCAACTTGATGTGGCCGACGGCGACACTCGCCTAGACCTACTCATTGAGATTGGTGATCTGTGTGCAACCGAACTTAAAGATCGAAACCAGGCAACAAAGAGCTATGTAGCGGCTCTCGAAGAACGCCCCGACGATCGCCGTCTGCTCACCAAGCTCATGCAGCTCTACAGCGAAGAAAAAGACTGGAACAAGCTGGTCGAGGTCGTTGTAAAACTTGCTGAGTTTGTCGAAGAGCCAAGTCAGAAAATTAAGTACCTGCACACCGCGGCCCTCGTGACGGCCCGTCAAATTGGTGATCCCGTTCAAGCCGCAGAGTACTTTGAAGAGGTACTCGACTTCGATCCTACCAATGAAAAGGCCATGGCCGAGCTCACTGTCATTCAGAAGTCTGCCGGAAACTACACAGCCGTAGAAGAGCTGATCAAGCGTCGTCTCGCCCTCGCCGAAGAGCAAGATGACAACGGCGCGCGTATCCTAGCCTACGACCAATTGGGCGAGATCTACGAGCAACATTTGGTGGCTCCTGAGCTAGCAGCTCAAGCCCTCGAGTCAGCCTCCGAGCTCGACCCTGGAAATCGCTCGCGTCTCGATAGACTCACATTGATCTACGAGAGCGATCCTGAAGCATTCCGCGAAAAAGGCATCATGCTGCAGGAATATCTCCTCAGCCAAAACCCCTTTCGCCACGAATCCTACAAGGCTCTACGTAAAATCTATACGGTCGCCCGCGACGCAGATGCTAGCTGGGCTCTCTGTCAGGTTCTTTCGGTACTTAAATTGGCCGAACCCGACGAGGAGCGTTTCTACGAAAGAATGCGCGCAGAGACTGCCGCACCGGCTCAGGACTCTCTCAGCGAAGAAGACTGGCATCAGCGTTTGATGCACCCCAAGCTCGACCCCCTGTTGACGGCAATCTTTGGTCTGATTCAACCCGCGGTTATCAAAGCTCGTTCTCAACCCTTGGCGCAATTGGGAGTCAGCGCGGACATGCTCATCGAGCCAAGCCAACATGAAGCGCCCCTAGCTCAGACGCTCTATTATGCGGCAGGAGTGCTAGGAACCGAGCTGCCCAACGTATATGGCAACCGAAACGACCCTGGAGGGCTCTCCTATCTCTTTACCGAGACGCCGAGCCTGTCTATAGGTAAAATGGGCATGAGCTCACAGGTACCGCCGCAGGTTGCCGCCTTTGTGGCTGCCCAGCAGCTAGCCTATCTACGACCCGGCCTCTACATGAGACATTTTGTACAGACCGGTACCGCATTGAAGTCGTGGCTTTTCGCGGCCATCAAGCTCACTTCTCCGCAATTCCCCATTGCTCCCGACATCGAAGGAGCAGTCAACGAAGCCCTGGCGGCTCTCAAGTCGTTCCTTCCTGCTGACGCGCGCGATCATCTCTCGTCGGTTGTCTCCAAGTTGATACAGTCGGGTTCCGCCCTCGATCTGAAAAAGTGGGTCGCAGCAGTAGACCTCACGGCAGATCGCGTCGGTTTCCTCGTTGCGCACGATTTGCAAACAACTGCAGAAATCATGGGAGCAGCTGATGAAAACGGAGCAAGTATGCCCAACGAAGATCGCTTCAAAGAGCTCGTGCTTTTCGCCTCAAGCCACAACTACTTTGCAATGCGCAGGCGTCTCGGAATTTCCGTCGACTCCTAAGCTTCGCCTCTAGGCCACAAAGAAAACGCCCGACTCAAAAGAGTTCGGGCGTTTTTTTTAGAAAGACTTTTTTGGAACTCTCCTACTCTTTTGGCTCCACTACAAAAGACACCTCAGCGGAGTCCCCAGCCGGTGAACTCATTGTCACTCGAAAGTGCTCCAAGAACTCTTGTACCGGCATGTTCACCTCGGCCGCGAATTGAGTAATCGCAAAGGCCCGAGCGGCTTCAAGTTCCGCAATCACTGGAGAGATTCGTTTCATTGGCTGCCGAGTAGCACAAAAGTCGAACTTTTATCCAGAGCGAGCAGGGCCGTACACTCGCCACTTTCTCAATAAAACAGCTAGTAGCTCGTGACTGAAGTTCGTGCCGGCTTTCTCAGTTTGCCCTCAGTACGACTTTTTGTCTCATTGGTCCCAAAACCCGGCACGAAGTTCCGGTCCTTGGTATTCGTTCATATACGGCTATGCATATCAAATGCTATTTATTTAAATTATCTATACATCTGCGTATACATAAAAAGAAGCGCTCAAGTGAGTAAAATGAGTCGGGCCCCAACTAACCTGGTTAGACGCGACTCACACTGACGACACCATTGAGCTTTCCCAAAGCCTTGATGACGCTACGCAATTGGGTCAAATCACGGCAATGAAATGTGAATCGATTGTGAGCTCGCCCTTCATCGTCAGCTCGACAATTAGCTTCGCTAATATTCACATTTTGGCTACTAAGAACCTGACTAATATTCGCCAAAATTCCAGGTTGATTGTTGGCGACCACCGAGATACTGACAGGACGATTTAGCTTTGCCCGGCTGTCCCAGCTCACTTCGATTCGGCGTTCAGGGTCGGTGTCAAATGCCTTGGTGCATTCACGGCGATGTACCGCCGCCCCACGGCCACGAGTAATAAAGCCAATGATGGGATCTCCAGGTAAGGGGTTGCAGCAACGAGCGTAACGCACCAATACATTGTCAATTCCGGCTACTTTAATACCGGCCATGTTGTCCTTGGTGACGCGCTGCACAAGACTTTCGATGGGACCGGTCTTCAAGGCTCGATTGGGGCGCTCTGGTTGATCTTTGTCCTTCAGAGCTGCAACGACGTCCTCCACCGCCAATTTGCCGTACCCAACAGCCAGGAGAGTTTCGTCCAATGTCCCGAAATGAAGATGATGCACCAACTTCATGACCGCCTCTTCGTTCTTGATCAGCTTGGTCATGCTCATGCCTTGCACACGCATTTGTGCCTCCATCAACTCGCGCCCCAGGTTGATACTTTTGATTCTCTTTTCTGAACGTAAAAACGCACGAATGCGATTTTTTGCGCGGGTAGTTGCGCACGAGTCTAGCCAGTCCTTGCTAGGGCGTTGGTTAGGGCTCGTCATGATCTCTACGACGTCGCCATTTTTGAGCCCATGACGGATGGCCACAATCGCGCCGTTGCAGCGAGCCCCAGAGCATCGATGCCCCACGTCCGTGTGAATCGAATAGGCAAAGTCTATAAGAGTTGCCCCCCTAGGAAAAACTAGGACATCGCCTTTAGGAGTAAAAACATATACCTCGTCCGGAAAGAGGTCTATTTTAACACTTTCTAAGAACTCAGCAGGGTCTTTTAGATCACTTTGAAAGCGCGCTAGCTCTCGAAGCCATCCAAATTTCTTTGCGTCCTCCGGATCAACCCCTCCCCCTAATCGCTCCTTGTATTTCCAATGGGCAGCCACCCCTTGTTCGGCAATGCGATGCATTTCATGAGTCCGGATTTGCACCTCAATGCGTTGACGCCCAGGACCAATCAATGTGGTATGAAGAGACTGATAGCGATTGGGTTTTGGTAAAGCGACATAGTCTTTGAACCTTCCTGGAATGGGGGTCCACCGTGAATGAATAGCGCCCAAACACGCGTAACAATCGGCCTCTGACTCGACGATGATGCGAAAGGCAATGAGGTCGAATATTTGTTCAAAGTCGCAATGAGTCGCCTTCATTTTGCGATAAATTGAGTAGGCGTGTTTTGCGCGACCGCTCAATTTTACATTAAATCCTTGCTCGGCTAGGCGAGAGGTGATCGTTCGACAGGTACTCTCGATGTAGATCGAGCGCTCCTTGAGCGTACTGGCAAGCTTCGAATCGACAGCGGCCCAATGTTCTGGTTCTAGGTAGCGAAATGATTGGTCTTCCAGCTCCATCTTGATCAGATTCAGGCCGAGGCGGTTCGCCAGGGGCGCATATATCTCCAGGGTTTCACGTGCGATGCGCTCCTGAGATTCAGGTTTCATATGCTGAAGGGTCTGCATGTTGTCCATGCGATCGCAGAGCTTCACCAAAATAACGCGAATATCCCGCGCCATCGCCACCACCATCTTTCGAAAGCTCTCGGCTTGACGATCTTCCCTTGAGGTGAAGTTGATGTTGCTCAACTTCGTCACACCATCAACTAAGTTGGCTATTTCTTCGCCAAAGTCTCCCTGAATGTCCTCATAAGTGGCGAGAGTGTCTTCAACCACATCATGCAAGAGCCCGGCACACACACTTGCCGTATCTAAGCGCAAATCAGAAATCGCCCCCGCTACTCGCATGGGGTGGGTGAAATAGGGTTCACCACTCTTGCGAATTTGCTCACGGTGGGCCCATTCCCCATAGTGGTAGGCGCGCCGAATCAATTCCAAATCAGCATCAGGGTGGTATCCTTGGACCTTTTGAAGAAGCTCATCAAGTGCAGTCACCTCATCATCGTAAGGCTTGTTTTAGAGAAAGCGAGCCCTAGAGCGTCGATCTGTTTGAAGAAAATAGGCGGCATTTTCGTCCACCTACAGATTGTAGAAGTGCTCTCCAATGCCGCACTAGTACCTCGTGCCGGAAGTCCGTGCCGGGTTTCACCAGACCCAACTGAAGTGGGGGCCTGATGAAACCCGCAATAGCCTCCCTATTTGCCCTCGGTACTACTTTTTGTCTCATGGGTACCAAAACCCGGCACGAAGTTCCGACCTTTGGTACTAGTACCAATTGTGCCCACTTATCGGCGCTAGATGTCCTACTAGCCGCGACAACCGGCAAACCGATCGACCCTCCAGGCCCTCCTTCACTTGTGGACTGATGAAAAAGGCGCTTCGGTGCGCTCGTGCAATGCGAAATTCCTCATAGTGGCGGACTGGGCATTTACGTGCATTTTCCGTGGTGTCTAAAAAAGTGCCCTTATTGCGACTTTTTAAGTGTGGCGGTGCCTTCCGACCAACCCGGCGTGCCCCTAGGCCAAGAAGAGGCACGAGCGCGCCTACCTCACGAGCAGTACGCCAACGCCGTCATCCGTGAACTCAACGAACGACTTCAATACCTAAAGAAGCCTTGGCCCCAGCTCCGCTCACTCTTTTTTGGAGGTGGCACTCCTTCTCTTTGGGCCCCACTGCAAGTGGGCAGGGTCATTGATGCTGTCAAAGAACACTTTGCCAAAGATTTTCTGGATAGAAACGTAGAGGTTACCGTCGAGTGCAACCCTACGAGTTTTGACTTTGAACATGCCCAAGCCCTCACCCAAGTAGGTATCAATCGCGTCAGTATTGGGGTTCAAGCTTTGGACAACGAACGCTTGAAATTTTTAGGGCGACTTCACAATGAACAAGGGGGGCTTTTTGCGGTGGCAGAGGCTTTAAGAGCTGGGCTCCCCCAAGTGTCGGCCGATCTTATATTTGGAGTACACCACCAAAGCCCCGAGTTGGCGGTACGTGATGTAAACACAATTGCAGAAACGGGAATTACCCATCTGAGTGCCTATGCTCTCACAATTGAACCAGGCACGCGATTTGGAGCCCTCGACGCAAAGGGAAAACTGCCACTGCTCGAAGAGGCGCAGGTTGCGGCCTCTTTCGACGCAGTCTCCTCTACTTTAGTGGAAAGAGGTTTTCATCATTATGAGATCTCTAATTTTGCGAAAGAGGGTCACGAAAGCGTGCACAATACAGGCTATTGGTTGGGGCGCGATTACCTGGGCCTAGGGACAGGCGCATTTGGCACTGTATGCCTTCAAGACGGTAGAATTCGCTATAAGAACGTCCTTTCTCCCGAGCGTTACCAGGCTCTTTGGAGTAGCGAGAACACAGACCACTCATTTAACCCTTATGAAGAGCACATCACCGAGCGTGAGGTCATCACACCCAGTATCTCTCATCAGGAGTCACTGCTATTAGGACTTCGTACAAGTTACGGGGTGAGCCTAAGAGAGATGGAGAGTTTGCGCGGAGGCTGCGCTCTCCCCCCGGAGCGAGCTAAGACAGTGAAGAGCTTGATCAGTCGAGGTAACCTCGTACAAACCGGCGACCGACTTCAAATTCCTCGTTCAAAATGGCTCTTCGCTGACGGTATTATTCGTGACTTACTTTAAGAGCAGTGAGTTCTTTGAATAAGATAGGTGCCATTTTCTCCGACCTACAAACTAGAGAGAGCACCGGTACCCTTGGGTTGATGGACCTCTATCCACTGAGTAAGAGCTTGCAAGGAGCGTTCAGCCATAGCCTCGTACTTTGCTCTCTTTTTTAGACGGCTACCCTCCCAAGGCGGCAGATGAGCGAATGTTATATTAGATGGTTGATAGTCGTCTGCATGACGGCTCGTCTGACGAATCAAACCAGCATGGGCCGTCTCTGGTGGGAGAGGAGCGGGCTCTCTGCCCTTGAGACGTTCAGAGATTGCGTGGGCCACAAGCCAGCCCCCTGCAGCCGCCTCAACGTAGCCTTCGGTACCGATGATTTGACCGGCCAAATAGACCCCTTTTAGGGAATTGAGCTGCCAAGTCGCGTCCAAACAACGGGGTGCGTTTACAAAAGTATTTCGATGAACCGCCCCTAAGCGAAAAAATTCTGCGTTTTCTAGTCCGGGAATCATGCGAAAAACTCGCTTTTGCTCGGGCCAAGTCATGCGGGTCTGAAAGCCCACGATATTGTACGCAGTCCCCGCCTCATCTTCTTTGCGCAATTGAACAACCGCCGCTGGCCAGCGCCCCGTTTTAGGATCGGTGATGCCCCGTGGTTTCATTGGCCCAAAGGAGAGGGTGCGCTCCCCTCGGGACGCCATTACTTCCACTGGCAAACAGCCTTCAAAGTAACGAGCCTCTTCGAATTCATTCGGCTCCACCTTTTCGGCGTCATTGAGGGCCTGAACAAAGTTCGTATACTCGTCTTTGGTGAATGGGCAGTTGATGTAGGCTTTCTGCTCCTCCGCCGTCTCGCCCTTATCGTAACGAGAAGCGAAAAAAGCCTTCTCCATATCGATACTCTCGGCGGTAATAATAGGCGCTATCGCGTCATAATAGGCAAGCTCTCCTCCCACCTGTTCTGCGATACTTTTTGCAAGGGCGTCGCCGGTAAGGGGCCCTGTGCAAAGTAGAAGTGGACGTTCGCTGGGTATCTTCTCGACTTCAGTCGGTACCAATTCGATATTGGGATCAGCCTGAAGGCGCCGAGTCATTTCCTCTGCAAATTTCTCCCGATCGACAGCAAGGGCGCCGCCCGCGGGTACTTTTGTCAGCGCTGCAGCTTGCATGACTTGTGAGCCTAAACGGCGCATTTCTTCTTTGAGCAGCCCGACAGCATTGGTCAGGGCCGCCCCGCGAAAGGAATTGGAACACACCAATTCACAATAATTGTCCGTCGATTGTGCCGGAGTACGCCGGGCTGGCTTTTGTTCCAAAACGCGCACGCGGTGACCGCGTGAGGATAATTGTAGGGCTGCTTCAGAGCCGGCAAGACCGGCCCCAACGATAGTGACTTCAGCGTCGCTCATGATGGGTGGGGTGGTAGCGCAAAAGCCCCTTGTCGTCCTCGAACACATGGCCACTTAGGGTTAAAAGAAGGATTTGGTGTTGTGCCTCCGAGGGAAAGAGCCCCGAAGCCTCGCAAATCTCGTCGACAGTTTGGGCGCCCCGCCTCAATGTCTCCAAAACATCTCGGGCTTCTTTCTCCTTTGGTTCCGCCATGACAGCCTGTAAACGACCTTCTTGGGGCGAGTCCGCAGGCACTGATCCCTTTGCAACACCTCCTGCGCTATTCTCCTGGCACCATTGCCACCAAGCTGGATTTGCAAAAACGCCACACCCTTTCAAAAATTCCAGGAGCGGCGAGGCGCGTGGCAAAACTTCGGCTCCTTCGTGCACAATTTCGAAAGATGAGCCTGCAGAGGCATTTTGATCGAATGGGAAAGGTAAAACAAATCTTTTTCGGCCCATGTTTCTTGCGTGAAGGAGCGCGTTTCTAGCACCACTTCGATAGGGGCATTCGCCCAAGACAGCCACAAGCGACATTGCCATCATGACCTCGTTTCTACGAAAGAAAGCAGGGGTCAAGGCAGGGGTTTGCGGCTTGGAAATGCTCAAATATCCTCCACCCTTTTCAATTACCTTCGCAAACAATCCCCGATTTTCTACAGGGTATGCTCTGTCCAACCAGGTCGGTGCAACGACAAGGGTACGCCCCCCCGCTGCAAGTGCCCCTTCATGGGCAGCCGAATCAATACCCAACGCCCCCCCCGATACGACCGTTATGCCGCACGAACTGAGTTGTTGAGCGAGGGAAAATGCCGCCTCGCGTCCCTCGGGGGTTGGACGGCGAGTCCCTACAATACTTACCCAGGGTTCAGGCGGGAGTTCTCCCCAAAGATACACCTGCTCGGGCGGCTTACGCATCTCTAAAATGCCGCTGGGCACACGACTTACCTGCATCTCCCGAGGAGCGGAGTCTCTCGCCAAATCAAGAGAGCCTCCTACTAAAGAGCTGCGCGATGAGAGATCTAGATTTTCGGGGCTCATGCAAGGACCTTCGGCCCCCCAGCTCACCTGTTGCGTAATTTCTTTCTTCTCTTCAGCGCATTGGGGAGAAGCGGCCGAAAGAAAGGCAGATTTAGCCGCATAAAATATCAGTGAGGCGCAGGATTGGCTGCATTGCTTCTCTCGAAGCGCTCAACTGAACTTGAAACTGCAGTGCCCAACCCATGTCTTCTTCGGGATCAACCAAACTCTGGTTCAACGTCCACAACTCTTCACCTTTTTCGGTCAACAGATGTCGCGGACTTCTCGCCGCAGGATCTGTTCTTAGCTCCTCATACTCTTCAAAGTAGGGAGCGAGCTTCTCTTCGAGAGTCTCAGCGGTCCATCCAGCGTCTTTGCCTGCTGCCAGGCGCAGGCCTTCGGCAGCCCGGATGAAATCCTTTCGGGCAAGAGCTTGCACAATACGCCAAACGATATTTCGAAGAAGAACTGTAAACGCCTTCTCGTCACGAGTGATGTCTTCAGCCTCAGGCTCCTCATTTTCGTCGACCAGCAAACTCTTTGCCACTGACTCCGGGTCGCTAAGACGCTGCCATTCTTCAAGAAGACTGCCGTCAGCTGCCTTTAGCTCACCGCCTAACCATTCAATCATATCCAGGACCTCCTCACTTTTTGCGCTCTCTGGCACAGTACGCAAAAGCACCCTGTAGGTCTCAGAAAGATAGCGCAGCACGACCCCTTCGGCCCGTTGCAAACCATACTCCTTAATATAGGCGTTGAACGAAAGCCCCATTTCGTACATGTCGCGGGCGATAGACTTTGGAGATATCGTATTTCCTAATATCCAGAGATGCTCCTTAGCAAAGAGTTCAAAAGTTGCCCAAAGAAACTCTTTTTCTGGCTTTGGGTAGGTAACTTTTTCCAACTCAGCCATGCGTTCGTCGTACTCCATCCCAGCGTGCTTCAATTCGAGAAGCTTGCGCCCTTTGAGTGTATCGACTTGCTTATATAGAATTACCCCAGGATTCTCCAAAATAGATTCGATCACAGAGAGAACCATGAGCGCATAATTTCTATCCTCCCAATCTAAGCTTTCAATCACTTGCACAGCGTAGAGACTGAGGGCTTGGTTGAGAGAAAAGTCCTCTTGCAAGTCAGCACTGACCCGCACCCCTTCGCGCGTAAGCTCCACGATGTTCGCGTCTACTAGTGCTCGAAATACAGAAATAGCGTTCTTGCCATGCCTATGTTTTTTATCGAGAGAGTCATGACAATCACGCAATAGTTGTTTCATCGCGTGGCAACCGTTTTCCTCAGTTCGACAAAGAACGTTCAGTAACATTCCCGTAGAAACCTTGAATTGAGACTTTAAAGGCTCAGGAGGCGATGTTTGTAACTTTTCTAAAGTCTGGGCGTCCCAGGGAGCATAGCCGCGCTCGGGGGCCTTTTTGGGGCGAAGTTTTCGAAGCTTTTTAGAGTCACCGCCTGCTTTTCTCTTTGCCGAAATATTTTCGATGACATGTTCAGGGGCCTGGACGACACAGCTTCCTTGAGAGTCAAAACCTTTTCGACCTGCGCGACCCGAGATTTGCTTAAAATCTCTCACAGAGAGAATTTTTACCTTGTCCCCGTCATATTTACAGAGCTGGGTAAAGAGAACCGTGCGTAGGGGAATATTCACACCAACTCCTAACGTATCGGTCCCGCAGATAACTTTTAAAAGTCCCTTTTGTGCTAACTTTTCGACCAAAAGTCGATATTTGGGCAGCATGCCGGCGTGGTGCACACCTATTCCATGAGGTATAAATCGAGCCAGCTCTTTTCCAAATGGACTATCAAATCGAAAGGTTTTGAGTTCGTTTTTTATTTCTTGCTTCTGCTCCTTGGACAAAAAGTCCAAACTCGTCAATTTTTGAGCCTGTTCAGAGGCGGTTCGCTGAGCAAAATGCACCATGTACACGGGCGAACGCCCCTCATTGAGAAGGTCTTGAATTGTCTCGTGCAAGGGGGTCTCCACGTAGGCAAAATCAAGGGGTACAGGGCGGTCTTCGGACTTTACAAGCACGGTCTCATTGCCCGTGAGTTGCTTTATCGTCGATTCAAAAAACTTGGTATCGCCTAATGTTGCACTCATCAACAGAAATCGCGCCTGAGGCAACGTCAAAAGGGGCACCTGCCAGGCAACCCCGCGATCACGATCCGAGTAATAGTGAAACTCGTCCATAATTACCCACTCAAGATCTGCTCTTTTTCCTTCGCGCAGAGCTAAGTTGCTCAAAATCTCCGCAGTACAGCAAATAATAGGTGCGTCGTGATTGACGGTCGCGTCACCCGTCATCATGCCTACGTTCTCTGGGCCAAATACACGACAGAGCGATAAAAACTTTTCACTCACCAACGCCTTGATCGGGGCTGTGTAAAAAGCTCTCTCTCCGTAAGAGAGAGCGGCGAAACAAGCCGCCAAGGCCACGAGAGACTTGCCCGAGCCCGTCGGAGTATTGAGGATCACGTTGTGTCCCTCACTAATTTCAAGAATAGCCTCTTCTTGGGCAGGATAGAGTTCGAGACCAATGGTCTCCACATAGGCAAGAAACTCCGTAAGGATCCATTCGCCATTGAGTTTTTCGTTGTCTCCCAAAGGGCGCGGAGCGAGGGGACCTAGAGAACTATCTTCAGTCATGAGCATCGGCAAACTAGCCCGCCGGGGCCGGACATCAATAGAACAGCGGTGTTAATAGAAGCTCTTGCCATCTCTTCCGGAAGAGGAATTGAGCCAACAGACAACCACTAACACCTACAGCACAACACACTTTTGCTAAAATATTCCGCTACGCCCATGAGATGGAGTCGCTTTTTAACCAAGAAGCTACCTTGCCAATTTGAAGCACACCGAAGAACTCCTATGATCAGAGCATGCAGGAGCGTCGCCAAAATGTCAGAGTTCGCCCCGCGGCTGACTACAACATCCAAGTCGACTTCGAGGACGGTCTCGTCAAGGTGGAACTCTCAGTGCTTGATGCCGCCGTGGGAGGAGTTGCTCTAGTCGTAGACGAACTCTTTGCCGGAGCCACGGCCGGGTCCTTCTTAAAGCTGGGCGTCACTTTGCCCGACCATGATAGATTCATTACCTCAGCCCGACTTTGCTATACCCAGGGTAAAGCTCGTGGACGCTGCGGGATGCACTTCTCCAATCTGACCGACGCACAACAAAGCGCCATGGGCAAAGCCGTTTCCGAGTTGTTGGAGCGCGGGCATTCGGCTTGAAGGAAATTGCGGTGAATCAACTGACCGCACTCTCCGTAAAGACACGCGCCCAGGGTCTCTCAATGGCACAACGAAGAGCTAAGGCGCTCCTTGTTGCGATATGCCTCTCTCTGAGCAGTTGTTCACTCGTCATTCCCATCGACGAGGAGGACTACGTAAAGCCCCACGATTCTTCCAGTACTATTGAAGGAGCAGGGGGGGCTTCCGACGACGGCACCATAGGGGGCTCAAGCACAGGCGGCTCGGGCGCAGGTGAGACCCCAGAAACGCTCATTGCAAAGCCCGATCAGTACTATTCCCTCGATCAGACGATGGGCACACAGCTCCTTGATGACGGACAAAGGCCCCTGGAAGCTTTTGTCAGTAGCGAGGCCGCTTGGCGCCCTGATATGGGGATTAAAAATGGCGCTTACGCCATCGGGGCTTCCAACCAATATCTCACCCTCGCCCCCAATACGCTCAATGACTCAGAGTTTACAATAAGCTGGTGGTTTAATGCCGCCGAAGAAGGCTACATAACTCTATTTAGAATGAGCGTGAGCAACAGTACCCAAGGAGGTATCACCATTCTCTCCGATAGTGGTGCTATTCGAGTACGTATCGAAAAAGACGCCCTCTTAGAATTTAGCGCGAGCTCGACAGTGGCGGCTGTTTCTAAGGGAAGATGGATTCACTTGGCTCTTTCCTACCACCAAGACAAAACGGGCGACCTCGACGAACTGCGGCTCTGGATGAACGGAATAATTGTCATTAGCGAACAAGCGCCCCTAGACGAAGCTTTCGCCAATAGTGAGAGCCAGGTGCGATTCGGTAAGGTGTCTCAACACGAAGGGCTTCGACCATTTGTGGGACTTATCGACGAGATTCGAGTCTACCAAAAAGCTCTTGATGAGACTCAGGTTCAAGCTCTCTACGAAATGGCTCGCTAGGAGACGCGCCGCAGCCTAACTGCGAGCCTGACGAATAAACGCCTGAACCTTACGAAAGTCTTTTACGCCTGGTGCGCTTTCAACACCGCTTGCGGTATCGACTCCATAGGGACCGACGATGCGAACGGAGTCCGCCACGTTTTTTGCGCTGAGGCCTCCTGCAAGAATAAGCTTTCTCTTTTGATTGAGTTCGTCAATCAGCGACCAGTCGAAGGTGGCCCCCGTACCTCCCATTGCACCTTCGACCTTGGCGTCCACCAAAATTCTATCCCCCCCGTAGCTATCGGCTAAAGCCACGTCTGCTGCGTCGAAAATACGTAGAGCCTTGTAGGCATGCACCCCCGCAGCAGCCAGCTTCTCTATGAGCTCGGGAGGCTCATTGCCATGCAATTGCACCCGGGTGAGTCCAACACGCTCGCTCACCTTCATGAGTTCGTCGTAGGAAGAGTCGACGAAAACACCTACGAGTTCGATGGGCCCAGACAAGGCATCGCGAATCCAACTTGCCTGAGCAGGTTCAATGTAACGGGGAGACACTGGAGCAAAATTAAGCCCGAGAGCGTCCGCTCCTGCCTCTTCGATCATCAAGGCGTCCCCGACGGAGGTGACGCCACAAATTTTTACCCATAGATTGGAATCGTTCTGAGTCTGCATTATCTTATTGTCGCCTCCGACTTGGACAGGGGGCTTCCCGAGAGAGCGCGAACTAATCGATTTTTAGCAATTCTTTTACTGTCGCTATAACCTGAGGGGCCTGAATAGGTTTGGTGATGTATGCATTAGCACCTAACTGCAATGCTCGCTGACGGTCCTCGTTGGCCCCCTCAGTCGTGATGATCACAATAGGCGTGTCTTTATGATTGGGGTCACTGCGTACACGCTTAACTAATTTGAGCCCATCCATGATGGGCATATTAATATCAGTAAGGATAATATCGTAACTGGCCGAAGCCAATTTACGAAGACCATCCACCCCATCGTCTGCTTCGGTAACGCGTAGATTTTTTACGCGTGCGAGAGCAAAGACAAGTAACTGTCTCATCATGGGGGAGTCTTCAACTACGAGGCAAGAATATTCGGACATCATTGACGATTCTGTGGACAGGGCTAGAGCCTACTCAAATCAAACGCTCAGGTCACGGAATGCCTCGGCACCGGGAAGTCTACGCCCTGCGGTATCAAAGAGCGAAGCTCCCACCAAGGCAGAAGCAGCGTGCTGACCTAAGAGCTTAAATAACTCGAAGTCCGTGTGAGAGAAGCGTGGTTTCTGCTCCAAGGTGGCAAAAATAGCAATTGCCCCTACAGAAGTATCATCGACAACAAGGGGGATCACAACCGATGGATTGTCGAAGTCCAATGTATTGGACGGGCGATCTTCGTCGATGGCGGCTGTGCCGGCTTCGACAACCTTGCCAATGAGAGAGCCCTCCATCAAGAGGGGTACCAGTTTGTCGCCGGGTACTCCCTCGGAAGCGATAGGCACTAGCTCTTTGCAATTAGCCGTCATGAGATACATGGCATAGGACTCGGCGCCCACAAGCTGAGCTAGCACCTCTTTGATTCTTCGCACTACACTGCGCGGAGCTAGGCTGGCATGCAGCTGATTGCTTGCAACAAAAAGATTGGCCAGAGAGGCAAACTCGTTTTCTACCTCCAAAAACCGCTCATCAAACTGATCTTGAGCTTTCTCTGCCTTCTTGGTCCGGGACAGAAGCTGCTGCCTTTCGCTCTCTAACTTCTCCACCTGTTGAAGAAGGCGTGCCATGGCGTCATCAGCCGCTAACTGAGCCCGCAACTTTGCGTTGTCTGCCTCAAGCTCTAATACGCGTTCGTGCATACGTGTGTATTCACCAACAAAGTGCTCGGTGAGGCGAGCTCCTCGACTCAAGCTATCAAGGACTTCGTCACGCTCCTTCATCAAATCCGGTGGTGGGGTACTGGGGCTGGCCTTAGACATAGTGGAAAGCCGTCTCTTCGTGGTTGAATTTCACAATGAGACACTACCATCAGATCCCCCCTGGTCCCAGCCCGCCTCTTTGCCAAAAGGACTTGATTGGTCACCGAGAGCGATCGCCTTGCATTTAGGGCGCAGATTTGCCCCCCTCTCCCTACTATGAGCGATGCGGCGTCCCTTCTTTCTTCACGAAAATCCGACCATCTCGATCTCGCAATTTCTGGCGATGTAGGTTTCCGTAGGACAAATCTCTTGGAAGAGATCACTCTTGTCCACTGTGCACTTCCTGAACTCTCATGGGATTCAATCGATATGGAGAGCACCCTCGTGGGCGTCCAAGTGCGCACTCCTCTTTTGATTGCGGCGATGACCGGTGGAAATAATCGTGCGGGGCAGGTCAATCTTCAACTGGCTGAAGTTGCAGAAAGAGGAGGCTACGCCATTGGCCTCGGCTCCCAACGCGCCATGATAGAATCAGGCAAGCTCGACCGTGAGAAAGGTAAGAGTTATCAGCTTCGCTCTATCGCGCCCAGCGTTCCTATCTTTGGTAATTTGGGCGTAGTTCAAGCCCAAAGTTCTCCGACTGAGTTGGTTGAAGAGATGGTTCAGTTTGTCGGGGCCAATGCCCTCTGCTTACACATGAACCCTGCACAAGAGATGATTCAACCCGAGGGTGATAGAGACTTTCGTGGTTGTCTCGCTGCTATCGGGCGCCTCGCTCGCGAGCTCAGCGTACCTGTAATCGTAAAAGAAACTGGTTGTGGTATCTCGCGCTCCCTTGCCGAGCAATTGGTACAGCAAGGAGTTCAACATATCGATATTGCGGGAGCGGGCGGAACGTCCTGGGTTGGAGTAGAAACACGAAGGACCCACGGCTCCCAACAAAAGTCGGGTGAATTATTCTGGGACTGGGGCCTACCCACTGCGGCTAGTCTACTTCAGGTCAAGGAGTGCTCCTTTCAAACCGTGGTGGCATCGGGTGGTATCAAAAATGGCCTGGACGCAGCTCGCGCCATTGCCCTGGGTGCCCATGGAGTCGCTATCGCCCGGCCTGTACTGCAAGCCCTAGACAGTGAAGGCATAGACGGCGCCTATGGCTATCTAAAGCAAGTAGAAAAAGATCTGAGAACCGCGTTGTTGCTCACAGGATGCGCCAACTTGGAGGCCCTCCGAAGAGCTCCGCGTCTCCTAGGGTCCCAGCTCCAAGCTTGGACCCAGGTTTGACAGCATTTTCACCGCTCCGTACGGTTCGTGACGATGGCCTCAATCACGCCCCCCGCGGGTAATTCCTTTCTTCTCCTGCTCGCGCAGGTTGCAAAAACCCTTGAGCCGCGTTTGGCGGAGGTGCTAAAAAAGAACGAGGCCGTCGCCCGCAACCAAGGGGAAGAGGTGGCTGCAATGGTGAGCGAAGTGAGCAGTCTATGTGCTCGTGGAGGAAAACGCTTGCGTCCAGGTCTCTGCGTCGTGGGTGCACTTTGTGCAAATGAAAAAAGTGATTGGTCCATCGCCTTAGAGGCAGGCGTTTCCCTGGAGCTGCTCCAAGCGTACTTTCTTATCCACGATGATTGGATGGACCAAGACGATGAACGCAGAGGAGGCCCCACCGCTCACCGCTCTCTAGCCAAAACTTTCTCCTCAGAAGAGGTCGGAGCGGCTAGCGCCATCCTAGCGGGTGACCACGCCTTAGCCCTCGCCACAGCACATCTTGCAACTCTCAAGGCAGCCCCTGAGAGGCTCATTGCCTCTTTTTCGCATTTTGCAGAGATGCAGCTCGCGGCCGTAGCGGGACAGCAATTGGACATTGTCGGAAAAGTGTCCAATCCAGAACGCACATACGAACTCAAGACGGCCAGCTATACCGTTCGCGGCCCCCTCCTCTTAGGCGCCGAGTTAGCCGGAGGAACCGAGGCTGTTAAAAAAGTCCTCACTGCCTACGCATTGCCAGCAGGCATCGCATTTCAACTCCGCGATGACCTCATCGGGGTCTTTGGGCCATCCAAGACAACAGGAAAACCCCAAGGTGGCGACTTAAAAGAAGGTAAAAACACCCTTCTCGTCAGCGAGGCCAGAAAACTCCTCACCAACGAGCAAACAACTCTCCTTGAGGGGCTCTTAGGCCAGCGCTCTGCCACCGAGAAGCAAGTTCAAGAGGTCGCGAATCTTTTAGATTCCTGTGGAGCCAAAGACGTGATTGAGTCTCGTATTGACGAACTCAAAAGGGAGGCTTTAGGCGCCCTCGACGGCGCCCTCCTGTCAGCACATGCCCAAAGTCTCCTCCAAGGAGCGCTCATGGCTCTCACAGAAAGAACGTATTAGTGTCAGTAAAGGCAGGTCTCCCCGACTCTTGTATCACCAAGAATAGTACCGACCACGTCGAAGCGAGCGCCTCCGGAAAGGTCATTTTATTTGGTGAACACGCGGTGGTTCATGGAGTAACCGCGATTGCCGCAGGCATCTCCCGAGGTGCCCGCGCACGCGCTCGATTTTGCTCCACCGATAGTCTCCAGGTGAACAATGAACCCGTCATAAAAGGTCACGACCTTTATGTCGCTCTCAGAAGCCTGCGAGATGCCCTTTCTCTTCCGACAGCAGCCCTTGAGATTGACCTCGATCTACCCGCAGGTTGTGGCCTAGGCGCATCGGCAGCCATGGGAATAGCGGTGGCCAGAGCCCTTCTACTTCTCAATAACAAGGCTTCCAAAGACGACGATATGCTATTTCGGGCGGTACAATCATGGGAAGGGGTATTTCATGGCACCCCCTCAGGTGTGGACGTAGCGGCGGCGCAATGCGGGGGGGCAATTCGCTTCACCAAAGATCAGCCTCCCGAGCCTTTAATGCTCAATCGACCTTTGCATCTCGCGATCGCCGAGGCCGGCCCCCCCGCGAGTACAAAAGCCATGATAAAGAGCGTGGCTAACTTCAAAAAGAAAAATTCGGCTCAGTTCAACCGCACCTTGGAGGGCATTGCTGCCCTTGTAGACAATGCGAATTTACTTCTTCGCTCCGGCGACTTACAGGCCGTAGGCAAGCTCATGGATCTTAACCATATGCTCCTTGCAGGGTGGATGCTCTCAACTGAGGAGATCGAAAATTCGCGTCGGATAGCGCGCAACGCTGGTGCACTGGGGGCCAAGCTGACTGGGGCAGGTGGCGGTGGGTGCGTCATTGCTCTTGCCCCCGAGAGTCGCCTTGTCCAAGGCGAAACCGATCCAGCGGCGGGCATTCTTCGTGCCTGGCGCGCTGCGGGAATTCAATGTTTTTCCGCACGAGTAGAAAACCCCACCTCGGCAAATCACCGGAAAGATGCGCACCAACCATGACTCAAGTATCACTCGGCAGAGCCGAGGCGTGTGCTAATATCGCTTTGGCAAAGTATTGGGGAAAGTCAGAGCGAGGGAGCAACCTGACTGCCGTCCCTAGTCTGTCTCTCACTCTTGACGCTCTGCGAACTCGAACAGAAGTTCGCTTTGATAGCTCTCTGTCTACAGATTGCCTGCGCTTAGGAGGGGAAGACGTAAGCGGACGCCCTCTTGAACGTGTCACTGAACTACTCCAGCGCCTACGTCGCCTCAGCTCGGAAAAACGATTCGCTTCAGTCGTGAGCGAAAACAACTTTCCCACGGCGGCCGGGCTCGCCTCAAGCGCCTCAGGCTTTGCGGCGCTCAGCATGGCCGCGGCTCAAGGCGCAGGACTCGCCCAAACACCGGGACAACTCTCGGGTCATGCCCGGCGCAGTTCAGCCTCGGCCGCCCGATCTCTTTTTGAAGGATTTGCCCTACTGGGTGCAGAAAAAGACGAAGCTGAAGCTCTGCTTCCCGCAGCCTACTGGGAGGTAGTCATGGTGGTAGCGGTCGTTTCTTCGGGACCAAAAGCAATAGGCTCAACAGGTGGCATGGTACATACAAAGAAAACCAGCCCCTTCTACAAAAGTTGGGTGAGCGAGGCACCTGCTATCTACGAAGAGATAAAACAAGGTGTCCTCATGAAGGACTTTGAGCAGGTGGCAGACGCTATGGAACACTCGACGCGCCTCATGCACGCGACCATGCTGACTTCACGCCCCCCCGTACTTTACCTCAAGGGACCTACAATGGAACTCATGCACGAAATAGATTTCTTGCGAAAGTCCGGTTCGCCCGCGGCCTACACGATGGACGCCGGCCCCAATGTAAAAGTACTCACGCTACGCTCAGAGGCCCCTAAAATTGCAAGATTTCTCAATAGCTTTCCCGGTGTAGAATCCACAATTGTCTGTGCTCCGGGTCCTGGCGCTAGCACTCTCGCCCTCACGGGCTCACTAAAAGACGCCGCGCGAGATGACAATTGGCTCCCTGGCACCTTGACGCCCGCGAGCAACGGCCACTCCTCATGAAATCCGATGCTCCCGGTAAGTTAGTAATCTCCGGAGCATATTCGGTTCTCCTGGGCGCGCCGGCTCTGGTGGCAGCAGTCGATCGACGAGTTTACGCAGATACGGCTCAGGGCTCCAACTATGAGTCAAAGGAGGTAACGTGTGGTCTCGCTCTCTTGGCAGCAAACCCTAAATATACGCTAAGTGCTCCCCTTGCCCGCCCCTGGTATGACGCACGGCAACTAAGGGGAGCACGGGATAAATTGGGGCTTGGTTCGAGCGCGGCAATCTGTGTCGCTAGCCTCGCTCTTACTTTGAGCCAACTGACGCACCACAACATTCTATCTCCTTCAAGCGAGCAAGAAGCAGAGCGCTTTCGACGGAGCCTCTTGGACAAGCTTTATCCCCTCGCCCTTGCCGCTCACCGGGAGGCCCAAGGGGGCGGGAGCGGAATTGACGTTGCAGCAGCATGCTATGGCGGTTTTTTTAGCGCGCGTCTGGACTCTAAATCAAATGAGTCTTCGCCTCTTGCTATCACACGTGTATCCCTACCCTCGTCACTCTGTCTTGAGGTATGGGCAAGCCCCAACCCAGCCACTACTTCGGAGTTTGTACGAGCAGTAATGAACCAAAGGACTCAACAACCTAGGCAGTTTCAATTTTTGATGCATGATCAGATGCAAGCAAGTGAAAATGCCTTGGAGGCAGTAAACCAGAGTGACAGCTCCGCATTGGTCTCCGCCTTACGTCAACAACTTGTGGCTCTTAAAAAAATTGGGCAACTAGCTCAAGTTTCTATCGTCGAGTCGGTAGTATCAATACTCAACAATGTATTGGACACTGATTGCGTATTTTTACCCTCCGGCGCCGGCGGAGGAGACATCACACTCTATGCAGGACCGCACCCTAGCCCGCCCGAATTTCGCAAGAAGGCATTGGGCATGAATTTGCGGCGACTCGACCTACAATTGGGCGCACCCGGACTCCAACTTCATTGGGATATAAAATGAGTACTTCGCGCATAGCTGGCTTTTACCAATTGAGCGTCGAAGAGCGTCGCACTCGCCTACTCAAAGAGCTCAAAGAGCTCGAACAGACTGATGAGCGCGAGCTAGATACCTCTCTTTCAAATGCGATTGAGACTTGGGAGAGCGGTGGACTGAGCGTAAAGACCGCCTCTCAAATAGTCGAAAATGTATTGGGCACCTACGCCCTACCCTTTGGCGTCGCTCTCAACGGACAACTCAATGGAATTGATCGCCTCATTCCCATGGTCGTTGAAGAGCCCAGCGTAATTGCGGCAGCCTCCAACGCATGCAGAATGATAAGGGCCGGGGGAGGCTTTGTGGCAAGCATGAAGGGATCCCTCATGATAGCGCAAATCGAGCTTCGTGATGTTCCTGATACACAGGAGGCAAGCCGCACTCTCCTGGCAAGAAAAGCTGAGTTGATTCAAGCCGCAGCTCTTGCCTTACCGGGTCTTGTTCGCAGGGGCGGCGGCCCCCAAGATTTGGAAGTACGTACCATTGGTCCCCAGCATCTTGTGGTCCATCTCTTGGTAGATTGCCGCGACGCAATGGGAGCAAACCTGGTCAATTCGGCTGCTGAAAAAATTGGCCCCCTTGTCGCCCAAATTGCGGGAGCCCGTCTTGGCCTGCGCATTCTCTCCAATCTCGCGGACCGGCGCATCGCCCACGTCGAAGGGCGTATTCCCACCCTCTCGCTACTGTCAAAACAAGCGAGTCTTGACCCCTCCCTTCGCTCCTTCAAAGCAAAAGAGATTGCCGATGGAATCGAGGCTGCGTGCATTTTTGCCGAGCGCGATCCCTATCGAGCCGCCACTCACAATAAAGGCATCATGAACGGCATTGACTCTGTGGTGATTGCCACAGGAAATGACTACCGCGCTGTTGAGGCAGGAGCCCACGCCTACGCAGCTCGCTCGGGAACTTACAGCCCCCTCTGCACGTGGCGCAGGCAAGGTGACCAGCTAGTCGGAAAGCTAGCCCTTCCTCTCGCTCTGGGCATCGTCGGCGGTACTCTCCGAGTGCATCAAGGGGCACGTTTGGCATTGGCAATCAGCCAAGCGACCAGCGCGGATGATTTAGCTCTCCTCGCGGCCTGTGCCGGTATGGCCTCAAATCTTGCAGCACTTCGTGCTCTGGCAACCGAGGGTATCCAGCGGGGGCATATGTCCCTGCACGCACGTTCGGTCGCGATTGCCGCTGGCGCAAACGAAGCTGAGGTGGAGGAGGTCGCTACTACCATTGCCGCCGCTGGCATTGTCACCCTACATGCGGCAAAAGATGCCTTGTCAGCCCTCCGACTGTGCAGAGAATGAAAGTCATTCTAGAATCAAACTTGCACTCAACCACGTCCCCTCAATTTAATTCGATTCGATTTTCATAGCCATGACTCCCCGTACTTTCGATCACGACCTTATTCTTCGAGAAGAACTCGGAGAACTCAAAGCCTATGCTCCAGCTCCGGGAAACTACGAAATTCGCCTAGACGCGAATGAGGCACCGGACATTCTTAGTCCGTCGATCAAAAAACGCTTGGGGGAGGTTGCTTCAAAAACTATTTTTCGAAAATATCCAGACGCTGGTCAGAAAGTTCTCAGAAAAAGCATAGCTAAGCACCTTGGTGTCTCTGCAAATCAAATCATCGCCGGCGTAGGCAGTGATGAGATCATTACACTGCTGCTTACGGCTGCGACCCGCCTCAAAGCAAAAGCCCCCGCGCCCACATTGGTCACGACAACTCCGACTTTTGTAATGTATCGCCTCAGCGCGCGCATGCGGGGCCAGCGTGTGATGGAAGTTCCCCTAGATGAAGAGTGGGATATTGACGAAAAAGGAGTTCTTCGCGCTATCGAGATGGCCGATCCCAACATTCTATTCATCGCGAGCCCCAACAACCCCACAGGAACGATGGTCAGTGAAGATCGACTCAACAAGATCATCGAAGCTGCCCCCTCGTGCCTCATCGTCGTAGACGAAGCATACATCGACTACGCCGACCGGGATCAAATGGGGCTTCTCGATAAATACGAGAACGTGGCCATCTTACGCACTTTGTCAAAAGTTGGATTCGCTTCGTTACGAGTAGGTTGGTTAGTTGCCAATCCCGCTTTAATCAGCGAATTGGATAAAGTACGCTTGCCCTACAATGTGCCCTCACTCTCTCAAGAGCTGGCCTCAGTTGTACTGAGCGAATTTGGAGACGAGCTCAAGGCGATTTCCGCTCAGGTGCGCACAGAGCGAGCACGGGTCACCGAGGCTCTCACGTTGATGAGTGGTGTTCGCCCTGTGCCTAGTCAGGCAAACTTCATTTGGCTTGAACTCGATAAGTCTTCGAGCTCTGTGTTTCAATCTCTTGGAAAACAAGGGATCTTAGTGCGAAGTTTTCACGGGCGTGGAGGACGACTTGAAAAGTGTTTGCGTGTTACAATTGGGACGGCCCGAGAAAATGATAGGTTTCTCGCAGCCTTGAGCGATTCTCTCTAGGAGTTCGTGGAAGATGCGCCCTCAGCTTCCCTTCACGGTCCACCTGTGTCTTCTGGTAGCCATCGGTTGCACAGCCTGCACGCCATCGCAGGTCATTGAGCGACGTCGGGGGGATGTCTTGGTGAGCGGGCGCCCCATCTCGGCCACAGCCTTTGCGTGGTACAATCGCGGCCTCTACCTTGAAAGAAATGGCTTTGAAGTGCAGGCCGCAGTGGCGTTCGAGGCGACCACTCATGAAGACCCGCAAGGCGCGAGGGCATGGGCCGCATGGGGAAGAGTTCTCTGCCGCACATCTCCAAGGCTAGCAAAAAAAGTCTGGAACGAAGGCCTCCAGAGAGCACACAACCCCAGTTCAATCTACCGGGCGCGGGCCGAGTGCCTCATTTTATCCACTACGAACCCCGACGCCCCCCAGAGGGCCCTCGAGGATGCTTTCAAGGCCCTTGCCCTTGAGCCAAAAGAGAAAAATCTCAATCAATTCATTTTTGGTATCTACGAAGCTCTTGGTCAGA
This sequence comes from uncultured Polyangiaceae bacterium, assembly GCA_964459035.1. Classification (GTDB taxonomy): domain Bacteria; phylum Myxococcota_A; class Polyangia; order Polyangiales; family Polyangiaceae; genus NIC37A-2. The sequence continues at coordinate 24,209 of CAYWLO010000016.1, read as the reverse complement.
CTGACAAGGCTCAAGAATTTGCGCACGCCTACCAACTGTACGCGGGCGTTGCTCTTTTCGAGACAAGACCTTCTCCATTGAAGCAAATAGACAGGGCTCTTGGTCAAGAGGACTTGGCCAAGGCCCGCAATTTGGCGGTGGGCGAGCTTACCCCAGGGCACCTCGCGTCGCGGGCCCTCGCCTGGGGTAAGAAAGGCATAGCAAGAGAACAAGCTTTGTTCGTTCTCGCGGCCGAGCCAGACCAAGCAGATGCAACTATTGTGCAAATTATTCTAGGTGACTTAGTAGCTCCCTATCCACTCATCACAGGCGAACTGAGCCCCATTGCACAGCTGCTTTTTTCTCGACACCTTGCGCAAATTCAAGACCCCGGGGCGCAAGACACATTTCTGAGAAAGTACAACTCGCGCAGCTCTAAAAGCGCAGATCCTCTCCTGAAACTCTTGCGACTGCGCTTCCAAAGATAGAACCCAATGCCCTTTCTGTTACTTTTTTGATCCGGGCAGCTCATCGAGGGGAGTCGGCTGCGCTTTCTTTGCGTAAGACAACTTGTCGAAGGCGAGCTCAAAATCGAGTTCTGCGACCTTTCCCTCCTCAATTGTAATCTCACGCAAAGCAACTGCACCCGTTTGAGGCAAGAGAGCATTCACCTTAACTTTACCGACGGGAATGCCCGATATCTCAAATTTTCCGTCAGCTCCTGTGACATCGACGGTCGAATAGGCCAATACAAAGAGCTCCGCGACGTTAAAAAGCCTCATACTATCCACTAACTTAAAGCGTCCAGCACGACGAGGCACCAGTTCAACGTTGGGCGCTGTCGGAAGCACAAAAAGCTGAGCTAAGGTGGACTGACCAAAGATCTCTGGCACGTAAGGACGATTGTCGAGACCATCAATTGTCAGTCTCTGACCAAACGTCATGGCTACCGTGCGGGTATTCCACGCGCACCCTTCTGCCTTGACCGGTACATTGACAGTCTTGACGGGAACGTAGCCCTCGTAACCAGTCACGGCGACCAACACGTCCGCCAATTGTCGCTCTTTTCCTTCGCGAAAAAGCTTACCAAAGAGAGACTTTGAGGTGGTGCAGCTTTCCTCCATCTTCTTCAGCACTTCAGGGCGTGAGGGCGCGTGATCTCCCGTCGCGTGAACTATTCCCCGAATCGATCCCGTTTTTCCGGCATAGGGCGGGAGTTTCTTAGGGTTAACGATAGGTTCCACCATCTTTGCGGGAGGTAACGCCGAGGCGATCTCGGCGGCCTCTTTCGCAGAAACTTTGGCCTTCTTTTCTGTCTCTTTCTTCGTCCCTTGGGTCGAATCCGGACCACTTTGCCCTGCCTCAGCTTTTTTTGGCTCAGGTGTGGATTCCTTCTTTGCTAAAGAATCGCACGCTACAACAGTTGAAAGAAGAGTGAGTGCGGACAGTCCACGAACAATCGACGAGAGCTTCATAAGAGATCCTTAGCAGGAGAAGAAAAATGGTAGAAGTAGGTCGTGCGATTTTTGAGCGTCTCACTCGTTTCCCTTCTGCCTCTCGCAATAAGCTGCGAGACCTGGGATTTATTCCCAGAGTCTAAGATCACCGGATCAACTGCACCTTACGAATTGACAATACTCAGCGCTGAGTCCTGTCCATTGCCCCCGGGGCTCGATCCTAAGGAAGTAACGATTCAGAGCTATCATGTGCGATTGACCGGGGGAGATCCCGGCGGCGTTCCTGCAAACTACTTCTACGCATCCCTGCTCAGCACCGACGGAGGCAGATATCTTTCGGGATACACAGGCTGCCAGCCAGTTCTTTCAGGGCCACCACTGGCTAGCGGTGAATCCCGTGAGGCCTACATCAATTTTGCCCTCCCACCGACTAAAACACCGGAAACGCTGATTTTCTCCCCAGCTCTCCTCAAGACGACAGGAGAGCTCCACCCGCTAAAGATCGACCTTCTCAAGCAAGTAGAACTCAAGTCAGCGGCCGAGCAATGAGACGAAGACATGCTCTCATCCCGCTTTTCTTCCCTTTCCTGCTGGCTCCAGGCTGTAATTTACCTAATCATAACAAGGAGCCCGCGCCGGAGAACGTACGCCGCCCTGCGTGGGAAACTGGCACAGACGAGGAATTACCTCTTGGGGACACTTTTGAACACGATGACTTCAAATTGAGAGTATTCGCTCCACGAATTTGCTCACCAAGCTCTGCGCTAACCCCTCCTCAGGGTATGATACGCTTCTCTCTTCCGATTGAGCTTCAGGTTCTCTCGAAGCGAGGCATGACACTCAACCCGCTTCATTTTACAATTGAAGACAAAGAGGGACATCGCTTTCGAGCGACCTTGGCCGGCTGTGTCCCCACAATTGCAACTCAACAACTCAGTCAAGGCTCCAGTATTCGGGGCGAAGTTGCCTTCGATTTACCTCACAGTCTAAAGAAGTTTGAGCTAATATTTGAGCCATTTTTAGTTGGGCGCAAGCCAGTAATCGCTCGCCTTCTCGTCCCCCCAAGGGCCGATACCCCGCCGGCTCAATAGCTCAAAAAAAGACCCCGCGGTCACAAGAACGCAGGGTTTTTTTCAGTCACAAATCTAAAGGGGCGAACCTGATACTTCCTCGCCCCCTCAATATTGTGCTCTTTTTACTCAGCGAAGCACTGCGCTATTTGCCATCGTAATGAACGTCTCAGGAAACACACCCAAAGTGAGGACTAGGAGTGCTGCAATAATGAGTGCAGCACTCACGTAACCTGAAGTCATAGGAGTTGCGAACTCGGCCCCGGGCTTGGGCTCACGCATGTACATGAACACAATTACCTTCAGGTAATAGTAGGCACCAATCACGCTATTGATGAGACCTAGAACGGCAAGCAAATAAAGTTCCGAGCCGATTGCGGCTTGAAACACATATATTTTACCGAAAAAACCGGCTGTGGGTGGAACACCTGCAAGCGAAACAAGAAAAAAGGTCAACGCTAAAGCAACAGCCGGATTTCGTTTTCCTAGACCGGCCAAATCTTCAAAGCTCACAGCCTCCTTACGATACCGACCAGCCAAAATGAGGGCCCCAAAAGCACCAATCGTGGAAATTCCGTAGCCGAAAAGATAGAAAAGAACCGAAGACTGAGCCTCGATACCTCTTGTTGCTGAAACGACGCCCACTAACGCATAACCAGCATGGGCAATACTCGAATACGCAAGCATGCGCTTGACCGACTCTTGTCGCCCAGCCACAAGATTGCCAACGAACATGCTGAGTAACGCCAAGGTCATCAACACTGGCGGCCAGCCGGAGCCCCAACTTGCGAGTCGAGCGTCTCCAAAGGCCGTGAAGAGAACCCTAAGTAGAACGGCAAATGCGGCCGTTTTAACCAACGCAGCCATATAGCCGGTCGTAGGGGTGGGCGCACCTTCATAGGCGTCTGGAGCCCACATGTGAAAGGGCACGGCACTGACCTTAAAAGCTAAAGCCACAACCATGAGCCCCATGCCGACCAATACTAGTGCAGCCTTGCCCTCAAGTTCTGAACCGGAAAGTCCCTCTAGAACCTGCCCAATACCGACAAAATCAGTATGTCCCGTTGCGCCATAAAGCAGCACCCCTGCAAAAAGCAGAATGGCTGCCGCGAAAGAGCCCAGAAGAAAATACTTCAAACACGCCTCAGAAGCACGCTTGCTGTTTCTCCGCAGACCAATCATCGCGTAGACACCAAGAGACATCGTCTCTAGAGCAATAAAGAGACTTAGCAGATCACCCGCCGCCGAGAGCGCCATGGCACCCACGGTAGAGAAAACAACCAAGGGGAAAAACTCACCCCGGTCGATCTTGTGCTCGGGAAGATACGCCCCCGCGAGGAGCGCTATGAGTCCGCCCATCGTGCAAAGCACGAAAGAGAAGAACACACTGAAACGATCGATGATGAGGTAAGGAGCTAGCTCGTCTACCCCGGCTATATTCTCTGGCCCAACCATCCACACCGAAGCGCTCAAGAGAGACCCGGCAAAAAGGATGATCGAGGAAAGTAGCCCTAGTTCGGCCCCACGTCCCGCCCCTGCGTCCATCACGACGCCGGCGTCGTTCACGCCGAGACCCTCAGCAGGTTTACCAAAGGCTTCGGCGAGCATCAGCAGCAAACCGCCAACACTGACAGCTAATAGAGGGGAGAGAGCAAAAAATACGTTCATTGTACTGCCTCTTTCTGAGCTGCTTGAGGGGGAGCAGCCTGAGCAAGAGCTTTATCTTGGGTCTGAGAACTCGACGGCTTTTTGGAAGGAGCCTCGGGGTAACCGCTTTCGAGAGGTCCGCCGCGACGCACCATCAAGCGGGCAGGTGCCCCAGAGCGCTGATCTTCAAATTCTGTCCGATGTTGCCGATAGTGGTCCAAGACCGAGTTGACCGTCGGAGCCATCGGCTCAAGAAAGATGCGCGGAAAGAAACCAATGACAAAAATCATCGCCAGCATCGGCGCAACCGCGATGGTTTCCCTGACATTGATGTCCGAGAGATTTTTATTTTTGGGATTGTCTAGAGGCCCGAAGAACATTTTCTGTACAACAGAAAGCATGTAGACGGCAGCTAGAATCACACCGAGCGCCGCGAGAGTCCCTTGCAACTTGGCGAAATTACCCAAGTTATCAGACATGAATGTACCCATGATGACCATGAACTCGCCAACAAAGCCGTTGGTACCTGGTACACCGATACTCGACATCGTGACGACGATAAAGATGACCGCATAGACAGGCATTACCTTCGCTAAACCGCCAAAGTCCTTCACCATGCGAGTGTGTCGACGGTCATAAATCACTCCTACCAGGAGAAAGAGCGCCCCGGATGAAATCCCGTGGTTGATCATCTGTAAGATGGCGCCCTGCATTCCGGCGCCATTTGCTGCAAAAACGCCCAGCATCACGTAGCCCATATGAGCAACTGATGAATAAGCAACCAAGCGCTTTACGTCCGCTTGTTTCCAAGCGACTAGGGCCCCGTAGACGATTCCAAATACGATGACCATGGTGGCCAAAGGCGCACTGGCCAAACCAGCGGGACCGCCCAACATACCCATGCAAAAACGAATGTACCCGTAGACACCCAGCTTCAGAAGCACCGCAGCCAATATGACTGAACCGCCAGTGGGGGCCTGAACGTGAGCGTCAGGTAACCAGGTATGAAAGGGAAAGAGCGGCACCTTGATGAAAAACGCCAGGGCGAACGCCGAGAAACAAAGCCAGGCGGCTGTTTCTGGTAGTTGAAGCTTGGAAAGAGCCAAGTAATCAAAGGTGATAAAACCAGCAACTTGCTGATGAGTCCACACCATGTAGAGGATGGCTGCGAGCATCATCATGGAGCCGGCCATCGTGTAAAGGAAGAACTTATAAGCGGCTTTGACTCGATCCACTCCTCCGTACACGCCAATCAGGATCAGCATTGGCAGGAGCATCAGCTCCCAGAATACGAAAAAGAGAAAGAGATCGAGGGCAAGGAAACAGCCGATCATCGCCCCTTGGAGCATCAACAAAGCAATGCAGAGATCTTTGATTCTCTTGGTAATGGATCCAAAAGTGACAATCGCGGCAATCGGCATCGTGAACGTGCTGAGAAGCACCATCCACAAGCTCAATCCGTCAAGCGCCACATGATAACGAATTCCGAGAGATGGGATCCATTCGGCGATATATTGATAGTGCCAGCCCTTGGTCATGGTCACTGCCAAGAGCGAGAGTGAGATCACGAAGGTAAGGAGCATGACGCCCAGGGTGAACTTTTTTAAGAACCCAGGGGCTTGACGCGGTAAAAACATCAGCGCAACAGCACCCACCATAGGAAGGAAGATCAGTACGCTGAGTAGGTGGGGCCACTCGCCCGTTTGAGCGGCCGGGGATGTGGAGGCATCTTCGCCCAACATTCCTTGGACAAAGACAACGGCAAGGGCTGCAACCAAACCAACGATAAAACGCTCGGACTTGCTGCGACCTGAGGGCATGGCTGCACCTATCGCCAAGGCGATAAAAAACGGTGCGGCCTCAAATAGAGAATGTGCAAGTGAAGTCATTGCGCCTTGCCCTCCTTCTTGAGAGCTTGTTGAGCCTCAAAACTTAGAGGACGAACCTTTCCAGGAGGTGAGGGTTTCATATTTCCGGGATGATTTACGGGAAGTCGACGAGGAACCTTGTTCGCGGCCTTGAATTGAAAAGCTGCGGGACCACTGCGATCAGAAAGTGGTCGAGTCACGTCGAACTTCTCTTCGGAGATCTGCCCAAAAGCATTCTTCACCTGCAAGCGAACAATTCTCGTCGTGTTTGGATCAAGAGAAAAATTGACCTTTGCTCGCGTGCCAAACTCTTCACTGTCCCATTCGCCCTGCTCATCACCGTCGGCATCCCAACGGTAGCTGTAGCCAAAACCAGGTGCTGCTTCGAGAGCATACTGACCAACTGCGTGATTGTAGTCCTGGCGCACATTGCTTTGAGGAGCGATTACATAGCCAGCGATGAGAACCAGACCGACGACGGTCATTGCGCCGTAAGTCTGCATTCGACCAGTTTGAAACTGTCGCAGAATAGAGCCGGCAACGGCTACGACAAAGGCGGAGAACCGGGCCAAAATGCCGTCAACAACCCACCTATCAAACCAAACACAGAGATCCGCTAGGGAGTCAATTGCTCCTAAAACGGTCTCCTCGTAGAACTCGTCCACGCGCCACTTGTCTTGAAGGAAGCGATGCACTCCGGGCATCTTTTCTGCCAATTGAGCAGCCGGTGCACCCTTTTGTACAATGTACATCCAGTATGCCAAGCCGCAGCCGCCGCCAAAGGCAACGAGTATGGCAATAGCGATGCCAATCATTTCGAACGACTCAGCACCCTCAAATGTCTGCACAACTGTGGAGGCACGCGTAAAGACGGGCTCAAGCCAAGAGTCGAGGGCATGAGAGTGAAAGAATGCATGGGCGTTCAACGCACCAGCGAAAAGAGAGAGTCCTCCTAAGATCCACAAAGGAGTTGTGATTTGCCACGGAGACTCATGAGGAGTGGGACCTTCCATATGATCCACCCCAGCTTCTTCGTGATGATGTTCCTCGTGGTGCTCATGGTGAGGAGCTTGCCAACCATCGACGATTTTCCAGCCCTTGAAGTCTCCAACGAAGATACCCAAGAAGAGGCGGGTCATATAGAACGCGGTCATGATGGCTGCGGCTAGGCCAAAACCGTAAAGAAGCGTGCTGTACCACTGAGGCCAAACGAAACCGTCGAATTCTACTGACCCTCCAAAACCGCGGATGAATTCGGGGCCACTCACGAATGAGGTCTTGGCTTTGAATAGAATCTCGTCCTTTGAAAAGAACCCACTGGTCAGTGGCAGCCCGACGATTGCGGCACAGGCGGCGAGAAATGTCATGGCGGTGGCCGGCATGAATTTCCACATACCACCCATATTTCGCATGTCCTGAGAGGTGTTCGTATCGTGAATTCGCGCGTGCATCGCGTGAATCACAGAGCCCGCCCCAAGAAAGAGACAAGCTTTGAAGAACGCGTGAGTGAGCACGTGAAAGAAGCCCGCGCTGAACGCGCCCACGCCCACACCCAAAAACATATAGCCAAGCTGACTTACCGTGGAGTAGGCCAGAACTTTTTTAATATCGTTTTGGACGAGCGCGACGGTCGCAGCAAAGAACGCGGTGAAGGCACCAAAACCTGCGATGATTGCCATCGTCACGGGGCTGAGAACCATGACGCCTGAGAGCCGACAAAGAAGATAGACACCAGCGGTCACCATCGTCGCCGCGTGAATCAGTGCCGATACCGGAGTAGGACCGGCCATGGCATCGGGTAGCCACACATGAAGACCAAACTGTGCGCTTTTGCCCATTGCCCCTAAAAAGAGAGCCAAACCGACGATGGTCGCGGCATTCACATAGCGTGGTTCGTTGAGCGCTGCGCCCCAGGAGTCAGGTAAGAGTGCAGCAACGGGAACATTTTCGCCAACCGGCCAAATTTGCATCGCGGTCTGCAAACTGTCTTTGCCCCGATCGATACCGGACCAATCAAGTGCACCGGTGTAATAAGCTAAAAGCCCCATTGCGACGAGAAGGCCAAAGTCACCCACGCGATTGGTAATGAACGCTTTTTTGCCAGCTGTTGCGTTGGCGTTGTCAGAGTACCAAAACCCAATCAGGAGGTAACTGCAAAGCCCCACGCCTTCCCAACCGATAAAGAGAATAGGAAGGCTGTCTCCCAGCACCAAAACCAACATCGAGAAGATGAAGAGGTTGAGGTAGGTAAAGAAGCGCCAGTAACTCTTGTCTTCGGCCATGTAGCTGGTCGAATAGAGGTGAATCAAAAAGCCGATGCCGGTTATCACCAGCACCATGATTGAATTCAAGGCGTCGAGGGAAAACGCAACATTCAATTGAATGTCGCGGCCGGCCCCAGATAAGGTGAGCCACTCCCAGGCAAGCCAATAAAAGCGTGTTCCGCTCTCTGCGCTGGCCAGCGAAGAAAATGAGACGAGGGCCGCAAGAAATGCACCACCCACAGCCGTGAGAGCTGTGAGAGTTACGGCTTCTTTGCCCAAACGTTTACCAAAAACGCCGTTAACAAATGCTCCCAACAAGGGGAGCGCCAAGATCACGCCTAAGAGCGCAAAATCGTTGGCTGGAAAAATAGTACTGAATAGTTCCATCTTTTATCAGACCTCAGGGGCAGCAGTAGGGAATAGACATCAATGTCGAAGCCCAGACGCTTCGTCGCTGTTGACGGTGGCCCGTAGGCGGTAAAACTGAAGAACAATTGCGAGGCCGACGGCCACTTCGGCGGCAGCGACTGCAATGACGAAGAAAGCAAACATTTGTCCGTTCATGCTTTCTGTATGCTGACGATTGAACGCCACGAGGAGCAAATTTACGCTGTTCAGCATCAATTCGATGCTCATCAGCTGAACGAGCACATTTCGACGCACCAGAAAGCCAACTGCACCAATCGTAAAGATTGCGGTCGAGAGCAAAAGGTAGTGTTCAATGACAATTCCGAGATTCATGAGGCTGACTCCTTGTCTGTACTTGCCAATGACGAGCCCGCGGTCCCATTGCGAGGAAGGGGGCGCTCCGCATCCCGAGGATGCAAGGGACCACCAAACATACGCTCGGTTTGATTTTGAGACTCGACGATTTTCTTCAGCCCAGGCTTGGTGCGCGCGACTGCCAATGCGCCGACTACAGCCACAATGAGAAGAACCGTCGTGAGTTCAAAAGGCACTAAAGCCTTTGTAAACATCAAGGTACCAACTGCCTCGACTGAGCCGTGACTGGGGCCGATTTTCTCGAAGGTATGCCATTCGCTTCCAGAGAAGAGAACGAGAGCACAGGCCCCGAGCACCGAAACGGCCACACCCGAGAAAAGCCGGGAAACCTTTGAACTACCCGTGCTGGACTCTTTGAGACTAGCGTCGGTGCCCAAGAGCATCACAACAAAAACGAAGAGAATGACGACAGCGCCCGCATAGACAAGCAATTGCATTGCCGCCAAAAACTGAGCATTGAGGCGCAAGAATAATCCAGCGATACCCACGATGGTAGCAAAGAGCCCCATGGCGCCACGAATTGGATTTTTTGCGAGAACAACAATCAGCGCCCCAGCAAGACAGAGCACGCTGCAGAGCGCAAAGAGAATACTACCGGCAATCATAGTGAAAGAGTTCCTGTCTGCCCTTGGGCGCCATTTTTGACGTAATCCTCAAGTTGCGGGCGGAACTTACGAACGAACGAAAGAACCGGCTGAGCAGCACCATCGCCGAACGCACAAATTGTGTTTCCTGTGATGTTTGAGCCAATTTCGTGCAGTAAGTCGAGTTCCTCAAGTGTTCCTTGACCGGCCACAATCTTGTCCAAAATGCGTTCTATCCATGCGCAGCCTTCGCGACAGGGAGTGCACTGCCCACAAGACTCGTGACGGTAGAATCGCATCACATTTTGCAGGGCGAGCACGGGGTCGGCTTTCTCGGAGAGAACGATTGCGCAACAGGTACCCAGCATGCTGCCAGCCCCGCGAAACATATCGACCCCCAAAGGCAAATCGAGCAAGGGCTTGCCGTTGTACTCGGCGTACCGATCGTTGCCGGGCACATTCACCACTTCGTCGGCTAAATGAACGGGACACGAAGACCCCCCTGGAATGAAAGCCATCAACTTGGCGTCGTCTAGAATGCCGCCCCCAAGATCGTAGATGAGTTCTCGCAGGGTAAGACCAACAGCGGCTTCAAACACACCCGGCGTCTTGACGTGTCCGCTGACCCCAAAGAGCCTCGCCCCGCCATCGTTCAAATCGTGTAAAGCGCTCACCTTACTGAAGGCGTCGCCGCCCATGGAGAAAACCGTAGGCATGATTGCGATGGTCTCCACGTTGTTCACGGTGCTTGGACAACCAAAAGCCCCGACTTGAGCCGGAAATGGAGGTTTCAACCGAGGCTCCCCTCGCCGCCCCTCCAAAGAATTGAGCAGAGCTGTTTCCTCGCCGCAAATATAAGCGCCAGCACCTGTGTGCACGTACACCTCCACGGCGTAGTTTTTTCCGAAAGGGTTTTTACCTAGGTACCCTTTGGACTTCGCCTCACCAATTGCGTCCCACAGGCGCTGCTTGGAGAGATGCAACTCGTCACGCACATAGATGTAGGCAGCATGAGCACCAATTGCGTAGGCGCCAATAATGCAACCCTCGACCAGAGAGTGAGGGTTACGCTCCATAATGGTGCGATCCTTGAAGGTCCCGGGCTCTCCCTCGTCGGCATTGACGACCAAGTAATGGGGCTTCTTGCTCTCTTTGGGCATAAAGCTCCATTTGAGACCGCAATCGAAGCCGGCTCCGCCGCGTCCGCGGACATGGGCGGCCTTTGCTTCGTCGATTACTTTATCGCGAGGCATGGCTAGCACTTTGCGTGCGCTTTTATAGCCGCCGTTTGCCTCGTAGGTGGCCAATGAATGACCGTCGGGCTTCTCGTAGCTATGTGATAGATAGGTAGTGCGTTTCAGCATTGTTGTGTCCGTTCAGGGCCCAATAAAAAGGCTCTACTCAATCCAACCCATCGAGAATCTTATCAACTGCGTCAGTTGTGAGATTTTCGTGATAGTCTTTGTTTACTTGCATCATGGGAGCCGTCCCGCAGGAGGCAAGGCACTCTGCGGTGCGCAAGGTGACTCGGCCATCAGGGGTTGTTTCACCCACCTTGATGCCAAGCTTCTTCTCGCAATGTTTCACCAAACCCTCGCCTCCACGCAAGGCGCAGGAGAGCGTATGGCAAACCCATACTTGGTGTTTGCCGGGCTTCTCACGATTGAAAAGATGGTAAAATGTGGCCACGCCCATCACATGCGATGTGGTCAATTCGAGGTGATTGGCAACAAAAGAGATCACCTCTTCGTTGACCCAATTTTCGTTCGCCTCCTGACACAAGTGTAGTGTCGGAATGCAAGCAGCCATCTTGTTTGGGTAACGTGAGAGGATCTCAGCGAGTTTCTTCTCTTGCTCCACGCTCAGGGCAAAGGCCATCGTTCTTCCAGCTTTTCTCACCCCGCGCAGCCGTTGGCAAAATCGCCGACTCGGACCGCGGGCGAGGCGAACCGTAGAGTGGTGGTTCGAGGTGTCAAGCGTTCAGGGCAGGGCGAACGGGGTGCATATTTGCTATATAACTCAATAAGTTCAAGTGGTTACCTTGCATTTTCGCACAATTGAAGGCGAAAGTTCTGTGCAAGATTTTACTTATCGAAGAAAATAGGAAGCATCATTTCGACTAGCAGCCACTTGTCTCGGGGCCCTCAATGATGTGTAACCACTTTGGGCCCGACTTTGGGCAGGAGGATATCTTACAGTGTTTTGCCCCAACTGCGGGACCAAGAACGTAGAAACGGCTTTGAAGTGCAGCCAGTGCGGCTTCGACCAAAAAGCCAAACGTGCGGCTCCCAAATTCAAAGGCACGATGATGCTACAAGGCTCACCCAATGCTCCCCCCGGCACACCCGGTTCGGGCTCGTTGAGCGGCCTTGGCTCGCCTGCACCCGTTTCGCCTGCACCCGTTTCGCCTACACCCGGTTCGCCACGTTCCGACGCGCCAGCGCCCAGTCCAGCGGCTTCGCCCGCGGCAAGAAAACGTCCCAACCCGGCGCTCAAGGGCACCATGGTAGGTGTGGCGCCTCCCGGCCTGGACGCAATTCGTAAACAGGCAGAGAAGGCCATTGCTTCTCAGCGCGCCGAAAAGGCTGCACAGGCGAGCGCTACGCCAGTCGCCCAAAAGAGCAAACCCAACTTACGGGGAACGATGGTGGGAGTTGCCCCTCCCGGCCTAGAAAACCTGCGGAAAGAGGCCGAAACCGCTTCCATAAAGAAGGCGCCCCAACCCAATATGAAGGGCACCATGGTGGGCCTCGCCCCACCGGCTCTGATGGAATTACGCCGCCAAGCCGAGGAGGCGGCTTTGGAGAAAAAAGCAGCTTCGCAGCAGAAGTCAGCCAGCGCGACCTCTGCTGAGCCAACGCCTCGTCCGGCTGCTTCGCCAGCGGTCAGGCAACCTGGTCCCGAAACTTCGTCAGGTCCCCAAGCGCCCTCAAAGCCAGCAATTTCATCAAAGTTAAAGGGCACCATGATGGGGGTAGCTCCCCCAGACATGCAAGCCGCCATCAAAGAAGCTAAAGCGAATATGGAGGCAGAGGCGAAGGCCAAAGCTGAAAAAAGCGCCCTAGCTGCTGCGTCCGCCCAAAAGCCAACACCCGATCCACTGGCGGGTACCCTGGTGGGAACGAGCCCCTTTACGGCGAGAACAGAAGACTTCGACGACAAGACGCCTGCAGCTGCTGCAGAACAGCAAGAGGCAACTCGTACGTCGAGTATGCCCGGCGAACTCGCTTCGGGCTCCGATCCTCTCGCTCGAACCCAAGGGCAGCAGGCTGAAGAAAGCCCCGGGGCGGCGCTAGAGCCCAAGGGAACAAATACTGAGATGCAACCCGCGGTTGTTCCGGAAAAAACGGCTGCGCCTACCGATGCTCCGTCGCCCTCGCCCTATACTCCCACTCCCTACACGACACCCGGACAGGAGCTACCAGTTACAAAGTCCAATCTAGGACTGGTGGTTGGTTTATTGGTGGTTCTCCTCCTCGCTGCGCTCTTTGTAGCCTATCAAATGGTGGCAGAAGACTCCATGAACGAGCCAAAGCAGGAAACGACCGCCGAGGAAAACAAGGGGGCGCCCACAGCACCTCACGCTGAAGACGGGGAGTAGTTTCCCCTCTGTGCCGCTTCGAGACGGCCTCACAAAAGAAAACTCCAGAACTCATAGCTGAGTCCTGGAGTTTTTCTTTTGTGCTCTTGGCTCGGCAATTACACGTTGAAGCGAAAGTGAATCACATCGCCATCGCGAACGATGTACTCTTTGCCTTCAATTCCCATTTTACCGGCTTCTTTACATTTGGCTTCGCTACCCAATTCAAGAAGGTCCTCCCACCAAATAACCTCGGCCTTAATGAACCCGCGCTCAAAGTCCGTATGAATTACTCCGGCGGCCTGCGGTGCGGTAGAGCCTTTCACCACTGTCCATGCGCGACATTCTTTCTCACCTGCAGTGAGATAGGTAATCAAGCCCAGTAAATCGTACCCCGTACGAATTACCTTATTCAGCCCAGCTTCCTCTAGCCCAGCGCTCTGCAAAAACTCGGGGCGATCTTCTGGATCTAGTTCAGAAATCTGCTCCTCAAGAGCAGCGCAAATTGGCACAACTTCCGCGCCTTCAGACTTTGCATGAGCTAATAGTGCTTGATAGTGCACGTTCTCCTCTACGTTTCCAATAGAGTCTTCGTCAACATTCGCCACGTAAAAGGTTGGCTTGCGGGTGAGAAGCTGTAAATCGCGAATTAATTCGTCCTCAACTTCGCCCTGGGTTTCGAAAGAGCGAGCCGGTTTACCGTCGTTTAAGTGCTCGACCAAGCGCTCACACATTGCAAACGCAGTCTTTTCGGCTGTGTTATTACTACGGCTGAGCTTACGGGCTTTTTCCAAGCGGCGAGTTACAGTCTCTACGTCGGTAAGACCCAACTCCGTGTGAATCGTCTCTACGTCCCCCACGGGATCAATGCGCCCGTCCACGTGGGTGATATTGTCGTCTTCAAAACAACGCACAACATGAGCGATGGCGTCCACCTCACGAATATGAGAGAGAAATTTATTTCCCAGCCCTTCACCCTTGGAAGCGCCCCGAACCAAACCAGCAATATCAACGAAACGAATTGCCGTGGGCACGAGACTCTGGGTCGAGTAGAGCGCTGCCATTTTATCTAGCCGCGGATCGGGCACGGGCACGATACCCACATTGGGCTCGATGGTGCAAAACGGAAAGTTCTGCGCCTCCGCTTTCGCTGAAGAAAGTGAATTGAAGAGAGTACTTTTTCCTACGTTGGGAAGACCAACGACACCACATGCAAAACCCATAGCGGGCCCGCTCTAGCCCAGAGCGCCCCTGGGGTCACGGCGTTTTAGCTTTCGAATGCGCTCGTGGCGCAAAAACGCCCGAATCGGCCCAATAAAAGTCGCCCCCATGGGCTATCTTTGCGATTTTTTAGCAAATCGTCGACATGCATGCCCTCACTTTCGATCTCGCCCCGCCGCGCCTCCAGGTAATGAGCAATGATTTCGGCGTCCATTTCTGGGTGAAATTGCACTCCCCAGGTTGTCTCCGAAAACCTGAGGGCGGCATGAGGCTCTACATCGGAAGCACGAGTCGCGCGCGCGCCCTGGGGAGCTTCTAAAACCGAGTCTAAGTGAGTCATCACAACAAGAGGAGGCGCCTCAATACCATCCAAAAGAGGGTCCTCCCCAATAGATTGCAGGCGCTTTGTACCAATTTCTCTCCCCGCTGGGTTCGGCCCGACCTTACCGCCTAGCGCCTCCCCTAATAACTGGTGCCCAAAACAAATTCCCAAGATTGGAATATTGAGAAGATGGGCGCGCCTCAACTCTTCTTCGGCGCGGAGCATCCAAGGCTCTTGATCGATAAGCCGGGCCGGAGAGCCACTGACAATGATGCCCGAAAACTCCTGAGGAGCGGGATATTCAGTTCTGCTTATACAGTCGACCTCGACAAATTGCCCCAGAAAGCCGTCCGCGACCCCTAACTTGATCATTTCAAAGAAATTGCCCCGAGTTTTTTCGGCTTGAGGAACAGGAGCGCCAGTAGTCCAAATTGCCAATGGGAGGGTCATAGAAGTCCATGCTAGACTGAGAACACGTGACCGACGAGAAGATTCAACCCACACAAGACGCCCCCGAGGTGAGTCGCAAACAATTGTCCCTACCCCTACCCGGGCTGCTAGAAAAACCACCCCATGGGATGCGGATACCTAAAAAAGACAGGGTCTACGCCAATCGCAATTTGCGAATGAATGGCATCGACTGGATAGGGTTTGACATGGATTACACTCTCGCAATCTATCGCCAAGAGGCGATGGATGCTTTGTCGGTACGCCTTACCGCTGAGCGCTTAGTCGAGCGAGGTTACCCCGAGTCCCTAAAAGAATTGGACTTTGATACGCGTTTTCCTATTCGGGGACTCTTAGTTGACAAAGATCGCGGCAATATTCTCAAGATGGATCGTCATAAGATTGTTACTTTGGGTTTTCATGGCACCCAAGCGATGGATAAAGGCGATCTACAGAAAATATACGGGGGAGAAAAGCTACGCCCCGAGACCGAGCGATTTCACTGGATCGACACGCTCTTTGCGTTGTGTGAGGTCACAAGTTACTCCGCCATTATTAGTGCCCTAGAAGATCTGGGGCAAAAAGTGGATCCTCATCAGCTATTTGTGGACGTGCGTTCTGCCATTGATCAGGCCCATGCGGAGGGAGCGGTTTACCGAGCAGTCACTGCCGATTTGCCCAAATATTTCGATAAAGATCCGGAGCTTTCCCGCACATTGCACAAACTGCGTTCGTCAGGAAAACATCTCTTTGTACTCACCAACTCGCCCTATCATTACACCGATACGGTCATGAGCTATCTACTGGGTGGAAACGAAGGGCGTTACACAAATTGGAGGCAATATTTTGACGTCATCGTTTGCTCTGCAAAAAAACCAAGTTGGTTTCAGCCTCAAGAGGACGGAAAAGCTACCCCCTTTCTCAAGCGCACGAGCGCTCTAAAAGCCCAAGAACCCGCTGTCGAAGAGTATCAAGGAACCTTTGAAAAAGGCGAAGTTTACGAAGGAGGATGCCTCAAAAGTTTTGAAAAAAGCCTCTCTTTGGCGGGACCGAATGTACTTTATGTCGGTGACCATATTTACGGAGATATTCTTAGAAGCAAAAAAGACAGTACATGGCGCACCGCTTTTATTATTCAAGAGTTAGATCAAGAACTTGCTGCGCTGCACTCAAGTGACGAGTTACGTATGAGACGGCGCCAATTGGCTGAGGCACGTCCCTTCTTTGAAGACGAACTACGTTATTACGCGGCAAAGTTTAAAGAGCTTGCCCGAATTAGCCAAAGCGACGAGGGCGATAAGTTGCAGAAAGAGCGCGCAAAGAAACACATTGATAGAGTGCGCGAAGAATTAAAGAGTCTTGAGACCGAGTACGAGGAACTGGACGCTCAGATCAATCAAAGTTTCCACCCCTACTGGGGATCCTTGCTCAAAGAGATGAATGGCCTGAGTCTCTTTGGTCAACAAGTCGACCTGTATGCAGATGTTTACATGAGGCGCGTCTCGAGCATAGGAGCCTACTCGCCGACCCAGTTTTTTCGTTCGCCGCACGATTTAATGCCTCACGAAATATGAACAATCAGGCTGGTATTTACCCCCCTGTGCAAATAACTGCACCGACTACTTTAGAAAGCCTATGTACGTACCGTTCCCCCGGTCGGGTGCGCTCTGCAGAGCCGCTCTACTTTTAGAGTCGGGGGTTGTCTTGTTTGGTAGAAGTCGAAGAGAAAGAGCGCGTTCCCTAGCAGCTTGTAGTTCTGCACCCCTTTCAGATCCTCTCCCCTCAAGTCGAGCTCCTGGTTCGGGTACTCGCATGCGCACGAATCATTCTGCAGGACTAGAGAGATCTTCAGGAACATTTCCTAGCGCCAAGCGAGCGAGGCCCTTGATAGTATTTGCCGACGACTCTGCCATTGTTTCGTTGAAAATGTTTGAGCTACTCACGGACGCTGGATACGATGTGCTCCCCACTTCTAACGGAGCGGCAGCAGTCAGGCTCACGCGCGATCGAAAGCCCGATCTCGTTCTCTTGGATGTAGAGATGCCAGAAATGACGGGAACCGAAGCATGCGCCATTTTAAAAGCAGACCGGCAAACCTCCTCAATTCCCGTCGTTCTCCTGACTGGCCTTGATGATGCGACCCATCTGAGAGACGGATTTCGCTCCGGCTGTGACGGATATATGCAAAAGGGCACCACTGACGACGAGATCTTAAGAAAACTCTCGCTCAAGTTGCTTCCAGGGACCTCTTTACAAGGAAAATAGGGCCGCTTGCACTAAAGCATTGCGCCGTGGCCGCGTACCTACTGTGGGGAGTAGTACTCCTCACATCCCGGCTTTGATTCATGGGCGATGTCTACAGCGAGATCGAGACTATATTTCAACGAGCCCGAGCTCTTGAAAGCAGCTCGCCTTCTTTTGAAAGTACACTCGCTCAACTGGCTCTGGAGATAGCCCATCTGCTCCTTGTCCAAAGTCGAGCCATAGAATCTGACATCGAAGAACAAGCACGACGCACTCTGTCGGGCCTCTTGCGCTCAGAAAACAATCGTCTTTTCTCGACTGCTCTCACCGACCGAGCTCATAGACTCTCGCCCCAGCGCCTGGTTCAAACCCTGAGAGATTTGATGGAGCGGACAGGTGAAGGAAAGGATTTTCCCCACCTCGATGAGTTGCAACTGCGCGCGGCCAGACTCTTAGGAGAACTCTTTCCGCGCATTACGGCAAATGCTGTGGTGGAGCGCTTAAAAAAAGAGGCTCAGCCCTACCTCATTGACGCACGTGACCAACCCCTTGAGAGCTACCTCACAACACGCAAACTCTCGGGAGTCTCCGTTAACCTCAATTATTTGGGTGAGGAGGTTTTGGGGAAAATCGAAGCTCAAGCGCGAGTGAATACCTATTGCGAGTTAGTCAAGAGAGCGGACACCGACGCCATCAGCGTGAAACTCTCTGGCATCGATAGCCAAATCGATCTCATTGCATTTGACGCCACAATCCAGCGCCTCAATGAGCGCGTGCGGGATATATTTCTAAAAGGCAGAAAGCGCGAGGGTGGACCACCACTGATCTACCTTGATATGGAGGCATACAAGGACTGCCGAATCACTGAAGAGGTCATACTCTTTCTACTCAGCTCTCAAGAGTTACACGACTCCCAGGCGGGAGTCGCTATTCAAGGATATCTTCCCGAATCAACGGAGATGGTGAGACGCCTTGTTGCGGCAAGCGGGGACCATGTTCAACGGGGAGGCTCCCCTTTGCGCATCCGCTTGGTAAAAGGAGCTAATTTGGAATTTGAAAAGGTAGAGTCCTCTGCCCACGGTCATGCTCTCCCCATATTTCCAGAAAAAAACCAAGTGGACGCTCAGTTTAAGCGTCTTTTACGGGAACTCGTTGCCGCCGCAGCAGAAGAAAAAGTTCATGTGGGAGTGGCTTCGCACAATCTCTTTGACATCTCCTACGCACTTTTACTGCGGGCTCGCACCTCCGTGCCCGGCAATATACAATTTGAAGTACTGGAAGGCATGGGAGGAGCCCTAGGCGAGGTTCTCTATCGCATCACAGGCTCTTTGCTTATCTATTGCCCAATCGTACTCCCCAAGAACTTCTCCTCGGCGGTTTCCTATTTGGTCAGGCGTATGGACGAAAACACGGGGGAAAATCAATTTTTGAGAGTTGCCCCCTTCATGCAACCCGGTGATGAAAACTTCTTGGACCAGGCTGCTAAGTTTCTCAAAGCGCATGCTCATTCTTTGACACCAACAGAATTCTCCTTCAGACGGCAGTTTAGGCAGGAGGAAGAAGCACCAACTATCGAATGTCTCGACCTTGACTCACCTTTCACAAATGCCCCAGACACCGATTGGACACTGCGCGAAAATAGACAATGGCTCAACTCACATCTCAAAAAAAGCCAGCAAGGCTTCGCGCGAGTTCACCCCCTTCTAGCCCCTTCAATACCTTCAACTTCTCGCGTCGTTGTGGATGGTTTTGACCCCAGTATTCCAGGAAAACCTGCCTATCAAATTGAACTAGCAAACCCTCAAGACGTGGCGCGCGCTTTAAAAGAATCAAGTCGCGCAAGCGAAGGGTGGGCCAATCGAAGCGTTCAAGACCGAGCGCTGCTTCTCTTAAAAGTAGCCTCTCTTCTTGAGAAAAATCGCGGACCCCTTCTTGCCGCTATGCTCTGTGACTCCGCAAAGCGCTGCGATGAAGCCGATATCGAAATCTCAGAGGCGGTCGACTTTGCTCACTACTATGCGCGCAATGCTCTTCGCCTCGCGGCGCAACTCCCAGGTAAAATGCGGGGCACGACAGTCATCACCCCCCCGTGGAATTTCCCCCTTGCCATTCCTTTAGGTGGAATTTTCTCGGCATTGGTCACTGGAAATACATGTATCATCAAACCAGCCCCTGAAACGCCCCTGGTTGCGTTCATGGCCGTTCAGCTCTGCCACAGCGCGGGAGTACCACGAGAAGCACTACAATTCATTCCTTGCCACGAAGAGGACGCTCAAGAACTCATCTGCAATCAGAGCGTTAAAACAGTTGTGCTTACCGGCGCAACCAGTACAGCAAAAGTATTTTTAAAGATGAGAAGTGAGTTATTCTTACTCGCTGAAACTGGCGGAAAAAACACTGCGTATGTAAGCCCTTTTGCGGACAAAGAAGATGCAATCGCTCATATTGTAAAAAGTGCTTTTGGTCACTCGGGGCAAAAGTGCAGCGCTCTTAGTTTACTCATTTTACACGATGAAGTTTACCAGGACACAGAATTTTCATCTCGCCTCGCCGACGCCGTGGTCAGTTTAGAAGTGGGCTCTGCCCACAATCTACAATCTGTCATCACCCCCTTGATCAACCCTCCCAGTGGAGCCCTAGAGAAAATCATCAACGAGGGAGAGTGCCACGGCACCTGGCTACTACAACCGCGAATTGACGACCAAAACCCTCGCCTCTTGCACCCCGGAATCTTATGGGACGTAAAACCGGGCACGTTCCCCGCAACCAGTGAGTTCTTTGGACCAATTTTGTCCGTCGCCCGCGCCAGCGATTTGGCTCACGCAACCGAGTTAATGAACGATTCACCCTATGCGCTCACAGCTGGCATTTTTAGCCTCAGCGAAAAAGAGCAAGAAGAATTTGCCGTCAAGGTAGAGGCCGGCAATGTGTACATCAACCGCTCAATCACCGGAGCAGTGGTAGGCCGGCAACCATTTGGCGGGCGAAAAGAAAGCAGCTTTGGCATAGGAGGCAAGGCAGGAGGCCCCGACTATCTCTTACAACTAATGCGTCCTCAGCAAATTTATGAAGACCTAGACGATGACGCACGTTTTGTGGCCAGAAAACGTAACTATGAAGAGATATGCTCCTCGTATTTTACGAAGGTGCAAGAAGGAACAAAGATCATTGGTGAGGAAAACTTCTTTTATTATGCTGAGGGGCGCACCGCTCTATTGATTTGTGACGGTGCAAGTATATTGGACGTCAAAACGCTTCTCCTGGCTAGAAAGCTTTCACGATGCGAAGTGCCAGTTTTTATTGAGCCCCATGCCCACCTAAAAAAGTACCGAGAGCTCATTCGGGACTCAGGAGCCCCGTCATTCGTATTCTCAGCCTACGAAGTAGCCGAACACGCAAAGAAATTGGGAGCAGAGCGCCTGCGCTTTGGTGGCAGCCCCCATCCACTCATGATTCAAGAGGCCCATCAGGCCGGACTCAGCACCTGCCTCGATCCTATCTGGGACAGTGGCAGAGCCGAGCTTCTCCACCACTTTACCTCAAAAAGCGTTTCCCTTTGCTCCCACCGCCATGGCAATACTTCATTGGGTCGCTTAAGTAGTATGCGCTCGGTTCTCCAAAGAATCGCCCAATTTGGAGAAAAGTAGCCTTGCTCGTGCGATTCATATTCAAGAAGCTCTAGTACCTCGTACAGAAAGTCCGCACTGAACTTTTTTCCAGCCATAACGGGAGAAAGATGGCAATAAAGCGGCTTAGCTGTCCCCTTATTGCCCTCGGTTCTACTTTTGTCTCATGACGACAAAACCCGGAACGAACTTTAGGCGTTTGGTACTAGGCTATTGCTCATGAGCGATCTCTTCAAAGAAAAAGCCCTATCCTGGGACAATAACCCCCTGCCCGCACAAATTTCTCAAGGTGTGGGGGACGCGCTTGAGCGTGAACTAACTCTACATGCCAACATGCAAGTGATGGACTTTGGGGCGGGTACCGGTCTTATTTGTGGTCGTTTGGCCCCACGCGTAAAAAAGATTTACGCGGTCGATATCTCCGAAGGCATGCTCGAAAAACTGCGTAAAAAACCAGAGCTGAAGGATAAGGTTCAGACGCTCTGTCAGAACATTCTCACTGATGCTTTTGAGTTTGATGTCGATCTCATCGTCAGTGCAATGGCATTGCACCATGTTCAAGACACACACAAATTGGTGAAGACATTTTCTGCAGCACTCAAACCGGGGGGTAAAGTCGCCTTGGCCGATTTAGACAAGGAGGATGGCAGTTTTCACCCTGCTGAGAGTGAAGGCGTGTTTCATCAAGGTTTTGATAGAAACGAGCTTCAAGAAATTCTCAAAGAGAACGGGTTTGAGGAAATTCGTTTCTCTACCGCAACGACTATTGAAAAAGAGGGCAAATTGTTTCCCATTTTCTTGGTCACGGCAAAAAAGAGCTAAAAAATACTTTGCCCCAGTGCAGAGAGCACTAAATCAACCGCCGTGTGGGCGGTTTGATTTTGATGATCCAACATCGGGTTCACTTCAACGACATCTATTGCTGCGATTTTTTCTGTATCCGCGAGTTTTTCCATCAAAAGTTGTACCTCGCGGTAAGTGAGCCCCCCTCGCACGGGCGTCCCCACCCCTGGAGCATCGCGCGGGTCCAGTGCGTCCATGTCGAGGCTAATGTGCAATGAGTCACAATGACCCAGCGCATGAATCGCCTCTGCGGCTACTGCGCTCATGCCCAATTCGTCGACGTCTCGCATTGAGAGCACCTTCATCTTGGCGGCTCTGAGGGCAGCACGCTCCCCCGTGTCTAACTGGCGCACCCCAAGAATTACGACATTTTCTGGTAGTAGATAGTTTCTCTCTCCCCCAATATTCAAGAGGGCCTCAGGCCCCTGCCCCATCAAAACAGCCAAAGGCATTCCGTGCACGTTGCCCGATGGTGAAGTCGCAGGCGTATTGTAATCCCCATGGGCATCAACCCAAAGTACCCCCATGTTTTTTTGCTTCAAAGAAGCCTTCACGCTCCCCATCGCCACCGAGTGATCGCCTCCTAGAACCAAAGGAAGCCTGCCCTGCTCATAACTAGAAAGACAGGTGTTCATGAGTCGGTCGCACGCCTCAGCAATTGCTTGAACCTTCTCATGGTCCTTTACTTCTACGGCTGGAGGAACCTGGACATTGCCCACGTCCACCACATCATGCCCCTCGGACTCAAGGCGAGACTTGAGCCGCGCATATCTCAAGGCGGCAGGCCCCACGTCGCACCCCCGCTCGCCCTGGCCAATGTCCAGAGGCACGCCAATGATAGATATTTTTTTCGTTTCGCTCATAGTGCCGCCCTCCAACAGACCTCCTAAGAAGCTAAGTTTCTGCGCAAGTTTACCAAAAAGTCTTGAACATTCGTCAAAAAAGACTGGGCCTGCGCGGTACCCCTATTGGCTAATTTGTCCGCAGAAAACTCAGTTGTATCTACCACCGCCAAAAAAACAGGGCGAACGCTTCCGTCTGGCATCACCCGATAGCTCGGCAGTTGATTGCCAAAAGCGATAGAATGCAGTTGCGTGGCAATTGCAATCACCAAAGTCGCTCGACGAGCATGAACTCGCATTGCGTCTTGGGCTTCGTAGACATCGGCGATAACTTCCGGCAAGGGACCATCGTCGCGAATAGACCCGGCCAGGACAAATGGAACATCCTTTTTGACTAATGAATCCATAATTCCAAAACGATCGCCAGGTGCGTTCTTGAGGTACTCAGCAATTGAGCCAAACTTTCTCACCAAGTTGATCATATCCAAATGATGGTAGTGTCCCTTGGGATGATTTCGTTGGTTGTAAATATCCTGTCCCAAGCCAGTGCCAAAGTGTCCCGCCTCCAAGTCGTGCGTTGCAAGGGCGTTTCCAGCCAAAAGGGCATGACAATATCCCTCCTCTATCAACGCAGCCAGGCTTTCGCGGCTATCCTTATCAAATGCGACAGCCGGGCCGGCCACCCAGACAATATGGCCCACATCGCGGTCGTGACGTAGTAATCGATAGAGCCAGTCGTAACTAGCACTCAGAGGGCTCTCACGGGTTCCACGATTTCTAAAAGAGAACTTATCGTCATTTTTATCGCCAGCTGCTGGTTGAAATCCGTCGGTGTGTACAAAAATCCCTTCGCTGCCGTCCTCGGAGCGACCGACCAACACCTGGTCTCCCTCGTGAGTTCGACGAGCCTCAACGACTTCGAGAGCACCATGCTCCCTACGCACAACAACCGAGTCCATGCGTGTCTCGTCGAGCAAGCACCAAGCTCCGTCTCCACCTAAAACGTATTCAGGGTGGTTGGACGTGGCGTGATAGTTGTTTGGTAAAACGCCCTTTTGAGGGCAAGGAGCAAATTGCGCAGTGGGCGCAATAGCAAGTTTCTCCGTCGAAAAGTCCGGAGCACGATAGGCCGACCAAGGCCGTACTTTCTGTAAAGACGTCAACGATTCACTCCCCCTGGCCCGGCTCTGACACGATGTACGGGCACCGTGCTGGTAAAACCTAGCACCAGCACACCCATTGTCCGGCGCTGGGCAAGAACAACTTGACGTTTGAGGTCTCTGGCCCCACATTCAATCTTAGAGGACTTGTTTCTCTGGCTCTCCCCAAATCTGCATCTTACATTCTTGTTCGAGTCAGATCCCTTTTTGGGCTTGTTTGGGGGCGAAGGGCTTTCGACGTGGAGTGTGAAGCGCGGCTTGCGTGCCGTCGT
>CAYWLO010000015.1:0-76311 GCA_964459035.1 uncultured Polyangiaceae bacterium | reverse complement strand
ATGTGGCTCGGTTCCTCTGAGGAATTGATCCCAGCTCAATGCGATGCTGTTTAATATCCACAAGAAGATGTCCCTGCGAGGCTAGGCACTCCACCTCCTCCACCCTCACGTAGGGGATTTTTTCGACTATCGCCTCCAGTGCCCTCGCCTTCTCATGTCCCCACGTACTGAAGAGGACATGGTGAAAGTCCTCGCGGGGGTACAGAATCAATTCGTCTTTTGCGACATCGCTGACGTTTGATAAACAATCAGTGAGAATTTGTCGGTCCAAAGATTTGCTCTTGAATGTCTCGAAGGTGGTTCCTAGCAAAACAAAATCTGCGCCAGCGAGTACTGTCCCCTCGTGGGAGTCTCCTGGCCATGCGAGAGCCCGCAATTGCTCATGACCTAACGAAATGCTGCAACCAGCGCTCAAACGATCACCTGAAGCCTCGCCTCCACTTCTCCCTGCGGAGTGGACGATTACGTCGTATTCTCCCTGAAGAGCTTGCACACCTGCGACCACTTGACTCGCGTGGCTCGTTTCGAGAATTGCAACGGGAACCAGAGAGTCTTCGTCGACAAAAAGCTCCACTAAATCGCAAAGCTCCTCTAGAGGATCGACTATTATGGCCTGGCGAGAAGCATCATCGCGGACGATGTAACTAAAATTTTCGGCTTCGCGAAGTTGTCGAACTCGCAACATGCTATGTCACGCTCAGTCAGACAAAGAGTGTGACTCGAGACTCAAGCGCCTCGCCTAAATAGGCTGCGACATCTTTCCTGACACAGGGGGCTACCGTGGACATTCATGACAACGGTGTCCGCTTACCCGCCGATAGATGGGGTGACTTTTGGAGTGTATTCATTCACGTCGTCAACAACGCGATCGACCACGGTATCGAAGAGCCTCAAGTCCGAACGGCTCAAGGAAAACCTCCTCAAGGGCACATTTTCCTGAGCTCTCAAAAAGTAGGAGATCACTTCGTCATCGAACTCACCGATGATGGAAAGGGCATTGATTGGAAAGGGCTCAGTATGAAAGCTCGTAGTGTGGGACTCCCCCGCGCCACGCGAGATCATCTGGTGCGTGCCCTCTTTTCAGACGGAATCACCACCCTAGAAAAGGCGTCGGAGACATCAGGTCGAGGGGTGGGAATGGGTGCTGTTGAAGCTGCCTGTGCACGACTGGGGGGACGCATCGGGGTGATTTCAACCACACTAAAAGGTACGACTCTGCGCTTTGTCATACCTTGCAGAGGCAACGAAGCCTGTCTCGATACTTCGATGGTGGCCGGCGCTCGCCCCTCCATTGCACCGCCCCCTGATTCACCGAGTCTTGAATCTAAGGCGAGCTAATTATTGATACAGTGGAAAAACCATCGCTGCGCGGTGCTTATTCCTTGGGTTTCTCGGCCAGGTCTGCAGTACGTTCGGCGTCGTCGCGCTTGATTTCATCAAGAACCTCGGAGATCCGAGCTCGTTTATCTGCTCCTTCGTCGTAGACGAAACGAAGTTCTGGAACATTGCGCATGCGGAGCGCACCAGCCACCGAGGCACGAAGACCTGGGGCTAGACGGGTCAGTGCGGCCATCGCCATCGTGCGTGCTGACTCGTCTTCGCCACCAAACATCAAGCGTACTTGGACCTTCGCGATACTCAAATCCCCGGTCATTTCGACCTCCTGAATAGAGAGAGCGGCAAGACGTGGATCGGCTACCTCGCGAGCAATTCCCTCTGAGAGATGCCTACGAATCGTCCCTGCAAGTCGTTTTCTTCGAATATTGTCGGCCATAATCTTTTAACCTTTCAAAAAAGTATGCCCGCCGGACGATGAATTCTCCTTCTAAAGAACGAGGATCCGCGCCGGCGGGCATTGGAGAACCTAAGAAAGACACGCTTTGAAGCCCCCGAAAGGGCTCCAAAGCATGAACTCAAAGACTCTGCTTCACTTCTTCCATCTCAAAGACTTCAATCTCGTCATCGACATGAATACTGTTCATATTCTCGAGTGAGATACCGCATTCGAAGCCGTCCTTGACCTCTTTAACGTCCTCTTTGAAGCGTTTGAGACCAGAGACTTTGCCTTCCCAAATTTGCTCGCCACCTCGAATCAGGCGGGCACCAGCATTGCGCTTGATAGAGCCCTTGATGACCATGCAACCTGCGATAGTTCCCGACTTGCTGATGCGGAAAACCTGGCGAACTTGAGCCCGACCCAGAGCCTTTTCGACCAATTTGGGTGCGAGAAGACCTTCCATTGCAAGTTTCACATCATCCAACACATTGTAGATGATTGAGTACTGACGAATTTCGATACCCTCGCGCTGAGCAACCTGAGCAGCTTTACCTGCTGGCTTCACGTTGAAGCCAACAATGATGGCCCCAGCTGCAACCGCCAAGTTCACATCATTTTCGGTGATCGCCCCAGCTGCCTGAAGAACAACCGTAACCTTGACCTTTTCGGTACTCAATTGAACGAGGGACTCGCTCACGGCTTCGGCCGAACCCATGACGTCCGACTTCACGATTACTTTGAGCTCAAGCTGCTCGTTTTCGCTCATCAACTGAGCGATCTCCTCGAGGGTTCTAGGCTTGTTCCCGGCAGAAGGAGCTAAGTTGCGTCGCTCCTTTACCTTACGGGTGTCCGCAATGGCCATAGCAGTCTTGAGATCTTTCACCACGTAGACATAGTCGCCAGCGCGAGGAACTTCGCTCAAACCGATAAGTGCCACAGGTTCAGAAGGACGTACCTCATTTAGAGGTTTACCAGCCCAATCTTGCATTGCACGAACCTTGCCGTACCCAGCCCCTGCTAGAACCACATCGCCGCGCCGTAAGGTACCTTCTTTTACAAGAATAGTAGCAACGGGGCCGCGACCGCGATCTAGTTGAGACTCGACAACCACACCGGAGGCAGGTTTGTCGGGGTTGGCGCGTAGCTCCATAACTTCTGCTTGAAGCGCAAGACGCTCCAAAAGTTCAGGAAGGCCGACCTTGGTGTGAGCTGAAACCTCACAGAAAAGAGTGTCGCCACCCCATTCTTCGGGAACAAGTCCATTTTCGGACAACTCACGCCTGACGCGTTCGGGCTGAGCTTCGGGCTTATCGCATTTGTTGATGGCGACAAGAATTGGTACCTTGGCAGCCTTTGCGTGCTGGATCGCCTCTTTGGTCTGAGGCATCACGCCATCATCAGCTGCAACAACCAAGACAACGATATCCGTCGATTTGGCGCCGCGAGCACGCATCTGAGTGAAAGCCCCGTGACCAGGAGTGTCGAGGAATGTCACGTTACCGGAAGGTGTTTTGACCGAGTAGGCACCGATGTGCTGAGTAATTCCCCCGGCCTCGCCCGAAACGACATTTGTGGTGCGCATCGCGTCCAGAAGACTCGTTTTGCCGTGATCCACGTGACCCATGATGGTCACAACAGGTGCACGCGGCTTGAGATCTTCAGGCTTGTCCTCGGCTACATCTGTACCCTGAGCTTTTTGGAGTTGTTCCTCCTCGCTCACGGCGACATCGGCAACGTCCCAGCCAAATTCATCACCGATGATTTTGGCTGTATCCGCGTCCAGCGTACTGTTGATGTTGATACCTGCCATGCCAAGCTGAAATAGCTTGCGCAGCATGTCGCCAGTCTTGACGCCCATGTTACCGGCTAGTGTTTGCAGCGTGACCGTTCCTTCAATGCGAACGACCTTCTTGTGAGCATTACGCTCTTTCGTAACAGGTCCGCCTCCGCGTCCCTTGCTGAAAGAACCAATACCGCGCTGACGCGAACGCATCATGCGCCCACCAGGTCCGCGACGTCCGCCACCACCCCCAACCGGAGCCTTAGCGTCGTATTGAATACGACGAGGACCGGGACGATGATTGTGCATAGGAACGCCTGGACGGCCCTCCCAAACATCAATACCGCGCTTAACAGGTGCAGCCGGACGAGGTGCGACTGCCGCAACCGGAGGAGCTGGACGGCCAGCGGCCTTAGCCGCAGCAGCTGCCGCAGCAGGCCCGCCTACAGGCAGCCTTCCACCGGGAGCCAATGGCGGTCGAGTCACAGCGGGTCGCCCGCCAGGGCCACGCCCAGGTGCGCCCTTAGAGGGAGCATTGGCGGCGGGGCCTCCAGTGCGACCACCCGAAGTGCCAGCAGGTGAGTTAGATTTTGAGGGAGCGCCTGGCTTTGCTGGAGCCGCGGCTCCTCGAGCAGACTGCTTGTCGGGACTAGAAACGGCGGGTACCTTTGTGGGGGTCTTTGCCTCTGGCGCGGGAGAGCCTGTGGCGGAGGTAGAAGGGGCACTTGTGCCCGTCGCAACCTCAGTCGATGGCTTCTCCTGAGCGCTTGAGACAAGCTTTTCGGGCGAATCAGGCGTAGCAGCGAGAACCGGGGCCGCATCTGAAGAATCCGTTCGTGGACTTTCCTCAGCGGCGACGGCCGTGTTTGCCGCAACATCCTTTGCAACCGGCTCAGCTGAGCCGGCAGAAGATACCGCCTGGGCAGACGATGCTGTCGGCGCAGCTGATCCAGCTGGCTCGACAGGCGAAGCTGTCGGCGCAGCTGATCCAGCTGGCTCGACAGACGCTACTGCTTCAGCAGACGGCGCAACCTCGGGCGAAGCCGATGCTGACGCAGGTGCATCGAGTACGGGCTCAGCCTCAACGGCAACGCCCCCACTAGCAGCCGGCTCGACGGCAGCCGCTGGTTCAAGTTCGACGGCCGGTTCAGGTTGAGCGACTGGTGCCTCTACCTTTGCCTTACGTCGACGAACCACGGCGCGTCGTTTCGGAGGTTGATCTGAGGAACCGTCCACGCCACCAGCACTCTTGCCCAGGTGTCGTTTTACACGTGCTTCATCATCCGTGGTCAGAACACTCATATGGTTCTTCACGTCTGGCACGTCCAAGGACTTCAACACGGCCAAGAAAGCCTTGTTGTCCATTTCCAATTCACGCGCGACTTCGTAAACGCGGCGTTTGCTGCTCATTCAACCTCACTCGAAACATCATTTTCCCGATTCGCTTTTATCGCCGAAGACGACTCCAGAACCGGAAGGGCCATGGCGATAGCGCCAAATAGACTAATAGCCAAGCCTCTATCGCGAACTCCTAGCACTCCGACCTCAGAACGGCCAAAAAGAAGCCCAAATTGAGCTTTTTTTCCCCATGCACGAGCGGAGCCAGCGACGATAGCCTCGGCAACAAAAGATGCCCCTGCAGCTGCACGGGCATCGGTGGCAACCAGAAGACCAAAAAGATCTCCCTTATACCAGCACTCGCGTGTGGCATCAGAGCCATACACGAGTAAATTTCTTCGGCGGGCTAAACCGAGTATTTGATTGGCCCGATGGGTCGCTGCCTCACGAAGAAGAAGTAACGCTTCTTCAGTAGAAGTGCTGACACTTGCCTTAAAACTACGCTGCAATGATTTTTGCAGCTGTTTTAGACACTTTTGGCTGGGGTGCGTCCATGCCCCCCGACCAAAGCTTTTACCCGCCAAATCGGGGACAATCGCACCATCGTCCCCACGTGCCCAACGAATCATCTCCGAGGGCACGTCTTCTTTTCGACAGGAGGCGCACGTTCGCAAAGTGGTTTTTGTCTTCCTTTCTTTGCGATCTTGACCCATTTTACTCTCAGTTCTCTAAAAACGACCGCGCTCAGTCGACGCTGGCTTCTGCCGGCCCTGCCTCGGAAGAAGCCTCCGCAGCCTCTGAAGCTTCGGAAGAAGCCTCCGCAGCCTCTGAAGAAGCGAGAGCGGCCTCCGCTGCTAGCTTCTCAGCCTCTGCTTCAGCCTCTCGCCTGTCGGCAACTTCTGCACGAGCCGCGGCAATTGTCGGAAGTTCAGTGTCAAGAAAACGCTGAGCCGCCGCTTGGATCAAGCGAGCCTTCTCCAAGTCTAGTCGGGCGCGAATCGCCAAACGCTCGGGGTCCTCAGGGGCAACATCTCTCACACTCTTATAACCCGACTCTTCAAGAAGCTGTAGGGTGCGCAGACCAATACCTTCTACAAATCGAAGTTTTTCGTGTTCGCTCAAGGGCTCGGTACCCGAAGAGGCTTTTTCGATACGAAGCAGACGAAGTCTTTCCATCGCGGTCTCCGCCGAGGCGCGCAATGTCATCGCATGCTCTTGCTCGACAACGCCGTCGATTACCATGAGTTCTTCGTAAGTTGCCTCGGCAACTTCTTCCAAGGCACGAAATCCTAATCGGTAGAATGCTCGGGCCAGCTCATCGTCAACGCCTTCGATCTCACGAAGGGCAGTCAAAGCTTGTTCCTCAATTTGCTTGAACTTACTTTCGCTGATGATGTCGAGTTTCCAGCCAGTTAGCTGGGCAGCCAAGCGAACATTCTGCCCCTTGCGCCCAATTGCCAAGCTCAACTTTTCATCGGGTACAACAAGCTCCATGCGATGATCCGCTTCGTCAACGATCACTTTGTTTACGTCAGCTGGTTGAATTGCGTTGATGATGTAACGAGCGGGATCTTCATCATAAGGAACAATGTCGATCTTCTCGCCGCGTAACTCTTGTACAACGGCTTGAACGCGCGAGCCTTTAATGCCCACGCACGCTCCCACAGCGTCTACGTCTGCATTGCGTGACGCCACCGCAATTTTACTACGGGCACCAGCCTCGCGTGCAACACCCACAACGCTCACAATGCCTTCAAAAATTTCAGGAACTTCTGCCTGAAACAATTTCTCGACCAATTGAGGAGAGGAGCGACTGAGAATTACCATTGCGCCGCGCGCTTCGCGGTCAATATTCTTTACATAGGCGACAATTCTGTCCCCTGGCCGATAGGTCTCACGAGGTGTTTGCTCTCGTCCTGGCAAAACCGCCTCGGTTTTTCCAAGGTCAACAATAATATTGTGGCCACGCTCAAAACGATGCACCGTTCCACGAATCAGCTCGCCCTGCTTTTCCTTGTACTCGTTGAACATGATGTCACGCTCAGCCTCTCGAACCCGTTGCAAAAGTACTTGCTTGGCGGTTTGAGCTGCGATGCGCCCAAAGGAGCTACGAGCTTGGGCCATGTCCAAGAGGTCGCCAAATTCTTTGTCCTGTTGACGTGCGGCCTCCGCATCACGGGGATGCCAAAACACCTGAAACCCCAGTTCTTCGCCCAACTCGGCTTCAAGTCCTACTTTTTCGGCTTCATCAATAGAAAGCTGATTTTCAGGATCTTCAACCTCTTCAACTACGGTCATGTATTGAAAGAGATCGATGGTTCCGGTCTCTTCGTTGAGACTCGCCTCCATCTCGCGCGTTTGACCAAACGCGGCCTGAGCGGCCTTGAGGATCGCAGCCTCCATCGTATCGACCAAAACTTTGCGATCGAGGCCCTTTTCACGGGCCACCAGCTCGATCATTCCTAGAAGATCACCTTCCGCCATTTTCATTGCTCCGTTTCATTGTGGTTTTTACCACTCACTGCCGCACGCTGAGAGCGCTTGGCTGAACGCTTTGGTTGGCCCCAATTGAAGACCAACCGTGCGCTAGAAATTGATTGATAGGGTAAAATTAATTCACCCTGGTCTGTGTCGAGCAAAATGTGCTCATCGTCCTGAATGCCCAGGACCGTCCCGCGAAGAGTTTGTTGACCAATAAACCCTTCTTCTTCAGAAGGCTCGTGCAATCTGATTTTTACTTCTTGATCTTGAAATCGTTCGAAGTCAGAAAAGACATAGAGAGCGCGCTCAACCCCGGGGGAGCCCACCTCTAAGTGATATTTCGCAGAAATTGCCTCAGACTCGTCAAGAACTTCAGAAACCTGTCGAGAGATAGCAGCACAAGTATCGACTGTAATTCCCTCACCTGTTTGACGGGTACCCGGTTTTTCAATGGTGAGCAGTAGAACCTGACCGTCTTTGGTCCCTTGCCAGATGAGTTCAACCCCATCGACCTGGTTGGTCTCTAAAATTGGTTCCACCATGGCTAGAATCTTCTCCTGATTCAATCCTGGTAATTTGGTGAACGCGATACTCATTTTTATTCGAACTGGGGGTAAAAGACGGAGATATTATAGGCTTCGGGGAGGGAATTACGCATAAAAAAACCGGAGACCCCTCGGGCGCCCGGCAGTGAAACCCAAATTGTGGCCGGAAGTTACTCCATGGTCTGCGTTGGTGCAAGTGCGTTTCGGCGTTGCATCCCTCAAATTGCACCTGACTATCCCTCCCCCTTCGCCAGAGGTAGAAGAAGTAGATGCCTGGTGAAAGTATTGTCTCTCTTGAGTTTGCTGTGGGTGCAGCGACATGCGTTCTAGCTTTTCGTCTCTATTCATTGATTCGTGCAACGCGGGGCGTCCCCTTGGCACACCTGGAAATGCTTGAGGCTATCGACAACGGCAATTCGACCCAGTTGCGCCAGCGAGCCCGAGGCATTGGCTACAGAAACCCCTATGGTGAGTCAGCGGCAGAACTCATTTCGGCCAGCGAAGAGGGCGCTACCGACTCCAAGGAGCACCAAGCTCTCGTCGCTAGAGCCACTCAACTTGCCCAGCGCAGAGTAAAAAAGCGGGCACAACAGGGGCACGCCGCCGATTTGGTGGCGTTGGCAGTTGTTTCTGGAATTATGGCGTTTTCTCGGGAAACATTGCCCACAGGCCCCCTATTTTGGAGTCTCGGTGGAGCTGTTCTCGTTTTTTTGAGTTCGTCCATCGTCGCCCGGGGCAGCTTGATGAAAAGCGTCGAAAGTTCACTGGACGCCCTGCGTCAGGCCCTCCTTGCGCGACCTCAAGCAAGTACCTCAGAGGGGGCATTAGACTGCTTTTCATGTGGCGCAAGAACCGTCCAGAGCACCTACGAGATTCGAAATTTACAGACGGGTACCACTGAGAAAGCCCTGGGGTCAGCATGTCCTCAATGCGGAAAAATGGTTGCTTTTTTGCAAGAAGATACAGCTGCGTCCTCTTGGCCCTCAGTTGAACGATTCGACAATGAGAGTTCGTTCAAGGGAGCCCCGTGAGATTTCTTCCCGCTTAGAGTATGAGGGGGGCCATGGTCGACCCTGCCACCCCACGCTCCTCCTTAGAAAACGCCAAAAGAAGTAGAGAATATTACGATGAATTCTCTCAAGGCTACGAAGAAAGGCGTGGAAAAAACGTCCCAGGAGGCTACCACGAAATGCTTGACGAATTGGAGAGCAGCTTGGTGGCCCAATTTGGTACAAACGGAGACATTCTTGAGGTGGGATGCGGCACGGGTTTGGTTCTGCGCCGCCTTGCACAATTCGCCCGCAATGCTCAAGGAATCGATCTATCTCCGGGAATGCTAGAAAAGGCCCGCGAGCGTGGTCTCAATGTCTGTGAAGGCTCGGCAACTCAACTACCTTTCGACGACAATCAATTTGATGTGACCTGTTCGTTTAAGGTACTCGCACATATTCCAGATATCGAATTAGCACTCTCCGAAATGGCGCGAGTAACACGCCCCGGTGGAATGGTACTTGCGGAGCTTTACAACCCTTGGAGTATTCGGGGTTTACTACGCGCTTTGGGACCTGCACGTAAAATTGGCACGACCAGGAACGAGGGAGATGTCTATACACGCTTTGACAACCCGATCCGCGCCCGCAAACTCACTCCCAGTTCCTGCATTTTTGAAGGTGCACGGGGGGTGCGCATCATTACTCCAGCTGCAAAAGTGGTGGACATGCCCCTCATTGGCCCCCTCGTCTACAAAGCAGAGACTTTCTTAGCGGATTCCCCCTTGAGCGCCCTCGCCGGATTTTACGTCGCGAAATATAGAAAGCAATAACGGCTCTTCCCTCGCCAACTTCAGAACGACCCGATGAGCCCCAAGCTCCCACCGCGCGGGCCGATTGAAAATTGAGGGCTCCAATTTCCACGGCCCACCTCCTCGTTTGAGTCAGGGTCCCTTAGATCCTCCGGAAGATCTCTCTTGCGCTTCTCGTAAAAACGCTCTTGTTCGAAGTTGAGGTGAGCTTCGCCTATGCCCAGGACGGCCAAACCCAAAAGCCCCCAACTAGACCAGGCCATTGCCGAATAGGCCGCGTCACGCTGAGCGTTAATGCGTTCGAAGGACACGGGCGTATTGGCAGCTCCGCTGGAATCGGGAGAGGTTTGAGTCGTCAAACTTCGCAAAATAATGCCCGATGTCACGGCGGTTGCGAGCAATAGCCCCTGACTCACCGCGAGAGTGTAGCCTAAAGCCCTATCTCCATTTTGAAATTGACCAGCTCCAAAAGGAACACTTGCTAT
The DNA here is from genome assembly GCA_964459035.1 of uncultured Polyangiaceae bacterium. GTDB lineage: Bacteria > Myxococcota_A > Polyangia > Polyangiales > Polyangiaceae > NIC37A-2. Next base: position 66,104 of record CAYWLO010000015.1, on the reverse strand, counting down.
CCATCGAGAATTTCTGGCTACAACAATTTCTTCTTGGGCCAGCTTCTCAAGTTCTTTCTCACGATATTCCCGTTGCTCGGCACGACGCTTTACTTCCTCATTTTCGCGACGCAGGCGAATCACCTGCTCTTTCTCACGCGCTGCAATCAAAAGCTGCACTTCGTCCCGGACCTCCAGAAATAAACTCACAACGGGCGGAGGAAAGGTGAGACTATCAGGAGAGCGCATCAAAGGGTTCTGCTCCAGCGCAGCATGCAATGCAGAACGCGCCTGAGTTCTCTTGCCCTCCAAAAGAGAACAAGAGGCAAGGTAGAGGCGCCCGCGTTCTACAACAGTGCGCTCTTGAAAAGCACGAGGGTTGGATCGTTCTAAGAAAACAAGGAGCTCGGCTGAGCATCGCTCGTAACGACCGGCCATATAAAGTTCAATGATTCGGTCCAGTTCGGCTCGGTCACTGAGGCGCTCGGAGGAGTCTAGTTCATCCTTCGTTGTGGGGGCTCCCTCTTGCGTACCGGCGGGTGCCCCCAACGATTCTAGCTCAGGGTTTTTCTGGTCATTGAGAGGTGTGGGAGTACTCCCATCCGTTGAAGAACTCTCGTTTCCCTCCCCTGCCTCCGCGGCTACTGCGAGCAGCACGAGGAAACAGAAGGTGGATATTTCTATTGTTCTAATGGAGAGCATCAGGCGACAATCTGAGCCTATACGCAATCGGGGGGTGTTGTCATATCCTCTAGAGAAGTATTGAAGCGCTTGTTTCTAGTGATTTCTCAAAGTGAAGGTCCGGCCGGGCCTCAAATCAGCATCAATACGCCTCGGTTTGGTATTTTCTCCAGCGGGAGGGAAAATGGTGCACCTCAAGAGCCTCGATGGCTGATCCATCGGAATTGTCCGGGAAGCCCCCGCTACAATCACCCCGCCTATCCCACAACTTGCTCGACTCCCGTCGGGCGCGGCAAGGCGCAGAATCGCCGGGCGAAATTTGATGACTCCCCGGACAACTTGAACCCCTTCACCCGCCACAATCGTCACCGTCGTGGGAGGGGAGGTTTCACAACATTCGCTATTGGGAGGAACGAACTCGAATGTATGCGGACCAATACTCAGTGTGTGGCGCTGATACCATTGCAACAATTGACCATCAATTCGCACCCGGGCGTTTTGAGGACCCACCACTGCCGTTCGCACAACCCGCGCCCCCTTAGACTTGGGTCGGGACGGTTTGGACAATCGTCCGGCACTCTTTCGCGGAGAGCGAACCACTGCGATTTGTGCGGGTTCGACTGGATCGGGAAGAGTTACTTTGATTTGGACATCCGGGGGCTTCTTTACAACAGGAAGGGGCGGAGTCTTTGCCTGACCCGGTAGCACCTCGGACGAAATGTCATTCTCGCTCTGAGAATTGGATGCGTTGTCTTTCGATGTCTCTTGCCGTCCCCAAGAATAGACCCCGGCGCCAACCCCCGCTACAGCGGTGATCATGAGCGCGCCGGCCACTAACTTTCTCCTCAGTCGTCCTCTACGGGCAAGCCCCGCAACCTCTGCCAAAAGCTGGGTATCGTCGGGACGATAGGCTAGCGCTCGGTTGAAAAGAGAGGCTGCCCTGATCACGTCGCCCTGTGCCCGAGCCGCGGTAGCTGCCTTTGAAATTACCTCGGGGATCAGACGCTCGTGCTCGGTAATATAGGCGTCAGGCTCGTCCAAAAACTTGGATATTTCACGACGCACATCTTGAATACCAAGACTCCTCAACTCACTTTCTAAGGCATCCCCAAACACCGTAGCGCTTGCCGTACGATCCTCGGCAAGTCTAGCGAGTGCTTGGTTTGCTATCTTGCCATAGGCGCTTCCGACCTTCGGAAGTTGACGCTCCGCAGGTAAAAAGACCCCATCTAAAACTTTTCTCAACACTTGAGCTGGGTTTTTGCCCTCGAAAGGCAAAACACCTGTGAGCATCTCGTAAAGGAGAACCCCGGCTCCAAAAACGTCGGCCCGAGCATCAACATCGCGTCCTTCTATTTGCTCGGGAGCCATATGCGCGGGAGATCCCAACACTTGTCCCGTATGGGTCACTCCCTGCACGTCCAGTAACTTGGCGATACCAAAGTCTGTCAGCTTCACCCGGGCGGAACTCGCCCCTGATGGCGGGTCCAAGTCTCTGTCCATATTCAAAAGGACATTTTCTGGTTTAATGTCTCGATGAACGACAGCCTCACGATGAGCACAGCCCAGACCACGAGCAACTTCTACAGCGATACACGCCGCTATTTCAGGAGGTAAAGGGCCGCGCTCCAGCAATAATTGTCGGAGGGTGATTCCGCGAATCAACTCCACGACGAGGTATTTATCGGCTTCGTCCTCGGCGGACACATCGTACACTTCTACTATATTAGGGTGCTTGACTTTGGCAACAGCTAACGCTTCGCTCCTAAATCGCGCTGCAACTTCAGGGCTCTCGCGCAGATGTCGATGAATCACTTTGATAGCCACATCGCGCCCCAGGCGAGGATCGCGGGCGCGATAAACCGTAGCCATTCCACCGTGGCCGAGCTCCTCAAGCAGCTCGTATTTCGACAGTTCAACTTCGGGGTGAATGGCTAGCAAAGATCGAGTTCCTTTTCGGCGGGTACAGGGCGTGCCCTACGAAATCCAAGAGGAGAATAGCGAAACCTGGGCCTGACTGGTAATGCCTGAGCATGAATGACAAAAAAAGGGGTTTTGGTCGAGCGCCAGACGGAGTCGCCACCCTGAGCGGGACCCCCGTCAGAACCCTACTCGCTGACGCAGGAGTCACCACACCGGCCTATTTGTACGACCTTTCTGCGATAAAAGAGCGCGTTGAGGAGATTCGAGGAGCTTTTGGAAGTGCACCTCATCTCATCGCTTATGCTGTGAAGGCCAATAGCGCCGGCTCCATTGTCCGAACGATTACTGAAGCTGGGGCGGGTATCGACGCTGTGTCGGGGGGTGAATTACGCCTCGCACGCGCGCTCAATGTCCCCCCCAGAAAGATCGTTCTGAGCGGAGTGGCCAAACGAGATGACGAAATTGAGCTCGCTCTCTCGGAAGATATTTTGGCGATCCAAGCTGAAAGCCTGGAAGAACTCAAACGAATCGTCTTGATAGCCCGCCGCCGCGGAACTCCGGCGCGAGTCTCATTGCGGCTCAATCCCTCCGTGCAAATTGACTCTCACGCACATATTTCTACAGGACATGACGCGGCAAAGTTCGGAATTGCCCGGACTGAACTGGACGCGACTTTCTCCTTCCTGCAAACAGAGGAAAAACACTTACGACTCGTCGGTCTGTCTACGCACGTGGGATCCATGTTGCGCACCCCAGATGCCTATATCGATTCGGCTCGAGTGGTTTGTGAAAGCGCTCATCGGGCACGCGGAGCAGGGCGACCTCTTGAATATGTAGACTTTGGAGGGGGATTCGGTATCGACTACGGAGGAGGACCAGCAGATCCGCCACAAAAATTCGCCCAGGCAGCCCTCGGGTTGCTCAAAGAGCAAAAGCTTGACGATCTCACGCTGGTTGTCGAGCCAGGACGAAGCCTAGTCGGCTCTTACGGTGTATTGATTTCACGGGTTTTACAGGAAAAAAAGAGTGGCGAGCGTCGTTGGGTCATGATTGACGCGGGAATGAACGATCTACTTCGGCCCGCCCTTTATCAGGCAATGCACCGCATCGAGCCCATTGATGAGCAACCCGGTGATTTGGTACACCGTGTGGTTGGGCCTGTTTGCGAGAGCACCGATGACTTTGGCGAGCACGCCTTAGGCCCCATTCCAGAGATGGTGGTGATTCGTGATGCTGGGGCTTACGCATTTACGATGGCAAGTGAATACAATGCCCGCCCGCTGCCCGCTGAGGTTTTTGTTCGAGAAGGCAAAGTCGTCCACGCCAACCCAAGCCCTGGGCTCGACGCCTGGTTGGCCCACCGACTTAAAGCATAAGACAAAAACAATCCCTCAGGTTCTCACCTGAGGGATTGTTTGAGGCACTAACCCCCAAAAGAGGGGATCGGTTTGTCGACTCTCGGGACCAGGGGGGCAGCTAAAGCGCCGATAGATTGGCGAAAGTGTCGCCTATTCTACCCAAACGGAGAGGCGCTCTAGCCCGGAAGCTTAGCTGCTAGCCGTCTTTCGCCGCCGCGTCGCTGGAGTTTTCGTGGGGAGGGCAGGCTTTGAACTTGTCCGCGCTCGCGGCGAGGCGGTCTTGGAACTCGCAGCCTTTGCTCGTACTCCGCTTTTTGCGGCCGTTTTCGAGCTGCTAGGTGGCCCATCTTTGCGACTTCGACGCGAGGCAGGTGTTGCGCTGGCAAAGTGAACCTTGCCGTTGTCTAGAATCTCAACACCGAGGGTTCGACAACGACGAGATAGCTTGTCCAAATCAACGCCGGGGGCGACGAGTAGACCGCTGGGAGGTGATGGGTTCACAAAGAGATCTGCCGTGGAACGGCGGGTAGAAAGCATGCGTCTTACTTCAGGATCGTCTATCCAAATAAACCCAACGCCCTCCACAAATTCGGCTCGCCCCAACACTGCGCTGGCCTGAGCGAGTTGGCGTTGAATTGGATCGGGCAGAGCGGCAACGGCCTCAAGGCGCCCTCGCAAGATCGAAGGATCGATTCCCGTTCCAATGGCCAAGGCCAAAGTACGTGGAGTTAAGATAAGGTCTAAGTCACCTTCTACATTGCCTACTTCCGTGAGGGCATTGAGTTCAAGAACACAACTCAATGTCACTGCACTGCCTACTCTTAGCGTCTGGTTGTCTATGAACTTACCCACCCGAGGCTCGGTGGTACGTTCGCCTCCGCTCAGCCAAACGCGACCGCGCGGAGTGATGCGTAACATTGGTCCCACAACACCGTCTCCTTCGTCGGGGGAAGCTAAGTCCACCGCGCCGAGAATATGCAGGGTATCTACTGCCATTCTGCGTGCTATTTCAATTGGAGGAGCCAGATCGAAGCCAAATTTGGCTGAACTTCGCTCAATCATGCGAGTTAACCCTGGAGTACGTGGATCTGCTCGAAGATAGTCTTCAATCGCGCCCCACGGAGCCCATTGACCATCACCTAACTCTTGCAAAACCTCGACCACAATATTGCGCACGACTCCCGCAGCTCCGGCCTCGCGTGCCTCACCTTGAGCGCGCAAAAGCTCTCCATCGGGACGAGACTCGTCCCAAGCCGCCCCGCGACGCCACGTTTCAAAGATGAGAGCTCCGACATCTTCAAGAACAAGCTGCCCGGGACTAGTGTCCACAGTGGTTGCACCTTCGTCCCAAATACCGGCAATGCGACTTAATGCAGCCACGACCGCTACAGTTTCTGGCGCGCGTCCAAAACGAGTGGCCATTTTTGAGATCAACGATTTTGGCGTGCCCACCCCAGCTCGCACTTCGGCTTCGCCTCCGTGAACAGCCATCGCAATACCCAAGGCGAAGGGCACAACGTCTTGAGCGAAGCGCGCTCGCTGGGGTATGTAGTCCTCACTAGCTACTTTTTCACGAATCTGGCGACGCAACGACTCACGTTCGGCCAGGCGCTCGGCTCCAACCAAGCGCGTCACTTCCGTGGGAATCACGTGACGATTGGGATGCACTGGAATGAGAAAGCCGCGTCGCTCCAAGGCGAACCCGACACCACGACGAGAGGGAGTTGCTCCCGACGCACCACGAATACGAACAGGTTCACGCTCCATCACGAGGAGTTCTTCAGTGTCGACCTCGCCGCCCACTTCCTCCACCGCATGAAGCAGCTTGCGCTCCAAGGGGGGCAAGTGAACCAGCTCGTCAGCTAAGCGCTCCTCATTTGCTAAGACAGCCCATGCTTCTTCGAGAACGAGAGCAATTGGAGGTGCCACGGGACGCCCCAAGTAATGGGAAGCAATAGATGTAGCGACCTCTTGACTCGCTTGGGCCAGCAAAGCACGAGCGCTGCGAGGGTCGTCCCCGTCCCATGCTTTCATCTGCAACATCAGGGCGACCGGAAAAACCAGATCGATACCCCCCTTGGCCTTGCGCGCAAAAACTAATCCTCGTTTCACGAGGGGCTCCAGTCCAGTAGGGGCAGATTCGACTGTCATGCGCCCTCGGGCCTCGGCCAGGCGCACAAGGAGTTCCGCTGAGGCACGCCCAAGACGTGAAGGCTCGCGGAGCTCTGCAGACGTAAGAAGAACGCGAGCTACTTGTGAGGGAACATCAATGCGCTTTGCAGGATCGACTGCCGCGTCTACACGCCCGATAAGTGACTGAAATTCTTTCTTGGGAAGAGCTCGAAGAACCTGAACAAGCCCCATCGCATCAATAGCATCCAATGCTGAATCTATCTCGTTGAGTTCGCTATCGTCTTTAGTCATGTGTTGTTCGCTTGCAGGGGACTTACCCCAGTTGTATCCGTAGCCCCCCACAGTATTTACTCCTCGCAGGAAAGCTCATCGAGGGGCCGCTGTCCAGGAATTCGGGTCAACAATTTCAAGATTCGTGCTGGGGTCCACGAAGGTTCGCATGCAAATAGATTGACCAACTGGCTCTATTTAGCTGGTAGATGAGTTTTTTGTGCTCTGAGGTACGTCTGGGAATTGTCATAAGTTTCATCACAAGAACTACGAATTGTGTCCGGGTTGTTTCCGGACACATGACCGGACGAAACCTCTGTTCAATCGCCCATGAACACCACCTTGGCGACGCTTTGCTCGCTCAACCTACGCCAGCTCGAACTCTTTCGATGGGTGATCTGCAAAGAGGACCACTAGGAATGTGCTATAGGGGGTTTATGATTTTGCGTGATCCCGTTCATGGCCTTGTTTCGTTTGAGTCGCCTGAAGAGGAGATCGTCCCTGCTCTGCTCGAAGCACGCGAAGTACAGCGGTTGCGTAGAGTGCACCAACTCGGGCTAACCTCCTTGGCTTACCCAGGGGCCGACCATTCAAGGTTTTCTCACGCCCTCGGCACCGCCCATGTAATGAAGCTATTTATCGAGAGGATCCGCGCCATTTCGGGAGAGCTTCCTTTCTGGCAACGCCTAACAAGTGAGCGAGCGAGAGACGCTTTAGCCGCCGCGCTCCTCCACGATGTTGGTCATGGCCCCTATTCCCATCTTTTTGAAGAAGCAATGCCAGAGGGTCCTTCCCACGAAGTCTGGTCGACCCGTATCGTCGAAGACCCATCCACTGACATAAATAAAATACTCACACAGTTCGATAGACAACTTCCTAGGCGAGTCTGCTCACTGATCCGAGGAGAGCACGAGTTGCCCTACTTGGCACACGCGGTGAGTGGAACATTTGACGTTGACAGATGTGACTACCTACTTCGCGATGCGCATTTCACTGGCGTAAGCTACGGACGCTACGATTTAGAATGGCTCTTGCGCTCATTCTGCCTGGCGCCCCCTAGAAAAGAAGGTGCCGCACCTACCCTCGCTATCGATGGAACAAAAGGTCTACCAGCAATAGAGTCCTTCACATTGGCGCGCCTATTCATGTACCAACAGGTCTACTTTCATAAGGCAAGTCGTTCGAGCGATTTTATGATCTCAAGAATACTCGCGCGAGTGCGCACTCTACTTCTTGATGGTGAAAAAGTAGAAGGAGTGCCCAGCGCCGTAGAGAAAATAGCCTTGGAAAATGACGCCCCTCTCCGGGACTACCTGCAACTTGATGACGCAATCATGTGGACTGCGCTTGTCGGCTTTCAAGACTCGCAGGACAAAATCCTTTCCGATTTATCTCAACGACTGATCAACAGAAAACTCCTCAAGGCCTATGAACTTTTTGGTGAAGCGGCTAGTCCGGAAGGTCGTGAACGCTGTCACCACATAGCAAGGGATCTAGCCCAGTCAGCTGGTTTCGACCCCGATATTTATGTCGGGCTTGACGCCCCTACCATGGCTGCATTCGACGATTCAAAGGACGCCACAACAGTACTTTTTCCGGATCAAACCGAGTTGCGTCCCGGTGACGTATCGTTTTTACTCAGCCGACTTCGAGGTCAGGTCCTCTCCCCTCCTAGAATCATCTATCCTCCTGAATTACGGGAGGAACTCCAGGCGGCTCTGGGACCGGGAAACTCAACGAACGTCCACCGCGGTCCCCATATTTTAGGAGAAAACTCCCCCGAGAGGGAGAGTTCCCATCGAATACTATGAGTCTCTCCCTTCCCCGTTTAGCCCTTGCACTCACACTCATTATTTCTCCTGCTCGCGCGGGGGAAGCATTTGGAGATTCAAGCGGGACCACCCCTCGCCTTGAAGATCCCCTCCAAGACGAAGGACCAGGCAACGGTGTTTATGGGCGTTTCAATGGTGATCTCTCCCTGCGAATCGGTGTGGGGACGGAAGTCTCCCTTACTTCACAAAATATTCGACCACTGCTCGTTGGCAACTTTATAGCTTACCAGACAGTGGGTATTTACGCGGCTTATAGAGAAGGACTACCTAGCGATAGCGATTTTGAGCGTGCCCTTTCTCTCGGACTCACCTTCTCTCCTCTATTTATCTGGCGGTGGTCAGAAGACCTGCAATGGGGCTCTCCCTATTGGGATCTCCTTGTGGACTCGATAGGTATCAGCGCTGCAATTCATCTTGCCCAACCAGAAAATGGCAACTTTGGGCAGCTACTAGGTGCGGAATGGGGGCTCACGGCTGGGTTTCCTCTTCTCGGGCGCGCCAATGGCCTATGGCTACGAACTCAGGGTAATATTGTCACTGGGAAAGAGGCTCTCAGCGGCACGGCCTGGCTCTATTTAGCCTGGGAAGGCTTTTTTTATGGGGGATTACTTGGAGAGCACTGAGAGCAAGTTGCCCGATTGCCCACCGCAGACGTGACGTCTGTACGATTCGGCCTCACGCGCGCAAAATTCTTCGACGGCCAACCTCAAGTCCAAGTCTCTAATGTAGTGCATACTTCTCGTAAGAGTCGGAGCAAAACCCCTCCCCTCCTTATGTGCGCCCCCCGCGCCCGGCTCAAATCGTTGCAGGCCCCGTTCGCAACATTCTTCAATTCCACGATAAAGGCATACGTTGAAGTGAAGAAAAGGCACTTCCGAAAAGGCCCCCCAATATCGACCGAAAAGCGCCTCCTTACCCAATAGGTTGAATGCCCCCCCGAGAACTTCGTTTTGATTATCTCGGGCCAATACCAAATGAATTGCCTCGGGCATCCGAGTCATCACACGATTGAAAAAACCTTCGCTGAGGTACCTTCGTCCCCAAACGTGTTTGTCAATTGTGGTGAGGTAAAGTTGATGAGCCAAACGAGCGTCGGCACTTCTTAGAGTCTCTCCATTCGTCACCTCGATGGATATTTTTTTGTTGTGCACCTCACGGCGTTCACGGCGAATGCTTGCCCGTTTCTTCGAACGAAATGAAGCCAAAAACTGCTCAAAGTCTGAAAAGTTTTGATTGTGAAACTGAAATTGCAAGCCCAAGCGAAGAATCCAACTTCTCTCTTCCAAAGCATCCGCAGTTCGCTCATCGGGAAAGAGAATATGCACAGAAGAGAGCCCCAACTTCTCTGCAAGTTCGGGCAGCGCACCTGTCAACACATCAAAAACCTCCTGCCGCTCTTTTGCACCAAGGCCCCGCAGCATCAAAATACGAGTTCCCGTCGCCGGCGTAAACGGGATGGCTAAGATCAGCTTGGGATAATAGCGTTGCCCCAATTTAATTTCGGCGAACTCGGCCCACCCTTGATCAAATACAAACTCCCCATAGCTGTGCAATTTGATATACGCTGGGGCGAGAGCAACAATCTCGCTCCCTCGACGAATCACAACATGTCGGGGGATCCAACCTCTTTCTGGTCCTAAACAAGCTGTTTCTTCAAGAGCCAGCAGCCACTCGTAGTTCAAGAAGGGATAGGTCTCGGGCCCTTCAAACTGAGACCAGAGCGAAGGGCCAATATCGGAAAGTGCACCGACTAGACTCAGTTCGTACACAAGTTCATACCTTTTGTGTCTCCGGGGAAAGAAGAATATTTGTTTCCCCTTCCCACCTGGCAATCAATACCGCAGCACTCGAATCACTCAACACATTGACCGAGGTACGGCACATATCCAAAATTCGGTCCACCGCTAAAATGAGTCCCAACCCCTCTAAAGGAAGACCCATTGAAGTAAGAATAAGAGAAATCGCCACCAGACTAGCCGCTGGGATGCCGGCCACCCCAATACTCGTCAACAAAGCGACCAGCACCACAAGAAAAAGCTGCGCCATGCCCAATTCAACCCCATACGCTTGAGCAATAAAGACCGCTGCCACACATTCATACAACGCCGTACCGTCCATATTTACGGTCGCTCCCAGAGGAAGAGTAAAACTGGAAACCCGATGAGAGACACCCGCCAACTGCACACGCTCCATCGTAAGGGGCAAGGTTCCCGACGAGGAAGCCGTGGAAAACGCCATCAAAAGGGCTGGAGCTAAAGCGCGAAAGTGGCGCCGGGGATCAACTCCTCCGACAAAGAACAATACGAGAGGTATCACAACCAGGGAATGCATTGCCAAGGCGCCCAATACGGTAAAGAAGAACGAAAGGAGAGGCAGTACCGCTTGTAAGCCAGTCGAAAGAGCCACCTTACCCACCAAGCCAAACACACCGATAGGCGCAAATAGCAAAACAAAATCGGTCATTTTGAGCATGACCTCATAGATACCTTGCCAAAATCGGGTCAGCGCTTCTCGGGGGCCGTCCGCTATTCGGGTAGTGAAAAATCCGAAGAGAATCGAGAATACAATCACTCCCAACATTTCACCTTCGGCTGCTGCTGCCAAGACGTTTGACGGTACCATACGAAGAAAGACTGCGACGATATCACCTGCCCCCCGGCCCTCAACCCGCTCAAGTACCGCTCCGACATCGGCACTCAATCCAATGATTTCACGGGCTGGTTTTCCGTCCACCACGCCCGGTTGAATCAACACGACAAATGCCAGGCCAATAATGATGGCCACCAGGGAGCTCACCAAATAGTAGAAGGCAGTACGACGTCCGAGGCGCCCCACCCCCTCCTGATTTCCTACCCCAGCCACCCCAGTAATAATGGAAGCCATGATCAAGGGTAAAACAAGCATTTTTAAAGCCCGCAGGAATAGATCGCCTGCAAAAGCAAGAACGCTCATTAAAGAGACCCCAAAAAGACTCGTCTTTTCGTCAAAGACCGCGCCCAGGCTCATCGCCAGGAAAAGCGCGAGGAGTATTTGCCAGTGAAGTTCGAGCTTTTTGTTCATGAAGTTTCGTTCAGGGCGATCAGCGCACTCTTGCAGGACTCTATCTGCCCTGGACGGTGCTTCCGACAATTCCCCTTCTACCAGAAGCTTAGTCCTATCAAACAGGCAAATAGGTTGTGTCCGGAGGCTTCTTTTGGAAAGCTCCTAGAACTTCATGGCGCTCGATCTATTTTTCCTCACCCTCGGCGGAGCGCTGCTCTATTTTGGAGCAGAATGGCTAGTAGAAGGAGCCGCCGGAATGGCAGTTCGTCTCGGAGTGCCACCTCTTCTAATTGGACTAACCATCGTATCCTATGCGACAAGTGCTCCCGAGTTGGCGGTGAGCGTATCGGCCGCAATTCATGGGGACCCTCCACTGGTATTGGGCAATGTCTTGGGGTCCAACATCGCCAATATTGGCCTTATTTTAGGCATTACTGCGCTTATTTCTCCGCCAAAGAGCGACGGTAGTATGGCCTATCGAGAGCTAGTTGTTCTCTTCATTGCCACCCTCTCAATTCCACTTTTTCTATTCAACGGGACTCTCGAACGATGGGAAGGCGTCACGCTACTCATAGGCTCAGTCCTCTTCACATGGCTGACTATTCGCTGGTCGCGCTCTCGCCCCGCCGATCTCGATGAGGTTCCCGCCGATGAAAAACGGGGCAAAGGCATGCTCATGGCGGTGGGGGTTGGAGGGCTCGTTGTCCTCATTGTGGGTGGCGAAGTCTTCGTTCATGGCGCTGTAGGCCTCGCCCATGCCTGGGGTATCGATAAGAAGGTCATCGGTCTGACCGTGGTCGCCTTTGGTACCAGCGTGCCGGAGCTGGCGGCTTCGGTTGTCGCCGCCCTACGGGGTCATTCCGATCTCGCTCTCGGCAATGTAGTTGGCTCCAATATTTTCAACTTATTGCTCGTGCTAGGGACAGCTGCTGTGATTCATCCTTTTGACGCAGCTTTTGCAACTATGACTTTAGATTTGAGTGTGTTGGGTCTCCTCACTCTCGTTGCAATCGCCCTTCTCTGGAAAAAGCACACCCTCTCGCGGGTTCAAGGAAGTCTATTGGTAGCGAGCTATGTAGGATTTATCGGCTTTCTCGTAATTTCTTTGCCCTAATAAGATGAGGGCTCACCTAAAACGCTTAGGCAAGCCCTAGCTCTTTCCAACGGAGAGCGGACCCTTCGTCGTGGAAATTTTTTGATAGTTGAGCCAAGAAACGAGCACACGCTTTCTCTCCCACTCCGTCTTGTCCTTCTCTGGCTCGAGCAATGCCATCCAATCCCTCCAGTGCCGCTTCGTAAGGACGCCCAGCGGAAGAAAGTGCAACAGCTAGTGCCAGAGCCGCACGACAACGAGTCGACGGGTTTTCGCTCATTGAATTTTCTTTGGATTTTCGCAAGCGCCGCAGTGCCTCGCCTGCCTTACCCGCGGCCAACTCGGCTATCGCGTCCAAACGCTCAGCGGACTCTAGGGCATTTTTTGCGCGCACACTTCGGGCGAGCTCGTGGAGTGAATTTTCGTCTCTCTTGCGGAGTGCAGTCGTGAGTTCGGGGGGAAATACAGCAGAAACCGCATCGCCAATCGCTTCTGCTGAGCTCACCAAACGATCCACCTGGCGAACTCTCACCGACTCGGGAGAGCGGCTGGACGGTGGATGCGTTCGACGCTCCGCCGGTACCAACTGAAGGCCTTCAAAGTCGGAGGCGGGTCCAGGAGCCGCAGATTCTAAGAGCGGTTCTTGGGGGTTCAAAATCCAAGCGGGTATATTTATTCTACCTGGACGTTCACCGACCTCAGCGCTCACCCCAAGGCGTCCGTCAGACTCCTCCACAATTTCAGGTGAGACCAACACTTCACCCGGTCGAGCCAGTTGAGCTAGTTGAGTCGCCTGCAACATCTCAGGACCAACACAGAGGGCAGCACGCCCAGCGTCAAAAATAACCTGAGGTGCGCCATGACACATGCCACCCGCTAGTTCTGGAGCGAGAGACGCGTCTACCAAGAAATCGATGGCATCGTAGAGACCGTCCCATGAGAAATCGGTCGTGAGCGAGCGTTGTCCCCAACCAATCACACGCCCGCCCAATGCACTGACTCGCTCAAAAAGCGGAGCGACTAAAGAAGCCCACTGCTCTTCCCGCGTTTCCGAAGAAGTCTCTGGATCTAGTTCAGGACGCCATTCTATGTGCACGATCACCCTAGTCATTGCGCATGAACTCTCATAAAATACCTGAAAGCTATACTGGGTGTATCGTGCCTCTCGGGCGCCTCATTTTCCCCAGAGCTGTACATCTGCCCATCATGCCAGAAAATGACACGCGGCTCTAGAGCGCCTCTCCGTTTGAAGGAAATACGCGGCATTTTCGCCCACCTACAGATTGTAGAGGTGGTCCCCAATGCCGCACTAGCTTCAATTGTGCCCACTTATCGGCGCTCTAGATGTCCTGTTGGTCGCGACAACCGGCAAACCAATCGACGCTCTAGAGCACCAATCAATTTGAATTGGCTGCGGGGCATTGCCCCCCCTATCGACGAGTCGGGGCTCTGACAAATTGTAGAGCGGGGCCTACTTCTTGTTTACCATGTGAATCGCATGCCCCAAAGAAGCTGCAGAGGCTTCCATTAACGCCTCACCCAAAGTTGGATGAGGATGCACGGTGAGCGCCATATCTTCGGCAGTTGCGACCATTTCGAGGGCCAAAGCAGCCTCGCTGATCAAATCGCTCGCAGAAGGGCCACAAATATGGACACCCAAGATACGCCCGGTTTTTGCGTCGGTCACGACCTTGGTGAATCCATCTGTTTCCGCAATACTCATGGCTCGCCCTAGGGCTGCAAAAGGAAACTTACCCACCTTGATTTCGAAGCCCTGCTCAAGAGCGGCCGATTCCGTCAAACCCACGCAGGCGACCTCTGGATGGGTGAAGATAATTCCAGGAATTGTCGTCCAATCTTTCGCGGCTTTCAGGCCACCTAGAACCTCGGCGACCACTTCCCCCTCTTTTGATGCCTTGTGGGCGAGCATGGGAGCTCCACTGACGTCGCCTATCGAATAGATGCCCTTTATATTTGTCTGTCCCTGAGCGTTGCTGGGGACAAAACCCCGCGCATCGATTTGTACCCCCAACTCCTCAAGACCGAGGTCCTTAGAACGAGGCTTCATTCCCACAGCAACCAAGACCTGATCTGCGGCTATCAACTCTTCTTTGCCGTTCACGGACACCCGAACGATAACGGAACCATCTGCCTGTTTTTCTACGCCCTCGGCTCGTGCATTTTTAAGCACCTTACCGCCATGTTTGGTGATAGATCGCTCAACAATTTTCACGCAGTCGGGGTCAATGCCGGGCAGGAGTTGAGAGGTCATTTCAACGACTGTAATTTCGGTACCAAACGATTGGTACACCATGCCTAGCTCCAGGCCGATCACACCACCGCCGACAACGACCAGCTTTTTGGGGATTTTTCGAAGACTGACGGCCTCACGTGCACCGATCACTGACTCTCCGTCGAACTCAAACCCTGGAACCTGAATCGTTGCAGAGCCCGTAGCGACCACGATACCCTTGCTTGCGCTGATACGACGAGTACCGCCGCCTTGAAGGGCAATCTCAACAGTGTCCGAGGCGACGAGGCGTCCGCGTCCTTCGATGATTTCAGCACCATTGGCTTTCAGCAGCCCGCGCACACCACCCGTTAACTTCTTGATGATGCCATTTTTCCAGTCCTGCATCTTTTCTGCGTCAACAGAGACCTCACCCACGTTAATTCCGTGCGCGCCAATCATCTTTGCCTTTTCGTAAAAGTGCGCGTTTGCTATCAACGCCTTAGAAGGGATACAGCCCCAGTTCAGACAAACCCCGCCGTACTCCTCCTCTTCGATGCAAGCCGTCTTGATACCAAGTTGGGCTAGCCGAATTGCACAGACATAACCGCCAGGACCGCCACCAAGAACTATTGCTTCGAAATTATCGGACATGGGGTGCGAATAGCAACGGATCGACCTAAGGCAAAGAGAGTCGTGAAAGTACGAGTTCGTCCCTCGAGCCGTAACCGCAAGCTCTTTGCCAGTCGTTGCGACCTGAGGGTCCTCAAGAGCGCACGTTCGCGGTTAAAATTAGAGCTAAAGGGGCATTTTGGCCGCTTTTACGATCGGTCTGTGGGAAACTATATCGCGTACTCTCTGCAATTTGAGAGGAGTTCTAGAGAGTCTGTCGGAGAGAATCGTTCAGACTCTTGAGCGCTAGTTCAAGAACCCCGGACTCTACTTGAGACTCATCTCCGCGTAGGTCCTCCAAAATGGGGAGCGCCTCTTTTCGCGCCGACTCGGCGAGACCCTCGACTGCCAAAGTTCGTTCTACCGCACGACGAGAATTCAACGCCTGGAGCAATCGCGTCCAGGCCACTTCTTCATTCATTCTTGCAAGTGCGGCCAGGGCAACCCAACGAAAAGGGTCGACGCTATAACCAAACCAACCATAGGCGCGCCTACCCAAGCTAGCAATTAGTTCGCGCATCTGAAGACGCCCCGCCAAAACGATGGCTTGTTGTTCGTCCCTTGCCTCATGCACCTTGACTCGACGCCGTACAATTTGAGAGATCATCGCACGGGGAGCGTCCCATTCGCACGAACCAGCCACCAATTGCGCGACGAGACGAACGTGTAGAACAGAATCCTCACAGGAATCTATCACTCTGCTTTTGATAGATTCAGGAATCGGTTTTTCTCCAGCGTGGAGAACCTCGTCCACCAAGCGTAAAGAAAGTTCTCGAACAGCCTCGTCCTCGTCGTCCAAGGCATCCAATAAATCGCCCGAAAGCGACTCGGGGGAAAGTTGAGATATTGCCAGAAGAGCCTGGTACCTGAGGGCGCCGTGTTCCGAGCCGAGGAACAACCTAACTTGGTTGAGAACCTCCTTACTTTCTAGGCTTGCCACCTCACCCAAGCAAAGAAGAGCCAGTTGGCGCACTGGCAGCACCGGGTCCTTAAGAAGGGGTAACACATCAGCCTCAATTCCCGGGGCCCCATTGTCGGCCAAAGCAAGAAGAGCCCCCCGCCTCACGGCACCACTTTCGTCCCTGAGTGTGCTCACCAAGAGCCGGACACGGGCGCTCCTCTCGGATTCATCACCCATTTTACTGAGATCGCGCAGGACATCCAGACGAACTTTTACATTGGGGTTGGCGAGATCGGCTTGGCAGGCTGCAAGAGTACGAGGCAGAGAAGAGATACTGAACACCGGAAACTCACTACCAAAAAACCGAGGCAACGTCGTTCCGAATATTTCCTAGTTGCCCCATAGCCTGTACTCTCTGCCCCCCATGGTGCCCCCCGCTCCTCCTACCAGCGATTTAAAATCGCTGATTCGAAAGAATTTTCTTAACGCCCTCGTTGCTCTCATCGTTTTGGGCGGTTTAGCAGCCCTTTTGATGATACACTTTCGCCCCCAAGTAGACGCTGCGACCAAATATGTCTTTGACTCTGTAGGAATAGGGGGATTGGTGCTTCTGCTCTTTATCACCGATGCATTTGTGAGTCCTTTTCCTCCCGATTCTGTGTTAATTTTGATCGCAGCTAGCCCCTACCACGACCGTTGGTTGTGGATGATACCGGCCATTGGTGGCGTCAGTTCTCTGGCAGGATTGCTTGGCTATTCTTGTGGGAAATATCTTTCAACCAAAGGATGGGCGGAGTCCTGGTTGGGGAGCTTTCGCAACAAGAGCGAGGCTCTCATTGTACGCTATGGTCCCCACGCGGTCGCAATAGGTGCTCTGACTCCCCTTCCATTTTCTATCACTTGCTGGGGAGCAGGACTCCTGCGGGTGCCCCTGGCAAAAGTTTGGCCGTCGCTCTTGCTGCGCATCCCGCGCTATTTTGTCTACTACGCGGTAATTGCCTATTCACCGCGTATTTTCGGCTAAAGCGATTAGTTCTTCGCTCCGCCTAGCCCAGGTGAGTTACCTTCGTCTTGCCAGCCAGTGCAGACTTGGTCCTTACGCTCATCCTCTATTGGTGCACGACTTTCCGCCAAAATACAGGCAGTCTTGCTCAAGACCCCATCTTCCGGAATTTCCTCGATAACCGTCGCGCTCCAGATATTCTTTTTTGTGAGATCTACGCAATCGTAGCCCGGACGACAGTCTCCATCGTCATCACACATCGCCATACAAAAGGTACGACGATACGGGGATGTCCTATCGGGAGTATTGCAAGCACCAACCGATGAGGGCGTGTTGTTGAAGGCGACGCAAATAGCCTCATCCTCGGGACAACTTGTTGGATCGCAGTTAGCTTGAGTGCAATAACCGTCCGGCTGACTTGAATCGCAGAGCCTCTTACCCGCGGAGTCACAGTCTTGATTCGTAATGCACTCGTCACCAATTTTAGGTTGGCATGCTGCAACTAAAAACAAAAAAGCGAGAAAAAATCCCGGGGTCTTGAGGTATCGGGGCAACATTCGGCGGGGAACCTAGTGCAGGATCTCGTGGGAATCGACGCCCCAGGGCAATGAAATCCAAAATTTCGTAAAATATCGCTCAATTTCTGGGATATTTCCTCAATTCCTTGCCCGAAACGTATGAGCACTCTACGCTTTCGGTAGTGCTGTCCTCACCTCTACTCCAGTCGCGCCCAGCGCTCTCTTTCGAGTTCAAGAGCCGACTACTAGGATTCACTCTAGGCGCGATGCTTTCGGTGGGTTGTTCCATTGAGACTGATTCGATTCATTCTTCAAGTTACAATCTCGAAGAGGCGAAAACATCTACCCACGCAGTGTTTCGCGTCCGTCAAATTGCTGGATATGACGGTCAGATACGTGGCGACGCCTTGGCGGGCTTCGTCCAAGTCCCGGATGGTGCAGACCCTCTCCACTTCATCTCCTTGGCAGGGTTAGAAAGTACGCTCCCCGCGCCGGGCGAGTGCAAAAAAGTTCAGAATGTCGAGTTCGATCAAACGCCCGAACAGGCTGGCCAGGCTGAGCTCTTAGAGGCCCAGTCTGTTGAGCTCAGGACTGAGTCCGGGAGCCATCAACTCACTCCCTATGCATTTCCAGCGGTAGCTAATGTCGTTCGAGGTGTGGTCTATACAAGCCGGGACAATGACGGCCACGTCTTACCTTCTGGCGTCATCTACAATCTCCTCGGACGAAGTATCGATTTTTCGGGCCCCCACGACCGATTGACCGCGTCGCAGCCCCTTGAAACCCCTCAAGGCATGCCTCGTGGGTTTTCTCTTAACTCCAAGCATCTTAGCCCGCCTCGCCCCGAAGATGTACAAATGAACGGCGTTCCTCTCGCCTCTGCAAACTCGGGCCTAGCCTTTGCACCAAGTGATGTCCTCGATCTCTCTTGGGCGCCGACATCCAACGCTACCGACCGAATTTTTGTGCTGGTCAACAGTCCTCAGGGCCAATGGAGCTGTGGTTTCAATGATGCCGACGGTTATGGCTCCTTGCCATTGCTCACCCCCGACGGAGTGAGCATGACCGATGAAAACCAAAGTGTTCTGCTAGAGATTCATCGAGTCCGCGCAACGGCCCATTTGAGCGAAGACATTCCTAGCCCGGGACGAACCGTCGACAACTCCTCCGCCGCACCCAACCAAGGTTTGGCCCAAGTACGAGTGACCTTTGATGTGGCAGTTGAAACTTTGATTCAGTTTGAAAAGAGGGCCGATTCATTTTAGCCCCGTGGCTACCTCTCTTTTGCACTCAGCTACACGATCAGGGTAGCGGGTTGGTTTTCGGTAAAGGGTCATGAGCCGCCGGAATTACCAAGAGGAACCCTGCCCGTGACTCATCATCGAATCTACTGCATTCCAGGAATGTTCGGATTTGGAACGCTCGCGGGCTATGACTATTTTCACCACGTAAAGAGTTCGTTGAGCCCCCACTTCTGGAATAAAGGGCACGAAGTCACATTTTACGACGTCCCGTCCCCCCCCACCTCCTCTTTACGCGCCCGAGCGCGGGTGCTCAAGAAAACCATCGCCCACACTTGTGGCAAAGAGGGACCGATTCATCTCCTCGGCCATTCAACAGGTGGTCTCGATGCTCGCTTGGCTCTTGCACCAACTGTCAATATCGGAGTCGCGCGCGAATTGCAGGAGTGGCGCCCTCGCGTGCAAACGCTCATCACCCTCAACACGCCGCACTACGGAACTCCCCTGGCAACTTACTTCGCCACTGTGTCCGGAACGCGCATGCTCTATGCACTCTCCTTGCTCACAGCCGTCTCTTTGAGGTTGGGCGAACCCTCATTGGCGCTCTTTTCCCGATTACTCGTAGGCATCAGCAGTATCGACTCAGTATTTGGAGGCGATATGAAGCTATTTTCAAAGGCTACCAGCGGTATTCTTCGTTTTGTCGATAGGGAAGGTCGGGGCGAAATCACCGACTATCTGAGTAAGGTAAAAACCGACCAAGGGGCTATCATTCAAATAACCCCCGAGGCGATGGATCTATTCAACGCGGCCGTCGAAAACGCCGAACACATTCGCTATGGCTCGGTGGTTGCAGCTGCACCTCGTCCCTCCTCACTTCAGGCCGCGCGGCGAGTGCGTTCAACCTATATGGCCCTCACCGCGGCGCTCTACGCCACTCTTTATCAATTCACCGGGCAACGACACGAGCGCTACGGCTATGCTCAGCTCTCAGCAAGGGAGCAAGAACGAATCATGACTTCTTTGGGCAGAGCGCCTAGCGACGAAGATAGTGACGGTATCGTCCCGGTGTTGAGCATGTTGTGGGGCGAACTTCTTTGGGCAGAAGAAGCGGATCACCTCGACACCCTGGGGCATTTTCACGACGACCATAAACCGGCAGTTCATACCGATTGGCTGACAAGTGGCGCGAGCATCAACCGTGAAAAGTTTAGTCGTATGATGACCGCTATCGCGCAATTTCAATTGGCGTAGAACGAGCCTAATTCGCCTTACTTTCCACCTTTGGGTGCTTTCTTTGCCGGAACCGCGTCCTTCGCTTCACCAACAATCGGCAAACTGAGACGCATGGGGCGCCCACCACGCAGATACTCAATATCTAAACGGGGAGCCGACTTGAGTGCCATGAAGACCGCATAGGCTTGAGTGTCCCGCTCAATACTTTTTTCGTTGATGCGTGTCACAATATCGCCCGCACCGATGCCCACTCCGGCAAAAAACGCCTTATCTTCTACTTGCACGATGCGCCAGCCTTCAAACTGAGAGCCTGGACGACACTCTTGCCTGCCGCAGCTAGCTTCAATAGATACTTTACGTAAGAAATTAGGAAAACCTTTCTCCACTAACGTGACGACTTCTGTCCGCTCAAGCTGGGTCAAAGGGGCCTGAATATTCTCAATTGGAGGAGCGACATGAGAACTTTCCATAGACGCCTCGGAGAGTCCTCTTGGAGCCAGAGGCTCCGCCTTTCCGCTCGCGCAGGCGCTGAGCGCGCTCAAGGGAGATAGGGCCAAGATAAAGCTCAAGGCCCGAATAGATAAAGGAGACATAGGGCGACTATCGGTCGAGGCCCTCGTCTGAGGCAAATTATCGGTAGTTTAAGGGGGGCTGCTGCTTTTCTTGGCACTGCGCGCCAATGCTTGCTCAGACACACGCAATTTACAGATGCAAGTTGATGCGTTGGTGAATCGTGGCGGCCACCTCGTCAATCGATCCGCTCGTAGAAATCACCTCGAAACGATCTTGGGGCAAAAAGTCTGCCGGGCGAGCATACATCGTGCTCAAGCGCTTCTGAAGTTCCGACTTTTCGTAAATTTCTTCTTTTTCTGCACGCCCTTTACGTCTGGCTTCGGCAAGAACCGCCGGAACATCAAGAACTATGGTGAGATCGGGGCGCCGAGCCCGTTGGTTGAGGCTACCCAACCAGGGTAAACACAAGCTTCCCACAGGTGACGTGGCTGATTGGTAGATCAGACTTGATAGATCATAGCGATCGCAAACCACCAAAGCGCCGCGCTGAAGGGCTGGTTCAATCTCGATTCTCAAGTGATCTAAACGGTCAGCCGCAAAGAGGAGGGCCATCGAATCCCATTCGAGCGCGGTGGCCTTGCCCTCCGCATCTAGCAATTCTCCTGTCAAAGCCTGACGAAGAAATCGACCAATTGGTCCAGTGGTCGGTTCGCGAGTCAACTGCACTTCCTGCCCAAGCGACTCATAGTGCGTCTTGAGTTTCTCGGCTTGAGTCGTTGTGCCAGAGCCGTCAATTCCTTCGAGTACTAAAAACTTTCCGCTCGTGGACATCAAAGGTTCCTCGTTGCACTATCTGAAGGCAATTGCACAATATCCTTGGTCAATGGGGAGAGGACAATATTGTCGATGAGTCGAGTTTCTCCTAAGCGAGCAGCCACTGCGAGTAGATATGGGTCGTCTGTCGGCACCTCGACCTTCGCCAGCGTGTCAGGATTACAAAGTTCCACGTAGTCTGGAGAAAGCTTTGCATCTTCCAGAAACTTCAAGGCAATTTCTAGCAATCTTTCGGGCCTTTTTTCACCTCCTTGGTAGGAATGTAATGTCGCCTGCAGACCACGAGAGATACTCGTAGCTCGCTGTCTCTCACTGGTACTCAAAAATCTATTCCGTGAGCTCATCGCAAGTCCGTCCTTTTCACGAAAGGTAGGCACGCCAATTACCTCCACTGGAAAAAGTAAATCCTTCGCCAAACGCTCGATAAGGCGCCACTGTTGGTAGTCTTTTTTTCCAAAAATATAGACGCCAGCTCCCACCACATTAAAAAGTTTGCTTACAACCGTGGCAACGCCGTCAAAGTGGCCCGGCCGAGTGCTGCCACAGAGGCCTTGACTCACACCTTGAACCCGCACTCGAGTCTGTTCCCCGACTGGATACATCTCGGAAACTGGGGGAGCAAAAATCACTTGAGCGCCTGCCCCCCATGCCAAAGCAGAGTCGCCAGATAGATCGCGAGGATAACGCTCAAAGTCCTCATGAGGACCAAATTGAGTGGGGTTTACAAATATTGTGACCACAACAACGTCCGCTCGCGATACACCTTCGCGGACGAGGGAGAGGTGTCCCTCATGCAGGGCGCCCATTGTCGGGACCACCGCAATGGACTTTCCATCGGCGCGAACACTCTCAAGAAATTCGCGTAAACTAGCCACCTCGGTGAATGTCACCTGCTTCATTGCGGGTCCTTGCAAGAACTCAGCGACTCCCCCTGAGGCATGGAGAAGTTGTGCTCGTCCGCCGGAAAAGTTCCCTTGCGAACTTCTTCAACAAATTGTTCGATTGCCAAAATCGTCGTTTGCCCGAGGGAGGCGAAACGCTTTACAAATTTTGGAGTATGCCCTTGATAGAGCCCCAACAAATCATAGGAAACAAGCACCTGACCATCAGTGTCGGGGCCTGCGCCGATTCCAATCGTGGGCACGCTCACCGAGTCGGAGATCATTTTTCCTACGTCAGCAGGGACCCCCTCGATTACCAAAGAATAGACACCTGCGTCTTGTAAGGCACGAGCGTCCTCAAGCAATGCCTGAGCGGCTTGGTTGGTTTTGCCCTGAACGCGAAATCCTCCCAATTGATGGACAGATTGAGGGGTTAGTCCAATATGTCCCATCACCGGAATGCCCGCGGCGACCATTTTAGAAACCGCTGGTGCAACGGTCTTCCCACCTTCAAGCTTAACGGACTCAGCACGCCCCTCTTTGAGAAGCCGGCCAGCGGCTTGAAGAGCCAACTCGACTGAAACTTGATAGGATAAAAAGGGTAGATCACAGACAATGTGCGCGGCGGGGCGAGCGCGAGCGACTGAACGGCAATGATAGATCATCTCATCTAGGGTGACCGAGAGAGTATTGTCATGCCCTTGGATCACCATACCAAGCGAATCGCCCACCATCAGAATATCGACTCCACCAGCGTCCAAAAGACCCGCCATGGTCGCATCGTACGCCGTCACTACCGCGATCTTCGAACCCGAATTCTTACGCGCACGGAGAGATGTCGTTGTTATTTTTTTCCGGGTCATATCGGTTTTCAGCTGGAGAAAATGAATTGGAACGAAGGGAGAGCTGGCTAAAACTTCAACAGCGCTGAGCTGAACATGCTGCTCCTGAAAGTGAAGATTGTCATGCAAAAACGGACCGCCTCAATAGAGGTGGCCCGCTGCTATTTCAGCCTCCTAGGCTGAACTGATGCTTGTGTAGGAAGAAATTACTTCTTCTTCGCTACCTTTTTCTTCGCGCTCTTTCTTGCTGGCTTCGGCGCTTTGACTGATTTTTTTGCAGGGCTTGGAGCCTTTTTTGATTTCTGGCTCGCCTTCTTGCCCGGCTTCACGGCGGTCTTCTTGGCAGAGAGGGTCCCCTTCTTACCTGGCTTCACACCAGCCTTCTTTGCCGCTTTTTTGACGGCCTGCTTGAGCGCTTTCTTTATGACCTTCTTGGCGACCTTCTTCACCGCCTTCTTGACCGGCGTTGCGGCCTTCTTGGCGACCTTCTTTACAGCTCTCTTGAGAGTTTTTTTGGCGGGCTGAATTACCGACTTTTTGATCGCTTTCTTTGCGGCCTTCTTGGTGACTTTCTTCACCGCCTTTTTGATCGCTTTCTTAGCGGTTTTTTTGGCTGGCTTCTTGGCTGCTTTTGCGTCTGACTTTTTAGCGACTTTTTTCACCACTTTTTCGGCAGATTTTTTAGTCCCTTTTTTGGTAACTTTCGCGGTTTTCTTCGTCGACTTCTTTGCAGCCATAATTCTCAATTTCCTTCTTTGTCTCTCAACGATGAGAGCCCTCGTTGCTACTTTGCACCTCTCCCTTAGGCTTCGTCAAGCAATCGGTATTTTCCAACCTCCCAAATTGTCCCGAGGCGCGAGTCATGAGAGTGTGAGTCATGGTAAAAGAGGAAGCCCTCACCAGGCGAGAATTATCCTATCTCCGTTCGGAGACCCAACGACTCTGTCAACGCTACATTGATGAGATCGTCCTGCCTTACGCCCTCTGTCCTTGGGCAGAAATGGCTCTCCGAAATGACCGAGTGCAAACGCACGTAATCATGAGCGAATTCGAGGGCAAACGGGGTATCGCTCAAGCAGCTGAGCAACTGCATCAGGTCCTCTCCGAAGAGATCAATGTACGATGCGAGCTCGCGCTCATTGTTTTTCCACGAACCAATTTTTCGCGCTTAGAAATGGATGAATTGCTTCGTGCGACGCGGCAAATCCAACGTCCAACTGGAGAGGCTGCCCCAGTATCACCCCAGGAAAGATATTCTCCGATAGAAAAAGATTCTTTCGCCCTCGCGGCATTTCATCCGGATGCAAAAGTCGATGACGAAACTCCAGAACGATTGATACCTTTTTTGCGGCGAACACCCGATCCGATGATCCAGGCAGTACGTATCAGCACCTTGTCCAAGATTGACCCCGATCGCGGAAGTGGCACGGCATTCTTTGACGTAGAGAATATTGATCTCACCACTCTCAATCAGTTGAACATACCGTGCGCTCCAAACGAATCTCTACGACTCCAAGTTGCACGCGCCAATCTAAAAACCTGTAAAAGAGCTGGGTTCCGCGAGTTAGAAGAAATTTATTCTTCTATTTTTGAAGATCACACCGCCTCCCGAGCAAAAAAAAACACGCCATCTGAACAGTAGCCGATGTACCCTTTTGGGAAAATTCCCCCTGGGCTCTCCCCGTCTCCATCGATCGCCGTGCTAAGTCTTCTTCCGCTCCTGACGCCCCTGTAAACCGGTCGTCACTCTAGGTGCTTTCCTCAAGAGCATGTTATCAGCAAGAATACGATGACGACGGCATCTCACGCTCTTTTATCCTGTGAAAATTGGGGGATCTGCACGACCTCGGGTTGGGAAAGTCCGCTCATTTCCCTCGACCTTCAGCAGGGACAGGTGGCCGCAATTGTGGGAAAGGCAGGGTCAGGCAAATCTCTCCTACTCGAGCAGATTGTGGGTGTGCAGCGTCCAGGAGTCAGCCCGCGAGGCGAGCTCCATTGTCCCTCATTTCAATTCGTTCCCCAAGACGCGCGCCTAGCGGTCCTCCCAACCGATCAAGTAGGAGCCCTTGTGGGACTCGTCGGGTGGAGAGCGACAGCAAGACGCTGGTTCGGTATTTCACCAGCACCCACCGCCGAAGAAAAGCGAATTGCCGGCTGGATGAGTCGACTCCGACTTGATCCGTCCCGCCTGGCTCATCTCCCTTATCGAGAACTCTCGGCGACAGAACGTCGCTCAATTTTGATATGCCGTTCACTTTTGGCACAGCCAAAACTCCTCATCGTCGACGGCTGGGATGAGATGATGGACGCACATGGGCGCGCCGCTCTTGCAGATATCCTCCGCGAAGAAATGAAGAGCGGCCTCGCTCTACTCACCACTTCACGTACCTATCCATTGAGGGGCTTACACGAAGCGCGCAACATCTCCTTAGGGCATCACGAAGAATCGGGTGACCTCGCTCTTCCACTTTTAGGCAAAAGAATTTCCCTGAAAGCAACTGCACAAGCACTGCTCGAAGTGAAGAACCTGAGTGTCTCTCACCGAAAGCCAGGCTTACTTCGACGCCCTCCCCCTGCCTTTCCGGTGAACGGGGCAAGCTTTTCAATTCAACGGGGAGAAACCCTCGTATTATTAGGTGCAGCTGGCTCCGGAAAAACTACGCTGCTCGAAACAATAGCGGGCTTGCAGTCCCCGTCGACTGGACAAATTCACTTCACGGGCCACGAGGTAACTAATGCTCGCGGGAGTCGTGCTCGTCGACTGCGTCGCGAAGTTCAATTGGTCTTTCAAGACGCAAGCTCGGCGTTGGACGGTCCCCGAAGCGTCAAGTCACATCTAGATGAGGCGCGCTCTCTTTCTAATAGTGACTCAATCTCACCTGGACGTTGGCTCGAGCGCTTAGGTCTCTCGCCACGACTTCTCAAGTCTCCTGCCGATCAATTGAGTGCCTCGGAGAGTCAGCGCGTCGACTTGGCCCGCAGTCTAGTGCGGTCCCCCAGCCTCGTTCTCCTGGATTCACCAGAAGTCTCAGGGGCTGAGAGCGACGGTGGGCTGATTTCCTCGCTACTCAGCGCGGAAAAAAGTCGGGGGTGTTCCTTTTTGGTGGCGACAAGTGATCCCGAGATTGCTTTAAGTTTAGCGGATAGAATCGCAGTATTTCACGCAGGTCGGGTAGTCGAACTGGGGTCCCGAGAGGAAGTTCTTCGAAATCCATCTCATCCCATCACCCAAGCGATTCTTACGCAAAGCGCCCTTGCACCAGCATCCCCCACCAAACCCCTCAGAGGGTGCCCTCATGTACACGAGTGCCCCAGGAGGAAGTTGCCACTTTGTAGCGAAAAAGAACCGCAATTGACGCCTCTTCGTACAATTGAAGATCTCAATGATCTCATTGCGTACGAAGAACAAGCTCAACCTCGCGAAGGGCCGCACTCCTTTCAAAGGCGAGCGGCGTGCTTTCAACCCATCATCGAATAAAACCAAAGAGCTAATTAAAGAACTTGATGCATCCACCCATGAACATCTTCTTGATGTCCATGTTGAATGTTCAGAAGGGTTTCCCTCAGTCTCGCCGCGACAGGACCGGTTTCTCCTTGATTGACGGCGAAGGAGCCGGACTTCGACTTGACCTCGCCCACGGGCGTAATTACCGCGGCAGTGCCGCAAGCAAATACTTCGGTCAGCGCGCCGCTCTTTACGTCAGCCTCAAATTGCTCCACCGAAATCTGGCTTTCCTCAGCTTCATAGCCGAGATCTCGCGCTAGCTGTAAAATACTATCTCTCGTTACCCCCGGAAGCAGACTGCCCGTCAATGTAGGAGTTACGAGACGAACGCTTTCACCTTTTTGGTAGACAAAGAACAGATTCATGCCCCCCATCTCTTCGATGTACTTACGTTCATTCGCGTCCAGCCACACAACCTGGTCACAGCCTTCGAGCTTGGCTTCCCGTTGAGCCACCAAACTAGCAGCGTAGTTTCCAGCACATTTGATATGACCCGTCCCGCCGGGAGCCGCCCGCACGAACTCTTTTGAGATCCACACAGAAACTGGTTTCATTCCATTGGGGAAATATGCCCCAGAAGGGGAACAGAACAAGAGAAACAGGTATTCTTTGGAGGGACGTACCCCCAAACATGCCTCAGTGGCGATCATGAGAGGACGAAGATACAGACTCTCTCCAACTGCGGGAGGAACCCACTCGTTCTCTTGAGTGATGAGTGCGTCGGCCGCCTCGATAAATAAATCGACAGGGAGGGGAGGCATCGCTAAACGTTCAGCAGAACGCTGAAACCTATGGGCATTCGCCTCGGGGCGGTAAGTTGAAATACCCCCGTCTTTCTGCTTATACGCCTTAAATCCTTCGAATATAGCCTGCCCATAGTGCAAAACTGAAGCAGCAGGATCTAACTGAATCGGCGCGTAAGGCACCAAGGCACCATCATGCCAGCCCCCTTCGAGTGAATGGGAAATCTGGATCATGTTCTCGGTATAAATTTGACCGAATCCAAGATTTTTCATCAAGCGGGAGCGCTCTTCAGCGCTCGCAACCGTTGAAGAAGGCTGCATTTGAATACGAGGCGACGCCATAACTAGGAAGCAGGGCATACCACGACCGGGGGAGTAGTCATCTGAAGCACGGCTATTTCACAGAAGAAATAGACTCGCCCCCCGGGACGCGTATGGAATTAGTCCTTATCTAGGAGACATCTGAAGAGGTTCAGGCGCAAGTCGAGACCAACCGGCTCAATCGTGAGGAGCTCCGATCCTCGCCTAGTGAGGGGAATTTGCCCCCTGATACTCGGTTCAAGGGAGAAATTGCGCACCGCGCCCTCGTCGTCCAACGCTCCCAAGAGAACTCTGTCTTCCTCGCCCCGGGAGACCAACCAAGGTGACTCTTTATCTGACGAAAGAATGAAGGGGGCCCCCGGCCCTAGTTTATCGTTTGGGAAAACGAAATTTCTTATAGAACCATCGAGTCCTACCAAACGAGCGCGTAGGGGCGAAGTGCCCCACGCATGCCCTGGGAGCGTTTCACGAAAGGCCACGAACAGGGAATCCTTTCCGTAGGAAAGAGCATCAAAAACGAGAACACGCTCGTTCTTTGAACTGAGGGTGAGAGCCTTGCCTTCTCTTGCACCTGTGCTGCCCAATTTTTGAGTGGTGAGATACCGAGGGGGCTCCCGTACAAGGGAAGAATCGACGGGTGAATCAGTCGAAATTTTTCCGTAGGTGAGCCACGTAGCCCAGACCCCTCCAGGGCGAGTCTGCAAACGTGGCGCAATTGCGTCCTCGCCACTTCCAGAAATAACTCTTTGCTCACCCACCTGCATCATCGAGCGAGGGGATAGGGTCACCAATTTGATCTGGGAGCGAATTTGAGATTTATCATAGTCAGCCCAGGAGAGAGCAATCAAGTCCGGGCCACCGGCAACGGCCCCCGGTAGACTTGCCATGCTGACAATCGACGACTCATCCTTCTGCGTAGAAAATTCCGGCCCCCAAGTCACTTGTGGTTTGCGCTTCCATTCGCTGATGCGCGCAAGGCGAATCGTCGTAAATTGTGCGTCATTGTCCGTTAAAGCCACAATCAGTTCTTTTTCATGAGCAAGAAGTAGCGGCGCCTCCACGGCACCATGCACGCGACCCAAGTCGACCCTCTTTTCCCCCCCCTTCCCGTCCAGCCAAATGATCAAAGCCCGCGTCTCTGCGCCGGTACTCAAAGCACCTAGGGCAAAGCCCGAAGGAAGAACCACCGCGTTTCCAATTTCGATCACGGCCTTTCTCTTGTCCCCACCAACTTCTGCCCGAAGAATAGTGGCTCTCGATGATTGCATCTTTTCGCAACGGCTTGCCTGCCTTGGTCCCCCCTTCTTCATGGGCTCAAGCAATTTCAACGGAACCTCTTTCACTTCCGTGGACCTCTTGGGGGAGTCCTTGCGGCTGCAAGCCAATATGAGGCTAAGAAAAAGAAATGAAGTTGCCGCCCACTTGGAGGCCACCTGGCACGAAGCTCTGGAAAAAACGCTTTTCATCGCAATAAGAAGGGCTATCACCGCGCGGGCTGCGGCAAAAGTCCCCCCCTTGCGAAACGTGAAAATCAAGGCCACGCTTCATCTGGTCAAACCAATTTTCGCGACACTCTTATCCCCGGCAATTTTCCGCTCTCTCCCCTATGTCGAAGCCCCCTCTGACACATCCTTATGTGCCCAACATAGTGCTCAAGGCGCTTTACCGGCGAGCGTTCGAGCGTATTCAGGTTGACGATGGCTGGGCAGAAGAGGTTCGAGCCCTCAGCAAACGCGGCTCGGTGCTCTTTGTTCTACCCAACCTCAATTGGCTTGATTTCGTGGCACTCGACTATCTCACCAAACGCCACAACCTTCCGCCTTTACAATATGCCAACGACTTAGGTTTGTGGTTTCTCAATCCTCGCGGTCCCAATGTTCCCGGCCGGGGCCTCATTAATATGTTGCTGCCCAACAAGCGAACCAATCCCGAGGCGCAATTGGAGCACGCCCTCAACACGGGAGGCAGCGCTGCGCTCTTCCTCAAAAGACCCCCCAGCGTTCTTGATGTTGCAGCCGGAGCCACTGGAGGACGAGGTATGCGTGAAGGGGATGCCTTGGTGCATTCAATTTTTAAAATTCAACGTTCCGGGAGCAAGCCCCTCCTGCTCATGCCTCTGGTATTCGTTTGGTCCAAATCCCCCGACAAATTGGGAGTAAAACCATGGGACGTTGTTTTGGGCCCGCGGGCATGGCCGACCCCGACGCGAGCCTTGGGCCAATTTGCATACAATAGAAACCACGCAAGCTTGCGCTGGGGCAGCTCAATCAATGTCAGCGAAGTTCTCGAAAAGAATAAAAACGTAAGCGACGAGGTACTCGTGCGTCGTATTACCTATATGGTCCTCAGACGTATCGAAAGAGAGCGCCGCGCGGTCGTTGGTCCAGCAGAAAAGGCCCCTGAGCGCATTCGCTCCGAAATCATTCGCAGTCCGCGACTACAAAAGGTGATTGGTGATCTCTCGGGAGACAATCTCGCCAAGAAGAGCGAAAAAATCGCGGAAGCATCTTCGATGCTCAAGGAACTGCAGGCTCGTCCGAGCACTACCGTGCTCAAGGGCATGGATACAGTCCTCAACTGGGGATTCAATCGAATCTATCACGGAATCGAATTCGATCCTGCTGATGTAGAGCGTCTCCGTGAAGCGTCAAAAGACGGCGCTCTAATTCTCTTACCCAGTCATAAAAGTCACATAGATTATCTCGTACTCAGCTACTTCTTTTATGGTCGCAACCTGGTCACGCCGGTCATCGCGGCCGGAGAAAATCTAAATTTTCAGCCGATCGGACCTATTTTTCGTCGCTGCGGTGCATTCTTTATTCGCAGAAGTTTCAAGGGAGATAGACTCTACGCCTCGGTCGTCGATGCCTACATTCGACGACTCATTCGAGACGGTTTTCCTATCGAAATCTTCTTAGAAGGCGGGCGTAGTCGCACGGGAAAACTTCTTGAACCCAAGTTGGGGCTCCTCAACATGATCGTGGACGCCGCCATCGGTGTTCCCCAACAAAAGGTACACTTTGTTCCCGTCAGTATTGGCTATGAACGGGTGATTGAAGCTGACTCGTACCAACACGAACTGACCGGCGGCGAAAAAAAGAAGGAGGAGGCCGCAGACCTCCTCAACGCCGGAGAAGTCCTTCGTCATCGCTATGGGCGAATCAGTCTTCAATTTGGGAACATCATGACTCTCGATGACATCGGGGCCGAATTGAATATCGATCGAGCGGAGATGCGACGTCCAGCCAAACGGCGCGCAATGGTAACGCGAATTGGCAATCGGGTAATGGACGAGATCAACCGAGTCACCGCGGTTACCCCCGGAGCCCTCACCGCAATGGCTCTCTTAGCCAGAAATGCCTCCGAGATGGGAGAGCGAGACATCTTCGACGCATGCTCTCGCTTGCTCAATGTTCTCACTCGCATGGGCGCCCGAATTTCTTCGACACTTTCTTCCTCAAACGACGAAACTCGCCTCAATTCGATTCGAGAGTCGTTGCAAATGTTCTTAGACGCCCAACTCTTGGAAACCTCTAGTTCCTCCAGCAACGAGGGCTCCCGTGGTCCTTCCTATCGAATCGTCGAGGGTAAGCGTCTACAGCTCGATACAAGTAAGAATATTATCATTCACTTCTTCGTAGAACAGGGGCTCATTGCCGCCGCATTCGATCGCGATAGCGAGGGGCTCGCCTTGCCCACGCCCATCGTAGCTCTACGAAAGAGAGTGCATTGTGCATCGAAGATGTTCAAACACGAGTTCCGCTTTCGCGCAGACGCCCCCTTTGAAGAAATCTTTGACGAAAAAATCGATGAGATGCTCGGCCAGGGTCATCTTCAAAAGGAAGGCACCAATCTCATCCCCGGAGCGGGCGAGGCGGGGTGGTCTGGTCAAGACTGGTTGAGCCTTTATCACGGAATGGTCTCCGCAATTTTTGAGGGCTATTTGTTGGCAGCGTCCAGCCTAGATCTGTTGCTTAGCGAACCGCGTACCGAAAAAGAACTGGTTAAAGGCGGCCTCGCTCTCGGCCATTGCCTGCAACGAGAAAACAAGCTGTCCCGGGGTGAGGCCATTTGCAAGCCGGTTCTACTCAATGCCTACCAATCGTTCAGCGAGCACGGCTTTCTTCGTACTCGCTCAGGCAAACTAGAACTCAAGGAAGAGTATTCTTCCCGCGAGACACTCGACGAATTGACGGCTCTCTTTCGAGGATTTCTCCTAGGCAATCACGGAAATTGTCTATGAATCTCAAATCCTTGTTTCAAAGGCCAACATTAGATTCCCAGGCGCTTCGACTCGTAGTTGGGATTTTTTCTGGATTTGCGGGGGTCGGTTGTATGGGCACCCCCAGCCCCCTCGCCCCCTCCCTCTCGGGGACCATCGGCGTCCCTCATAACGGCGTTTTGACGCATTCAGCCGAATTACCCCGCACAGGTCAGGGGTACCGCCGATTTCGCCCCCACGCCCCCATCTATTTTGCCCTACCTCGCCTCGTACGCGCGATCGAACGAGCCGCAAAGGTAGTTGATACACAAATGCCCGGAGGAGCCCCCCTCATTGTAGGCGATTTGAGCGCACAATCCGGAGGAAAAATACCTAGACACAACTCCCATCGCTCCGGGCGAGACGTCGACTTTCTTTTCTATCTCACGACGCCCTCGGGTATTTCAATTCGCAATCCCGGTTTTATCCCGTTAAAAGAGGATGGTTTTGTTCGTTTTCCGGAGAAAACCTATGCGCGGCTTGATGTAGAGCGTCAATGGCTCCTCTTCAAAACTCTCCTCCAGGATGAGGAAATTGATATTCAGTTTCTTTTTATGAGTAGAGACTTAGAAGCTCGAGTCATGAACTATGCTATCTCGAAAGAGAGTGATTTGGCCCTGCTCTGGCACGCGCAGACCGTCATGTTGCAGCCTGGCGATAGTCTTCCCCATGCCGATCACGTGCATGTGCGTATCAGCTGTACCCCCGAGGAATCGGTAAGTGGTTGCACGGGTGGAGGGCCTCGCTGGCCTTGGCTAGAGAAATTTCCGGAGCTTGATTTACCCCTCGATGAACTCCTTGCGCAGATTAAACAAGAAGATCCATTTGAACTGGCGCCCTTGCCCCCAAGAGGCTCTCCCTTGGATGCTACCGAAAACTATTCAGCAAACTCCGCCGCGTCTTCTGAGGCGCGGGGTCTTCCAAGGCTAAGTATTGAACCAACTCCCGGATGAAGCTGGACGCTCCTATTTACATCATGGTGACTGTCTTGAGGGCATTCCCCTTGCAGTGGATGCAATGGGAAAATTCGATCTCATTTACGTCGACCCTCCGTACAATGCTGGTGGCACACGAGGTGCACGCAAAGAAAAAGGCGACCGTTCCGAGGGAGTCGCTGCGTACCGTGATGCTTGGGGAGGGCTCGATGGCTTTCTCGATATGTTTCGCCCGCGCCTTGAACAAATGCACGCTGCGCTGAGTGAACGCGGTACTCTATGGATTCATCTTGATTACCGCGCAACTCACGACGTAAAAATTCAAGCCGATGAAGTTTTTGGCCGCTCTGGGTTTGCAGGAGAGGTCATATGGGTTCCTGGAAATGGGGGTCGAAAGCGCACGGGGCTGAGCGTGACTCACCAAACTATCTTAATTTACGCCCGTCAAAAAAACTTCATCTACAATATTGACGACCCCGGTTTGCGCGAGCCCTACGCAGAAACCAGCCTCAAGATGCATTTTCAAAATGTTGATGACAAGGGCAGACATTACCGCGAACGAACCATCAACAAAAAGACCTACCGCTACTACGCCGACGAAGGGCGCCGTCTGGGAAGCGTGTGGAATGATTGTCCCGGAATGCGAGCGAATACTCCTCTCAACAAAGAAGCCACCGGCTACCCTACCCAAAAACCAGAAAAGCTATTGGAACGCATCATCCGTGCAAGTACTGACAAGGAGAGTGTCGTGCTCGATCCAATGTGTGGCTCAGGCACGACACTTGCTGTCGCAAAACGCATGGGACTAAAATACGCAGGCTGCGACGAAAGCCCTGTCTCTCTAGAAACTGTCACGCGCCGTCTCTCAGCAATCAAGAGTTGTCATTTGACATAAAAAAGGAAACTCGATGAGTTTCCTTTTTCTTCAGTCTTTACCCCGTAGGCGACGAGCAACCGTCGTCATGATCGGGTAGTCGTTGTTGAAGTCATCCAAGTCGATGGCCCAAAACATCCCACCTCCTAAGTTTTTCTCCTCGATGTAATCTACCTTGATAGAAATTGATCGAAGGTCGTCGTAGGTGATCCAGTTTTTTCCGCTTTCGTCATAGGCGTAGGGAGTTGAGGAAACCGGATCCCAATAGGTCTTGTAGGTTCCCGACTCAATAAGATCGTTCACCTCATAATAAGACAGGAAACCGGGCTCCCCGGTACAACGCCCTTTGGGACCCGCACCTCCCGCTGTTCCAGAAGGACGAGGGTCATCAACGCCCTTGAACGAACGTCCGTAGGTGGGCATGCCCAAAATGAGCTTTTCGGAAGGTACTCCTGCGGCCAACCATTTGTCGACCGCTTTGGCGATGTACCAATCACCCGCGCCAGTGTCTCCGCTGAGAGGGGCGTTCATTCCAGTGCGCTCTGCCCAACCGCCATTGAAGTCGTAGGCCATGAGATTGATGAAATCGATGTACTTGGAGACTTCTTTCAGCTCCATATCTTCCGACTTGTGTGCACCCACCGCCATCGTCAGAAGCAGTCGTTCTTTGCCCGACGCCGCGGCTTCGGCTTCGGCTGCCTCAATGAATTCTTTGCAAAGCAGGGTGAAGTTATGCTTGTCCTCGGGACGTCCGCCGCGAGAAGTATCCCCAGGGTACTCCCAATCCATGTCGAGCCCATCGAAGCGATTCATGCGCAAGTAGCGAATGGATTGCTTAATAAAGTGCGCTCGATTCTCCTTCGATTCAACCATCGTGGTAAAAACCCACGCAGTCGAACCCGGTCCTGCTACTTCAGGAGGATCGTTAAAACTCCAGCCGCCGAGGGCTAACAAAGTCTTTAAATGCGGATATCTCTTTTTGATATCGTTGATCTGCTGATATTGGCCGCCTGGGCCCAAGTCATTGTGCTCAATGGGCTTGATACCAAACTTGGGATTCTCTCGATCATCTCCCCATCCAACACCACCAAAACCGTAAATTAGGTGGGTCATGAGGTTCGCATCGATATCGCTGACCTCAAATTTACAGTCACGCTTACGATACTGAGCCCAGTTCGTAAAATAGCCGACGACAATCTTGCCGTTACCCTTCCATTTCACGCGCTTGATGCTGCTACGTCGAGGTTGTACCTCCCCGATACAGCCGGCGGTGGTGGTTCCTAGGAGAGCTGCTGCGCCCAATCCGAATCTACGTCGATCCATGTGTATATATCTCGCGAATATCTCAATTTGGCGGGCATCGGCCGCACGCCACAACCCTAGCACTAGCCCCTGTCCGGACCGAAGCGGATGAAGGGAACGTCCACGAATCGGAGTGAAACGAGCCACCCCTGATTCAAAAACTGGTAATTGGGGGATGAAATAGAAGTTCAAAGGCGGGTTTCAAGGTTGTTCGTGACACTCTTCAGGTGCCTTCTACGAAAAGGAACAACCTGAGCTCTCTTTCCGTAGACAACTTCGTGCTACTTTCTAGGAGCTATCCCATGACAACCTCAAATATTACAGGCTTCCTTAGTCTACTTCTTGTAACCACCCTCTCTCTTCCCGCTTTCGCGGAAGACTTGGTGGCGCGACCGAGCGACAATGAAACTCAGGAAAATGCCACCCCAGCGGGCGACTCGCCCCCCGCTCCTCGGATGGATCTATCGGTGGCACCTCCGCCCAGTAATCCCCTTGAACGGAGCGACTATGTTCACAATGGCTTTTATTTGCGCATCAATGTAGGTGCCGGTATTCTGAATACTACTTTGCGCGACACCAAGGCAGATCGTTCGGCCAACGCCACCAGCTTCGCGCTAGGCACCGATCTGCTCGTGGGTGGTTCGCCCAGCGCTGGTTTTGCCCTAGGCGGAGGAGTTGTCACTGACATGGGCTTTACCTACGACTTCGACGGAAATCGTGGCGGTCCCCTCATTCAAGGGCTTGTCGGACCCTTTTTTGACGCACACCCAAACAATAAAGATGGCTGGCATTTGGGCGTGCTCCTAGGCGGTGCAGGTGGCTCCATTTCTACAGACGCGCTCAGTAGCGGACTCTTTGGGGGCGGTGCCACCGCCTGGGGCGGTTACGATATTTGGGCAGCCCCCGAGTGGTCTGTAGGCTTCAATTTACGAATCATGGGATCTTATTTGGCGGGAACAGACGCGAGTACAACCAACTTCTCAAGCCACCTCATGATCACCGTGCTCAATCACTGACTCCGACCACCTGAGAAAACGGCAAAGCTGTCATAAAAAGGGCTTGCTTAGGCCTGCCGGCGATTGGTCTAGTGCGGCTTAACAGGACGCTCCCGCAGAGGCGGTAGCTCACCGAAAAAGCTCATGACCAATCCGCTTCTCTCCCTTCAGCTTCCCCTCCCCTTCGATGTCGTAGAGCCCGAGCACATTGTGCCGGCAATCTCCGAGCACCTGCGCAAGGCTCGCCTTGCTCTCGACAACATAGCGACGACAAAAGAAGTCGACTACGAAAGCTCCTTCGAAGCGCTCGAGAAAGCGACCGAACGCCTTGAACTTTCGATGGGTATGGTCGAGCATTTGGAATCGGTGCAAACCAGCGATAAACTACGAGCCGCCTACAATGAGGTTTTACCAGGCGTTAGTGAATTCTATTCGAGTATCGCTCTTCATCCAGGTGTTTACCAAACACTGCAGCGTTTCGCCGAGTATGCAGCTGAGCACAATCAGGCTCTAAAACTGAACTCCTCTCAGTTGCGCTTCATGAAAAAAACGCTTGAAGAATTTGAGCGCCATGGTGCCAAGTTGAATAGCGCTGACAAAAGCAAACTGCAAAAAGTCGATCGCGATCTCAGTGAGAAAACAACCGCATTTTCACAAAACGTATTGGATGGTGCCAACGACTTTGAACTCATCGTCGAAAAGTCGCGCCTCAAAGGTCTCCCCGAGTTTGCGATAATAGCCGCTCAGGAAAGTGCCGAGGCAAAAGGAAAGTCGGGTTACCGCCTCACCCTCCAGGCTCCTTCAGTTGTGCCTCTTTTGACGTATGCCGAAGACCCTTCGTTGAGAATGGAAGTTTGGCGGGCGTTCAACGCGCGTGGTCGAGGAAAGAATGACAACCTGCCTCTCGTAAAAGAGATCTTATCCCTGCGCAAAAAGCGGGCACAACTTCTCGGCTTCAAGAATTTCGCCGATTTAGCCACCGTCGATCGCATGGCTCAAACGGGAGAAAAGGCAGCTCAATTTGTGCACGAGTTACGAGAGAAGACTCAAGGTGCTTTTGAACGCGAACAAAAAGAACTTCTCGCATTTCGCCGAGAGCTTGAGGGAGAAACAGCCCCCGAGTTGAACCCATGGGACGTGGCCTATTACGCCGAGAAACAACGCCGTAAACTCTACGACTTCGACGAAGAACTGTTGCGCCCCTACCTCAGCGCATCCCAAGTTCTGCGAGGAGCGTTCCAACTCGCCGAAAAACTGTACGGGATCAAAATCGAAGATGTTGAGCTTCCCCTTTGGGACTCAAGCGCCAATGGGCACCGCATCACTAGCCGAGACGGAGTGGAACTAGGCGTTTTCTACACCGACCTCTATCCCCGTGAATCTAAGCGCGATGGTGCGTGGATGCATGGCTTAGTGGCTTCAACGCCCCCGACCCCTCACGTGGCTCTATTTTGCCTCAACGCGCAACCTCCCACGAAAACAGCGCCATCGTTGATGAGCTTCCGCGATGTTGAAACAGTATTTCACGAGTTTGGTCATCTCTTACACCATTGTCTCAGTGAAGTGAGCGTGCGCAGCCTCGCCTGCACTCGGGTCGCTCAAGATTTTGTCGAATTGCCTTCTCAAATTATGGAGAACTGGTGCTCGGAGAAAGAAGCACTCGATGAGTTCGCGCTTCACTACGAAACTGGCGAAAAACTTCCACAACAATTGGTAGAACGCATGCTTACAGCGCGAAATTTTCGAGCCGCCAGCGCGCAGATGCGACAATTAGGGTTCGCGGCGATGGATCTTGCTCTCCACAGAGAGTTCGACCCCGAGGGTGATGTGGACCCCAACACATTCGCGAATGGCATTCTGGAGAAATACTCCCCGACCAAACTTCCCGAAAACTATGCGCTCATTGCGTCGTTTAGTCATCTTTTTTCCCATCCTATTGGATACGCCGCCGGATACTATTCCTACAAATGGGCAGAGGTGCTGGACGCAGATGCTTTCTCACGCTTCAAGAAAGAGGGACTCTTTAGTCCCCGAGTGGGCCAGGAGTTCCGCAAAAGCATCCTCAGTCGAGGAGATAGTGCCGATCCATTAGAGCTATTCAAAGAGTTCATGGGACGGGAGCCCCAAGTAGAACCAATGCTTGCACGCCAAGGACTCATCCCGAGTGCGTAAATTCTGGGCGTTCTGGGCGGGAACGATTCTTTGCCTAGAAGCCTGTGTTCCAAGAGCTCGGTCCGTAAAAAGTCCGCTTGAAGAAGAGGCTCTTCAAAGCGCCCCTTCTTCAAGCCCAGCGACGGAGGAGATGAGTTCGCCCCACGTAACCCCCTTGCCCCCTTTGAGCCTCCAACACGACTCAAAGACCTCTGCCTCGACTCCACCAGAACGGCGAGCGCTCGAGGGGGGGCCAGAGATTTGTCTCACAGCCCAACCCGATCTGACGAGGGCACTCATTTCCTTACGAGTCCGTGAGTCAATGCGCCCCGAAGAGCGCTTACTTTTGAAGGCTTGGCTTCAAGAGAATTGGCAAAAGCAGCTCGGAGGCGTCGTCGTGGACTGGAGTTCTCCACTTTGCGCGGGGGAATTTCTCTGCGCCAGCGTAATTACGGCTGACGTTGTCCCTGCTAGCCAGGCATTTCTGCGCGCTCTGCACACCCCATCCCCTCAGCTATTTTATTCGGTTCGTTCAAAAGTCCTCACCCAAGCCGAGATCGATGACCACGCCAATATCGAATGGCGTCTGCGGACTTCGGCAGCAGCCCTCTTTACGTCTTTGGAGAATAGAAGAGCGGCTCAGAATCATCAAAAAGAGAATGCTCAAGCCAAAAAAGCATTAGAAAAATCGATTCGACTGGCTTCAGGTTCCAAGTTTGTGTCGAAAATTACTCTGACGCACCTGAAGAAATTATTCTCGCGGCAACTGGTCACTTCCCAATTGCTCGTGACCGGCCCCGTGCCGACAAAGAGCACGCGAAAAAACCTAACCACGATGTGGAATCAACTCCCTAAGAGAAAACACGAACCGCTCTCGAAGAAAATTTCGCCCAGTTCTTTGTCTATCGAATCTCCACAGGTCCCGTCTAGGTCTTTACCCTTGCTTCACCTTGAGCAGGACGCCGACGAATGGAGTCAAGCCATTGTGGCTTGGTCGACTACCTCGCCCCTCGCGGAAGTTGCCCTCGCCATTCTCCTCCAACGCTGGAGAGTAGACACGAACAGTCAGCAGAATCATCACGTGAGAGCCTACTTGCCTCCGACAAGAGAAGCTTCTGCCCATCAGGCAATACGAATCGAAGGTCCCTTCGAACAGGTAAAAAAGGCGGTCCTGGAACTCGACCAAGAGTATGCCCAATTACTTTCTGTGAGAGGGAAACCAGACACAAACGAAGTGGGTCGAGCTCGTCTTACCTTGCAAGCTTTGCTCTCTCAAACTTTCGCTTCCCCATGCGTAAACTCCGTGAAGGGCACCCCCGATGCCCTCGTCGTAGAAGAGGCCATACGCAAGGCTGGTCCCCCCGTTGCTGTAATATGGGGACGCCTGGAGAAGCTAGAAGACGAAAAATTGTAAGGGCTCCACGAAAAGTCGGCGCATTCATTTCACACTTTGCAGAGAGCTCTCTTCGAGGGCTTTCAAGGGGTACGTTTTCTTAAAAATAAAAATGCCGTGCTGCCACCGGGAAAAAAGCCTTCGATTGAGCAATTGCTGAACCACAAGATGTTGTGGTTCAAATTCTCAGCACCCCGACATGATGTGGTTTTACTTGCCAGTTCCAGAACTTTGGGAGTAGTGCATCTACTGATGCCGCCGTTCTTGGCCGCCTGCCTGCGTCAAACTTGGAGCTCTTCATGAATTACTCGCGATACTTTTCCTCCGCCACAACTCATCCTTTTGACGAGATCAACTGGGTAAAGAGAAGAAGCGTCATCAGTAACCCCGATGGTTCAATTGTCTTCGAAATGAACGACGCGACGATTCCCGAAGGTTGGTCCCAGTTGGCGACTGATATTGTGGTGTCCAAATACTTTCGAAAGTCGGGGTTAGGAAAGAATAAAAAGGAGGGCGAAACGAGCGTCCGACAAGTCATTCGACGAATTGCACGCACCATTCGTCGTGGTGGTGAGAAGTTAGACGGATATTTTTCCTCGGCAGAAGATGCTGAGGTATTCGAAGAGGAACTGACGTGGCTCCTGGTCAATCAATACGGCGCCTTCAATTCCCCGGTTTGGTTCAACTGCGGTCTCTATGAAGAATACGGTATTGAAGGCTCTGGGGGCAATTGGGCCTGGCGCCCTGCTTCAGAAACCATAGAAGTTACCAAGACAGCCTACGAATACCCCCAATGCTCGGCGTGTTTCATTCAAAAAGCTCCGGACGATCTGATGGGGATCTTCGATCTCTTGAAGTTCGAGGCCCGCCTCTTCAAGTACGGTTCGGGAACTGGTTCAAACTTCAGCGCTATTCGAGGACGCCAAGAAAAACTCTCAGGCGGGGGTAATTCGAGCGGCCTCATGAGCTTCTTAGAAGTTTTTGATCGAGCAGCAGGGGCAACAAAGAGCGGGGGCACCACCCGGCGCGCAGCTAAAATGGTCTGCCTGGATATGGACCACCCGGAGATTGAAGATTTCATACAATGGAAAAGCCGCGAAGAGGGTAAAGCTAAGGCCCTGATTGCCGCTGGATATGACAGTGATTTCAACGGAGAGTCCTACCGCACCGTGAGCGGTCAAAACTCAAATAACTCCCTGCGTATCACGGACCAATTCATGCACGCGGTTGAGGAAGGCACACCATGGGAAACAATAGCTCGTACCACGGGTGAGGTGGTCGACACCCTCGACGCCCGTAAACTTTGGCGAACTGTCGCACAATCGGCTTGGGAGTGTGCCGACCCCGGAGTGCAATACGATACCACAATCAACAAATGGCATACCTGCCCTAACAGCGGAAGAATTAATGCTTCCAACCCTTGTTCGGAATATATGTTCTTGGACAATACGGCCTGCAACCTCTCGTCTCTCAACCTCACTCAATTTCTAAATGAAGAGGGTGATTTTGATGTGCCAGGGTATCGCCACGCGGTGGATATTTTCTTTACAGCCCAAGAGATATTGGTCGATCTATCGAGCTATCCGACCGAAGAAATTGCACAAAATTCGCATAATTTTCGACCACTAGGACTTGGTTTCGCGAATTTAGGTTCACTGCTCATGCGCTGGGGCATTGCGTATGATTCGGATCGTGGTCGGGCCCTAGCCGGCACACTTACCGCAATCATGTGCGGACGGGCCTACGCGCAGAGCGCGCGCCTGGCAAAGGACAAGTCCCCCTTCGCCGAATTCGAAAAAAACAGAGATCCGATGCTCAAAGTGATGCGCATGCATCAAGAAGCGGCTCGCTCCATTGAGCAAAAGCACTGCCCAGAAGAACTTTGGAACGCCGCCCAGCAAGATTGGGACGCCGCGGTTAGCCTGGGACTAAAACATGGGTACAGAAATGCCCAAGCGACGGTACTCGCGCCCACGGGTACTATCGGCTTACTGATGGACTGCGATACAACCGGAGTCGAACCGGACTTTTCCCTGGTAAAATTCAAGAAATTAGCCGGTGGC
The DNA here is from genome assembly GCA_964459035.1 of uncultured Polyangiaceae bacterium. Taxonomy (GTDB): domain Bacteria; phylum Myxococcota_A; class Polyangia; order Polyangiales; family Polyangiaceae; genus NIC37A-2. Next base: position 24,379 of record CAYWLO010000015.1, on the reverse strand, counting down.
GGATACTTCAAGATAGTCAATCAATCAGTACCGGCAGCTCTAGAAAAACTCGGATACTCGAAGGCGCAAAGCAAAGAGATTGTACATTTCGTATCGGGGCTCAATTCCCTCAACAACGGCTCGCTCATTTCTCGCTCCGGCCTTTCTCTCAAAGGTCTCACCGACGACGATCTAGAAAATATCGAAAGATCACTTTGCGGTGTATTCGACCTCAATCTAGCATTTGCCCCATGGGTTCTAGGGGCAGAGGCATACAAACGTCTGGGCGTAGACAAAGAAGCGTTCAGTCGGCCAGGGTTCTCCCTACTGAAACACTTGGGCTTTACGGACAAAGTTATAGAAGAAGCAAGTGATCTCATCATAGGTCACATGACCGTTGAAGGATCACCCCACCTCAAGAAAGAAGACTATTGCGTGTTCGATTGCGCCAATCGGTGCGGAAAAAACGGCGTCCGTTTTCTCTCACCAAGCGCTCATATCAACATGATGGGCGCGACCGGCCCCTTTCTTTCAGGAGCCATCAGTAAAACCATCAATGTGCCCCACGAGGCGGGGGTTGAGGAAATTCGCGAACTTTACGAGCAAGGGTGGCGTCTGGGCTTGAAGGCCATCGCCCTTTATCGCGATGGTTGCAAGGCATCTCAACCACTTTCCAGTCGTCAAACGAAGAACGATGCTTCCCGGCTTTTTTCGCAGAAAGAAGTCGACCAGGCAGTGAAAGTTGCCGTAAAAAAAGCCTTGGAAAACGCCCCACCATTGAACCATGGTGAGCGCCACCGCCTGCCTCAAAAACGACATGGTTTCACCCAAGAAGCCGTCGTGGGTGGACATAAAATATTCCTCCGCACAGGAGAATACGCGAACGGGACTCTGGGTGAAATTTTTATCGATATGCACAAAGAAGGTGCTGCATTTCGCTCCTTGATGAATTGCTTTGCGATGTCAATTTCCCTGGGTCTCCAGCATGGCGTACCTCTCGATACCTACGTCGAGCAATTCACCTTCACGCGCTTTGAGCCCCATGGCCCCGTGGGCGGGCACCCCAATATAAAATTTGCGACCTCCATTGTGGACTACCTATTTCGAGTTCTGGGGGTGGAGTACCTTCAACGTTACGACTTCGCCCAGGTGAAGACAGTCGAGCAATCTTCTCTGGCTATCGAGCGGTCGTCCGAAGTAAGCGAAGTAGCTCCAAGAAAAAAGGCATCGCTTGACTCACAATTGGATGAATTGATGGGTGACGCCCCCGTATGCGACACTTGCGGACATATTACGGTGCGCAACGGCTCCTGTTACAAATGTCTCAACTGTGGAAATAGCATGGGATGCTCATGATACGATTCCCATGGTAGATCTGTGAAACCTGAAAACTGCCCCTATGAACTATGTTCAAACCCTCCAACAAGTTCTCTGCATTCGCCCTTTTCTTGAATATACGCGCCCCTTCCCTTCTCGACCTGACCTATTACCCTAGCAAAGTCCGGGCGCTCCTCTTTCTTCCCAGTTGCTAGCAAGGCATAGTCTTCGCCACCGATGAGCGCCAAGGAGAGCGCCCTTTGCCCCATTTGCATTGCAACCTCCCGTAGCTCGACTGAGAGCCCCTTTTCGAGAAGACTTGCATGCAAAACCATACGTACCTGGCTCTCTTTTGCGAGACGAGCCAAATCTCGAGTCAAACCGTCTGAGACATCCATTGCACTGGTGGCCCGCCCTATCAGCCCTACCCCCTCGTAAAGAAGTGCTCTGGGGCGCCTAAAACTTAGCAAGCATTTCTCCTCTGCTGATGAAAAACTCGTGACTCGTTTCTCGGTCTGCTGAAGCAAGAGTAGCCCGGCACGGGCTTCTCCTAAAGAGCCAATAATCCAAATCTCGTCCCCCACGTGCGCGCCGCTGCGAGTCAGGGCATCTTCATCAAGAGACCCCAAAATAGTGAGGGCCACTTGAACCTGGGGTCCAAAGCAAATATTACCCCCCACCAACGGAGTCTGGGTCTGTCGCGATATTTCTGCCTGAGCATGAGCGAATTCTTCCAGCCACGCAGCATCGACCCGAGAGCTCAAGGTAAGTTGGCAGAGGGCTGCGCGCGGCACCGCTCCCATGGCCGGAATATCGCTCAGAGCCGCGTGAAAACTTTTATGAGCAACGTCGCGGGGGCTCATCCACTCCCAGAGAAAATGCGTGCCTTCATGGCACGCATCAATGGTCCAAACGTCCTGAGAAGCACTTGCTTGAAGCACGGCACAATCGTCGCCTATGCCTAAACGAATGCCTCCCCTACGAGACGCCTTGTAGGTTCCCGAAAGGGATTTTTGCAAGAGGGCGAGGGCACTAGATTCTGAAAGCTGAGTCAATTATCGCTTGAAGATAGGAAGAACCACAACAAATATAGCCCCGCATGGGCTATTCTCTTCGACGCGAATTGTACCATCATGAGCGTCTACCAATCGTTTAACGATAGACAGCCCCAATCCCGTTCCGCCAACCTGGCGAGTCGAGCTAGAGTCCACTTGATAAAACGCATCAAAAACTCGATGGCGTTCATCCTTGGGGATCCCAATTCCTGTATCGATTACGCGCAACTCGATGGCCGGGCGCTGAGTCGCCCCCATGAGTGAACCGCCCACTCCGCCCAAATCTTCACCGCCCAGATATATCTTGGATGCTTTAATCGTGACGGTACCCGATTGTGGTGTGAATTTGATCGCGTTTTCACTCAGATTATTCAAAACCTGGCGCAACCGGTCTACGTCAGCCTGCAAAATGGGTAAACCTTCATCGGCTTCACACACCAAATGCACCTCCCGTGCTCGCGCAAGGGGTGCCATGGTGGACACAACCTGACTTACCAACTTTCCGCAATCGACGTCCCCACGATGCAGGCTCATTGTCCCGCTTTCTAGCTTGGAGAGATCGAGTAAGCTCTTGATCAATTCAAGAAGCTGCTCTCCTTTTTCGTGGATGGTGTCGACAAACTCTCGCTGCTCTTCGCTAATTTCACCGGCAATGCCCTCCAATATCATCTCGCTATAACCAATGATGGAGGTCAGAGGCGTGCGCAGCTCGTGTGAAACTGTGGCTAGGAAATTACTTTTGAGACGGTCGAGCTCTTTGAGACGATCGTAGGCTACTTGAAGCTGATGATTTTTGTCGCTGAGTTCTCGAAAGCTCTCCTGTACCGAGGCCATATGCATACTACTGGCCAAATGAGCCTTGAGACCACTAAATACTAGGAGGTCCAAGTTTGCACGCAGATGTTGATCTAATTTACGCGCCTTGGGGGTTTCTAAGCGCGGTAGAGAGTCCCACACTTCCCGTAGCTTGTCTTGGTCAAGTCCCGAGGCCACCTCCTTTAAGGCGACTGGTGGTTCGGTGATCTCACCACTGACAAATGGTCCCAGTATGGCTCTACCTAGTACCCGCCCCTCATACTCTATGGCCGAGGTGATGTAGTTGGCCCCTGACACACAGGAAATCATCAACACCTCATCACGCTGCGGGACAGTCCCGCGAACTTTCGTAATCATGTCCAGCACCGCTTTGCGGCCCTGTCTATCACCTTCTAAAAATGAGTAGAGGGCCGGTATGGCCTCAGCATCGAGTAAAAGAGCGCCCGATGAGGCGTAAACACGCATGGGAACCCCAAAAAGCGCCTCAAAAGAATGAGCCATTTCACTCAGAGCCGAGCGGTCCAGGAGCTCTTCCAGTTGAAAGTGATGCGCAAGAGCTATGTCATTGAGGCTTTTGGGAGCGTCGTCTTCTGTCATGGGGAAACCACTTTCTTCTTGGCGTCTTTGCCCCCCACCGCAGTGTCAAGAATGTCTTCTAGAGTGCCCTGAAAGCCCAATTGCTTGGCCACAGTCAGCAGAAAAGCTTCTCCGTCAAAGCCGAAGTTTTTCTCCAAGGTGTGCTCTTTTTCTAAGGCTTGCCAGGTTCGATGAAGAAGGCCAATGAACGCCTCAACCACTCCCTTACCCTGAGTTGCGACCCCTAAATAGACCGGCTCGCGACCCCCTGCCGCCATGGCCGCCACGTCTTCTTCTGTACGGACCCCTGGAAGGTCCCGCTTGTTAAACTGAATGACGAGAGGCATATCGCCCAGCTCGATGCCCTGAGCCTCCAAATTATCCCGTAGATCGAGAAACGACTCGGTATTTGTTTCTGTCTCAGACTCGCGAGAATCGGCTATAAAGGCGACGCCGTCCGCCCCCTGAACAACGAGTCTACGGGTAGAAGAATGAATGACCTGACCCGGCACGGTGAAAACCTTCAATCTAACCGAAAGGCCACTTTTGTCCTCAAAGCTCAAGGGCAATAGATCGAAAAACAGAGTTCTATCGTCTTTGGTGTCTAGGGTCATCAAACGACCCTTGGACTCATCAGATGCCGCCGCATGCAACGCCTGCAAGTTGGTGGTTTTCCCACTAAGAGCGGGGCCGTAATATACCAATTTAATGGTGAGTTCTCTGGTCGAAAAATCGAGCTGCACGTAAAACACTCCTTGGACGAATCACCGTCCCAACTCAGGGAAACGCCGCTTTCCCGGCGTAAGCGTACCATGCTCACCCCCAGCACAAGAGAACTCAAGAAGTTCGATAAGTAGAGTTTTACTTACTGAGTGTCGATGCCATGCTTCGATTCTGTTGAGGGATTTGAGATAATGTCCGCTAGCGATACCACAAAAGAACACATCAACCTCCACTTCTCGGACGACTGCCTCCCCGGTTTTGAGGCTGCGACCTTTGAACTGCCTCGCGAAGAAGACGGCGAACTAGTCGCTACTTTGATCCGTACAAAAGACGAGACAAGTCCGGCGTCTCCTCGCCCAGCGGTCCTCTATGTTCATGGTTTTGTCGACTATTTCTTTCAAGCACACCTGGCCGCGCAATTCGAAGAAGCCGGGTTTCGTTTCTACGCTCTCGATTTGCGACGTTACGGTCGGTCTATTCGTGAAAACAATCGTGCCAACATGGCGAGTTCTTTGGACGATTATTTTAACGAGATCACTCTTGCCCTTCGCTACATAGCTCAAGAACATGGTCGCCTCTCATCACTCATTGCACACTCGACAGGAGGACTTATTGCGTCACTCTATATGGATCGGGGCGAAGAGCGCGCTCTGGTGAAGGGACTCGTTCTCAATAGTCCATTCTTGCACTTCAATTTGGACAAGGTTTCATACCTCAAAACAAAAGTCGCTGCTTTTGTCGCTCATATTGCGCCCAATAAGACATTGCCCGATCGCCTACCCTCTACCTATGGGCAAACGCTCCATCAGGATGAAAAGGGCGAATGGAAGTACGATCTCGAGTTAAAACCCCTAAGAGGTTTCCCTCTTTATCCCAGCTGGTTTCGCATGATACACCGTGGGCATCGCGATATAGCTCGCGGCTTAGCTCTCGATGTACCCGTGCTGAGTCTCTGCTCTTCTCGCTCTCGGAGCGCAGTCAACGACGCCCCCCCTCAGCTTCTTGATTTTGAAGCCGACCTGGTGCTCAACGTCGATGATATTCGAACCCTTAGTCATCAACTGGGACCCGATGTTAGCGTAAAAGTAATTCCGGGGGGCATGCACGATCTCACTCTGTCTCGACGGCCCGCGCGGGAACAGGCTCTAAGAAGTATGGTCGAATTTGCAAAGGCCCAAGCACCGACCTGAGGGCACTCCGCTCATGCCCAGCGCTGTCGTCCCGCCGCTATCTCGGCAAGTACGCGTTCTTTTGCAGGGCCTCCCACCAACTTGCGCCTTTCAACAGCTGCCGCTGGTTCAAGAGCCAATCGTGCTTCAGGAGCGCCCAAGGATTCATGGGCAGTCTTAAGAACCTCATCGCTCAATCCGCCAATTTGCACGCCACGTTCTTCGGCCTCTCGCACCAAAGAGCCCACAATATGATGAGCATCACGAAAAGGAACACCTTGAAGGACCAAGTAATCGGCTAAATCGGTCGCGCAGACGTTTCCTTCAAGCAAGGCGCCTTCCAATCTATCTTGATTGAAGGTGCAGGTAGCCAAAGCGCCAGTCAGTGCACGCAAGGAGAGCAATGCGTCACGAGTTGCATGAAAAATGGGTTCCTTGTCTTCTTGAAGCTCGCGCCCGTAGCCAAAACACAGACTCTTTTCGAGAGTGTAGAGGGCCGTGACGTGACCGATGAGACGAGCCGACTTCCCACGAATCAATTCTGCGACATCGGGGTTCTTCTTTTGAGGCATCATACTCGAACTTGTCGAAAACTCATCCGAGAGGGAAATGAAGCCAAACTCCGTTGAACTCCAGATCACAATCTCCTCGCAAATGCGACTCAAGTGAACTCCCAATATTGCCAATCCCGAGGCCATCTCCATCAGAAAGTCTCGACTTGCGGTGGCGTCCAATGAGTTGCGCATGGGCCGGGTAAATCCCAACTCTTTAGAAACCCCCTCGCGATCGAGAGGAAAGCCACTTCCGGCAATCGCCCCCGCACCAAGGGGTGATTCGTTGAGGCGCTCACTTGCGTCCTGGAGACGATCGAAATCACGTGTCATCATTTCGTGCCAAGCCATCAAATGATGAGAAAGCCGGCTAGGCTGAGCCCGCTGCAAATGGGTGTAAGTAGGCATGAGAACCTCAATTTCACCGGCAGCTCGGTCCAAAATGACCATGCAGAGATCGCGTAAGGCAGCGTTCACCTCACTGACGCCCGAACGACAATAGAGCCGTAAATCTGTAGCGACTTGGTCGTTGCGCGAACGCCCCGTGTGCAATTTTCCGCCAACGGGACCTACAATTTCTGTCAGGCGAGCCTCAATATTCATGTGCACGTCTTCGCGCGCGGGGTCCCACTTAAACTTTCCGGCCTCAATTTCTTGGGCGACTTGATCCAGTCCGGAAACGAGAACTTTTGCCTCCTCCTCGCTGATAACACCCGCTCGCGCTAAGCCGCGCGCGTGGGCTTGCGACCCTGCAATGTCAAAACGCCAGAGGGCCGAGTCGACCCCCACACTGGCATTTAGTTCCTGCATGGCAGAATCAATAGAATCAGGAAGACGACCACCTCTAGCAACGCTCATGTTGAGGCAATAGGATGGAGGCCGCCCTCAGGGCAACCATGGAGGAAAAAGGTCGTTTTTTGACGCTATTTCGCCGTAAATTCCAAACCAGCGAGAGCTTCGTCCAAGGCCCCGGCCCGCAATGCTGCGAGGCGATCAAAGAAGCGAGTGTATTGCCTGCTGGGCTTTTTTCCAGCTGAGGTACGCAGAGAAAAATCAGTCAAACGCGTCGAGGCAAAGCGTGCGCAGGCAACGCTTCCCTCTAGGACCATGCCTGCACGCTCTTGCTGGCTCAAAGGACGCACCTTGCAATAGCCCTTCACCATTGCGCGCGCCAACTTGCCGTCGAGGGTATCACCGAAACACCAAGCTAAAAGAGTGACCATCAAATCGTAGACATAAGGTCCCGCGGACGCGCTCTCAAAATCTAAGAGACCCGATACATTTTCGCCCTGCATCAACACGTTGTCGCGAAATAAATCGCCATGAATTAGCCCTTGCGGCAAACTCAAGTCTCTCTCACTTTGTATAAGCTGAACCAGATCTCTAATCGTTTGGAGAGCTGGGTAGAGATCTGCACGTTGGGCCTCTTCAACGCGCACGAGGCGCTCTTCGATCGCCGCAAAACCAAAGCGGCTGGGCTCGACTTGCAAACCGCCCAAGGAGGCACAATGCACAGAAGCGAGTGCGGCGCCGACACTTTGGGCGGCCAACTCAGTCACACGTCCCTGACACAAGACCTCTCCCTCCAATCGCTGATACAAGGCGAAAGGCTTCTGACCGTAGCTAAGAAATGACTCGCCTGACAACAAGCGAACCGGGCGCGCCACAGCTATCCCCTCCTCAAAAAGAACCTCATTGAGAGTCAACTCAAATTGTGCCCCCTCGTTTCCTTGTTCTTCGTAGATACGGGCGAATAATTCAATGGCTGCTCCTGTGGAGTTGCGAGCACTCAGGAAAAAATTCGAGTTAACACTGCCGGCTTTCAACGCCTGCAAATCGAGTAGAATTAACCCATAATTTTTGAGAAGTTCGGAAGCATCATCGAAAGGAAGGGCTGTCAGTAGGGCCATTAGTCCGAGCACCCTAGTACGAAATATCTATGGAGCGTGCCCGGTTTCGCACCAAGGAGACAAAAAGAAGAAAGAGGGTTTGATACTTTACGATATCTGCAGCTCATGCCCCCGAGACAGGCAACAATCCGGCCACTCGCTGAATGTAGCGCGCCGAAGTCTCACTCAACCCAGCGGGGTACGAGAGCCCTTCGGGAGAAAGTCGAAAGAGGCTGGCAAAAAACACTGACGCCGCCAAATAAGAGCCTTTCAGGCTGGGATGAGATCCATCACGATCGTAGAGTTCCTTGTAGGAAAAGGGCGACTTACGATCAGCTGCGATGCGGCTCCAGGCGCCCCCCACATTGGCGATGGTACCGCCAAACTCTTCGGCATAGAGAGAATACCCGCGCTGCAAGGCGGCGGTGTGCCCCCGAAAAGAACAGACCATTGAGTTGTTTTTGCAATTTTGCTGATCTCCATCACGCCTACCCCAGGTGGCGTAAAAGAACACTGCTGTCGTCGGATCGTTTTCTCGAATCACCGACACCAGCTTTTCTACCGCAGGAAAAGTCTTTTGCCGAACCTTATCAACGGGCTGGCTGGGCAGCTGACTGAAGTTCTGCAACACCACCGCATCCCAGTCGCGCTCACCAATGGCGCTCAGTGTTTCACCCGATTCGGCATGACGGGCCAGACGCGTTCCACCGGGAGCCACCATTCGAACCTTTACCTCACATCCCGCAGACTCGGCCATGCCCGCTACAAGCTGAGGCATATCAAAGTAGTGGGTGTAGCTATTTCCGATGAACAATACATTCAACGGCTTGGCTCCATTGCATAACATCGGGGCATTTTCTCCCCCCACCTGTGAAGCTGCGCTCTGAGAACCAAAACCTCCAGCCCCCTCCAACCCCAGCCAACCCTGGGAACTACTTCCTTCGTGTCCGCCTCCGGCCAAGCCTTTTTCTGCCATGGCAGTTTGAGCAACTGGAAACACCTGCCAAGACAGCAAAAGCCCCACGACCAATTGAAGGACGCGTACGGGGGAGAGCGAACCCTTCACCATATTGGGTAGCCTGCCATCATTAAATTTACGCGAATACGCGGTTTACGAGGAGCTCTGTCGAGAATTTGTCTACTTACCAAGCATATTTCCTAGCATTTCGGTCCGCCCAGCGCCCAGGAGCTCAGAGCGGTTGAATATGTAAAAAGTTGACCAATAAACTACAAATGAAGCCCGCTTTGGTCAGCTCAGAGAAGAATACCCACGAGGTAGCTGGTTTATTCCCAGATCCGCAGTAAACCGTGCCTCCCAATGGAGATTTACGGAGAAAAGTCAGGTCTTTCCCAAAGTGCCCTCAAAGCATTGGAGCGCATTTATCGAAGGCGTGTGCCCATCGATACAATTGCCACGCCAGAGTTGGTGCGAAGTCTCGCCGAAGCCTCTCGCGAGAGCGGGCGCCAAGTGGGAGCGCTGATTCACCGTTCAGGTGAGGTAGATTCTGTGATCGTCGGAACTCCCAGCGGCATCATGCTGCCGGACGTGGGACGCCTGCGTGCAGCGAAGGGACGCTTTCGGGCCCTGCGCCTGGTGCACACCCACCTCTTCAATGAGCCTCTCAATCAGGACGATCTCACCGATCTAACGCGATTGCGCCTCGACATGGTCGCGGCTGTCCTCCTCAATCCCGAAGGGGAGCCTCGCGCATTCACTTGGGCCTACAATATTCCCAAAGGGCGAGGCAACACCGATGCCTCTCAACGGGGATATGAGGTGGTGGACCCCATCCCCTGGGGACGGCCCCAACCTCATTTCGGCGAGTTGATCGATGCGTTAGAATCAGAATTTTCACGTCTTGAAAAACACCGCACTGTCGAAGCAAAAGATGGGCGCGCTATGTTGGTCCATGTAGGAGAGAAACGACCGGGGGCGATGCGTATGGCGCGTGTACGCATGGCGGAGCTAGAGGCGCTAGCCGAAACTGCTGGGGTCGAAGTAGTGGAGCGCATCATTCAACTGCGTCCAAAAGTCGATCCCAAATATGTATTGGGCAAAGGAAGACTCGAAGACGTTCTCATCAAAGCTATCGATTTGGACGTGCAGACGCTGATTTTCGATCGCAATTTGAGCGCAGCGCAAGCCAGCACAATCGCCAGTCGAACCGATCTACGTGTATTGGACCGAACACAATTGATCCTCGATATTTTTGCCCAGCGTGCTGAGACTCGCGACGGCAAGCTCCAAGTAGAATTGGCTCAACTGAAGTACAGTCTGCCTCGGTTGGGTCAAAAAGACGATAGCTTAAGCCGATTGACAGGGGGGATCGGCGGTCGCGGACCCGGTGAGACAAAAATAGAAATCGGGCGCCGCCGCGCTCAAGAACGAGTCACCCGCCTAGAGCGTTTACTGAAAGAGCAGAAAAAGCAGCGCGCTGAACGTCGTCGACGGAGACAATCAGATGATGCCCCGGTGATTGCTATCGTCGGTTATACCAACGCAGGCAAGAGTACCCTCTTGAACACCCTCACGAGCGCCGGGGTACTAGCCGAAAACAAGTTATTTGCCACTCTGGACACCCGAAGTCGTCGCCTCACCCTGCCCCTAGGCAACACAATCATCATGAGTGATACCGTGGGCTTCATTCGTGACATGCCAAAAGATCTTTTTGCCGCATTTCGTGCCACATTTGAGGAGGCTGCCGACGCAAATCTCATTTTGGAGCTGGTCGACGCCTCAGACGACGAAGAGCGCACCCACAAAGAAGAAACGAAAAAGCTTCTCACCGAATTAGATCTTCATCATGTGCCTCGTCTGCGAGTCTACAATAAGGCCGACCGGCTCGATTCAGAAACAATCGAAGCCCTCGCTCGCGAAGAGGATACTTTGGTAATTTCTGCCCTGGACAAACAGAGCGTAAAAAGCCTCACTCAAGAATTACAGAAACGCTTTGTGCCCCGTGACTCCCCTAGCTAGGTAGAGTTCAACCTAAAGAAGTTCTGTCTCGTACTTAAAAAATAAACGGAGACCGAATTTCTTCGCGACGCTATACCATGCTAGCCAGCCTCATCAGGCTATGACTCAAGACACGTCCACTCCGGGAAGCTTCCAGAATACGGGGGGTGTCCTACTCGTTCTGAGCGCTCTCTTCTTTTTCTTCGCAATTGTGCGCTTCGGCTGGGTAGCAGACGATGGTTTCATCGTGATGCGCTCTATCGATCACGTATTACAAGGAAAAGGGCTGGTTCTCAACGTAGGTCAAAGAGTTCAGACCTTCACGAGTCCCGCCTGGGCTCTTTTCCTAATACCGGTTCACTTCATTGTTTCGGAGCCGTATCTCAGCCTCGTTGGTGCAGGGCTTTTCTGCTCGCTCCTCTTAACGCTTGGTATCACAAAGTACTTTAAAAAGACTCCCTGGAGGGGCGTACTAGTTTTTCTCACTCTTGGCGCGTCGAGCTCATTTCTAACCTACGGCACCTCGGGTTTAGAAAATTCTCTTGCTTACGTGCTTGCCGCCGGATTTTGTCTGGAACTCGTTCACAAAAAGGGAGTGCCTACCCGCCACGCGGCACTCTTGGCTGGCGCACTCGTCTTGACTCGCATGGACTACGGGGTCCTCCTCTTTCCGTCTCTTCTCCTCCTGCTCATCCGGCACCCCAAAAAGGCGCTCCAAGTAGCATGGCCAGCTTTGTTGCTCCTGGGCTCCTGGTTTCTTTTCTCCATGATCTATTACGGATCGCCCCTGCCCAATACCGCCTACGCAAAGCTCAATACAAGTATCCCCTTTGATATAAAATTTGGTCGCGGCCTGGGCTATCTTGTCGATGCTCTCTATCGCGATCCTGCGATGGTTTTCACCCTCGGCGCCGCCGCACTAGGTCTTTTTTGGAGCAAGATAAGTATTGTCTCCCATGGTCTCTTGGCTGGCGTATTGGCCTATTTGCTTTACGTCTGCTGGATAGGTGGTGACTTTATGACAGGTCGGTTCCTCACGGTTCCTCTCCTCGTCGCTATTCTTGTTCTGGTTCAAGCTGAGGGTATCGAATGCAAAACTTGGGCGATTCTTTGCGGAGTAGCAGCTTTTCCAGCGCTTCAAACTTGGAATATGCGCCTCGCCGACTCCAATCGTACAGATTGTTTATTTTCTAAGTCCGGCATTGCTGACGAACGAGCTTGCTACATGCAGCATACCGGGCTGGCGCAAAATATCGGAATCAAGAAATGGCGCACACACGGCTACTTAAGAGACTTTCGTGAGGCCCTCAAAAGAGGCGATGAAAAAAACGGCGTCATCGTCTTTCCCCTTGTAGGCATGGTTGGTTTTGCTGACGAGAAGGACCACCATATCGTCGAAGACATGGCCCTCAGCGAGCCACTACTGAGTCGCCTCAAGGTCAAAGTAGGTAACGCCCGACCGGGACATTATAGGCGCCCTTTACCTGCCGGATATGTAGATTCACTGCGTTCGGGGGACAATACCATTGTCGATCCCTGCGTTCGGCGACTCTACTCCCACATCAAGTTGGTAACGACTGGTCCCCTCTTCGCGCCTGGGCGCGCCTCCGCCATCTGGGCATTGAACACGTCCCATCGCTCGTGCCCCGCTCCCTCAATTGCTCGCTGAACAACAGCATACTGACGACTCTCTGGCTGCCAGCTGGCTCAAATAGGCTCCCGCCCTGATCATTGCTCTCTACGCAACGATCTCTTGAGAAAAAACCCTCTACAATTGGGCACTCGATGGGCCCATACTTGCAGCGAGGAAAACAAATGGACCCAATCGTAGCCGACATTCAACCGCAAGCCGTCTCTCTAGAAAAGGACAAAAAGTATTTTTGGTGTGCCTGCGGAAAATCTAAAAGCCAACCTTTTTGTGATGGCAGCCACCGGGGTTCTGGCTTTTCACCCCGAGCATTTACAGCAGAAAAAGAGGGTGATGCCTACTTATGCAACTGCAAACAAACGAAAAACCCGCCCTTTTGTGACGGTACTCATCGCTCTTTCAAGTCAGAGCAAATTGGACGCCCCTTGCCCTTGGTAAAAACTACCAACGAAAACGTTCAGCCAGAAGGTGAGGCAACTCCAGAAGAGCCCTACGTAGCGCGCATTCACGAAATGGCGAAAAATGGCCTCAGCAAAACGGGGCACCATGGTGAAATGGTATCCATGGGAGTGCCTCGCCAGCACCTGCCTTCGTGGGATAATTTACAGCTACTCGTCGCGCAATTTGCTACCAAACCACTCATGGAGGACACCCCAGTGGCGACGAAGTTGATAATTGGTCCTCGGGCAAAAAAGCCGTTGGAGCTAAAGATCCCACTCTTTGTCTCCGATATGAGTTTTGGCGCCCTCTCAGAAGAGGCTAAGATTGCCCTCGCGAAAGGTGCTCAATTGGCGGGTACAGGTATCTGTTCAGGCGAAGGAGGCATGCTCCCAGAGGAGCAAGCTGCCAATGAGCGTTACTTTTACGAACTTGCCTCCGCGCAATTTGGCTATCAAGAAGAATTGCTCAAAAAAGTTCAAGCCTTTCATTTCAAGGGAGGACAGGGGGCAAAGACGGGAACCGGGGGGCATCTACCTGGTGTAAAAGTCACCCCCAAAATTGCCGCTGTGCGTCACCTCAGTCCGGGGCAAGATGCCATCTCACCTCCGACGTTTGTCCACCTCTCCTCCGTAAAAGACTTTCGAGATTTCGCCGAGCGGGTACGTGAAATATCAGGAGGCATCCCCATTGGCTTCAAATTAAGCGCTCAGCATATCGAGAAAGACATTGATTTCGCCCTCGAAGCCGCCGCCGATTACATCATCCTCGACGGACGAGGTGGTGGCACTGGAGCTGCCCCTGCCCTTTTTCGCAACAATATCTCCGTACCCACAATCCCTGCGTTGGCGCGAGCACGACGACATTTGGACAAAACAGTCGGACGCGATGTCACGCTCATCGCCACAGGAGGACTGCGTGTACCCGAAGACTTTGTCAAAGCTCTGGCCTTGGGCGCCGATGGGGTTGCTATTTCCAATTCGGCCATGCAAGCGATTGGCTGCGTGGGGGCGCGCATGTGCAATACCAACAATTGCCCAGCGGGCATTGCCACTCAAGATCCTCATTTACGAAAGCGCATGAATGTAGATACGGGCGCAGAGCGACTCGCTCGATTTTTCCAAACGTCCGTCAGCCTGATGCAGGTATTGGCCCGGGCCTGCGGCCATTCAAGCCTCAATCAATTTCGCAGCGACGATCTCACCACCTTCGATCCCAATATGGCTCGGCTCACAGGTGTTTCTTTTGGAGGCGTCGAGCTATAGGAGCAGCACTTGCCTATGGATCTCCAAGAAAAACAAGACCTCTTCGCCCAGCTAGCACGCAGCCTGACGAGTGAATACGACATACTCGTGGCTGCCCACCAAGCCACCCAAGCAGGGGCCACCCACGAGGAGGCAAAACCGGAGAACGACAAGGACACACGCGCGCTAGAACAAAGCTATTTAGCGCGCGGTCAGGCCGAACGAGTCTTGCAATTAGAAGACGAGTTGAGGCTGCTTAAGCGCCTCGTTGTGCGTATTTTTCCCGAAGACGGCCCCATTGCTCTCGGTGCATTGGTCCAGGCGCAAGAAGAAAACCTGGTGCACCACTATCTTTTCGCCCCAGTAGGGGCAGGAGAAGAGCTCACTCTTGGAGAAATCAGGGTAAAAGTCGTCACCCCCCGCTCTCCCCTTGGCAAGGCACTGCATGGTGGAGAGCTCGACGACGATGTGCAGGTACAATCGCCCACGGGTCGACGCCTCTTGAGTATCGTTCGTATCGAATAAAATGCCTACGCGTGCCTTAACTCCGCGTCCATCACCGCGTAATGCAGTGCATGACTTATCCTCGTCTCCTCGGTCCTTCATCTTGCTCGGCTCTGGGGGCTCTTCTCGTTCTTGGTTGCGCTTCTGACGATTTCACAACTCGTGTGGAGGCCTCCGGTGGCGAGGTGCAGGGAGGGGAAATGTCGGAAAACAATTCAAGCGCCTCGGGCGGAGCCAAGGAAGCGCCGGGCCAATCAGGCTCCGGCGGCGCCGATATGAATGGCTCAGGGGGAGAAAGTACGACTACTGGTGGAGCTGTTTCAAGTGGAGGCACACCAAGCACGGGGGGAGAACCCGCTGGGACAGGCGGCGCTCTCATGGCCCCAGTCGGCACACACATAGGCCCCGTACTCGATGAAGCGACGTTCACTATTGGAAACATCAATCAAGACCTACCCAAGCCCCCTCCCTGTGATGATCCTCCCATTGGGATCTGCATGAATTTCACTGGCATTATTGACGGTAAAGAGGTGAGCGGTACCTGTGATCCCGCCAGCTATGCCCTAGTAGACGGCGTCATTTCTTGCAGCACAAGCGAATTTTCATTCAGCGTCACCCCGGCGCTCTTCACGGGCGCCCCGCCGCAAATCATTTCTTACACTGCCGAAGCCAAACAATATCCCCTCGCCTTTTCTTACGAGCCAATAGGTTTCGAATCTCACCCGATGGGCACCTATGACCTCAGTGAAACTCATGTACAAAAAGCGAGAATCTTGGGAGTCGCCTATGAGATCAAGCTGGAAGACGGTACCCGCATTCCCTACCTCTCTTTCGATTTTGGAATTGAGTGGCAAAAGCGCCCCACCGCCCCAGCCTACCCCGACGTACGCCTCCTCGGCAATTTCAGCGCTCGCATGGAATAAGTGATTCCCCCCCCCTCAAGCAAGCTTTGAAAGCGCCGAGTATTCGTGATGAACACTTCCTATAAGCCAGTCAATTGTCGTGAGTCATCGAGCGCTCAAAGGTATTCGAACGGCCCGAAGTGGTAACAAATTGGCTCACCGCAGCCGTGTTCGTGCCTTTTGCAGCAAAACTTGCGATGTTTTTCAACGAGCAGGCTTGAGCATCAAGAGAAAATTCTTGAGCAATATCAGATAGTAAACTTGCGCTTTTATCTCCGCGATAAACGGAATAACCATCGAAGTCAGCTAGGGCACGGCCCCGCGAGCGTCCCGCCAAAGTCCAAAAAAGCGCACCGGCACCTCCTCGACTCATCATTTGCCCATTCCAAAGGGTGTAAGAATTTCGCCTCAAAGAAAACCCGCCTGAAATAACTCCGGGTAATTGTTCACCTGGGGCAAGAGCGCGCCGCTCTACTCTGCGCCCATATTCTTCAAGAAGAGTGGGCTTACCCAATCGCCGTGCCGTCAGGAGATGTTCCTCGATCCATCGAGAGGCCCATTCGTCGTCTTTTTTCCACTTCTCTGGGTAGAGGTGGAACGTGCCAAAATCGATATGAGGCAGTGCGAGCAGGGCATCGTGATCAACTCCCCCTTCCCCTTGAAATGTCCAATCACTTCCCTTTCTATCAAAGAAGCCCTCGTCGCCCACAGAGAGCAAATGATTTGTATCAAGAGACTTTACGTAAGCGCTCATCTCTCGGGCCCAGGAAGTGATCAACTGCATATCTACCCCCTTTTGAGAGTTCGATTCGCTTCCGTTGGTCAAGCGCGGCTCATTCGCTAGCTCCCACGCAAAAATAGCAGGGTCCTCACTATAGGGCACTCCGTCTAGAGAGTTGACCCGGGTAAGCAGGTGGCGCAACCAATTTTTGTAAGCACTCTTTACCCTGTTGTCGGTATAAAATTGCGAGTGAGTCTGCAATCCGTACCACGATAAATACTGGTCCATGCCGCCCATATCTCGCCAATTGTTGGTCAGGACAAGAATCAACTTAAGCCCCAATCGGCGAGCATGATGCAATAGAAAGTCTAAGTGTTTGAGACCATTTTTTGCATCATTGTACGCTGGCTCATTTTTTAGAGCATGCCAATATTGAAAATAGACTCCATTTTTATGGCCCTGCCCATGAATGGAGGGAAACGTATTGTCTAATGAACCCCTGTCCAAAAAGCTCCAAGTGCGCAAAACTTTTAGGTTGAGCGAGCGAGCGTCCTCTAGAAGGTCGAGAACAGTCTTTCGAGACTGATGAGCCAAGCCATAGCTATTGGCTCCCTGAAAACAAAAAGGTTTCCCTCTCAATAAAAAGTATGCAGAGGGTTCCTCCAAAATTTCCCCTTGCCCCTCCGAGGGAGGGCTCTCTATCAACAAAGGCAACGAATTACTTTTGGCCACGGGCCTTGGAGAGGACAAGGCCGGGGAACACGAAAGCACACAGGACAAAAGAGCGCCCCCTAGACCTCCCCTTGAAAGGACGTTCAATGTGCCTCGTTAGGGGTCGCAGCCCCCCCTCGCAGCCTTTGCACCAAAGTAAAAGCCCCCACCAGCAGCCCCCCTGCGCTTATTCCCACCACGCCCGAGAGCAAAGTCGGAGCAGCCGCACCAAAAATACTCCCCACAGAAGGCAAGCCCTCAACCACATGGGTCACGCCATGTACCCAATGACTCACCAACGGAAAACCGTGTACCAAAATGCCTCCCCCTACTAAAAACATCGCAACTGTCCCCACCAAGGTAAGGGCCTTTAACAAACGGGGAGCAAACCACAACAAACCTCGACCGACGTGCAGACGCAACCCGCGACTCTTAGCGCGCTCGCATGAATTGACCCAATAAAGTCCCAAATCATCCATCTTAACAATAGCAGCGACGAAAGCATAAACCCCAACGGTCACAAGAGCAGCCACGGTGGCAACAGCCAAGGAGCGCGTCAAAAACGGTGCCTCCTGAACACTGCCCAAAGCAATCACGACAATTTCTCCCGAGAGAATAAAGTCTGTCCGAATGGCTCCCTTGATTTTTTCTTTCTCAAGTTCCACCAAATCTACATCGACGGGAGTCTCAGCCAATCGCTTAGCTTCACTCGACGCCCCTTGAGCCTGAGCTGGATGGAGCCACTTTCCGAAAACTTTTTCAAACCCCTCAAAACAAAGATAGGCCCCCCCGATCATCAGAAGCGGGGTGATGACGATGGGCAGCCAATAACTCAGGGCCAAGGCGACTGGCACAATGATGAGTTTATTGAGGGCCGAGCCTTTAGCCACCGCCCACACAACGGGCAATTCTCGCTCGGCGCGCACTCCGTTGACCTGCTCGGCGTTGAGGGCCAAATCGTCCCCGAGCACCCCGGTTGTTTTGCCCGCGGCCACTTTGGTCAGGGCGGCAATATCGTCGAGCAAGCTCGCAATATCGTCAATCAGGGTAAATAAACTGCTTCCAGCCAAAATAAGCTTCTGTCTTCAATAAAAGCGTACTTTAACAAGACTAGAAAGAACGTGCCAGAGGTGTTTTTCTCTTCTTTTCCTTGCCTGCATAGAAAACTTGAGCTTGGCTCAAAGAGTTATGAGCACAGCAGCCATTCAAGGAATTCCCGTAGCCCGCACGTCAGTCGACGTACGAGCGCAATTTATAATGAAGACCTACGCGACGCTTTTCGTCGCCATCGCCGCTTTTGCAGGCGTTGAGGTTGCCATTTTTCAAAGCGGCCTGTCTCTGCCCATCGCTCAATTGGTGGGGGGCAGCCCCTTCGTCATGTTTGGTGGGTTCATTCTGGTCAGCTGGCTCGGCTCCCGAGTTGCCATGACCTCGCAGAATGTGATGGCAACGTACGCAGCATTGGCGGTTTTCGTCCTCTTTGAGTCCCTCTTTTTCGTTCCTCTTCTTTACATGGCCGATCAGGTTGCTCCCGGAGCAATTGGTAGTGCCGCCCAGGTCACCCTTGCCGGTTTTGCTGGGTTGACCATCGTAGCTTTTAAGTCAAGAAAGGACTTTTCTTTCTTGGGCAGTCTGTTGGCGTGGGGTGGTATTATGGCCCTGGTATTGATCGTCGCCTCCATGATCTTTGGTTTTCAATTAGGAGTCTTCTTCAGCGTGGCCATGGTGGCCTTCTCTGGCGCCGCTATTCTCTATGACACTTCCAATATTCTGCGTCATTACCCGGCCGATCGCCACGCAGCGGCGGCCTTGCAACTCTTTGCGTCCGTCGCAATGATGTTTTGGTATGTGTTGCGTATCTTCATCAGCTCACGCGACTGACCACGGCTCCACTCAAGCTCCAGGGTATTCGGCCGCAGGTCGGGTACCCTTTTTTATTGAAGGATGTGCGCCAGCCCCAGCAGTTGCGTGGTGAATTGCACATAAAACTGTAAATATGCTAAAATAAGTGCAGTTCACCACGCATTTTAGTGTTTTTGGTAGGCTGCCACTTTCAATAGAGTGGGTGCCCTGACGGCTCTCGAACTGGGGGCATGAACCACCCGAGCAACGGTGGCGAACACTCCGTCTAAACGGGGCGGGTGAACTCCAATTCTGTCGTGTTCGAAACATCGTGTAGTAGCCGTGTTCTGCCCGTCTCCACAAAACCCCGCGCGCGGTAAAAAGCGTGGGCTTCGACAAAACGCAAATCGGTCCATAGAACTAAGGACCTATCTCCCACCTTTTGCGCGCTGCGTTGCACTTTATCCAGCAAGAGCGAGCCCAAACCCAACCTGCGATGGCTCTTCTTTACGTAGAATTTTTTCAGCTCGCTGCCGGCGACCGCGCCATGATTGCTTTGCCCTCCCGGAACCCACGCAACACAGCCCACGATTGTCTGCTCTTCAGTGGCGACCCAAAAGCGCCCCCCCTTTCCTTCAAAAGTGGTAGCCACACTCAATAGCTCAGGCTCCTCTCCTTCGACGTCTAGGATACAATGGGGATACTCGTAGTAAGCTTGACGAATTAGGAAAATGATTCCTTGAGCGTCGCCGTCTTCTGCCTTGCGGATCTTGGGTAAGAGCATATCTGGTGCTTCAGTCCAGGCTAGACCATAGTGAACTCGTGAAAAAGCCCGCAAAGGTTCAAGAACTCAATAGCCAATTCAAGACAATTCTAGGCGACTACCCCCTGGATACTTTCTTGAAAAAAAGTTGGCAAAAGCGCGCGCTCTTTCTTCCGGGAGCCCTTGCGGGGTTTCATTCCCCTGTCGACGGCCCAGCGCTCCTCAAACTAGCCTGCCACGAAGAGGCCGAAGCCCGATTGATTGACCACGCTCGTGCTCCCCGCCCCGGAGAAAGCTTCGCCCCATGGCGCCTCACCGAAGGACCATTTGAAGAACATATTCTGCAAGAATTGGGCGAATTTGACTGGACCCTCCTTGTTCAAGACGTCGATAAATTTCTCCCCAGTGTTGCGCGCCTATTAAAATTAATCAACTTTCTACCGAGCTGGAGCATCGATGATATCATGATTAGCTTCGCAAAACCCGGAGCATCGGTTGGCCCGCACACTGATAGATACGATGTCTTTTTATTGCAGGCCCAAGGCACTCGACGTTGGCAACTTTCGAGCCAGGTAAACGAAGAGAACTTACGTAGCGACACCGAGTTAAAAGTTCTCGCCGAGTTTGAGAGTGAGGAGAGCTACCTCGCCCAACCTGGGGACGTTCTTTATATCCCACCAGGGGTGGCTCATTTTGGCGTTGCCGAAGAGGACTGTCTCACCCTCTCTTTTGGCTTTCGCTCTCCTCCGGAAGCGACCCTACTCAGCGCATTAAGTGATGAAGTCGTGGCCGAGGCCGGTGAAAAACAACTCAACGAAAGTCGGCTCCAAGAGGCCAGTACCCCGGCAGAACTCTCTCCCGCTCTTTTGCGAAAGGTGCAAACCATGATGGAAGAGGGCGTCAAGAAGATCATCGAAAACCCTCATTGGCTGGGACGCTATCTCACCGAGGCAAAACCAAATATTATCCTCGACTTACCCAACGTTGCTCTCAGTCCTGACGATTTGGAGTTACGCCTTTTCAGTGGAGAGAAACTAGTCAGAGCCTCCGGCGCGCGCTTTCTTTATGTCAGCCCTACCCTTGGTGAAGCCCCAAACTGCGCAATTGTTTTCGTGGACGGTATCGACTACTCGCTCAAAGATTTTTCCAAGGGCAAAGAACTCGCACGCATTGTCTGCGAAGAAGAGATCAGTACAAGCACCCTTTCTCCCTGGCTTTCTGGTTTAGAACGGAACGACTTGATCCAACTACTCACAGAATTTTATAGCAACGGCTACTTGCGCCTCCACTGAATCCATCAAAAGTGTACTTCTCAACACTTAGAACAGTCTCTCACCGTTGAGGAATGGGCTTCGCACGGGGAATTTGCACCTGCCCCGAGGGGGCGCGACCAGGCGTTTTGTCAGCTGCAGCTCGGGGTGAATCGGTTGTAGGCACTCCCTGTGTAACAGCAGGGACCGTTGCCAAAGAGGGCGTCTCCACTTGCAGATTGACGCTTCCCTGCGGATCGGGTCGACACAGCATGCCCGTGGAACTCACCATACATGAAGAACCGGCCTGACAGGAAGGTCGGCATTCTCCAGGCTCGCAAAAACCACTCTGACGATTGCAGATATAACCCTGGGAACAGCGTCCATAACAATCCCCGGTTACGGCGCGATTGACGGCCGAAAGAACGACTGCCGTTCCTAACACCGCACCGGCCACCGCGCCCGAGCTCGATCGAGTCCCCGTGGCGCAACCGCTTAGTAAAAACGAACAGAGCAAGAGCGAAGCCCCCAACTCGGCGCTCCTTCGCACGTATTGAAGTGCTCTTACAGCGGTCACAGCGGTCACAGCGGTCACAGCGAGAATATACCAGCTCCTCCGCGACCTGCAAAATCACACTCCACAGTAAGTAGGCAATATTGAGAAACAATTGCGGAGTCATCGTTGAGTTCTCAGGTAAAAGCTCGGTAGTTTCAAACACTGAAGCTTGCCCTCTTGGCTATTCACAGAAAAGACTCACAGGCCAATGCTATCAATGGTCGCGAAATCAATACCAATGCCGATGTTGAGATGGGTCTTCCGGAAAGGAATGCTCTGCAACTCTCGTGCACTTATGCCTTGGCAACTCCCCTACTCCCCTGCACCTCAGACGACCTGAGTCGACGATGCGGAGGCAAAACTGCTTACAACAACCCCCTTTGCCAAAAGCCCGGCAAGCTCGCACCTGCCGGTAAGAGTCAGCATTATGCTGGGGCCTGTCCCGCTCCGCGTATTCTCACGGTGTCGCACGATGTCGAAAATAACTGCGTTTGGGGGTCCATCTGCCCCAAGGTTTCAAAAAGGGGACGCCGACGATCCAAGTTTTGGTTACAATCCCGTGCTGAGTGCTCTCGTCGATCAGGTACATGTCTGGCAGGCGGGCAGTTGTTTTTATGACGAATTACCTGTTGAAACCAACGGTGAATGAGCGTGTGCCGTGATGGAAACACGCAACGAAAGTGGCGGATCGCTCGATTGTACGCGAAGCGGGCGAGCACCAGTAAGCGACGAACTACGCGACTTAGTGCTAACTCGTTTGGAAACAACGGAAAAATGCGGCGGCACCACCGGTATCAATTGTGCAAACTTTGACACCTGCGCAATCACCGAACTCGAAGGTGAGTCCCGAGGTGCATGTTTGACCCAGCGCGAACACATGAACGAGGACGAGGCCGGGTTTTGTTATATCGATCCCCTCCAAAACGGAACGAGCGAGGCCAGCGAATTCGTCTCAAGTTGCCCAGACAACGCCCGTCGCATGTTGAGGTTTGTAGGCCACGACACCCCCGCAAACGGTGCGGCTACCTTTGTTGTCTGCGATAGCTCCGTGTTGTAGAGGGCTCTTTCTGGACGAGTTCTAGTTAAAAACGAACTCGTCTCAATCGCTCCTGAAGGTGCTCAGCGGCACTTTTTGAACGCTCGTCAAATTCGATGCCAAACCCAGCGCGCTTGTGGGTGTTGCTCCACCCGTGCCAACGAATCGTGCCGCTCAAGGGCTCGCTCTCTTCATCGACGCCGAGCCAAATGGGGTCGCCACTGTGCACCGCTCGCGCCCCGGCCCCCACAGGCGTCAGAAATACGCCCCCTGAAGAAAAGTCACGAGCCAGCGCGGGCTCGTCACCACAGCCCGGATGATGCCAACGCAATGGAAACAACACTGATCTTCGCTCATTATCTCGGACTAATTTCATCACACCCTCACCCCAAGGGACGGCACAATGTAGGGAAACCTGAGTAACTATTGGGAAGATTTATTCAGTCTAACGTCAGGGCCCTACCTAGAAACGTTGGCGCCCTACCTAGAAACGTTGGCGCCCTGCCTAGAACGAGAGCGAAAAGGTGATCTCTGGGTACCAAACGTCTTGATCGCCCTTTGCAAAGTAATTTTCGTCGGTGTAGTGCTCATACACTGCACCGCCACCAAAATAAGACATGCCCCCAGTCATGAAGTAGAGCCCCAAACGCGCTCCTATCGAGTTGGTGTCGGGCAACTCTGTGGCTACGAAATAATGGCGATAAAAAGCCCCAACATAGGGTTTGATTCGGGGCACCATATGCAGAACGTAGCGCAATCCGGGTGTCACGGTTGCAATGAAGGGATCACCAAAAAGATAGAAAGTGGTGTCAAGATGAGGCTCAAGACCATCAAATACGTAGTAGCCGGCGCCCAGCCCCAACAAGAGCCAATCGTTGGAAGAAGACGTAGCCATCCCTATGCCCAAGCCCACTCGAATACGTCCCTGACTAAAGGGGGAAGGCGGCTGAGGCAGCTCCAATTGTAAGGGGGCTGCCTCGCTGGATTCTTCAACAGACAACTCACTTGAACTAGTGGATTCTTGCTGCGGAGCTACAACCAGAGCGGTCGCTCCTTGCTCCTTGGGCAGCGTTGCTTCCTCGCCGGGCGATTCTTCTCCTTGAGCCTGGGCGGATTCTGCTTCGAGCGGAGTCGAAGGTGAGCCCTCCGAGGGTGCTGCGGTAGCGTCTGTCCCCGCCGGAGGCGTCTGCAGAGTGTCTTCTTCCCCAGGCGAAGTCTCACTGCCAGTTGATTCGGGGGAAGTCTCCTTCGAAGGGGTTTCTGGTTGCGCGCTGTCCTGCGCGGCAGGGGGTGGTGTGGGCGCAGCAGGCTCCTGAGCAGCCTGGGCAAAAGCCGACTGCGCCTGTAGGCAAAGCAGAAATGAGATTCCTACGACACAAGCACCACCGCGTACATTCAACTTTGCCATCATATTCCCTGACCCCATTTTGCGAAACTTTGAAAGACCCGTCGTGCTGAGTATGTCGCATAAAAACACCATGCGAAACCAGTGGGTTCAGGGTTTTGATTACAGCAAATGGTAACGGAGGGCGAGTTCAAACCTCCCTTGCCCCGCGATTAGCCCAGCTTGGCCTTTGCCTCTGGTTTGGAGAGCCAAACCCCACCTCCCCTTTTGTCCAACGTCTTTTAAGTTCATTTATCTCCTAAGCAGGCGCTTTTGCTCGTTTTGCGTATGCTCCCCCGGCCTCCCTATGGTTCTCCCTTTCTCCTCTCAACCCCTTCGCTCGCGCGCG
>CAYWLO010000014.1:0-80106 GCA_964459035.1 uncultured Polyangiaceae bacterium | reverse complement strand
CTCTAAGATCACAAAGGCAACCTCTTGTAAAGTTAAATTCGACCCCCCTCCTTATTGCCTCAAAGATGGGCACAGTTGCGTGTTCTGGGATTAAAAGGGAAGTATTATGTTAGCATTGTGGAACCAATTTGACGAACTATTCAACGATGATTCATTGCGTAGCCGCAGGGCGCCTCGCAACTTTGTGCCAGCTGTCGATATCGAGGAAACCAAGGTTGGCTATCTTTTGACGGCAGATCTACCTGGATTGGCCCCCGGCGACGTTGAAATTACCGTGGAGAACGGCATTCTTACCCTCGCTGGGACTCGTGAAGCCGAGAGCGCCACAGACAAAGATGGCTACCGGCGTGTAGAGAGGTCCTTTGGATCCTTTCGCAGAACCTTCACATTGCCCAAGGGAGTAGATGTTGATGGAGTAAAAGCCGAAACAAAAAACGGCCAAGTGAAGATCGTAATTCCCAAACCTGTGGCCGAATTACCTAGAAAAATCAAGATTGAGAACTCGGCAGCCGATCCGTGATGACGTGATTGTCTTCGTTCGAAAATAAGCGGCTTTGAAGGGCGACTTGGGTTAGAGTTTTGAGAGTTTGCGCCAGCGATATTCTAATGAATTGACTGGTGCGAATTCTATTTATTCGCACGGAGCATCTACTTCGCGGTTGTTTGTTACTTGAGAGGCGCGAGCGCGTGCGTTCTTCGATTCAACGTCTCCTTTTTTCAAAGTTGGTCCCACGCGGGGAGAACTACACGAATTGTCCGGTAAAGCTTCTGTGCTTTTTAAAGCGTCTTCTGCCCCTTCGGTGAGGAAAGCGAGAGAGCCTGTGAGCGGCTCCAATTCTTTGGGACGGCGAATCTTTGGACGAATTGTTTGAGTGGACTCGGCGTGCAAGGCCGAGCGCAGCCATTGGGGGCCGTGACGGTTTGCCGCCTTCTTTAGGGCAGAGCGATGGGGGTTGGTTGCGTAGCACTTGAGCGCGGTTGCGAAGGTTAACCAATGACTCTCTGCGTGACTCGTGAGACCACGAACGGAAAGTAGATCAACCGGTGCTACTGTGGGGCGTTTCGTCATTGGCCATTGGTATCACGCTAGGTCCGGCGTCATTGCCTGGAAGAGTTGCTCGGAGCTGTCGCTCCAAAAAAGCGAGTCTTTCCTCCATCTCATGCACGTGTGACATGATTTGATTGAGTTCTGGGTCTGCTGCAGGTGGTGTCGTCCTCTGGGGAGAAGAAAATGGCGAGGCTTTTTTCATGATCCACTCGTCATCAATGAGTTCATAGCTTGTGCTTGGCTCGCCTGGGGTCGAGACGATTTGCTGGGCATGGGCGATGACGTTGGAATTTGAGGAGAGCTCGCTTAGGTAAAGTAGCAGAGCGGATGCTTGGGCAATGTGGGAGTAGACAGGAGAGAAGAGGTCGCGCTCCAGTGCCTCCCAGCGCACTACCTCCAAACACCATTGATTGTTGTTGAAGACGAGGCGGGTCGGGGAAGGCTGAGTGACGTCGATATTCGACAATGATGTCCTTTCTAAGCCTCTCGGCTCTTAGGCTGGTTTTGATCATTGCTTGCGGTAACCGTCTTTTCTTTTCTCTGCAATTGAAGAGGTAAGATGCGGACAGCTGCCTGACCCGGCGAGGTACAGAATTCACGCGGGGTTACCGGGGGAGGTGGGGTAATTTGCGCGGTCGCTTGGGCCGGCTCACAGGTCGGGGCTGCTTGCATCATATTCTGAGAGATTTCGTGCTCCGGCATACCTCGTGGTTGCGCGGCGCTCGAGGGAGGAGGAGCTTCGTCCGGGTCTGGGGGCGGGGCGATCGCATGATGCTCTTCACGTGATTCTTTCTCCGGTGCGGAGAGGGGGTGTGACTGCGTATTGGACGCCTCTGAGATAGATGCGACGGCGGGCGGGGGTTCGGAGATAGATGCCGCCGAAGGCGGTGGCTCCGAGATAGACGCGACGGCGGATGGCGGTTCGGAGATAGATGCGACGGCGGATGGCGGTTCAGAAATAGATGCCACCGCTGCGGGCACTGCGGGCGAAGTTTCGTGGCTGGGGGGGGCACTCTGAGCTGTCGTCGGAGACGTGGCCTCGCCCTGCGTTATTGGGGGAAGAGTCCCAATTGTTTGTAGTTGCGAACTCTCGGTCGGCTCTACTTCTGGATCAGAAAAATTCGAACTTGGTTCATTGGAAGCTCTCGGCGCAGAGTCTGGTGGAGCTGAGCGGGATTCCTCGTCTTGAGTCGACGTTTCGTCTTCGTATTGCTTCGGGGGAGGTGACTCTGACTCAGAGTCCGGGGGGGCAATGATAGGCGAAGGTGGAGAAGAGAAGCGAAGCCGGGGGCTCTCCCCTTGGGAAGCTGGAGCATGCAGTGAGGGGCGCTCAATCGACCCTGGGGTATCCTGAGATGGTGGCCAGGAAAACTGGGAAGCTGGTGGGGGGGGCTCAGACAAGTGCACGGCCAGGGGGGCTTGGGTCGCCTGGGGAGCCGGTACCGTCTCTTGGTTGAGATAGGAAGACGGATTGACTCGTTCAGATATCTGGCTGGCTTCGTGCTCGTCAACTTCTCTCAACTCTTCTGCGGCGGGGGGAGGGGGCAACGAAATGAGCCCGAGATCATGCTCCTGTGTTGGCTCCGCCATGATCCGAGTTTCTGGTGTCTCGATGATCTTTGGTACCGGCAGGGTAAAGTTTTCTGGATTGATTGGACTATTGGAAACGGGTGGTTGAGTGAGCTGGCCTAAGGGCTCTCTATCGCCTTCGATGGCTTGTAAAGATTGCTGGAGTGCTAAGGAAGCGGAGCTAGGTACTCCTTCTGCGTAGCTTGGCTTCTCTTCTACGGGCGGGCTTGAATCATTGGTGGGCGAGCTAGCAGTGCTTTTGACTGGTCGGGGGAGCGCTGTGTCTTGGCTAGTCGATCTTGTCGGGGTGGGGGCTTCTTGGGAGAAATCGACCCCGTCCGGTAGGCTCGATACGCGTTCGAGCTGTCGACTGCGCTTAAATTTCACTTTGAGATAGACTAAGTGAGCGGTGTAGCTAGCCAAGATTGCCGTGAGACAAATGCCAATGGTGGCGAAGCCGGACTCTGCACCCGAGAGTAAAAATGTAGAGCCGCAAGTCACTACAAAGAAGGAGCCAACAGCGATTTTCACCGTGGAGTTGATTGTGTTCTTGAGGACGAATTCTCTGTATTCGTCCTCACAGGCCATGCACCACTCTGTCGTTGTTGTCTGATGGGATGAACAGACGTTGGCGAGACAAACAGGGCAGCGAGCCCCGAAGGTAGGCCCGTAGCAGATGGCGCAAGGAAATACCTCTGGCTGCGCCTCGAACTCGGAGGCTCTGTCTTCTTCGAAATCATCGTCATCCTCTTCGGTCTGGACGTCCAAAGGTGTGGGTTGAAGGAGAGTTTTCACGTTGGGTGTCGCGTTGGATAATCTCAACACATTGAGATCGGCGCCTTGGCCAGAAAAGGGAGGCTCAGGCGCTTGACCGCTTAGCTCTTCTTCTAGGGGGGCGACCTGTACAGCCTCTGCAGCTTCGCTGGGGATGGGAGGCTCTTTTTCCCCGAGAGCCGGGCGTAAGGTGGTTGTACCGGGCTGAAGAGAGAAACCCTCCGGCGGGCCAGAGAGGGGAATTGCCCGAGGAGAAAGAGAATCAGGCACGGCAATGCTGCGGGGAGCGATGTCTGCAATATCCATTCGACGGTTGCGGTTGGCGTCCGATAGCTGTCTCAAGTCGGCCCACATGGCGGCAATCTGCATTTCAGAAAAGCTCAGATAGGATGCCGCTTCGGAGTCTGCTAGTTCTTTGGCCCCTTCTTCTGGTGATCGTGTGTCTAATAGGTGGCTCATGTGATCTGCAAAGCGTAGAGTCTGCACCATCGCTGAGATTTTCGGGCCTCGCTGGTGAGCAAGGGCGGGCTGATGATGCAGGGCGATGACCTCTGGAATGGGCGCCGGTATGCTCCAGCTTGCTAGAACGTGAGCAGCAAGCACTGCGTGGTCGAAACCCAAGATCTCTCTCTCGGAGATATGAAGAGAGTCCCAGTGCTCCTCGTGTTCTGCCACGAGATCCTTGTATTCATCCTCTCCCTCATCGAGCATCATCAATTGCCCAAGATCGTGCAGTAGTCCACAAGTAAACAGATCCTCTTGGGGAAGCCCCAAATGGATTGCTAAGTAGCGACAGAGGGAAGCGACGAGGGAGCCATGCTCTTGTTTCCTTCGAGTTACGTCGCTCGTTTTTCCAAAATGGTCCAGTAGAACCGCGCTCGTGGCGATTTGCTGAAGTCTTTGCTGTCCTAAAAGAGCTGTAGCGTGATTGAGGGATGTGCATCGAACACGCAGGCCGTAGCCCGCCGAATTTACCAATCGGAGGACCCGCTGAGAGAGCCCCGGATCGCTTTCGAGGACACGCACAACCTTCTGAATCTTAGTATCTTCGCGCCGAGTGAGCTGCACGAGCCGTTGGGCGGCGGCGGGGAAGGGACGCGCTCCCATGACGCGACCGGCCATCGCTGCCATGCTGGACGCTGCCGTTTCCCGCGCTGCATCGTCGTCAAAGTCACCAAACCAGAGGTCTTCTTGAAAAGAGAAACCGAGAATATCAGGACTCTTTGAAGAGCGCGGAGACTTTGCGTTTTTGCGCTTATGTCTCATGTTCCCCCTCCACTTGCGGTAGCGCGCCTTTGGGGGGGTGGCAAAATTGCAGAAGTGAAGCGACTATTAGTGAGTACTACCTGGGCACCTTTTCTTGTCCTTGAGTTGATGACCACTGGTGCCATGAGGTTGACCGTAGTGCCTCCTTGAGCGCTTGCGGAAAGCACTACCATGAGGGCCAAAGCGTTTTCATCTTCAAAAGAAAGACCCGCTTGATCTGCTATCTTATTTACTGGCACGTCAGGGTAGCCTTCTGCGATATTAGCTGCATTCATGAGGGGAAATGCGACATCCGCATCCTTCGTAGATTGTATCCAGGCGATATTGGGGGAGTTTCTATGGCCTATCCAGGCGAACTCCGTGAGTTTCGGAAAGCCCACCATACCGCTAGCAAGCTCGATGAGCGTGTCTTCCTCAACTTCAAGGAGACCAAATCTTGTCGTCTTCACTTTCATGCGCGACCTCCCGAGTAGAGTTGTCCTCGAACCAAATGTACTGCCTGTGCATGAATTTGACATGCACGTGACTGACTAACCCCGAGGACTTCGGCAATTTCTTCATGAGCACATTGTTCTTCGTAGTAGAGACCAAGGACAATTTGGTATTGACTGGGGAGAGCACGAATAATGCCTTCGACACGTCCGGACAATTCTTTGACCTCGGTCATTTGAATCACTTCATTCTCGGTGACAGAATCATGGCTACGCATCCCATTGGCCTCTGCGGTGAGTTCTAACCTCACCCAGCCAGCCTCGGAGATTCGCTCCAATAATGTGTGATACCCAGCAAGATCTAGGCCGATCTCGCCGGCGACTTCATTTTCTTCTGGAACTCGACCCATTCGGGCTGACAGAGCACTGATAGCCTCGGTGATTCGCGCAGAAGCAGTGCGCATTTGGCGAGATTTTGGGTCCTGGGTCTTGAGAAACTCTAAGACCGCTAGGCGAACCTTGTAGCCGGCAAAAGGTTCGAACTCTTCATGACTAGCGTCACCGCGCCGACGCAGAGCGTCAACTAGCCCACTCCAACCAGCACGAAGAATGTCATCATAGGTTGTGTTGGGAGGGAGCGATTGGGCGGTACGAAGCGCAACTCGGCGCACAAGCGGCAAATATTGCTCGTAAGCCTCCCGGTCCAGAGTCGGTGGTTCCGGCTGGCTAGGTGCCTGAGGTTGAGTCGCTGGCATCATGACGTAATTGGAGACGTCTCAGCTCAGTGAACGGATCGATTCCGCGGAATGAGAGCTAATTGTAACAATTGTGACTTTGACGCGGACTCCAGGTGTTCGGGAACTTTGGGACCACGACTGAGGTAGTTGATTGGAAGGTGAGCGCCGATGGACGCTTGAATTACGCCCCCAATGCCCTCTGTTTCGTCCATCTTTGTGACACAGAGTGAGGTGGGACTCAGATGTTCATAGTGTTGAACTAGCCCATAAGCGTCATTACCGCGAAGCCATGCGGGCAGGAGTAGCATGACGTGAGTACGTCGTTTGGCTTTATGAGAAAGCTCCGCAAAGGAGCGCATTGAGGCGTCATGGGACGAGCCAACACTAGGGGTGTCGACTAAAAGTAGATCTACTGGGCTGTTTACCAATATTTCTTCAAGATCGCCTGGGCTCTTGGGCGTGAATACTGGAACACCCATGAGTTTTCCGTAGCGCTGCCATTGATCAGAAGCACCCACTCGAAAATGATCCAGACACACGACGGCGACTGAGCGCCCGTACTCGAGCCGGCCCTGGGCCGCCAGCTTGGCAAGAGTTGTGGTCTTGCCCACTCCCGTGGGGCCTACGCACGCCACTAGCTCGCGCTCTTTGGACGCCAGAATATTCTCTGGCTCCGGCAGCGCTCGCGACACTCGCTGGCAGATACGCTCGAGTATCTCTTCGTCTGACTTTGCCTTACCCATTCGGGAACCCAATTGACTGGCAACTGTTCCTTCAATGCCAATCTCCTGCAATATTCCGAGGGCACGTTGCTTCGAGGGTAATTGTGCCTGTACGGCTTCGACCATCGTTCGAAGTTCGCGAATCTGCTCCTCCATACGAGAGATTGTAGAAGACCCCTTTGAGGTGATTTCCGTAGAACTAGTGTTAGGTTGGGAAGAGCTGCTTCGCTTGGAGCGTGCCGAATACTGGCCGCTGCCCCGAGGGTTCGTTTTTGATTCTTGGGGAATGAGCGAGCTTGCAAAGGGCCACGCGCTTCGTCCAACGGAGGGGGCGGCCTGTACCTCTACCCGTAGTTCAGCATTGCCGTTGTTACCGGCAACGTGCACGTGCCGTGTTGGGCCAATGAGTGCATCGGGTCCGTAGGCCGCTCGCACTGCGCCGAGAGCTTCTTTGAGATCAATTCCGGAAAAGGTTTGGTATTGCATAGGCTTTTACGCTTCCAGGAAACTAGGCGGCGGCTCCTTGGTGCGTGAAGCTGATTGTTCGGAAGGGGCGAACCGCGATACTCGGGTCGAGTTCGCGAAAGGAGAGAATTGCGAGGCGAGGACAGCGTCGTTCGGCGAAGGCCCGCAGGTAGCGTCGTATGTCGGGGCTGACGACGGCGCAGGGTTGATGGCCAGCGCTTATGAGATCTTGAACGGCAGTTTCAAGGTCGTCTCCAAGAATTCTTGTCTGCTCGGGGTCGAGGGCGCCTCCGGCTCCGGTAGCAATATCCCTTAGAGATCGCCGAAACATCTCCTCGACGGGACCGTCAAACACTAACGCGGTAATGCCACCGTCGGAGCCTATGTATGTATTGGTGAGTTGACGGGTCAGTCGTTGACGTACCGCTTCAGTTAGCTGTTCGGGGTCTTTGGTTGTAATTCCCAGTTCACAAAGCCCTTCCAGAATGGTGCGGAGGTTGCGAATCGGCACACCTTCTCGCAAGAGATTTCTCATCACGCTGAGGGTCTCACCGAGGGAGAGAACATCGGGAATTAGGTCGTCGGCAAGCTTGGGGTGGCTGCGAGAGAATACATCGAGTAGATGTCGAAGCTCTGAGCGGCCAAGGAGTTCATGGGCGTGATGACGTACCACTTCGGCCAGGTGAGTGGCGATGATTGTAGTGGTGTCGACGACTGTGTAGCCGAGGGCATCGGCCAGTTCGCGATCTTTTTGGCTAATCCAGCGTGCTGCACTACCGAATGCGGGGTCTTGGGTAACTTCCCCGTCAATTGCAGGTGCACTCCCACTTGGATCAATCGCCAGTAACCTTCCCGAGCGAATATCGCTTCTAGCCACCTCGGTTCCTAATAGCAGGAGACGGTAGGTGCCAGGGGGCAGTTCTAGGTTGTCCCTAATATGCACGGGAGATATAACTAACCCGTAGTCTAAGGCGACTTGTTTGCGTAAGGACTGAATTCTGTCCACAAGAGTCCCACCCATGTTTGGATCGACCGCATGGAGTAGCTCATAGCCTACCTCCAGCGACATCATCTCTAAGGGAAGGGAACCTTCTATATCTTCGATGGATCCGGGTTCCACTGCGGGTTCCGCTTGCGGCTCCGCCTCGTCGACCTTTACAACAGGAGCAGATCTCCTCGAATAATAAAAGAGAGCCCCTGCCATCCCCAAGAAGGGGAGGGCAGGGAGGCCAGGTAGAAGTGCTAACAACCCAACCACTCCCGCCGTTGCACCAACTGCACGACGGGAGCTCAAAAGCTGTGTGCTCAACGCGCGTCCCAATTGTTCTCCGGTTGCGGAGCGCGTGACCACTACACCTGCAGCTGTTGAGATCAGCAAGGCAGGCATCTGGGAGACAAGAGCGTCTCCCACGGAAAGAATAGAAAAAGTTGCGGCGGCTTCTGATACGCTCATGCCCCGACTCACAGCCAAGAGCAAACCCGCGAGTAGGTTGATAGCCGTGATAAGGAGGCTGGCAACGGCGTCGCCTTTAACGAACTTGCTTGCGCCGTCCATCGCGCCAAAAAAGTCAGCTTCACGCTCCACCTCATGCCTGCGCTCTCTTGCTACCTCCCCTGTAATGACCCCCGCGTTCATATCCGCGTCAATGGCCATTTGCTTGCCGGGCATTCCGTCTAGAGCAAAACGTGCGGCAACCTCCGCCACACGCCCAGCGCCCTTGGTGATCACCGCAAAGTTAATCACAACTAGGATCAAAAAAATGATTAAGCCGACGATGACGTTGCCTTCAACGACGAAGTTTCCAAACGCCTCGATTACCTGACCTGCAGCGCCCGTTCCTTCGTGCCCATGGAGGAGGATGAGGCGGGTGGTGGCTACGTTGAGGCTAAGGCGGAGGAGAGTGGCTATCAAGATCACCGCAGGAAAGGAACTGAAGTGGAGGGGCTTTTCCATGAAGAGCCCGATCAAGAAAACGCCGATCGAAAGGGCGAGACTGAGCGCCAAAAAACTGTCTACCAGTACCGGAGGTACGGGTAGCACCATCATCAACACCACTCCCACAATGGCGAGGGGGATCAATAGCTCCGAGAGGGAGCCCTGTTCTTGGGGATCTGTCGGCGCAGAGGCGGCCATGGTCCTTGGTCTGCGAAAACTATGCCGAACCAAAGCAGCGTCTTTTTCCGAGAAAGTTGCTTTTGGTGTCGTGTCTTTGTCGTTTTACCGCTGCAGGGTGTCGAAGATTTGACGGTTTCGCAGAGAAGCGAATCTCGCGTGACTCATGCCCGCAGCTTTTTTCTCTTCAGCCGGTAGACATAGGCAAGCAGCTCCGCAACCGCTTTGAAGAGTTCAGCTGGAATACGTCGACCTACCTTAACTTGGGCGTGGAGCGAACGGGCTAGCTCCTTGGACTCGACCACTGGAATATCGTGCTTACGCGCGATTTCCTTAATCATTTGGGCCATTTCGTCCAAGCCCTTTGCCGCGACAACTGGAGCGCCCTCCTCGGGGCGGTAGCGTATCACCACCGCGACGTGCGTTGGATTTGCCACCACGACGTCCGCACCCTGGATCTCTTTGAGAAGCCCGCTTCTTGCGATCTCGCGGGCTCTTTGGAGGCGACGCCCTTTCATTTTAGGATCACCCTCTTGTTGGTGCATCTCGTCTTTGACCTCTTGAATGGTCATTTTGAGTTCTTTTTCTCTGCGCCACCAAGCCTGTCCGTAGTCGATGGCTGTCATGATGGCTAAGGCCAGGGTGGACCAAATTGCAATTCGGCTCAATAGTCCTAAAACTACGACTATTGCGGGTTCGAGTGCTACGCGCGGTAGGCGACTGAGCTTGTCAAAATCTCCCTTGATGACGTAGGTGGCCACACCGGCGACTACAAACACACGTCCTAGAGTCAATAGAGACATGACCGCAGCGTTTTTAGGAGAGAAGAGCTTCTTTATTTTGGATGAAGGGTCTAAGCGACTCCATTTGGGTTGAAGTAGCTTGAGATTTAATTGCAATCCCACTTCTAGGGCGCTCATCATGATTCCCCCTATGGCGGCCGCAAAGGCGAGGGGTACCGTGATGTAGAAGATAGCCTCCTGGGTAGCACGTCCTACTTGACTCAGGGTGCCTATGTCTGCGCTGGAGACGGAACGAAAACAGTAGCGCAGGTAGGTTCTAAAGTTGAGGTAACTAGCGGGCCCTAGGCTACCCACAAGCAGGAGGACAGCGGCGCTTGCTGCAATTGAACCGGCGTCTTTCGAGCGGGCAACATTACCCTCTTCTTTGGCCTTTCTGCGCTTTTCTGGGGTTGGTTCCTCGGTTTTTTCCCCTTGATCGGAGCCTGCCATCAAATATCTTCTTTGAGAATGCGCAAAATGTCGATGATATTAGCCTCGGCCCAGCCATGAAGGCCGGCTAATTCTCGAATAAGGTCTGGGGCGAACACTATCCATAACATACAGCCAACTCCGAGCGTGACTGCAAAACCGATTGAAAAAATCTGCATTGCGGGGGCTGCGCGTGCAATGAACGCGAGACCAACTTGAGCAATAAACAAAACTGCGAGGAGAGGTAGAGCCAACTTGACTCCTATCACCAGCATCTCCGAAGTCATCCGTAAAATACGTGGCCCCAAAACCCCAGGATTTACCAACGTGCCCGGAGGTATGAGCGTGAAGCTGCGAAATGTGGCAGCTAAAAGCAGGTGATGTAAACCCACCCCAATTGCTATCAAGGTGCCGATGTAGCGCATGATTCGCGTTAAAATAGAGCCTTGGCCGCCGAGATTTGGATCGAACATTTGGGCTGCTCCCAATCCCATGACAGGTGCAATGGCGTCGGCTGCCAGCTCCCCCGCTCCTAACACCATGCGGGCGACAAATCCTATACTTACACCGATTGCAAACTCGCTCATGGCCGCAAGCATGAAAAATATTGGCGAAGCTTGGCGCATATCGACCGCCGCTAGAGGGTTATGGACCAGAAACGTAAGCAGAACGACAAACCCAGCTCGCGCGCGCAAGGGCATAAAAGACCAGGTGAGGGGGCCGGCCAACATCAACCCAGCAAGTCGTGCTGCCTCGAGAGAAAAGGTTGACGCTTGATGAGCGAGATATTCTTCAAGCATTGTGGCGCCGAATGCTAGAAGCGAAGGCGCTTTTGCAATGAGTCGCGAATGAATTGCGATGGAATCTTCATTGCACGATAGTAGAGATGCTCGAAAAAGCCCGAGTTGTGTAGTCTACCAATTGTTGGAGGCTCCACGCGCCCACGACCACGAATGTGATCGAAATAGCTATCAATTTTGTTACAAAGCTCACGCTTGCTTCGTTGATTTGAGTGGCAGCCTGCATAACACCGACTGCAACACCCACAATCAATGCCGCCATGACCATTGGACCTGAGGCGATACCGGCGACAAAAAAAGCATTTCTCAAGAGGTCGACTGCAAATTCTGGAGTCATGCAAAACTTTTTAGAAGGGATCCCGCTACGAGGCTCCAACCATCGACCAGTACAAAGAGAAGTAGTTTAATAGGCAGGCTCATCATTGTTGGGGGCACCATCATCATGCCCATACTCATGAGCAATGACGCTACTGCCAGGTCGACAACTAGAAATGGTAGAATGACAATCACGCCCATTTGGAAAGACGTTGTGAGCTCCGAGAGTACAAAAGCCGGCATGGCAAGACGCATGGGCACGTCTTCGGGCTTGGCGGGTAAGGGCTCTCCAGAAAATTCGTAGAATAGTTCGAGGTCTTTTTCTCTGGTTTGCCGAAGCATGAAACTCTCAATAGGCACAATCGCTCTTTCGAGCGCTTGCATCTCGGTTATCTCCTCTTGCTCTAGAGGCTTTAAGGCTACGTCGGAGACCTCGTCAAATATGGGGCCCATTGTAAAGGCGCTCAGAAAGAGAGCCAGGCCGATGACCACCTGGGTGGGGGGAGTTTGTGCAGCCCCGAGCCCTTGACGCAACAAGGAGAGCACCACAACAATGCGCACGAAAGACGTCATGCTGAGCAAAATAGCCGGTAGGAGTGCCGCCGCCCCTAAAAGGAGCATCACCTTGAGAGCGGGGGCTAGACTCTCTTGCCGTAGGAGTTCTTCCGTCACCTCGCAAGCTCCGAAAATCGTCGCATGAGTTCAGCGGCTTGTCCGTCAGGTTCATCAAACCCACTGTGAGTCTGTTGTGCTTCTGCGGGCCGAAGAGGCCGTACGTTGTCTGACCTTTCTTGTACAATCGGCTCAGCTAAGGCATCTCTTAGGTGGACTGGTAATTCGTCAGATGAGCCCACATCGGCATAGCGTTGTGCTGCCACGACAGCAGGTACGACCTCCCGAATTTGCGCAGCTCTCTTGACGCTAGCGGTCTCTTGGCGGTGTTTTGAAATTCTCTGCGAATCCTTCTTAGATGCCTTTAGTAGCAGTTCATTGAACGCTTGGCTGGCCTCCTCACTCTCATCGTTGGTTTCTTCTTTCTTCTTTCGTGGTCCTACGGTGAGAGCCCCTATTTCGTCTGATCCGTAGGTGCGAAGCCCATTGATTCCGTGCTCCGTTACCCCCACCAAAATAGCTTCTGTGCCGACCGATAAAAGGGCTACGCTGGTGCGAGGGCCTAGTTGGACCGAGCCTATTGTATGTAGTCGTACATGCTCTCTACTGAGCAATGGTCCTCCCCGTTTTCTCTTGGCGTAGAGGGCAATGCCGCTCAATGTAGCGAGAAAAAACAGTGCTAGCGTCACCCGTGAAAGGCTACTGTACTCGTTTGACGGTACTTTTTCCGGAGAGGAAGAAGCTTTCTTTCGTAGGTAGTTCGGAGAGGTGCTTTTATCGGAAGAAGGGGGAGCTGTCTGGGGCTCCAATTTTACGATTTCAATGGAGTCAGGAGTGACCTCATTGGCGACTACATCGTCGATGGGTACTAGATGCATACAAATACTAATGCAAAGAAATTTGACACTTTGATTCATCCGGCTTGCTCCAGTTCGTTGACCAATACTTCGGTGAGTCGTACGCCGTAGCGTTCGCCAATTACAACAGCCTCACCGCGAGCAATGAGTTGATTGTTTACGTAGATATCAAGAGGATCCCCGCTTACTTTATCTAGTTCTAGGGTGCTACCTGGCCCGAGGCGCAGGACCTCAGCAATGCGCATATTTCTACGCCCCAATTCAATGGTGACCTCAACGGGGACGTCCAACATGAAGTTCATACCAACGTTGCCTTCTTTTGCAGCGGGCGTGCCTCCAGCAGCCTGAGGCGCACCAGGCGCGGGTCCGGCCATACCGGCTACTGGCGGTAGGTCTCCGGTGGGGGCGGGCGCTCCTGCGCCTGCTGGGTTGTGAGGAGGGGTGGGGTCTGTCATGTCTATTAGTTTTGCCCGTAGGGTTCGATAATTTGTACGGCGAGCTGTCCGCGAGAGGTGATGGGGGTTACCTGAAACTTACGCACGCCTCCCACCGTGAGAGGAATGGGGTTTTCGACGAGGGTAGGGAGCCTGAGTACTTGGCCAACTTGCAGGGCAATGACTCGGCGTAGTCCGAGACTTACCCTGCCAAGCTCTGCAATGAGCGGAACCGAGACATCTCGTAGAGCGAGAGAAATACGAGGATCACCTCGCGCAGGCTCGGTATCTTCTTTCTCGCGAACGGCCTCGTCGAGTGAATCCGCGCAGATGGCCAGGACCATACAGGCAGGGTCTCCGTCTCCCTCCAAGTTGAGCTCAATGTAGAGCCCGTCCGCATGGTTCTCCTCATCTTCTTCATCTACCCCGATGGCTTTGCCTCCGGTGACGTTGAGTATTAGCCCTGTTTCTTTCTTGATGGCTTCGAAATAATCTGCCCCAAGGCGATGGGCCAGCTTTGCAATGAGGACACGTTGAGCCAATGTGAGCTTGTCGCCGAGGCTCGCCCCTTCGGCCACTTGAGAATTGCCCAAGCTACCTTCTAGAAGGCGAGCAAGGCAGGGGCCGTTTAAAATCAATGAAGCCCAGGCGTTACCGTCCTCTTCTTCTAGCTTTACCATGTAGCAGGGGCCATTCTGAGCCGCTCCGCTATCCTCAACATTACCGATGGCTGGTTCGCCAAGGGTAAGAGCAAGTCGTTGACGCAATAAGAAGGGCAGTGTGCGGCGCACTCCGCGCCCAAAGCTTTCGGCCGTACTCGAGAGGGCTGTAAATGCAGCTCTGAGTAAACGGTGAGAGCCAGAAAGATCGACCGGGCGCACTCCCTTGATGGCGAGAGGTGAAGTCTTTTTCGAAGTGTCGTCCGAGTCCAGCTCTTCTGAATCTTCTACTTCGGTATCTTCATCTTCCTCAGGTGGAGGGTTTTCAGAGTCATCGTCCACGATTACCTACTGGGCAACTAGGTCTGTTATTAAAACATTTTGCACTCGTTCCACGCCATCGGCATCTTTTCCAATGCTTTCCTTGACTACCTCATTGATACTCTTCTGGAGTTCCTCGAACTTTTCGCTGGCAGTAATTTCTTCGAATTTCTGTCCGCGGATATGTTGAAGCACTGCTTGGCGACCTCGGGCTCCAAAGGCACGAACTTGCTCCTCATATGCTTCATTTTTTGCTTCCAGGGTGAGAACCAGCTTGATGTGACGAGAGCCGCCCTGTTCGTCGCGCACATCCACGACGAACGGGGGCCATTTCACAGTTACTGGAGGTTCTTCAATTTCAACCGGCGGTGCAGCCGGTGCTGCAGCCTCCGCGGTGGGCGGTGGTGGCATAAACTTGGGTGCTAGAAATATTCCGGCGCCGACGAGAACAACGATGAGAACGACTCCAAGAATAATCCATTTGAGGGGGCTTTTCTTCCCCTCGTCTGCATTCTCATCGTCTTCTTTTTTCTTTGCTTTATCGTCGGCCATCTTCTATCTCTAACGTCCTACTCGAGAGCTGTTCTATCGCTTAATAGAGAGCAGTTCTTGGAGCATTTGGTCCGCCGTTGTTATCGTTCGCGAGTTGGCGCTGTAGGCCCTCTGATGCTGAATTAGTCCGACAAATTCCTCTGCCAGATCCACATTTGAGGCTTCTAAAGCTCCAGATGTTACCGCCGCACGACCGCCCGTGCCTGCTGTGCCCATTGCCGCTTCTCCACTATCCCGCGTCGAGATGAAGAGTTGGCTACCAGCGCGTCCCAAACCATCATTTGATACGAACTTAGCAATACCCAATTGGGCAATCGCTAGTTTCTCACCATTGGTATAGAGACCTCGCACGGTACCATCGCCCTCCACCGTTACACCCGCGAATTCACCGGAGGCATACCCGTCCTGACTTTGAGCCGAGACATTAGAGGGAGAGTTGAACTGCGTTAGACCTGTCAACCCCGAACCACCACCTGCAACAGTGGAACCAAGATTGAGCGCAATGGCTTGACCTGGCGTTGCTCCAGTGAAATCGACTGAAACAGCCGTTGTGGTTGTTACGGTATCTAAGGCGCCGTTTGTTGTGAATGTGAGAGAACCGCTACCCACCTCGACGTTGAGTCCGGGTGCGGCAGGGACCGTTTCATCCCCCGAGGCCAGGACATGGTAGTCAAAGGCATTTGCTCCCGTTTTCACGAAGTAGACATCGACACTATGGGAGGCTCCTAAGGAGTCGTACACGGTCATGGTCGTCGAGAAATTGGAGGTTCCCGACGGATCTTGTACGTCCCAAGCCGCAGTCGGAACTGCTTCATTGGAATCCAAATTTGCCACAAGATCGATATTTTCCGTAATCCTTGGCGGAATAGCCGCCGTGGGTACATTGATATCGGAGAGAGCCGCATCAAAGGTGCCGTCGAGATTCGCAGAATAACCCTGGACCTTCAGGCCTGTCGGGTTAACTAATGTCCCATTAGCATCTAGATTAAATTGACCCGCTCGAGTGTAGAAGTCAGAAGTGACTCCATTTGAGGTTCCGGATACTACAAAGAAGCCATCGCCATTTAGGGCGAGGTCCGTGCTGATACCGGTGTTGGTGAGAGTGCCCTGTTTGTGCATGACCTGTACATCGGTCATTCGGACGCCCGCACCGGGCAGAGCCGACGATGTGCCGGCAAGTATTGATCGGCCAAGCTGATCTTCAAAAACCGCGCGCTGCGACTTGAAGCCAACCGTGTTGCTGTTAGCAATATTATCGGCATTTACTCCGATAGCATTACCTTCTGCGCGGAGGCCGGTCACCCCCGTGTTTAATGAACGCAGAACCATTGTGTTCCTCCTAGTTGAACTGTGCTTTTCTCGTGTTGTTTGTGACTTGTTGAGTTTCTCATCATTGTTCGATCCTCAGCAAATCGGACACCGGTACAGAAACTCCGTTAGAGAGTTGGAGTACTGGATATCCTTTATCGAAGGAGACGGACTTAACCGTTCCCGTCGTCTCTTGTGAATTAGCGACGCTGCCACCCTCTTGGGTCTTTGCGCTAATATTGATGGTGTATGTTCCCGCAGGGGCCATAAGACCGGTGTCGGTCTTCCCATCCCATGAAATATTTACGGCGCCGCTTGATCGCGCGCCTATGTCAATAGTGCGAACGTCCTTGCCGTTGAGGTCTTGTAGCGTGACCGATAGCCTGTCGGCCTTGCCGCCTAGCGTAAACGATAGGGGTACTGGAGAACCCGATCCGTTAGCTGTCACCATTGAACCTCGCACGGTTGCCTTTTGACCCACCATGTTGATAACTTGGCTGTTTTGCAATCCCTGGTTTTGCAAAGCGAGAGCATCCAAACGATCGTTGATACCTATTGTTTGCTCTAAGTTAGAAAACTGAGCGAGTTCCGCTACGAAGCTCGCGTTGTCTTGGGGCTTCAGCGGGTCTTGGTTTTCCAATTGGGCCACAAGGAGTTTCAAAAACTCGTTCCGTCCCATCTCCTGATCGACGCCGCCGGAGAGGTCCGGGGCGCTGGGAGACGATGCCGTCGCATTTTTTGTGTTGGTGACTGCGTCAAACATTGGTTTATCCGATGAGGTTCAGGTTGTTCTTCTTTGTTCGTGAATCTTTATGAGGAGTTCTCTGGGCAGCGCCTCTCGTGGAGATGCGTGTCTTCTTGCTCATTAAGTCCTGAGCAAGAAGGATGCCGACTTCGGATTGCTTGACGACCCGCAATGAATTGACTCGTACTCCGTTGGCCTTTAGAGCCTCCAAAAGCGTGTGTTTATCGGAAGATATACGTGATCTTGCGTTGGCCTCGCTACCAATGATTACCTTGATTCCCCCTTCTTCTCGTTCAACAATCAGCTGAACTCTGCCCAAAGTTTCGCTGTTTATGTTGAGGATGAGGCGCTGGGGACCAGTGTCTTTGACACTCGCGGTGTCAGTAGAATGGCTCTGCACAGACGAGGGGGTCTTGGCCCCATTCGAGGAGTCGCTAGCATTTGCTGTCCCATTTGAGTCCCTTGTCCCCTGAGGGGTAGAACTGGGCGAAGAGATTCCATTGGTGCTCTCTCTGGGGGGCGTAAGAGCTTGTATGAGCAATCCCGCCCACTTCTCAGCTTCTTTCTCGGGGACACGCTTTTCGCTCTCTAGCCCTTCATTGGACAGCGAACGAGAAAGGGACTGAGGCGTTGAATACTCGCTTGCCCTATTCCGAAATTGTGCGTTTTCGTCCATTCCACCGTACCTGCATTGATCGCGCCAATCTCATTTTGAGAATCTACTATTTCTTACTTGCCGAGAGGCGATCTCATCCTGATCTTTTTGCTCTTCTCTTGCCGCCGCGAGTGCTTCCTCCTCTGTGATGCGTTGAAGAAGCGATTCAATCTTTCTTTTTTCATTCTCGGCTCGGACTACATCGAGCATGGTCAGCCGTACGCGCTCCTGGGAAAGCTCCAGAGAGGTGAGCGCTTTTTCCACGCCTTGAACCTTCTTTTGTAGCCAGGCTCCGGCCTCCAGGTAAGTTGCGGCGGCCCGTACTTCGCTAGGATTTGCTCGCCAATGGTGAGCTGCCTGGCGTAGCTCACCTTGACAGGTCTCCAGGGCTAAGCTCGACGTGTTCATCGCCGTGCGTGCTTTAGCGGCGGCTGCATGTTTTTGGGCCAACTCGCGCTGGCGCAATACCAGGAGTTTATTGAATCTCTTTCTGCGGGGGCTAGCCATTGGTCAGGCTCTGCCTACTGATTGCGTCCTAGGATGTGAAATAAGACCGCCAATGTCTGAGCTTGGGGAGTGTTTTCCTCAATGTCTTGGCGAAGAAGTCCCTCAAACTGTGAAGCGAGAGCCAGTGCACGATCCACTCGGGCATCGCTGCCGCTCACGTAGGCACCGACCTGAATCAAATCGAGAGCTTCTCTATGGGCTCCCAACAAATCGCGCATTTCCTGAGCCGCAGCGAGGTGTTCGGGGCTTGCCACCTGAGGGGCAAGGCGCGACACACTGGCTGAAACATCAATGGCTGGAAAGTGTCCTCTTTCTGCGAATGATCGCGAGAGTACAATATGGCCATCCAATAGGCCCCGCACCGCATCAGCGATGGGTTCGTTCATATCATCGCCTTCTACTAGGACTGTGTAAAGAGCCGTAATTACTCCTGGACCCGAGGTGGTCCCTGCTCGCTCAAGCAAGCGAGGTAACGCCGCAAAGACACTTGGCGGATACCCTTTTGTTGCGGGTGGCTCTCCCGCTGCGAGGGCGACTTCACGCATCGCCATCGCATAGCGCGTGACTGAATCCATTACTAAGAGAACGCTCTTGCCCTGGTCGCGAAAATGCTCAGCTATTGCCGTGGCTGTTTCGGCACCGCGGGCTCGCAAAAGTGGAGCTTGGTCTCCAGTGGCGGCGACGACGACGGAACGCGCTAGTCCTTCTGGGCCGAGCGACTCCCGGATAAAGTCGTTGAGCTCGCGTCCACGTTCACCGATGAGGGCAATTACATTGACGTCCGCGCTCGAGCCCCGACAAATCATCCCTAGGAGGGTGCTCTTGCCCACTCCGCTGCCTGCGAAAATTCCGGTTCGTTGTCCGACACCTAAGGGCAACAGGGCGTCAATGGCGCGCACGGAGGTTGCCAATGGCTCTCGAATAGGTCGCCGCGTGAATGCATCGGGAGGAGGCGCTCGCAGGGGAACGGGGTGAGAGCTTTTTATCCGTGGTAGGCCGTCGAGAGGACGTCCAAAGGAGTCAATCACTCTACCAAGGAGCTCGTCGGAGACGCGAACTGCGCCTCCACCGGAATGAAAAGTGGCTCGAGCGCCCGCGCGAAGTCCACTGGTGGCGTCAAGGGGGGTCGTCAGGAGGTGATTTTTGCGAAAGCCAACGACCTCAAGTCGCAGTCCGGGGACGGAATCAACCCGCAAACAATCACCGATTGCGGCACGTAAGCCCGCAATCTCTACAATGAGTCCTGACACCTCAACTACCGTCCCCTGGGGGGCGTGGGCGGCTACTTGACGGACTCGTTCCATCGCTTGAGTCAGAATCATTCTTCGTTTTGTTCTTGGTCGAGGCTTGCAATTATATGGTCGAGGCGAGTGGCGACCGATTCATCCACAAAACCGAGATCTGTTCGTACCTCGCAAGCGTAGAGGGCCAAGCCCTTTTTAACTCGTACTTCTGCTCGAAGCCCTGCTCGTTCTAGTTGCTCCTCAAGGCTTGAAACTTCGTCCGCAAATCCAGTTCCTAGGGTGATGCGAATTGTCTCCTGTTCGTCCAAACTTTCAATCGCCTCATGAACTAGGCGCCGCGCCAATTCATTCTCTTGAGGAAGTTGGTGGTTCAGGACTCTTTCCACAATGAGTGTGGAGAGCGCGAGGAGTTGTGGCTCCAGTTCGCCGAGAAGGGCTGTGCGGGTTTGCTGGAGTTGAATCAATGCTTGACCCACTTCGCGCAACGCTGTGCTCGATTGGGATTGCAGAGTGTCGACTTGCCCAGACTGCAGAGATGTACCAGGGGTGAGAGGAGCGGCAATATTTTCCTGACTTTGGCCGGGGTTGTTCTTGAGTCTTGTTTCTTGAGCAGCGGAAGGAGCGCTGCGTTCTGGGTTATTCAGGAAGTTGGCGCTCGGTCGTTTTTTTTTCTGTCCAAGAAGGGCCGCCGTACTTTCCGAAATTCCTCCCAAAGGTCCCGGTTTATTCTTCTTCATCCAGCCCGGCACGGCGCTGGACTCA
The DNA here is from genome assembly GCA_964459035.1 of uncultured Polyangiaceae bacterium. Classification (GTDB taxonomy): domain Bacteria; phylum Myxococcota_A; class Polyangia; order Polyangiales; family Polyangiaceae; genus NIC37A-2. Next base: position 59,999 of record CAYWLO010000014.1, on the reverse strand, counting down.
GGCTGTATCTTGGTCTGAAAGATACTTTCGTGTGTAGATTTGATAGAATTACGCGACACCGCCGTCTCCATCTAGAGAAATGACGCCTTCTGACATGAGCCGTGTCGCAACCTCTATAATTTCTCTCTGGGCAGCCTCGACGTCGGCTAGTTTGACAGCGCCCATGACCTCCATATCTTCGCGGATCCTATCGGCAGCACGGCGTGACATGCTTGAGAAAATTGCGTTTTTGAGAGCATCTGGTGCCGTTTTGAGGGCGATCGTCAGCCGATCTCCTGAGATTCCTTCGAGTACAGTGCGCAAAGAAGGAGGGTCGAGGCTGCTGAGATCTTCAAACGTATACATTGCTTGCCGAATGGCGTCGGCGAGGTCTTCATTGTCGTCCTCTAGTTGCTCAAGCACATCCTCGCCCACGTCCCTTCCCATTTTGCGGATCAGCGCTGCCGTTTTTTCTAAGCCTCGGACCTCGAGGGTTACTTCGGCGTCCAGGGAGGGCAACTCGGAGGCCAGCGCTCCTGCAATCTCTTCTACGAGACTCGCCGGCACTTCTGTCATGGTACCCAGGCGGCTAAGAATCTCCGGGCGCATCTCTTCGGGCACCTTTTGCAGGACGTCAGCTGCTTTTTCGGGGTCGACTTGAGAAAGAACAGCCGCCACCAACTGGGGGTGTTCATGTTCTAAGACAGCAGCAATCGCAGCAGGATCGGCTGCGGTGAGTCGTTCGAGTGAAGAACGCGGCTTTTCTTGAAAGATGACTTCGGTCTCAGAAGGTCCCAAGGCGCGCGCCGCGATTTGTTCTAGGTAGCGCACTCCACCTCGAGGAACGGCGAGAGCCTCCTGTGAGTGAGAGATGAACTCCGCATACACTTCCCCTAGCTGTCTGACAGGCACTGAGCGCAAGCCCTCGGCGGCCTCCCGTAGGCGCCCGACCTCTTCGGGGCTTAGTTCACTTAAAACAGGTACAGCAGTGCCTTCCTCCATCGAGAGGAGCATGAGAACAGCCTTCTGGGGGCCTGTGAGGGGCTCATTTTGATCCGCTTTATCCTTCATCCCACTCATTCAGCCGCCTGGTTCGCTCCCTCGGGCGCATTGCGGTTAGTTTCTTCGAGCCAGGTACGCATTACCACGGCAGTCGTGGATGGATCTTTACCCGCAATTTGCAGAGCTTCTTCCCGGAGCTCCGCTATTGCTTCGGGGCCACCATTCAAGAGGTTCTTTAAGCGTGAGCCAGACGGCAAGGCGCTGGCGTCTTCTTGGTCCTGTTCCTCTTGCTCCGCTGCCTTAGAAGTGGCTCGGGCGTCCTTGAGTTCTTCGAGGCGCGCCAGGGCTGCCTTGTCGGCAAGTCTCTTTTGACGCGAAGAGCGCCACACCAAAATGAGAACCATGAAAATGGCAAACACAATCAGGCCGATGAGGGCAAAAATAGCGTAGGGATGTCGCCACCAGGGCACAGGGGCCTTCGAAAGTTCGCTCTCGATCTCCTCGCCTTTGATAAATTTAGCGGCGCTCACCTGGATGGTATCGCCGCGGAGTTCACTGAACCCGACCGCTTGTTTTACGATACCCGTTAGTTGGTCGACTTCTTCTTGTGGTCGAGGAACAAATACATCGGAGCCACCTTCTTGTTTTTGCCACGTACCATTGAGAAGGACCGCGATACTAAGGCGAGCGACACTACCGGGTGGAGTGTGCACCTTTTCCAAAACTCTATCGACTTCCCAATTGCGAGTTCGGCTGGTGCGTTTACTTGTGTCTAGGTTTTTTTCTGGCGTGACCTCAGTTTGTTCGCCCCCGTCATTGTCAGGGAGGTTCGTACGTGCCCCAGGAATGCCTTGCATACCAGGACTCTCAGTGCGGGTGTCTTCTTGGGTCTCGTGTTCGCTACGTAAGGACGTTCTATCTGGCTCGAAGGTCTCTTTCGTTTCTTCTTTGGTCGAGTGGTCAAGTACGACGGCCACGCGAATATCAGCGCCGCCAGGACCTACAACACGCTCAAGTTGTGAACGGGCTTTTGCTTCCAAGAGTGTTGAAATCTCTTCGGCTTCGTCAGAGAGAATGCCTGAGCCAATACCTCCCAATTCGCTGTCGCTTGGACGGTGGAGCGTTGTCCCGTCAGTGCTTACAACGCTAATTTGATTGCGAGCGAGCCCCTGCACGCCCGCTGATACCAAGTGAACGACGGACGCCACTTCCTTTTTGCCGAACACACCAGGACTCCGTAGTCGAACGACAACAGATGCAGATGCTCGTTTTTGTTTGGATACAAATACACTCCCCCGTGGCATTACTAAGTGAACACGCGCAGCGTCCACTCCGTCAATCGTTTCGATAGACCGAGCAAGCTCTCCCTCCATTGCTCGTCGAAGACTAATATGCTGCTCAAATTCTGTGGCACCAAACTGGCTTTTGTCGAAAAGCTCGAACCCAACAGAAGCCCCCTTGGGTAAGCCTTCACTCGCCATTTGTAGGCGCAAGTTGTACAAGCGGTCTTCTGGGACCAAAATGGTGGCACCGGCACTCGAGAGCTCGTAAGGAATTTTTTGCTGGTCGAGACTTTCGACAATAGCGGCAGCATCCGCAGGTGCTAGGCGGGTATAAAGAGGGACCAAACGACCTTTTCCAGCAATTTTTGGAAAGATGAGAACGCCGGCCAGTACCAAGGCTGTGAGCAGAACTAATGCAATGCGCTTGCTATTAGAAAGACTACGCCAAAAGGCGACTGCGCTAGCTAAAAACTCTTTTATATTCATCGACTAATTTAACTTAAATATCAAACCTGCATGCGCCAGATTTCGTTGAATGCATCGACGACCCTGTTTCGCAATGAACCAACAAGTCGTAGTTGAATATCGGCTTGAGATGCCGCGATCATGGTGCCGTGAATATCGTCGCTTTTTCCACTTGCGAAATCTTTAGCAGCACTCTCTGCCTCCTTGAGTGAACTATTCGTTTTACTGATAGTTTCAGCAAAAAGAGTTTGAAACGCACTCGGTTCTTGAATGCGGTGAGGGTCGAGAGCTGGGCTTGCGACAGGTTGAGAAAAAGAGTCCCCTATAGGCGAGTTGATAGATACCCCCCCGTCAACCCCAATGGGAAGACGCATGGCGATGCCGGGAACCGAAATAGGGGGAGCTGACATCTATTAGCCTCCGATGTCTACAGCCCGTCGCGCCATCGACTTGATACTTTGAATGGAACTCACACCTGCTTCGTAGGCCCGCGATGCCGTGATCATGTTGACCATCTCTTCGACCACCTGAATATTGGGATACTCAACGTAGCCGTTTTGATTCGCATCGGGATGTTGAGGGTCGTGTACCATCATGCCTTGGCGGGGATCTCGAACGATCTTGTCGACCACAACTTTTGAGACCCCTCGTTCTTTGGAGTTGAAGCCCTGGCCATCGAGGTTTGCCGCCTTAAATAAAGGGTCCATCCTTTTGAAGGGCTGCCCATTTTCTGTGCGCGTCGTCTGGGCGTTGGCAAGGTTGGAGGCGATTGTATTCATACGTAACCTTTGGGCGGTGAGCCCCGAGGCTGCGATATCCATTGCACTAAATGCGCCTAACATAATTTCATATCCCCTATTTATCCTCGTCCATCGCTCGCCACATAGGAGAGACGACGAAATTGTGCCGATGCGAGGGCTGTCACGACCTCGTAGCGAAGTTGATTTTGAGCGACTTTGGCCGCTTCAGTGTCCAGAGAGACGTAGTTTCCGTCCATTCCTGCGATAGCGTCAGGCGATTCGTGAACGAGCCCGTTTTTTACGCCACTGACCTCGCCTCCAGGTAGATGCCCCGAGTGTGTGCGTGTCATGGATTCTGACAGTTGACGGCCAAAGTCTTGACAGCCAGCTCCTGGAGACCGAGCCATTTCCATGGGACGGTATCCGGGCGTATCGACATGGGCGATATTGGTAGTGAGTACATTATGCCTCTCGATGTGAAACCCGAGTGCATTAGATAATGGGGTGATTCCCTGGAACAGATTGCTCACGTAGAATGTGCATGCACAGGCTGTGCCGAAGACCTTGCCCAGATTCCAGGGGGAGGGTTCACTCTGACACCTGTCGTCACGGCACCCTGGGAGCAAGGTTGCGTTGGGAGCTTCATGAAATGGGCATGATGAGGGCCACACTCACCACTCTAGTGCAAATGAGTCATTTTTAGGTAAATTGGGGCCCGCGCTAGGTCCCATATGACCCGGCCCAGCAAAAAAAAAATGCGTCAATTTTTCGACGCGATGATTTCGTCAATCCCTGCAATAGTTCCTAGATCCGGGCTTGAAGGGGGGCCGAGAGAGAGTGCTAGCTGTACCGCGGGCCTAAGGTTCCAAGAGTACGAGCCGTTGTTTTCTAAGCGCCAGAGATTCTTGGAGCACCATGACCGAAGCCGCACCAGCAACTAGCCCCGTAACCCCCACCTCTGACTCGTCAGTGGTCGATCTTCCTAAAAGTATGAAGGGGGTCATCGGACGATCTCCCTCTTTGGTGAATCTATTTAGTATCATCGATCGAGTGGCCCATACCGACTGCACTGTCCTTGTGACAGGAGAGAGTGGAACCGGAAAGGAACTTGTGGCGCGAGCCGTGCACGAGAACTCCGTCCGAAATTCTGGTCCTCTTGTCACAGTGAATTGTGGAGCGATACCCGAAGGTCTCCTTGAGTCTGAGCTTTTCGGTCATGCCAAGGGGGCGTTTACCGGCGCTCAATCTAAGCGCATCGGTCGCATCGAGTCAGCTAATGGCGGCACTCTTTTCTTAGACGAAATAGGTGAGATGCCGTTGAGTCTACAGGTTAAACTCCTGAGGGTGATTCAGTACAAGGAGTTTTCGCCAGTCGGTGATGGACGAGTTGTAAAGGCTGATGTGCGAGTGGTGGCTGCGACCAATATTGACTTGGACAAAGCGGTGGCTCAAGGAAGCTTTCGAGAAGATCTCTATTATCGTCTCAACGTGATACATCTTCTCAGCCCCGCGCTGCGGGACCGTGCGGGTGATGTTGACCCTCTGCTCGAACACTTTTTCGCTAGCGCGCGCGTGCGCTTGGGGCGTATGGACTTGACCGGCTTTTCGCCTAAGGCACGCCAACTACTGGAGTCCTATTCTTGGCCTGGCAATGTTCGAGAACTAGAAAATACCCTTGAGCGCGCTGTGCTCTTGGCGATGGGTCCCGAGATTCAGCCCAATGACTTACCAGATAAAGTTTGCGGGCTTCACGCCGGAGGCTCCTCACCAACAGTTCCTCTTCCCGATAGCGGAATCAACCTGAGACGAGCCGTTGAGTCTTTTGAAAACAAGTTAATTCAACAGGCATTGGAACGTACAGGTTGGAATAAGAAGCAAGCTGCATTATTGCTTGGTATCAACCGCACGACCTTGGTTGAGATGCTTAAACGTAAGCGAATAGAGAGAGCCGCGTAGCTGTAGTTGCCTGTTTTTGTTTTTTTGGAGGGAGGAGTGCTGGGGGGCATTTCTCCTTTCGCTATTTGGGCTACTTTTAATTTATCTGGCTAGCTAAAATAGCCTGTCATTTGCCTGCCGGAAGGGTGCCAGCCCTGTGACAGAATCGCGGTCTGTGACGTCAGTATAGGTCAAGTTCCTCCCCTTTGGCCCTTGTAATGGGTAACGGAGGTGTTGGCACTATCGTTGCTCTAGTTGAAGCGGAGGGACAAAAGGATGTTTCGATCGTTACACGTAGCAGCCACAGGTATGGGCGCCCAGCAGGCTCGCCTGGAGAGCATTTCTAATAATATTGCCAACTCAAATACGACAGGATTTAAGCGCGGGCGTATTGAATTTCAGGACCTGCTCTACAATGTTGTACGGAACCCGGGAGCCGCCACCGGACAGACAACTCAGACTCCCATCGGCATCTCCTATGGCAGCGGCGTACGAATATCTGGCTTAGCTCAAGTTCACGAGCAGGGAACTTTTCAGACCACGGACAATCCTTTGGACTTGGCCCTAGAAGGAAGGGGTTTCTTGATGGTGCAGAGGGAGGACGGGACACTCGCGTACACACGAAATGGAACTCTACGCGCTACCCCTGATGGGACTTTGGTAAACGGCGATGGGTTGCCCCTCGACCCACCCGTTACGATTCCAGAAAACTCCAGCAGTATTACGATCTCTGGAAATGGAATTGTGAGCGTACAAATACCTGGTGAAGAACTCCCAGTGGAGGTGGGACAGATCATGACTGCTACATTTATTAACCCTAGTGGTCTACGGGCAGTAGGGCATAACTTGTTAGAAAGAACCCTCGCAAGTGGCGAGCCTCAGTTCGGCGAGCCAGGCATAGATGGTCACGGGACCATTCGCCAAGGCGCCCTAGAGCAGTCGAATGTGGACATGGTTGAGGAGATGGTGAACCTGATCAGCACTCAAAGATCTTACGAAATCAATTCTCGAGTCATCTCGTCTGCCGATGAGATGCTTCAAGCCGCAACAAAGATGGCGTGATGGTGAGTTTCTTGAAACGTCTGCTTTTTTCCACAGGACTTCTGATATCCAGTGGTTCTTTCGTAAGCGCCGCAAGTGGCGACGTGAGGACCCGCACCATTCACGGCCAGCGCATTGTTCTCGCGGATATTGCCACGAATATCTCTTCTGCGGTGGGGCAGGTCGATTTGGGAAAAGCTCCCCCTCCGGGCCGCTCACGTTATTTGTCTTACGAGGAGATGGCCTCCCGTTTGCGAGCCGCTGGACTTTCAGCATCCAATATACCTTTGCCCAGGGGTGTGCGGGTACGAAGTAAGGCCAAGCAATTTACGGCTGCAGAGCTGAAAGTTCTGGTTTTACCTAAAATTCAGGGAGCTCTACCCGTGGGAATCGTTTTGCACGGCGTCGAAGTTTCTCGCCCTCACGTGCTCTCACCGGCCATCAAGGTAGGAAAAGTGCATCTACCGCGATTTGTCTTGCGCGACGGAGAACAATCACAAACAGGTACGGTTGAATTGCTCTGGGGATCACGGGTGGCGCTTCGTTTGCCAGTGAAAATGAGGGTTACAATAGATGGAAGCCACGTGGGGCAAGTCGTAAAGCGTGGATCCAGTATCAAATTGGTGATAAAAAAAGGAAACGTTGTCATCTCTGCCCTAGCCCAGACTCTTTCCAGTGGTCGAGTCGGTGACACTGTCTCCTTGCGCGTGGGGGTGACCAAAAAGGTCATGAGTGCTCGATTGGTAAGCACTCAAATGGCCGAGATGGAACTTTAACATGTCACCTTCAAGGGCTGGTGCGTTCTATCGAGGGGCGTTGCTTGTTGCAGTCGCCTTACAAGTGAGCGGCTGTTATCGAAATCATATAAAGGAGCCAGAGCCTCGTGAGCGCGACTATGAGTCTGGAGATTATTCTGCGGACGATGAGCAGATGGCCCCGGCGGTGGGATCCCTCTATTCGGACGCACGCGCCGGTTTATTGGAGGACACTCGGGCCTTGCGGGTAGGTGATATTGTGACAGTGCGCATCAATGAGCATGCCGACGCACGAGGCGGCGCGAGCACAAAACTTTCACGGAGCAGCAGTCGCGAGGCCGGAATCGAAGAAATTCTCGGCTTGGTCGAGCTCATTCAGACACAGGCTCCGGCGATGGATCCCACAACTCTCTACAAAATGGCGAGTGACTATAAATTTCGAGGCCAGGGTGAGACTAGCCGAGCGGGTAGCTTAGACGGTCGAATTGGAGTGCGTGTGCGAAAGGAGATGCCCAATGGGGACCTCTACGTTGAAGGAACAAAAATTGTCATGATCAATCATGAAGAATATCACCTTTACATTTCTGGATTGATCAGACCTGCCGATATTCAAATGGACAACACTATTGATTCCTCTTTAGTTGCGGATTCTCGTGTTGAGTTTACCGGTAAGGGGGATATCGAAGAGCAAACTCAACAGGGCTGGTTCAGCTGGTTGATGAACAAGATTAGCCCATTTTAGACCATGAAAATATTATTGAAACAGACCGATTCGCATGCGGGGTCCAGAACTCGATGCCGTACAGGCAACTCGATGGCTTTCCAGGTGATCCTTCAATTGCTTTTGGTGTTGATTGACATCGTTTGTGGGACATCGAATGCCCGTGCCGAGCGACTTGGGGACCTAAGTGATGTTGTCGGCGCGCGGGACAACCAATTGATCGGCTATGGGGTCGTCACAGGACTCAATGGGACAGGGGACGACTTGCGTTCTCGCATTGCCTCCCAAACTTTGAGGAGCATGTTGAGACGAATGGGCGTTCAGGTTGAAGATCGTCGTATGAGGTTGAGAAATATCGCGGCTGTGATGGTCACCACCACAATAGCTCCCTTTGCGCGCAATGGATCAAATATTGATGTAACGGTTTCTTCGATTGGCAACGCTCGTTCCCTCGCAGGAGGAGTTCTTCTCCAAACTACGCTGAGGGGAGCCGACCGAATGACCTACGCGGTCGCCCAAGGCTCACTTGTCGTTGGCGGATATAGCGCCTCAGGTAGGACTGGAACCAGCTATCAGTCAAATTCTACTACTACCGCTCGCATACCCGGAGGAGCAATTGTTGAAAGGGAAATTCCGACAAGCGTGATCCAGGGTGGGGAGGACACTGATAAAGACGGAAAACCAGAAGGCGAGCAAGCCCCGGGGGCGAAAGGTGAGGGGAAGAAGGCAAAAACAATCACCTACTCGTTGCGTACTTCAAATTTCGTTACAGCTCAGCGTATAGCGGCCGCCATCAACGATTCTTTGGGGAGCGAACTGGCCACCGCATTAGATGGCGGGGCCGTAAAGGTCAATTTGCCGAAGGAATTTGAGGAGAACCCGATACCAATGCTGGCTCGCTTAGCCGAATTGGAGGTCGTGCCCTACCAGCCTGCAAAAGTGGTGATCAATGAGCGGACGGGTACCGTGGTCGTCGCGGGTGATGTGCGCCTTTCGCCGGTTGCGATTGCCCAAGGAGGAATTTCTGTTTCGATATATGAACAGACAGAATTTAGTCAGCCCAATCCATTTACCTTTCGGGGGGGAGAGTCCTTGTCTGCACCTCGAACGGACGTGACCACAGAGGAAAAAAAATCACGACTTCGCTTCTTGGATGGGGCCAGTACATTGAGTGATGTATCCACTGCATTGGCCGCTCTGGGGGTCACACCTCGCGAACTGTCCAGTGTGATGCAGGCGTTGAGGGAGGCGGGGGCCCTTCGCGCAAAGGTGGTGATTCAATGAGTGTGTCTTTCTCGATGCCGGTACAAAGTGCCATGCCCTTGACTGCCGATGTCAGTATTTCGTCGAAGACAGATTCGTCAAATATCGATATTCGCGAGAGAAAGGTTGCATTACAGTTTGAGGAAATCTTGGTCCGACAATTGCTAGAACCATTGGAGAAGAGCTTGAGTAAATCTATGGGTGGTGATGGAGCCACACCAATGATTGGAGGAATGATAATCTCTGGCTTGAGTCAGAGCATTAGTGAAGGGGGAGGCTTGGGTCTCGCTCGAGTTATAGAAGAAGCTCTAAGAGATCCCCCTGCTAAGCCAGGTTTCTCAAGCGAGGGGAACAAATTCGGAGCCGTGGTTAAAGACGGCTGATAGAGAAACCGGAATCTTACGGACAAAATATTCTAAAGTTCGGTCTAAAGGGGCCGTTCTCCGAAAGCGATGGGTCGTCTGCTCTATTGCAGCCGCACTATCGGGAGTGATTTGATGAAGGGTATTACAGGACATCGCGTACTCGACGCCTATGCTAGCAACGCACTGACGCCAGTGCGTTCAGTTCGCCAGCAGGGACCGCAGGGGGGCGCACGTGAAGCCGCCCCACGCAACGAGGACGCGGCGCGAGTGAATATCTCTGAGGGAGCTCGTGAGCTGGCTAAGGCTCAAATGAGTAACCCCGTACGAATCGAATCATTGCAGGGGAAGGTCGCTCTAGGTCCAAGCGCATTTGATACAAGCGTGGTAGCCCAAAAGTTAGTAGGCGAGTTAACGGGCTAAAGCCCTTTCATTCCTAGTGCTAGCTTAAAGACGGGGCTGCTTCTGCAGATGGAGTAACCAAAATGAGCGAACCCACACCCTTCGGGAGAGTGGTTGAGATGCTGGATGCTCTTCTTATAGAAGAAGAAGTAGCCTTGCGTCGGCTGGATCATGAATCTCTCGACAAAATAACCGACAGAAAGGTCGATCTATTAGAGGAATTGGCTCAGGCGCCCCGTTCTGGGCAAAGTGCGGCCCTCGTCCGGACAATGCGTAGTCTCCGAGATCGAGCTCTCGTAAACCAAATGCTAATGATTCATGCCCGAGAACTATCAATCGGCATGATAGAGCAGATCTCGGGAAGAAGTCAGCACGATAAAGGTGCACGCTTTCTGGAAGTTAGAGGTTAGAGGTGGGACTCACGAGCGTTCTCATCACCGCAAGGGACGCCTTGGCTGCCCAGTCTTATGGTATAGCCGTTACCGGGCAGAATATAACGAATGCCAACACGCCCGGTTATGTGCGCCGAGAGGCATTGTTGCAAACGCGCATTTACGGCAACGAAACCTATGGTGGTGTTGAAGTCGCTGGCCTACGTCGAAGTACAGATAAATTTCTGGAACAGCGTCACCTGTCCTCCGTGGGGAGGTCCGAAGCGTCGGCAGCCCGTGATGGAGAACTAGCTGTCTTAGAAACGGTATTCAATGATTTGGCCGGCGGAGGAATTGGTGAGGCGCTGGACAGAATTGACGGTTCGTTTCAACAACTTGCAGTAGACCCCAGCGATACCATTGCTCGCGAAGATATTTTGGCTTCTTTGGGAGAGTTTGTCGGGCGAGTCAATGAAACGGGTGAGCGTTTGGCACAACAACGGACGGATTTGTTGAATAATATGCAAAACGTCGTGTTGGACCTCAATCAACAGGCTGATGAGATAGCCTCTTTAAATGGTGAGATTCGTCTGGCCCAGGCTCAAGGACAAGATGCGGCGGATTTGAGAGACCGCCGGGGACAAGTATTGCTAGAAATGTCCCCGATTGTGAACATTCAGGTGGTAGAGCACGCTGATGGCAGTATTTTGGTCCAGGCCGCGGGCGCGACCATTGTTGAGGGTAGCGAGTCGAGAGACTTTACCGTCGAATTAGACGCAAACGGTGACGTGATGCTCACGGCTGCGCGAACCGACGGTACCACTAGCAATGTAACGGGCGGGCTTGCTGGAGGAAAACTGGCAGGCTTGGTTGAGGCACGGGACTCCGACATTGCAGCGGTTCAATCACAATTGGACGAGTATGTTTTTGACTTTGCCACTGCACTCAATACTCAGCACCAAGCGGGTTTTTCCCTCGATGGTCAGACGGGCTTGGACTTGTTCGACTTAAATTTGGTCGGCCCACCCCCAGCGGGGGCTGCTCAAACGATTACTGTGAGTACGGATGTGCAGGGCCAACCAATTCGTATTGCCGCAGCGGCAAGTTTGGCCACGACCCCCGGCAGCAGCGCAAACGCTAATCTCATTTCCCTGGTTTTTGACCAATCGAACATTTTTTCTGGCACCCGTACGGCGAGCGAAGGGTATTCCGACTTGGTTGGTGAAGTGGGACTGAGGAGGGCTAGTTCGCAAAGGGATAGTACCTTGTTTGAGGCCATGGAGGCACAGTTTCTGGAACTGAAGGAGTCGGTTTCAGGGGTTTCCCTCGACGAGGAAATGGTTGCACTTACTCGCTACCAGCGCGCGTACCAGGCCGCAGCGCGGGTTTTAAGTGTGGCAGATGAAATGCTGGAGATTCTTCTTGCAACGGCGCGTTAATTGAAGGCTAAAAACGATGCGAGTTACTGAAAATATGCGGGCAGCTCAGGTCCTTCGGGACATGAGTGGATTAAGAAAAAGACATGCGAAAGCGGCCAATGCAGCCACAAGTGGTTTGTTGATAAGTAGGCCCTCTGACGACCCTACGGCTGCTGCTCGCCTGCAAAGAGTGCAGAGAAGCGTCGAGACAGGTAAGAGCATGAACCGTGCGCTTTCTCTCGGTCGGAGCGACTTGGAGTTGTCTGAGGCGTCTTTGGCAGAGGCGGGTATGTTGATGCAGCGGGCCAAAGAGGTCGCACTTTTGGCCGCGAACGGCTCCACCAACGCCGATACTCGCGCCAGTGCCGCCGAGGAGATTATTGGCATACGCTCCGCCCTCTTAGGTATTGCGAATACAAAAGGTGTTCGTGGTTATCTCTTTGCTGGCTCACAGACCAATGCCCCGGCTTTTGATGCGGCATTCGGCTACCAAGGAGACAATTATGTTCACTCAATTCGCAGTGGATCGACTTCCGTCGTCACAGTGAGTTCCAGTGGTCTCAACGCGTTTACCGCTGCCGGTGGTACAGATATTTTTCAGGATCTAGATGACTTGGCCACCTCCATGCTGGCCAACAATCAAGGTGGTATCCAAATATCTTTGACAGCCCTAGATGTAGGACACGAGCAAATTGTACTGGAGCGCGCACGTACCGGCGTCAACATGACTCGAGTCGACCAAGCCGAAACCATTCTTACGAATTCGAAGTTTCTCTTGGAGGCTCAAAAAACAGATATTGGGTCAATTGATCCAGCCGAAAGCATCACTGAACTCAAGAGTTTACAGAACTCAATTGAGCGAACCATCGGTGTTTCTGCGCAAATGCTCCAAATGGATGCCTTTAGTCTTCTCTAAGCCACTGAATATGCGCCAAAGTGGCCTGGGGGGCGGTAGGGGCGCCGCCCTGGACGCCTCAGTGTATTTCTTTGAATATCGAGCTGGCATGTTCCATGCCTTATGTGGATTACTCTACCTATGTTGGTTGTAACTCGTCGCAAAGGGCAGCGCATCATTATTGGCAATGACATCGAAGTTGTTGTCTCCGGGATATCGGGTTCTACGGTGCGCTTGGCCATCGTCGCACCGCGATCTATCCCAGTATTACGCGGAGAAGTGTATGAGGCAGTGTTGGAGCAGAATCGGGCAGCAGCCCAAAGTGCGATGGATCCGAACTTTGATCCCTTTGGGGATGAGCCCCTTGCCCACGAAGAAGCGGGAGCCCAACCCTCGGCAGACGTCAAAGATCCGTCACCCCCAGGCGTCAGACGGCCGACAGAAAAGTAACGTGTTATGCCAACTAGCTCCCTAAGTTTTCTCGAAGATAACCTTGGCACCTCTGCTCTTGAGGTCGACACACAAGAGCAGATCCGTCGAGCTACGAGTATTGGCGCACTGGGTCATACGCAGCATGGTTGGCCGGTAGTTAAGCTAGAGCGCAATGACGGTATCTTGGCTTTGGACGGTCCGATTCACCATGAGATGATTGAGAAATTCGCTCAAGACCCTGGGTGTGTCGTCGTTTTGTATGGCTTAGGACTCGGTCAGGCGGCACGTAACCTACGAGCTGCTGGGGTAAATATAGCGGTCATCTACGAGCCCGAAGCGGGTATCGCTCGGCACTATTTGGAGCGTGGTCCTTCAGAATTAAGGCATGTTCCTATTGTTACCAATGCCGCTGAGTTGGAGAGTATCTGGAGTCGGGTGATTGGCGATAGAGACAATGTTAATTTAGTCGATACGCCTGGTTACGACAAGGCGTACCCCGAGGAGAGGATTTTGTTAGCAGATGGTATCGCCGAACTCCTCGAAAGGAACCTGGTCAATGAGCAAACCCTTCGAGTGCGGGGACGAGTGTGGATCGAAGATATCGTAAAAAATGCCGAGCACATAGCAGGGGTGCCCTCGGCGCATCATCTACAGGGGGCATTTGAAGGCGTTCCAGCTTTTATTGTAGGCGCGGGCCCTTCTTTAGAAAAAAACGTTCAACTTCTCAAAGAGGCGAGCAAAAAAGGGATTGTATTCGCCGTCAACTCGAGCGGAAAAGCCCTGGACGCAGCTCATGTGGAGCCTCAGATTTTGGCATGCTTGGAGTCTGTGGACATTACCCACCTCATCCGTGATCTTTCGTTCATCGACAAGACCGCGCGCCTTTTTTCTCTATCAGCTCACCCAGCTCTTTTTGAGACCGGTAGTGGTCCTTTGATGACTATCTACGAACTGTTGCCCCATATCGCTGGGCCGTTCGAGAAGCTATTTGGACGCCCCGGTATTCCCGTGTGCGGGAGTGTTTCGACGGCTTGTTTTTCTCTGGCCTATCGAATGGGTTGTTCGCCCATTGTGCTTTTGGGTCAGGACTTAGCCTATACAAATGGTCGTTGCTATGCCGCTGGCACGGCCTACGAGGAATCTAAGGTGGAGGTGTCCGAGGACGGTAAATCCCTCCGTCATGAATGGTGTGAAACCATGAAAGTTACTAACGAGGGCCAGGCTCTCTTGCCGGGGCAGCGTCTCGATACTGTACCTGCCTGGGGGGGAGAGGGCGATGTTCAGACGGCTGGTACATTTAACCATGTGCGTGTGTGGTTTGATAGGGTCGGTTCCTTGCTTAACCGCACTGGCGGCCCGGAACTAATCAACGCTACGGAGGGGGGCGCACGCCTGGAGAGTTTCAAGGAGATGAAGCTCGCGGACGTTCTTGCTGGCTTGAAGGAGAGAAAAATTACACCTGAAGATATCGTGGAGCAGGCAAAAACGCGCGGATCCCTCGTGCGCGAAGGAGATGTGGCCAATTTATTCAGAACTCATCAATTGGGTGCCGAGGCCGTAGCAAATGGGGCGATGTTACTCACCCAAGCGAGCAAGGCCGCAGAAGCCGACTGGAATTCTCCCGACGCTGGTCTGGTTTCTCGGCGGTTGCGCGAACTGCAATATGCGGAATCAGAACTAAAATCTCTTGTTGCGCGCTGGCCCTGGGTGGACGCGTGGGCTTGGGATTCGGTAGATTCGAGCCTTGAGGTGGAAGAAAGTGATAAAAATATTCCAGAAGTCCTCCAGGGGATCCGTTCTGAGGGGAGACTGGGTGAAGCTGTTCGGCAAGCCGCTTTGGAACTGTCTCAGTGTCTCGAAAGGAAGTATCTGGAGTTGAAAAAATAAATTCAAGTTTTTGCCATTCGTGCCTTTAGTGAAGTGCACGTTGTTCCGTCATGGAAGGTGTCGAGCATTTGACGCTCTACCGGGGTCACCCGGGACACTCCAAGGAAGGGGAACAAGAAAATGGCAATCAATATCAATACCAACGTCTCGTCCATGGTCGCTCAGAAGAATCTTCTGGCCAACCAAAAGATGTTGTCAAGCAGTTTCAATCGACTCTCAAGCGGCCTGCGCGTAAATACCGCAGCAGATGATGCCGCGGGTTTGGCGGTGAGCGAGAGCATGAAGGCTCAGATTCGCTCCTACAATGTTGCAGAGCGCAACGCAGCAGATGGTGTTTCGATGGCTCAGACCGCAGAAGGCGCTCTGGGAGAGGTGCACTCTATCTTGGGTCGCATGCGAGAGCTAGCGATGCAGGCTTCCAACGGAACCCTTTCCTCTGCGGATCGCGGGGCGGTTAACTTAGAGTTTTCCGCGCTTCAATCGGAAATTACTCGAATTCAGGGTTCTGCACAGTTCAATGGTGTGAGTGTAGTGGCAACAGCTGCTACCGCGGTGACTTTCCAAGTAGGACTAGACAACGTTGCAGCGGATCAAATTACAGTTACTTTTGGTGGGGTCACAATGACCACCGTGTTGGCTGCAACGACCTCCGTTTCCACGTACACAGCGGCGCTTACTTCTTTAGGTAGAATAGATACGGCAATTAGCTCCGTCTCGGGTTCTCGCGCCAGCTTTGGTGCCGCGATGAATCGCTTAGACATTGCTGGGAGCAATATTCAAACGATGCGCCTCAATCTCTCCGCTGCGAACTCTCGTATTCGCGACGTAGATGTGGCTGAGGAAACTGCGCGCCTCTCGCGAAACCAAGTCCTAACACAAGCGGGTACGTCGGTACTGGCTCAGGCAAACCAAATGCCTCAAATGGCAATGAATCTCCTCTAAGCAACCAGGAGAATGGGGAGCGCGTGAATAAATGAGCGTGCTCCCCAAACTTGAGTCAGTACTAATGCATAAGGAAAATCTCTAAAGGGTAAGAAGTAAATCATGGGCGGACCTATTACGTTTAGTGGACTTGGCTCCGGAATTGACATTGAAGCAATCGTTTCTGGATTGGTTGGTGCTAGTTCCCAAAACCTCAACCTGGCAAACCGAAAGGTTTCCGCCGCGAGCGCAGCTACTTCAGCTCTCTCGGGGGTTGGTTCATTGTTGAGTGATTTAAAGACTGTCGTGGACTCTTTGGACTCCGCGACGGAGCTTGCTTCCTATTCAGGCAAATCGAGTGACGAAGACGCTGCTGTCGTGACTACAACAGGCGAGGCGACTCCTGCCAGCTATACCGTGAGTGATGTGATTCTCGCGAAAGAGCAACGTACTTACTCTGGTTCTCAAACGAGTAGAGACACTGATCTTACTCAGACTGGTACGTTACGCCTAACTCAAGGCGGAACGGATTATGATATTACGATTGATGCCACTGATTCATTGGAGGGCATAGGCGCCAAGATCAACGGACTAAAAGCCGGGATTAGTGCCTCGATTTTCTATGATGGGACCAACTATAGGCTCCAGTTGCGCAGCAAAGAGACGGGCTCAGACGAGGCATTTGTTGTCCAAGAGTTGGGCGGATTCAACATTGGCTTGAGCGATGTCGCAGCCACCGTACAAGACGCCGGTAACGCCTCTGCGAAACTAGATGGTTTTACAGTAACGAGCAGTACGAACACCATATCGGGCGCCATCGAAGGGGTAAATATTGAACTCAAGAAAGAAGGAACTACCCCATTTAGCATCTCAATTGAGGCTGATACCGACTCGATGAAAGCTTCATTGGATGAATTTGTGAGTAAGTACAACTCGGTAATCACGCGCATTCATTCAATCTCTGGCTTTGGTGGCTCCGAGGGGACAAGTGCCGCGCTGCGCGGCGATGGCTCATTGCGATCGATAACAAACCGACTCGCTTCAACAATGCTTACCAGTGCAGGTACCGGCGGCAACTTAGAGACCCTGGCTGATCTGGGTATTCGACTCAATAACGACGGTACCCTAAAAATAGATAGTGATAGAATGGAGTCGGCATTGGTCGATAATCCTGAAGGTTTTTCTAAAGTCCTTGCGGGGGACTCCACGAGCGATGGCTTGATGGATATCATGGGAAG
The DNA here is from genome assembly GCA_964459035.1 of uncultured Polyangiaceae bacterium. Classification (GTDB taxonomy): domain Bacteria; phylum Myxococcota_A; class Polyangia; order Polyangiales; family Polyangiaceae; genus NIC37A-2. The sequence continues at coordinate 42,889 of CAYWLO010000014.1, read as the reverse complement.
CCTGCTAAAAAGCTTCACCGATATCGGTACGGGAACGATTTCATTGCGTAAAGACGCATTGAGCGCCGAAATTAAACTTTTTCAGGGCACCGCGGAGCGTGAACAAAAACGCCTCGACGCCATGGAGATTCGATTGCGGAGAACCTTTTCGGCCATGGATGCGGATATGGGAATGCGCAATATAGAAATGTCTTTCTTGGCGAGCATATAACTCCAAGAAATGCCCCTCTGGGGTGAACTATTAGAATAATGAACTAATAACCGTGTCGCATGGAAGCGGCACAGAGAGAAAGAGGAGGCAAGGATGCTTCAGACAGCTGCAGCTCGGTACGAGCAGGTCAGAATTCAGACAACCAGCAAAGGGGAACTTCTCCTAGCGCTCTACGATGGGCTATTTCGGTTCCTTCGTGGGGCCCGTATTTGCTTTGAACAGAAGCAAACGGCTAGAGCACGGGAGTTAGCTTCAAAGGCTCATGCGATCATCAGTGAGTTGCAAATTGCCTTGGACCCGTCGGTTGCCCCAGAACTCTGCCCTCAATTGGGCGCATTGTACAGCTTTTGTCTGGATTGTCTCCGCAGCGCAAACGCGAATGCTGATGCACAGCAAATTGAGGACGTGATACGGGTCCTCACGCCCCTCAAAGAGGCATGGGAGCAGGCCGTTCCCGAAGCGGCACGCCTGGGTATTTGTCACAGAGCGGAGTGAGTCATGCCACAATTAATGTTAGCTTCTCAGAAAGAGCAAACTGGGTCTCGACCCACCTCGCTTGTGCTGCCCTCCTATGTAGACGTTGGGGGAGGTCGCGTCCTGGCTCGATTTGGATCGGCCGTGAGTACATCAAACGATAGCCTTGAGCTGCGAAGAGATAGAACACGCTCGTACCCGGGTCTCGTAGCCTCAGCTCCTCGAACGGATGCATTTTATCGTTCATTCTCTCCGTGGACAGAGGGGAAGGATGTTCTTGACGTAGGATGCGGAGCCGGAGCCGGCCTCATTTACCTTGATCAAGCCAGAAGTATCGTGGGGGTCGACCTCGCTGACGTAGCTGTTTGGTATGCTCGCAATTCGCTCCCAGGCGTGCGGTTTGAGCAAAGGGATGCATGTAAGGATGAGCTACCCAAAGCAGGTGTGGCCATTCTCGTTGACGTCCTCGGCGAAGCTGAATCACCAAAGGAGGTTCTTCGAAGAGTGGGACTTGCTCTTGGAGAGGGCGGGATTGTTTGTGTGGCTGAGGCGCATGCCTCCATCGCCCAGGAACTCTTACCCCCGGTAAGAAGGGCCTACTCGAAGTTCCAGCTCGAAAGTCTTCTCTTGGACGGGGGATATGTCATTGAAGAATGGATCTCCGACGGAGGGTTCTTAGCCTTGGTCGCTCGGCGTTCTTCGACAGAGTGGACACGAGGTATTGAAGCGGCAGATCAATTGCGCGCTGAGGGCCTAGAAGAAGAAGGATTGGACATTTTGCGGTCACCGCCCAAATGTTCGGATGATGGCGCGGCCGCCGCATGGTTCTTGAGCGTTGCCGATATTTGTATTTCCCGAGGAGAGGGCGATGGTGCATTGGAAGCGCTCATGGAAGCCCAGATACGTGCGCCAGATGACGCACGGGTGCTCGCTTCTTTGGCCGAGTTGACTTTGGCGATGGGAGCAAAGGAAGATGCTCTTCGTTTCTCGATAGCAGCGGCCCAGCGAGATGCAGCCAACCCCAAGGTGGCTCACTCGTTGGCCGAATCTGTTGCTGCTTCTCTGCCCGTGGCAGAGAAAATAGCACTTTGGGCAAATGCTTCGAGATTAGATCCTGTCTCGGTGGATGTGGCAGTTTCCCTTGCAAGAGTTGCAGCGTCTCATGAAGCCTATCATGTTGGCATCACGGCTCTAGAAAAAGTACGAGAGTATCATCCCCGTCTATCAGCCGACTTTCATCTTACTTTGGGGTGGATGTATCTGATGGCATCTCGAATCGAAGACGCTCTGATGGAGTGTCGCCTTGCGACGGTAACTGAGCCAGAGAGTCCGGCTATCGCAGAATTGCTGGCTGCAATTTGTGAAGTACGTCCGCGCCCTGCCGGAGTGAGCTAGAACGAGCCCCTAAGAGCCTATTCCTTCTTTTTAGGGGGACTAGGTTTTTGCTCGTCTTTCTTCGGGGCGGGGACAACCGCTTCCTGCGTGGGGGCCTTCTCTTTTTTCTTATCCTTTGCCTTCGTCACAGGACGAGTCGGTGTCTTTTTGTCGAGATCGAAGAGGCGGCCTTTTTTTCCCAATGCCCGCTGAAAGACAAACTCCACCCGCCGGTTTCGAGCTCGTCCTTCGGCCGTATCGTTCTTTGCGATTGGCCGTAGTTCGCCGTATCCAGCCAGCGCCAGTCGGTCCTTGTGAAAATTCTGGGCAAGAAAATGGCGAATTACCGCGACGGAACGAGCCGCCGACAATTCCCAATTGGAGGGAAAGCGTGCTCTGGAAATTGGAATATTGTCGGTGTGTCCTTCAATGGAAAGCACCGCTTGGGACTTCCCAAACAGGTCACCCACAAGATCGAGGACCGGCTCCGAATCGTCCCGTAAGTTATCGGACCCCGTATCAAAAAGAGCAATATCCTTCACCCGTAACACAATCCCGCGGGTGGAACCTGCTACGTCAATTCGACTCGCCATGCCTTTCGATTCGATGTAGCGACGCAAACGAGTCACTTCGTTATAACTTTCCTGCTTTTTTGGATTGATGGAGGCTGCCGGAGTATCAGCGAATTCTACGATCGAGTTGGAACGGGCCATGAAGTCGCCCTTTACTTCGTGGTTGACTCCGAAGGCCTCCTTCACCGAACCCAGGGCCATCTTGAAGTTTTCCACATCCATATTTGCGAAGGAAAGAAGCAAAACAAAGAAGGTGAGGAGTAGGGTGGCCATATCACTAAAAGTTGCCATCCACGCTGGGGCACCTTCTTCGCATTCTTCGCATTCTTCTTCCATGATGCCTTTGCTTCGCAGGAGCTACGCTGCTTCGTCCGTGTTTCTATCACCAGGATCGATCCTCGCTTCGAGCTTGTCCCGAATGATGGCTGCGTTGTGACCTTTTGCGATGGAATCAACGCCCTCAATTACAAGGGTCATATTCATTGTCTCGGAGGCCGAGCGAAATTTTAGTTTTTCGGCGATGGGGTTACAAATGACAAACGCCATGATTGCCCCATACATGGTCGTGAGTAGTGCCACGGCCATAGCGGGGCCAATACTCGCCGGGTCATCGAGGGCCTGCAACATTTGCACAAGCCCTATCAACGTACCAATCATGCCCATCGCGGGAGCGGTGGCTCCGGCAAATTTGAAGAGATTTTGTCCACGACTATGGCGAGCTTTCATCGCTATGAGTTCGACCGAAAGAGTCTCGCGAATCTCTTCGCGAGCGATACCGTCCACTGCCATGCGCAAGCCTTTGGAGAGGAAGGGGTCTTCAATCTCTTCGTCCTCAAGAGCCAAAATGCCTTCTCGTCGTGCCTTGTTAGAAAGCTCGAGAATACGTGTAATGGTGGCTCCCACGTCGGGCTCTCTATTGACGAAAGCGTGCTTAGCCACGGTCATTGCGGCCAGCGCCTTGTCGAGGCGTTCGGCAATGAGCACAATTGCGAAAGTGCCTCCGAATACAATGAGCGCACTGGGAGTATCTAAAAATGCCGTAATACTGCCATTGATTACAATTGAACCAATGATGAGACCAAATCCTAGCACAACCCCAATGAGTGTGCCCTTATCCATGAGGGGACCCCTCCCTATCATCGCTGGGGAATAAGTCTCGCTCTACGAGGGAACAAATAGAATGCAGGGCCAAAATATGTAGCTCCTGAATTCGCGGTGTGTCTCTAGAAGGAACATTGAGACAGATGTCAGAGACACGTCCAATGGAACGACCTTGATGGCCTGTTAAGGAGAGGGCGCTTGCACCCAATTGTCTTGCCGTCGACAGTGCTCGCGCGACATTTTCCGAGTTTCCGCTGGTGCTCAAGCCGACCACCACATCTCCCCGTTTCGCGAGACCGCGTACCTGGCGCGCAAAAATTTCGTCGTACTCCATATCATTACCCACAGCGGTTAGAACGGACGTATCTGTCGCCAATGAAAGGGCTGCAAGGGGGGCCCGATTGCGCAAAAAACGTCCCATGAGCTCAGCTGCCGCATGTTGCGAGTCGGCGGCACTACCCCCGTTTCCGCAAAAGAGAACTTTTCCTCCTGTGCGCAGTGCAGTGGTCATGCAAAGGGCCATTTTTACGATTTTTGCTCCCCCCAACTGAAGCATTCGTTGGTGAGCAGCCACGCTTGCTTGCATGTCTTCCTCGACTGCCGCCACGTAACTTTTCTCCTGTTCTATTTGGGTGCCCAAAGAGAGTAAGAGATCAACCGCTTCACTGACCGCTCCTTTGCCTCCACCAAGAGACAATACGTATTGGGCAGCACTCAAGGCCCTGGAGGATGCATCTTGAGGGGCCAAGCTGAGCCCAATGTGTGGAAATGCCAAGGCGTCCCGTTCGGCATCACCGACAAAGCAGATCGACTCCAATGTCACTCCCAATAACTCGGCTAACTTATCGAGGCCCGCGCGTTTATCTTTTGCCCCTGAAATGAGCGCATCAGCTTGCACCCTTTCACTAATAGCTTCTACCATGGGGCCCTGCTCTCCCGTTACCAAGGCAAGGCGAAAACCAGCCCGCTTCAGTTTAGTGAGTGCATCGAGATCGCGTAGAGCTATACGTTTGCTCTCCCCATCTCCTTTGCTCTTGCTGAGTTGGACGGTGCCGTCGGTAATGACCCCATCGATGTCCAAAGCGAGGACGGTTATTTTCTGGTCGAGGTTCTGTCGAAATGCAGGCGCCTGGTCAGCGGGCATATCTGCTACCAGCACGTACGCCCTCCGTCTACGACCAACGTAGAGCCGGTCATGTAGCTGGAGGCTGCCGTCGAGAGAAAAATGAGGGCGGCACGGTACTCATCTTTTCGCGCCATACGCCCCAAGGGAATGAGGTTCGTGAGTCGTTGCACAAACTTTTCTGGTTGGCCGGCAAAGACACCACCAGGACACAAGGCATTGACTCGAACACCTTCTTCCGCCCAATAGGTCGCCAAGTAGCGTGTCATTAAGATGAGCCCGCCTTTAACGACCGAATAGGATATGGGTTTTGTAGGCGCCTCCTCCTTGCTCATTCCCTCTTCACGGTAAATACGCTGATCGGGCGCGATGAGTCCTAGGTCAGAGGCAACGTTGACGATGACTCCTCCGCCATTATTGGCCATATGACCTCCAAAAACCTGACTACACAGAAAGGTGCCGCGCAGTCCCACTGCCAAGTCGGCTTCCCAATCTTCTAGAGACTGGGTCTCAAAACGTGACGGCTTCATGCCGTCTTCCACTTTGGGGTTGGCTGCCGCATTATTGACCAAAACGTCGATGCGTCCGTGTCGCTCAAGGCAGTTTTTGAGGGCAGCGCGACACATCTCTCTATCGCTTACGTCCAAGTGCAGAGCATGGGCACGTTTCTCCGAGGGGTCGATTTCAAGCGCAGCGTGATGAGCCCGGTCAATATTGATGTCGGCTATCACGGCGGTGCCGCCTGCCTCCATGACCGCGGCTGCGTGCTCTTTTCCCAGGAGGCCAGCGCCACCTGTTATCAGTACCACTTGATCGGTTAACGAGAAACTTTGGTTCAAGGGGGTGGCTAATGCGGTATTCATGTCGGTTTCTCCAGGCTGCGTGCGTGAGATTCCACGGCACTGATCAGAGCCGGGATCTGTGTTGGATAATCAAGGTCGGGGATCTTACCTTGGGTAAGTAACGGCAGGACAAAATGCCCGCACATGGAGTTACATTCAAGAATCGTGCGAGTTCTAATCACGTCCACATAGCCATTTTGTCCATAGACTGGAGGCAATTGCTGACGAGGGTGAGAGTGGGCTTCCTGAATGCCTTTTAGGCTAATAAGTGGGATAAGTCGCTCATCTTCGATGGTCCACATCTTGTAAGGAGTATCAAGCACAAGAGAGATGGACCGAAGAGCATCTGCTTTTGGGCAGTCAAGCATCTGGCGCACTGCCGAGGAGATGACTCCCGAATCTCTCACTGGGCCAGTGGGACGCAGATGAACAAGAAGCTCGGGTACCGAACCCCAATTATTCTGAAACCATGTCAACGCATGACGAAATACAACGAGATCAGTGGCTTCATCGGTCGCATATTCTGCGGGGCGCATAAAAGGCACTTCGGCACCGGCCTCTTTTGCGACCGTGGCAATCTCCTCGTCATCGGTTGAGACAAAAGTTCGATCAATCGGCGCACATTCCAGAGAGTGGGCGATGGAGTAGGTAATTAACGGGCGACCGCAGACCGACAAGAGGTTTTTTCTAGGGATTCCTTTTGAACCACCTCTTGCGGGAATGAGCGACCAGACTTGTCCTTCGTTGTATTTATATTTCATGCCGCCCGAGCATTGGGTTGCGGCAGCATGCATGCCTTTCCTGACTTTTGAGACTCCAAGAGTGCTAATGCTATACTCAAGCTTGCCGCGCCGTCCTCTAGGTTGCAAAGGGGGCGCTTGCGCGTTTCTACACAATCGAAAAAATGCCGCATCTCGTCCAGAAAGAGGGCGTTGCGCGGGTGACCGCTAGCATCTGATAGAACTTCTTGTTTACCTCGGGTATCGGTATAGGTGAGGGTGCCTTCGCGCAGATCGAGGAGTAGCTGACCCTCTGAGCCCCAAATAAGAAGGCTTCGTCTTGGCGGGCGCCCTAAGTAGTCTTGGTGGAGACTGACTGGTAATATGCCACCACAGCTTTTTCTAAATGTAAGCAATGAGGTGGCGCTGTCCTCTACATCAATTTCTAGATCGGAGATGTGTCCACCCACCGAATATACCTGTTCGGGGATGCCAAAAAACGTATACAGAAGATCGATCTCGTGAATTTGAGTGAGGGTAACACCGCCGCCCAATTCTTTGCGACTTGCGTACATGCGGCGGTAGTCTTCAAATGGGTGAAAGCCAGGTAAGTATTCAGCCACTTCGGCGCGGGCTCCATATATTGTCCCGCATTTTTTTAGCCGAAGAGACTCTTGCAGCTTTTGCACACTTGGATGAAATCTGAGCTGGTAGGCGACGTAGCCCACTCGCCCCTCGCTAGCTGCTTGGCGGCTCAACTCCGCAACACCGTCCAAGTCCGAGGAAAGAGGCTTTTCGACGAAAAGATCACACCCGCTATTCAACGCCTGGGCGGCGACTGGGATATGTAAGCTCGTCGGGTTGGCAATGATGGCAATATTGGGCCTCTGTAAAAGAGCGCATGAAAGGTCGTCGTAAATGGCAACCTGATACTCTTTCTCTAAGTCCCCCCCTTCTATGGCGGTGAGTCGATCGGAGAGAAGGGTGTTTTCTCTTCGAACTCGGTAGGCGCTTATATCAATTTCAGATCCATAAAGCTGTCGGAGGTTGCGCAGGTGTCTCTGACCAACTCCTCCGAGTCCTATAAAGAGCACATGGTGTCTCATGCCGCCTCCTGGCGTGGCCAAAAGGATCTTATTCTTTTGAGGGCCAGTTCGGCGTCTCGCTGGGGCGACTCAAAGTAGTGTTGAAGCACCAGATCGCCCGAGAAATTCCACGCATGCAATTGCTGAAAGAGCCCCGTAAAATTCGTATCGCCTTGTCCCAAAAGCTTGCTCTCCCCACCACGGAGACGATCTTTGATATGCACTGCTCCAAGGTGGGCCCTCAAAGGAAGTACGTCTTGGGCGACATCAAATCCTTGGGCGGTTGAATTGCCGGTATCATAGTACGCCTTGACTAATTTGTGTTCAGCGCCCTCTACGATTTTTTGGTATTGTTTACCTGGAATATCCATTTCTAAGCCCAGGGAGATCCCATAGCGCTCTGCTGCTGGTAAAGTTGCTCTGAGGTTGCGCAATGCGAGTTCGACTTTTGAAGGAGTGTCCAATGAGGCTTCTTCTAACCAGGGCAATAGAATGCGCTTTGCTCCAATCGATTCTGCCTGGGAGATAAGTGTTGAAAGCGCTCTTGAGGCGTCTTCACCCGTCGCCCCAGGTTCGCTCAGCCGATGACACATAAAATAGTCGCCGCACACTGAAATGACTTGCACCCCAGTCTTCTTGATGACGTCTCTTATTCTCTTGCGTCCGGCCGAAGAACGAATGGGATTCAACTCGGCGTTTTCTGCCTCAAAAATCCACTCGATGCCGTCCAGACCCAATTGCGCGGCTCTTTCAAACTCGTCCTCCCAAGTATCCGTCGGAAACGCTTGCAAGCGAGTCGCCGGACGGGGAGAAAGTCGCCCTTGCATGATGCCAATACGTCGTTTTAGGTAAGAGTCGTTCCCATTGATGAGGTGCTCCATCAGCTTATCCAACTCGCCTCAGCTTTTTCATGATGGGGACTTCTGCGTCGGTGACCACTTTATTTCCATCACCTAAGGCACGCTCAACATTACGAATATCACGAATCAGCTTCATCAGACCCTGGGGTTCGACGCTTGCAGCTTGGTCGCTACCCCACATCGCTCTGTCGAGGGTTATATGTCGCTCGACCATCGAGGCTCCCAATGCAACGGCTGCGAGGGTAGCCGCCAGGCCCGCTTCATGACCCGAGTACCCGATCGGAACTTGGTAGCGCTCCGCCAATTTGGGTATCACACGTAAGTTGAGGTCATTGATATTGGCGGGGTAAGCACTGGTCGTATGAAGAACTATCAAGTCATTGGTTCCAAGTACGTCAATGGCGTGATCTACCTGCTTCATGGTGCTCATTCCGGTAGATAAAATGATGGGACGTCCCGTCTGTCTATGGTGCCGAAGGAGAGCGTCGTCTGTTAGGCTTGCTGAGGCTATTTTGTACGCCGGTGGAGAAAATTTTTCTATGAAGTCGACGGATGCTTCGTCCCAGCAAGATGCCAGCCATGCAATGTCGTGCGACTTGGAGTACTGTTCAATGCCTTGGTATTCGTCTTCGCCAAATTCTAGCGCTTTTTTGAGGTCGCCATTCGTCGTACCAAAAGGAGTCTCTCGTTCTTTACTTAGCTCTTCAGGAGAATAGACAATATCTAACGTTCTTTTTTGAAATTTCACTGCGTCTGCGCCGGCCAAAGCCGCGCAATCTATGAGCTTACGAGCTACGCCAAGATCTCCATTGTGATTGATACCAATCTCCCCCACGATATAGCAGGGGTGACCTTTTCCAACGATTTGATTTCCTATCTTTACTTCAGTCATCGTGACCTCCAATTTTGCGTTTGTCTGCTTTGTGCGAAACAACCAAAAGCATCCATTCTTTAGAAAAACGCACCCATTTGGAGCGTTTGAAACTTTCTGGAAGTAGTGTCGCCACGTCGGCGAGAGGACGCAGGTAGGGATATTTCCAGAGCAGGGGCAGTTGGCGAAAATGCCTTGAGTCATCAACAATGAACTCGTGCCCCTCTAGGCATTGGGTAAGACCCTCTAGGGTAAAGGGGCGCACATGGGTCCAGTCATCGTAAAAGTGTCTCCATTGAGCTCTATAGTCGGGGACCAATGAAATCATGACTCCACCCGGCTTGAGGACTCGATGACATTCTCGCAGTAAAGGGGTGATCTCCCCCATGTGCTCAAAAACGCTTTTGTTGAAGATGATATCCAGAAAATCGTTTTCGATCGGTAGAGCCTCGGCCGAAAAGTCGCAGCGTTGCACAGGCGCTGTCATGTGTGCATTGTTCGTCTGCTCTCTGTCGACACCCTGTGCTACAAAACCCTCCCCCGCAAAAGCTTGCAGAAACTCCCCACGTCCACAGCCGAGGTCCAGGAGCTTGCCTCCTGTGTGTTTTTTTAGGTAGTTTTCCGTGAGGTAGTGGGTTAGCTGTGATGGGTAGGTGGTGTAGGGTTTACTTTGCTCCGAGTAGCGAATTGTCAAGTAATCCGGCTGAGCAGGAGGCGTTCTTTTTACTTCTGCACCCACTCTGCTTGGTACATTTTCTTCAAGGGAGCCCTGCGTGTTGGGAACGCTCATCATGAATCTTCTCCATCGCGGTCAGGGTTGAGTGCGATGCGCAGGGCAGCCCGGCTCAAGGCGTCGTCGAATAGCCGCAGGTCATTGACGTTGGGCAGCGCAGTCCTCGAAGAATTTCCAGAGGAGAGAAAGGCCCCCGCGCCTAGGTCGAGGGATGACAAGGGCATGTTTCCCCCCCGTTGGGATAGAGAGAAATGCTCCGGAGAAGGCGCTCGTGGTCCACTATTGGCCATCAAACTGGGGGGCGCAGCGGCTGAGCGCGGGGCACCAAGGGATGCGGGCTCTGAGGCGATTGGTGGAGTCGTGGAGCCGAAGGCGGGAGGTCCCTCTCCTAGGTAAGTTGCCGTCTTCTGAGTGATAGAGCGTACGTAGGAGGCTTCGTTTCCGGTGAAGTAGCCTCCATTTTTTAGCTCTCGTACAAAGTTACCAGGCTCTCCTTGGGCGGCGGCCTCAATAGCGGCGGGGTAGCGGCGTTTGAGTAAGCTAATGTAGTCGCCAGCGCCTTCTTGCGCGCTTTGATAGGCACGAAAGTTGTCGCGAATCGTTTTCTCAGTCGCCCCCCAGCCCTCTTTGGTTCTCTGGTTCACCGAGAGACCACTGGGGCCTTTGCCCTTAATGCCCCCAAAGTTGAAGTTGAACATCGAGCGACCGTCACCAGTTTCGTGAGACCATTGGGCGGTCAATACTGCTACTGTTTTTTCAGAAGGCTCCTCTCCAAATTGTTCAGACCAGGCCGAGCTGAGGGCACTTGAGGCCTGTTCTGTACTGAGATGGGTCCTCCTGGCGGCAACGAGGCGCCGGGTGGGGGAGGACGAGGTTGTTAGTTTATCCTGAAGAGCTTGTATAAACTCTCTTTCCTCGCCTGGGTTCGTTGGAGGCGCGTTGCGGTTGCTCGGGAGTGCTCCCTGATTCCCCACATTAGCGAGATGGATAGATCCCAGCTGCATAGGATCCGATAAGCAAAGTATGGGCCAACGAAGAAGGGGGGGAGCTTTATGCAGAAATCGCCTGGATTGAACCGAGGCAGACGGGATTTTGCCGCCTGTCGTTAAGCGTTTGACGCCTTTTTTGAAAATATGTCGATAAATTGACGCTCAATTGGGGAGGAGAACAAGTCGGTATTGGCCCATTTGACGTCTTTTGTGACTAGGAATCACCTGGCCTCTTAATTGCAAAGCTCTTGTTCATGGCATCAGGAATATGGGCAGCAGCTTCGGGAGCAGTCGCGCAGGTAGCCCGGATGGACACCGCTGCAAATAACCTGGCCAACTTAGATACGCCAGGTTTTAAGATGGACCGTATGGTGTTTCGTGCTGCCCTCGAGGGCAGTCTGCGTGGACATCGTCCCGACGCAAGTATGGAGGCCGCGGTTGCTCGAACTATTAGCCATGACATGCAGGCGGGTCGCGTTACACCGACAGGGCGTAACTTAGATGTGGCTCTCCCTGAAAATAATGCCTTCTTTGCCGTCGATACGCCTCAGGGGGTGCGCTATACGCGAGCCGGCAATTTACACATCATGCCCGACGGAGCGTTAGCTGGCCCTGATGGCGTACCCTATATAGGACCCAACCTCAGACCTATATACCTTCCCCAAGATGCCAACCGGGTTGAAATTTTACCTACCGGGGAGTTGCAGATAGACGGAGACACTGATGGGCAGCGATTGATGATAGTGCAGTTTCCCAACTACAAAGCATTGCAAAAAGAGGGAAATGTCTTGATGCGAGCGCCTCCTTCGGCAGGAGTTCCGGGGCTCGTGGAGGCTCCCTATGTCGAGACTCAAGCCTTAGAAAAATCGTCAGATAAGGCATTTAAACACATGGCCTCAGTGACTGGTGCCGCGAGAAATTTCACCATGCTCACCCAAGTCATCGAGGCATTTAGCAATATTGAGAAGAAGGCCGCCAGCGAAATTCATGGTCGATAGGGGCGTTCTTACCCTCTTTGTGCTCAAGGCTTGAGATAGTCAGTTGGCTTGGTTACCTTTGATGAAGTGGAGGAAGCACAGGTGCCGCGAGTTCTTTTGGTAGATGATGATGCCCATGTGGCCCGGGCGCTGGTACGGGTGTTGAAGCGTTATTGTGATGTCGAGGTGGCCCATTCTGTGGCCGAGGCCGAGTCCCTTTTAGAAGAGAGTGAGTCATTCGACTTAATTCTCTGCGATTTACGTCTCCCCGTAAGAGGAGGAGCCGACTTTTACCGCTCTCTGCGAAAAAGAGACTTGTCTCAAGCGCGCCGCGTTGCCTTCATGACGGGTATGGGCGACGACGCGATGGCGGGAGATGAGCTGGAGGAGGTGCCCTGCTTTGGAAAACCCATCGATCTCGCCATGGTGCGCGATCTTATTCTGACGTCAGGCTCAAATAGATAGGGCGGGCAAGCTTGGGCCCTCCAGCTCTTTTTAGGGAAGTTGAGCGTCTGAGACACGTACAATATGTTACCCTCTGATTCGATATTTTACCCGACTTGAGGTGGCGCGCTCCAAGCGCGTGAGCGGACCAGTTGGGAACTGGTGAGGAGCGAGGTACTATGCAAAGCGTGCAGATGAATATAAAATTGGCCCTGACGTCGTTCTCCATCTTGGGGGCCCTCAGTGCATGTGCCTCTCAATCGAGCACCACTCGTATTGTGAATGAACCTAGCGGCTCGAGTGTGATGTATGGCTCGCCGAAATCTATTACTTATGTCGCCGATGTGGATGTTGGTAGAGAGTATGGGCGTATTACCGTGTATCGAAATGCTCGTTGTGACGTGATCCCGGTGACTGTCATGCAATCCTATCAAGAAACTCTTCATGGTGAGGAAGTTGTTGAGCGAACTCCTGTCACCAAAAGTCAGGTCGCCGGGACTGTAGAAAAGCAAATTTCCTGCGACCAAACGTATGCTCAAGACGTTGAAGTTTTTTTGGAGGCTCAAGGGGATAGATTCAGTCTTGGAAAAACTGATAGTGAGGGCCAAGTCTCGGCGAATTTGGCCACTGTGTTTCAGGTCGGTTCATTTGAAGAGGTGCCTCAGGATGCAAAAGTTATGGTGCGTCCGCGTTCGGCTCGACCGATGGTAGAAGTCGGATCCCTTTCTCTTGCCCAGTTGATCAAATACAACGACAGGACCTCGGAGCTTTTGGCTCAGCTCAGTGCCGTCTTAGCCAAAGGTGAGTCAGGCGCTAGCTCCGAGGAGATCACGCGTTCTTACGAAATCTACGCACAGTTGCAGGATATTGCGAGTCAAGACCCTCGCGTACAAGGAATTTCGGCTCGATTTTGGGAGTTATTTGTTGGCAGAAAAAAGGACGAGTCCATAGAGCGTATGGGTAAGACATTGCACGCTCTCTCCGAGGCAAAAGAAACACTCAAGGTGATGGGCGACGCGGCAATTCCAATTTACGTTCAGGCTGCTGTCAGTAGCGGTACACTGGACCGTCGTGCCCTTGAATGGTCGAGTTTGCGATTGATTCGTGCGCTACGGGGAGCTCCCGCCGTTTGTCGAACTGGTTTCGCTTGGTCCAAAGTGCCTTCCTATGGCTGGCCAGCGGACGCGCGACTTGCATCACAATACGTACGTTATGGCTATGGTAGCGGCTACAATAGCGCAATTCAGCGTTCTTGTGCGAGGTTTTAAAAGAAGTATTACTTCAGGCAAAGAGATTATATCTCGCTCATGGGTGTAAAGAGTTTACTCTCTACATTGCGTCGATTAACTATAATATTTTATAGTAGTAGAGTTGATTTATACGGAGCGAACTTGATTTCAGGCGTGGCCGCGACGGCGTCTCACCATCCATAAAAAGAACACACTGGGCAGAACGTACCAAGCGTTGGTTCCTTTGCCCGCTCCCCCAGAGCGACACTCGCAACCGCTTTGGTCGACAAATAGCACACAAGGGCCTTCTTTCGGGCAAAAACTCGCGTTCTGGGTTGTGTTGTCATTGCCAGCGTTGGATGTCCCCCCAGCTCCTCCAACGCTCCCAGCTCCTCCAACGCTCCCAATGCGCTCCTGATCTTCTTGGGCGGTATTGGCAGCCCCGTGGGGGCCACACACATTTTCTTCGCAGAGGTCGGTGGAGCAGTCGTCGTCAGAAAAACACGGTTGACCATCTGCCTTGGGAGAAACCACTGACCTTATCTTTACACTGAGCTGTCCCCCTTGGAGCCAGTCGATTCGCTGGTAAACTAGCAAAGATGTTCCCCTGCCCAGGCTCGCGATACGAGGATGGAGCCGTAGTTGCGGTGCGTCTATGGTGGGGTAGACCGCAATTTGCGGTGAGGCATGTAAGAGAGCTCCTTTGCCAGATACACGCTGAAGAAAGGGCATATCAACAAAGTAGTCTTCATCCCATGAGGATTCGAAGCCCACGATAAACTCAGTTCCGTTCCAGGTTACATCCGAATCTTGGTACTGATCCCCGCGCAGCTCCGGTCCGATGACGACAGGTTCGCTGACTTCGCCCGTTTCGCTTATGGTGATAACGTGAGGATCGGTCACGATTGACGTATTGCTTGCGGCGAAGCTAATGAGGTAGCTGGAGCCATCGAAACTAGCTGAGGGCCAAGCCTGGTAGCGGAGTTCTTCTGGGTTCGCGAGAAGCTGGGGTTCTGCAAGGGGCAGACCCTTTGCAGAGAATAATTGAAACTCCGTCTTTCGACTACCGCCAGAGCCCTTGTTACTTAGACCGAGATAGGTACTTGCTCCGGCCACCAACGCCTGGGGGCTTTGGAGGCTTACTTCAAGTACATGCAGGCCGTTCTCGTTGAGGCGCAAGCCGCCCATTTGTCCAAGAACAAGAACATCCTCGTCTTTTTGTGCCGAAACCAGTGATTGAATCCTAGGCTGTGGCTCGAAGAGAGAGAAGGTCGAGACCGAAAGGGGGGATTTGCTGAGGTCAATCCACCCGCCCATGGCCTGAAACTCCTCCCCATCAAGTTTGCGCCAATAGTGAAAAAAAACTCGACCGCTTTTTGAGTCGCTGATTCCGCTGACTCCCGGCACTTCAATGGCAACGCCCCGTAGCTCTCCCTGTGCGGAGACCCGCTGCACCCTGAAGCGCTCCTGAACTCCGAGACCTATTTGATAGGCGACGAGGTACTCATTGCCGGCCCGCACCACATCGACGAGAGCGACGGTCTCGGGCCAACCAGAGAGTAGCTTGCTGGGGAGCGGATACCTTGGAGGGGCGCGTTTTGCGGGGGCGGTCGAGCCATAGATGTCTCCACCTTTTTGGCCCGCATTTTTACTCAGCCACGCCATGAGGGGGGTGCCTCCCTCTCCGGCTGCAATGGCCACAGGTTGCTCAGTTGGGAGGGTGTACGTGTCTCCCGCGAGTAAACTTTGGTCAACGGAACGATAGAAGGTTTTCGATGTCCTTCCTGGGTAGTTTCGCCGCCAGGTAAAGTGATATCCCTCGTGGGTTCCCGCGAGAGAGACCTCCTCTATGTTTCCGCCCGTTGCGTAAACGCGGGCCCCTCCCAGAGGGGCACCTGAGATCTCAAGATGTTGCCCATACAGGGCATTTGCAGTTGTCCAGAGGACCAAATAAGCACTCTTACCTTCGTCGACCGTCGTAAAAGTGTACTTTCCGGAGGCTGCAATCGCGAGAGAGTCAGCTTGAATGTTTATGCCTTGCAGCAGACGCGGAGACCCTTGTACATTGTACCAATTCACCCCTCGCGCATAAATGCCAGGAGCGTCTCCTCCGCTGCGTCGGTAGACTAGCTGCGCCTTGTCGTAGGGACCGCTACCGTTGGTAAAGCGAGCCACGGCAATTGCAGGATCAGAGTCTGTAGCTTCTTCGGGGGCGGGAGGAAGTGAGAGCAAGTTGACAGCCGAAGGGGAAACGGAGGCAAGGCCGAGGCCGCCCGTACTCTTTTCTTCCCAAGTGGCAAAACAAGCCCCGCCGCAGTTGATTCTTGCTCGTCGACTCGTCGTTGCGCTGAGGTAGCCCGGCGCCTGAGTAAAGGGCTCTCCGTTCGAATCGAAAAACTGCGTGCTCAGTCTATTTTTTGTGCTGTTCATGAGCACAAATCCAAAGGAGGCTCCGGCAACCTGCGGTTTCTGAGCTAGACTCAGATTGCGCACCAGCAGACGACCTCCGGGCGTACTTACCTCACCCTCCTCATCAATAAAAGTACCGAAAACGCTGTACCGGCGAGTGACACGGCCGAACACAATAGCGCTGCGACTTTGGGGATCTCGGGGGCGCTCGTCCATCCACACGACCAGTGAGCGCCCTGTGTTCCCCAGGGCAGTCGCGTTGGGCATTGAAAGGGCCTTCTCGCTTGGAACGATAGACGAATTGGCAAGTGCTACTTCGGAGCCTACCAAGAGTTCTTGGGCTACCGCCGGTTCCGACAAGGCGAGGAGCGAAACCCAAAGTGCAGTACGAGCCAACGCCCGGAGAGTCTGAACCATAATACGTTCACCCTATGCGTTCGACAGGAGAGTGGCAACCGCTTGAAACGGAGCACAAGATGAGGGGCGGCTTCCCAGGCGCGGTCTGCTTTCGCTGTACTAGTACCTCGTGCCGGAAGTCCGTGCCGGGTTTCACCAGACCCAACTGAAGTGGGGGCCTGATGAAACCCGCAATAGCCTCCCTATTTGCCCTCGGTACTACTTTTTGTCTCATGGGTACCAAAACCCGGCACGAAGTTCCGACCTTTGGTACTAGTAGTCAGCCAGTACAGCGCCGGCCAGTTAGCCAGTACAGCGCAGCTGGCTTGCGCCGGGACCGTAGCCATCAATCGTGATGCCATAGGAGATTTTCTCCTTCATGCTTTTATTCTTTTCGGCGACTTTGCCCTTCTTCGCGTCGTCGAAACCTACCTCTTTGAGCACCAGGGGTTTGTCCCTGTCGTCGTTGAGCAGACTACCCAAAATATTGGCAACCTCTTGAAAGTTCTCTAGGGCCATCTCGTTGACGGCCCGTGATCTCACGTCTCGCTGCGCTTGGTCGGCCGGGACCATTGTCAGCGCTGCGCCAACCAAAATACCTCCGGGAATATCCCATGTCCAGATGGCCTCGGCGTTCCCCTCTTCGTCCGCGTAGCGCGCCCAAAGAACATCACCGCTAAATCGAGCTCGGTTGTCATTGACAACAACGTCCCTCCCAAGCAAATCGCGTAAGAGGGTCGAAACGTTTTGAGGTGTAGGGAGATCGCTCATGAGTTCTTTTTCGGTAAGTCGCCTCGAAAGACGATAATATCAGCTCGGGCGGGCCCAAGGTTGAGGTTGGCGCAAAGACTTTCAGCCTTTGCTGGGGGAAAGATCTCTCCGCGTATGTACACAGGAAGTCCAAGGGTAACGGGGGCCCCCTCTCCATCAAATGAGCGCTGAACGACCCCTGCTAGAATGTTGATGATTTCACCGACTGCATCTGTGATGTCTTCATCTACAACCTCTTCGTCTTCCTCCATTTGCAAAAGGGCGCGCGTGAGCGCTTGGCAGCCCTTGGCGTCGGAAAGAATACCGAGATGAAGCGACTCGGCGCCTCGTTGAACTGAAAGCAAGGACCCCTCTTTATTCGAGGGGAGGCCTTCCGTTCGTTGAATATCATTGGCGACGGCATCAAATGTCATCGCGGACACTTCTCCTGCAGCGCTCAAAACTCGTTCGAGCCACGCTTCTGTGGAAACAGCAGCACTCATGTTTACATCACCGGCTCAAGCGCTGCCCGAAATGATTCGGGAGTGAATGGTTTTGCTAGCAAAAAGAGAGCGCCTGCCTGTTTGGCTTGTTCCTGCATCTCGGCGGTTCCTTGGGAAGTAACCACGCCTACTTTTACTTGAATTTCTCTTTCCTTGAGGGCTAGCAATAATTCGATACCGGTCATTTCTGGCATATTCCAGTCGGTGAGAACTAAGTCCGGTGTTTCGCCTATAATCTTGTCCAACGCCTCCTTTCCGTTGGCTGCTTCCTGAACGTTCAGGCCCGAAAAACCAGCCTGGCGCAGGGTTCTTTTTACGATCATGCGCATGGCGCGACTATCATCTACGATCAAAACGTTCATGGGAGTTATTCCTCTTTCCTTTTCTGGCTTTCAAAAGGTCCACCTATATCAGCGACCTCATTCAAAAAAACTTGAGATGTACTAGCAAAAATTAGTCGGGGCCCCTTGATGCCAAGCAGACCCGAAATGGTTCCCCCGCGCATTCGAATGCTTGGAGAATGATTACTGAGGAAGGGGGGGCCATCACTTCCGACTGGAGTTCGGGGAGACCCAGGCGCGAGGGGCCGGGCAAAAGAGCCTTGATATTGCCCCCTATAATGTTCGCTATCTCCCCCAGAGCATCGCCAACCTCTTCATCACTCAAAGAACTCGGTTCGGCGCTGAACATGGCGGCCCCCAATCGTCTGGCGAGGTCGGCCGAGCAATCAACGGTGACGATTGCATTCGTCGTGCCCTGGATAGTCACTGAGGCGCGCATCAATGAGGGGGGAATCGAGTTCTTGTCGGCAAGATGCTCTACATCGCCCAAGAGGGGAAAGAGAACCGCATGCGTGACCTCGATGACTTCTTCTTGGCCCATCATTTTCAACCACCAATCCTTTCGTAGCAGCCGCCGGGTCCGGCAAAGGCGCGAGAGAATGAATCCTTACTGTCCACTACGGTCTCTGCCGCCCCCAAAAAAAGATATCCCCCCGGGTAAAGATTTTTTGCGACTCGACTGAGCACGTCGTTCTTCGCCGCTACATCGAAATAGATGAGTACGTTTCGCAGAAATACGATATCAAAAGTGGGCATTTTTCCCCAAGCGCTGATGAGATTGAGCTTTTTAAACTCACAGACATTCTCAAGGTAGGGTTTTACTTTCCAAGCGTTTCCTATTCGATGAAAATGTTTTACTAGGTTTCTGGCTGGGAGCCCGCGATTTACCTCAAGTTGTTTGTATACGCCGCTGCGAGCCCTCTCCAAGACCACCTCATTGAGGTCGGTTGCTAGAATTTTAACCTTCCAGTTGTGTAACACGGGGTGCTCGTCATAAAGAGCCATGGCAATGCTGTAGGGTTCCTGTCCTGTCGAGCAGGCCGCAGACCAAATTCTCAAAGTCTTTGTGTCTTGATTTTTTTCTAACAATCGGGGGATTACTTCTTTTGTGAGCAATCGAAAGGGGTGAATATCTCTAAAAAATCGGGTCTCGTTCGTGGTCAGCGCTTCAACCACCTTGCCATGGGCGGTCCCTGGGTTTTTGGAGCGTAAAGTAGCAATGAGATTATCGACAGATCCAAAGCCTTGGTCTTTTGCTAGGGGAGCAAGGCGCGCTTCAATGAGATAATCCTGAGACTCGTCCAGTATAATAGCTGAATTTCTACGTACGAGCTCGCGCACGTATTCGAAATCACCCATCCGTGGTGGTTGGCGCGATGGACGCAGGCTGAAGAGAGGATCGCTCACTAGTTCGACACCTTTTTCCTTGAAATATCACCAGCGCGCGTTTGCGCCCGCAAGTTGATTTCCGCGGCGAGATGGTCGGGAGAGAGTACGGCCTGAGCGAGTCCGGCCTTAACGGCAAAACCGGGCATTCCCCAAATCACGCTAGTTGATTTGTCTTGCACCAAGAGGGAACCACCAGATGCTCGTAATTGTTTGGCTCCCTCAAAGCCGTCCTTTCCCATGCCCGTGAGAATGATGCCGAGGGCGCCTTGCCCCAACAACTCAGCGACGGAACGAAAAAGTGGGTCCACCGAAGGGCGGCAGGAGTTTTCCGGTGGCTTCTGAGTGAGGCGGATGCCCAACTCTGAGCCAATCATTTGAATGGTCAGGTGGTAGTCACCGGGAGCTACCCAAATGGAACCAGGGCTGAGGACTGCACCATCAAAGGCTTCCTCCACTCGTCTACCACATTGGCTCGAGAGGCGTGTCGCCAATACCTTCGTGAATTCTGGCGGCATATGCTGAACGATGACGATGGGAGTCATCATTGTTGGGGCAATTCCTTGAAGAAGTTTTGCTAGGGCTTGTGGCCCGCCAGTGGAGCTGCCAATGGCTATCACTTCGGGGGCGGTGCGTGGGCGATCTGACGAGATGGGGGCTCGCTCTTCGCTAGAGCAGGGGCCCGAGGCTCCCGCCAGCTGCGCTAGGTGCGTATATTGTAGTATTTTCTGATGAAGAACCCGCCTCAACTCGGTAGAAGAAGCGAGACTGCCCAGACCGCCTGGTTTTGCGATGTAGTCAGCGGCTCCTTTTTCGAGGGCCTCAAGAGCCAAGGCGCCACCTTCTGCGGTGAGGGCGCTGAGCATAATAATTGGCAAATGAGGGGCAAGTTGCTTCATTGCCACGATGGTTTCTAAGCCGTTCATCACGGGCATTTCTAGATCCAAAATCACGACGTCGGGTCGTAACTGACCAATGAGCGGCAGAGCCAACTTACCATTGGCGGCGGTGCCTACTACCTCTAGGTCTGTGAGGGGCGACAATAGTTTTGTGAGCAATTTTGTGCTCACAGCCGAGTCGTCGACAATGAGGACTCGGATCTCTGTCATGGGAGGAGGCCGAGAGTCTGCAGCTTGAGCGTAAGAGTCTCGGCCGTGAATGGCTTCATCAAGTATTCGTCGGCTCCAGCAACTAAGGCGCGTTCTACCTGCTCTGGCTCTGTTTCTGTCGTAACCATCATCAGGCGCATATCCGAAAAGCCTGTGTCCGCGCGGAGCAACTCGATGAGCTCAATGCCCGTCATCTCTGGCATATTCCAATCGACGAGAGCCAAATCGAGCCCCCCTGATTCTCGCAATGAGTGAATGGCAGCTCTCCCATTTTCGGCTTCAATTACCTCAAAACCATGGGCATTTAGCGCCGTTCTTAATATTCGGCGCATCGCTTTTGAATCGTCGATGATGATAGCTTTCATGATTCCCTACCTTTGACCTTCTTAAATTTTGAACTTGGAAACGAGTAATTGTAGGTCCCCTGATATCTCTCCCAACCCAGCAGACTTTCCTTGAGCCTCTTCGGCACCGCCTTTTGTGTTGTCTGCCGCGGATGCAACGCCTGATATATTGAGGGTGATCTCGCCGCTACCTTGGGCCGCCTCCATCACGTTGCGGGTGATTTCTGCGGTTGTCGCGCTCTGCTCTTCTACCGCGCTAGCGATGGCATTTTGAATATCGCTAATTTGATTAATAATCTCACGAATCTCGCTGATGGCTCCAACCGCTCCTTGAGTATCCCCCTGGATGGTCTCAATTTTTTGGCTAATGTCTTCGGTCGCTTTGGCTGTTTCCTTCGCGAGTTCTTTTACTTCGTTTGCTACAACGGCAAACCCCTTGCCCGCTTCCCCGGCCCGCGCAGCTTCAATGGTCGCATTGAGCGCCAGCAGATTTGTCTGTTGAGCGATGGAGGTAATTACTTTGATTACTTTTCCAATTTCTGCGCTGCTTTCCCCTAGCTTAGTCACCGTCGCGTTGGTGCTTTCCGCCGCATTAACAGCCTGGCTCGCTACGCGGCTCGCTTCCGTCGCGTTCTTAGCAATTTCGCGTATGCTCGCGCTCATTTGCTCTGCGCTTGTTGCAACTGTTTGAATGTTGTGATTCACGCTATCGGAAGCTTCTGTGACCACCTGGGCCTGCAATGAAGTTTCGGCCGCATTGCTACTCATGCGTGAACTCACATCGCGCATTTCGGTGGATGAACTGGAGAGGCGATCTGCAGTTTTAGCAATCGTAGAGATACTATCCCGCAGATCGGCGAAGAACGCGTTGAGCCCCTCGCCCAGTTGGCCAATGCTATCGTCGCGGTCCAGTTTTACTTCCGCGGTCAAGTCTCCCTTAGCGGCAGAGCTCACGACATCCAGAATGTGATTGACACGTTCCTCCAGCTCGGCATCACGAGCACGACTTGCTTTTATTTCCTCTTCGGCAAGATTGTCTTTTGGCTCTTCTGCCTTGGGCGCCTCATCCCTGACAACTTTCCAAGTAAGCAAAGGTCCGAGATAATTTCCTTGTGGATCGCGCGCGGCGGCGGCGTGCACTTCAATTGTTTCCGGGCCCAATTGAATATTTGTGTTCATTGGCAATCGACTTGGATCGCTCAGGGCACTTTGCAGCGTCGAGTTTTGATGAAATAATTGAACGGGGCTTCCGACGAGATCATCAGAGCTTACCTGGAGGTAGTTCTGCAGCGATGCGAGGGCCTCATATGTAGATCTATTTGCAGATTCAATTGTTAGATCAGGTTTGCAAACGATGAGGTTTACCGGGATGCAGTGGAGAAGAGCGCGCAGGTAGGTTTCTTCTTCTGATGATTCCGTTGGTGCGGCTTTTGCGCTTTGTCTCATTGTTTTTCCTCTTGTTATCTTGCGCTTTTTCGCAGCAAAGGTGTTGATTACTTCCACGCTCAGTGGTGCCAAGCTTGCCAGTACTTCGTCGATTAAGTCGGCACGAATGGAGAGCTTGATAAGGGTATCTTCGACGAGATCGAGAAAGCTTTGAAAATGTCGTTCTTCGACGGCTAAATGACCGTGCGCCTGGGCCAATGTGGGGCCGCGCCAAGTGCCTGGGGCTCCTAGGTGTAGGCTCAGGTAGCGTTGAATGCGTGGTTTGAGAGCCGCGGTGGCTGCAGCGGGTACAAAACTTCGTAATTCATCGTCTTGCTCTATCGAGTGGAGCACATCATCAATGACCTTCTCCAAAAGAGAAGCCCCGCCCAAGGACTCTAAAAGGTTCGGCTCGACGGCAACCAATGATTCCGTGTTTTTTGCAGCATCGCTCATTAGTTGAGGGTTACCACTTGTTCTGGGTCCAAAACCAAGAGCAGCCCCGTGTCTAATTTGTAGACGCAGCGTACCAATTCTTTCGTCGTACCTGTGAGAGTGTCAGGAGGACGCTCGACAGTGGATTCGTCGACCTCAAGAACATCACCAATTTCATCGACTAAAAGGCTTACTGGTCCCTCCGAAGTGCGAATTACCACATTCATAGGCAGTTCGTCCCCGGTGCGCTCAGGAAACTCCATGCGTGATCGCATATCGATAGCGCTCACTATCTGCCCCCGCAAGTTAATCAGTCCACGAATCTCCTTGGCTGCGCGGGGGACTCTGGTCATCTCTTGATGACGAATTACCTCCTGGACTCGAACGACGTCGATGCCAAAAACATGTTTATCAAGCACAAATGTACAAAGTTGGCGGGTTAACATAAAAACTATTCAGCAGCTTCGACGTCGAAGAAATTGGGAAACACTTGTTCTACGAGTGCCGCCAAATCGACCAATTCGGTGACGCGTCCTTGAAGAACGGCTTGGCCGGTGACTCCAACACGCTCTAGAGGACGATGTACCTCGATATGGTCGTTGACCACGTCTTCGATGCCATCGACAATTATACCTACGGTACGATTACGCTTTTGAAAAACGATGACTTGCTCCGTCTCGGTTGCTGGGCGCTCTGGGTGCCCTAAGGCAGGGGCAATGCGTAAGAGGGGCATAATACTACCACGGTACTGGACCACTTCATCTCCGCCGGAATGTTCGATTCGCGAACGAGGTATCTCCTCCAGGCGAGCCACCGCTTTAAGCGGTACCGCACCCCGTTCATTTTCATTGATACGAAATACCAACATCGCGTACTTTTTTCGGGTATCGCGATCCGATGCTCCTACATGTTTTAGACGACGCACTCTCTCTTGGGAGAGGAGGTTTCCAGCAAGTGCTACACCTAATACATCCAGAATAAGCGCCACGCGACCGTCGCCCATAATGGTCGCTCCTGCGTAGACTTCCGCGCTTTTAAGTTCTTTTCCAAGGGGTTTAACCACGATTTCTTCGGTATCGCTTACATGGTCCACCACCAGGCCAAAGTGGCGTTCATCTGCCTGAAGCACAACAATAAATATGGCTTCCTCATCTTCAACTCGAGGGGCCACACCGAGGACCTCATGCAAAAACACGAGAGGTAATAGGTTTCCGCGCAAACGGCAGACAGGGGCCCCGTGCACGTATTCTATAGCTGTCTCGGCCTGACTCTTTTCGTAGCGAACCAACTCCAATAGATTTACTTGAGGAATGGCGTAGCTATCTCCCGAACAATCGACGACCAGGGCGGGTATAATGGCAAGAGTTAGAGGTATCTTAATCTTTAGAGACGTACCTAAATTCATTCTTGACGAGAGTTCAATTGTACCCCCAATACGCTCGATATTTGTTTTGACCACATCCATGCCCACGCCTCTTCCTGAAACTTGGGTGACTGCAGCGGCTGTCGAAAACCCTGGTGCAAAGATGAGCTGCATCACGTCCCGCTCGGGCATGCGGGCTAGCTGAGCCGCAGTGACAACTTCTTTTTCCAGAGCTTTTTCCTTAATTCGCTTAATATCAAGCCCTTTACCGTCATCCAAAATCTCGATATTGACCTTTCCCCCCTCGTGAAAGGCGCGCAGAGTGAGACGTCCTTGAGCCGGCTTTCCACGGCGTTGGCGTTCTTCGGGGGTCTCTATGCCATGGTCGACCGAGTTGCGCACAATATGCGTCATGGGGTCTTTGATGGCTTCAATGATAGTTCTATCGAGTTCGGTGTCCTCACCCTCCAGAACAATCTTCACATCCTTTTTGCAGGTTCGGCTGAGATCACGCACCACCCGAGGAAATTTAGACCAGACGCTTTTAATCGGCTGCATGCGGGTCTTCATGAGACCTTCTTGCAACTCAGTTGTGATATGATTGAGTCGCTGTGACGTCGTAATGAAGTTGGGGTCTTCGCTTTTGGAGCTAAATTGAAGTACCTGATTGCGGGCAAGCACTAACTCCCCCACGAGATTCATCAGGCGATCAAGGAGTGAGACGTCCACCCGAATGGTGGGATCACCAGCCCCTTTGCCAGAGGTGGTCGGAGGCGTTGAGCTTTTGACCTGGGGGGGGCGTGTCTTTTTAGCACCTGCCTGCACCTGTTGGTCTACAGCATGCTGGTTGGGAACGTGGGGGGCAGCGACGGAACTTTTGAGGCTGTCTGGGGTGGGCGTCGTCACGCTGGGGGCGGCTCTACTGCTGGCGAGCTGACTGGATGGCGCGGCCTGAGGAACCTCTTGAGCTAGACTTTCAGAATGAGGAGATTTTGAAAGGGGAGATACAGGGGCCTGTTCACTGAGAGCAACCGAGTTGTCGACAAGGGGGCGAGGTGAGCTTTGGGTATGCTGGGTCGGGGGAGTGGCTTCCGCAATTTCCGCAGGAACGTCTACAGACTGGCCCTCCTCTGACTTGGTCTCAATGTGGCTGGGGACCGGGTGTGTAGGTACAGGAGGTAGGGTTTTTTTCTCGATCTCCTGGGAGGCCTGAGCCATGTCTTGGGGGCGAATACTTGGCGAGCCGTCGGCACAGGTTTTGACTGGTTGTAAATTAGATTCGTCAGGTATTTGCAGTACTGAGAGGTTCTCGGGTGCAGCATCTTCCTGCAGGGATGTTTCTAGTTCTCCCAATGCGTTGATAGGGGGAGGGGTATCGGCCAGCTTTGCCATGGTCGCGACTAATTCGTCATAGTCGCCGTCCCCTTCACCACCGGTGGCCTCTACAGACTTGAGAATTTGTCGACTGCAATCGACCAGAGCTAGCAATGCGTCGGTGATAGCTTGATTCAGTTCAATGGTGCCTTCGCGCATATTGCTGAGAAGACTTTCTCCTACATGGGAAATCGACTCTAACTTGCTGAAGCCCAGAAAACCGCTCGTGCCCTTGAGGGAGTGCACTGTACGAAAAATACTCGCCAAGCGATCAGGGTTATTAGGGTCATCTTCAAGAGCAACCAACTCTTCGTCCAGTTGATCTAAGCCCTCGTAGCCCTCCATTAAAAATTCTTGGATGATTTCGTCTTCTTCGTCCATCCGTTGCGCCCTCGCTGCCCTCCAGCAAACGGAGGGGACTTATTCCTCGATCACTACGAGCGATTACTCTGTCGAGTTAAGAGGTGCCCCTAAATACCCGGCGCAATTGCGATTCCCTCCTTTGAATACGCCTTTGGAATCGGAATTATCCTTGAACCACCAGACGGGGAGATTTGATGATAGGGTGTGCACCTATGGCACGCGCGAGATGTTCACACAAAAAAATGAGAGTCCTAGGTACCCGATGCCTCCTGCTTTCGCTCTTTCTCACTCTTGGCAGTGCATGTGCAAGCTCTGCTCAGGTGAGTAGTTCGAAACTTCCTGTGCGTCGCGTGGTCATTTACCGCAATGGCGTTGCCTACTTTGAGCGGGCAGGGGAGGTCGAAGCAAACCAAGTGCAGTTTCGTCTGAGGCAGGAGAATATCGGCGACTTCCTGGCCACCCTTGCGGTGATGGAGCGCGGGGGACATCGAGTGCGCACCGCATCTTTTCCAGTCAATATGGACGAAGAGAATCGGGACGAGCACGATTCCGCTCTTTCTGAGGCTCTCGATAGCTGGGACGGCAAGAAAAAAGATTCGCGTCAAATGCGCACCGTGACACTTGAGCTAGATGGTAAACACCATGAGCTGACCGTTGGTTATTTGGCTGAGACTCCCCTGTGGCGCCCTTCCTATCGATTACTTGTGGGTGATAAAGGAGAGGCCACTTTGCAAGCTTGGGGCATTGTACAAAATCAATCGGGAGAGGATTGGGAAAATGTCGAGCTAGCTCTTGTCGCAGGAGCACCCATCGCATTTGAATCCACCTTGGGGGATCCTGTAATTCCCCAAAGGCCCATCATTACCGACGCAGGTGAAGTGATTTCAGGAGTGCCCGAAGGCAGCTCTAGCTACCGTCAGGACGAAAGCGAAGAAGACGGGGCTGTGGAACCCATCGAAATGCAGGAGGAGGGCCGAGGAAAGAGTTCAAAGCCACGGAGTTTTTCAAGAAAGAAGGCTGCTCGGTCTTACTCCGGTGCTTCTCCCATGAGTGCGGACGCAGAAATGATGGCGCCACCTCGGTTGAACAAGGAGACAGCCATGGCTCCTCGAGAAGAGTCTCATTTGGCGCGGGTTGAGACGCAAACCGGTGCCAGTCGCTATGAAATACCTTACAGAGTGAGCATTCCCGACAAAAGTGCAACGATGGTTCTTTTGGTAAGCAAGAAAGTCCCCGGCGAGGCGGTTTTTCTCTTTGCTCCGGACGGTGGGGTAGCGGATTCTGCCCGCCATCCGTTCCGCGTGGCGCGTTTTAAGAATGAGTCCGGTGGTATCCTGGAGCGAGGACCAATTGCCGTATTCGAAAAAGGGGCTTTTTTGGGACAGGGACTCGTTGAGTCTTTGGCGGTTGATGCGGAGGCCACGGTGCCTTTTGCATTGATCCGCTCTCTGTCAATTACCTCCGATCGCACCCGCGATCAGCGGGGAGCTCGCCTCTATTCGGTGAAGGACGGGGTGTTGACCGTGGAGCGCGATGAAGCGGTGATTACGGAGTACAGCGCGACAAACGGCGCGGCCGAGCGAGCTCGCGTTCTTGTGCGACACGAGATCATGTCAGGGGCCCGAATTTGGCAGCCCAAAAAGGGTACGCGCGAGCTAGCTGGAGAAAATACAGTATTAGTACCTGTTGAGGTTCCTGCTTACGGCAAGGCGAGTCTTTTGGTTGAGGAGCGGCGACCGATTCGTCGACGTATGGATTGGCAGAGCCCTCAGGCGCGCAACGCAATTCGTGATTTCATAAAGACTCAAAAACTCACAGAGTCGAAGCTAGCTGCATTCGAAGCGATTTTGGAGCATACCGACAAGCTCTCTACCTTGGCCGATCGAGAGAGAGGGCTGCATCGCGAACAGCGGGAACTGGAGAAGAGTACGCGTGAAACACGCCTGAGTCTGAGAGCCATCGAAAAGAACGGGCAGGCGGCAAAGCTCCGCCGAGAGTTGACGAAGCGTCTCGGGAAAGGCACCCAAAGATTGGAGACGATCACCAAAGAACTCATCGAGATACGCCTCGCGAGGACCGAGCAAGAGGTTCGACTGAAAGAGGCCAGAATGGGTCTGAAAATAGCACCCCCAGATAGGCGACGTTGACGAGAGCAGCATGTCTCTGAATTAATATACGGCTACGTATGGTTAAATGGGCAAATGCCCGTATTGCCATGCGTAGCCGTATGGATATTCGACAACCGCTATGAACTTCTTGACATTCCCTACATGTCGCACATTTCTTGACATGTAGTCGCTTTTCCTGGAACTATTCTAACTTCAGGAGTTGCCCAATATGCGAAACGTACGAGAATTCAATCGCCGACCCAGTCGGCATTCGGTCAAAATGCAGTGCCAGGTTGTGCGCGAGCGAGACTTTCGCCTCGTTGCCGACAGAATCGAAAATCTTTCGAGCTGGGGCATGCTGGTCACGCCCTCAGATCCAGTCGTGACTGGCGAAAAGGTTTTTGTCTCTTTTCAAATTCCGGGAACTCAAGAGTGGATTGACGCCTCTGCCACAGTGACGCGTGTCATTCATGGACGTCGTCCCAATGAGACGAGCCGAAAACTTGGATTGGAATTTGATGATCTGGGAGCCTACGATAGATTTCTCCTGCGGCGCGCATTAGCTAAAAGACCGGTTGCTCCTCCAGGGGTACGTCCCGGTCGTCGTAGTCTCGAGTTTGATCTTTCGACCCTCGCGGCTTGAGGCGAGACCTCAGGGCTTTCCTACAACGTTTTGGGGAGAGCCCTCCTGATAAGCCACAATGTTTTCTATGCTCCTGCGCAGGAGGCGTCTACGGGCTTGGAGGGTGGCCCAGGCAATATGGGGGGTGACGATGCATTGAGTGGAGTGTACCAACACATGGTTCTGCCCTGGGGGTTCCGAAGCGAGCACGTCGGTGGCCGCTCCAGCTATTTTTCCATCTCTCAACGCCTTTGCGAGCTCCGCTTCGTTGACCAGTGGGCCGCGGGCAACATTGAGCAAGAGGGCAGTGGGTTTCATGAGCAAGAGGGCCTCGGCGTCGATAAAATGCTTGGTTTTCTCTGTGAGTGGACAATGAAGAGAAACCACGTCAGCCCGAGCGAGAAGCTCCTCTTTGTCGACAAATTCGACCCAATCGAGATCTTTTTTTGTCCTCGTTGTCGCCAAAACTTTCATGCCAAGGGCGCGACAAATTGTGGCCATGCGCGTGCCAATTGCCCCTAAACCCACGATGCCTAGGGTGAGCCCCTCTAGTTCGAGCAAGGGGGTTTTGAAGTAGGAAAAGGTGGGGGAGCCTTCCCATCCACCTGACTCAACGTCTCGTTCGTGTAGACCCACTCGGTTGGTTAGTTCGAGGAGTAAGGCCAGAGCATGTTGTGCCGTCGAGGCGGTACTGTATCCCGGAACATTGCATACAGTGATGCCAGCGAGTTGGGCAGCGGTTAAGTCGACACTGTTCACGCCCGTTGCCAGGACGCTAATCATGCGCAGGCGAGGGAGCTTCTTGAAGTCGTTGCTGCCCAGGAGAACTTTGTTGCTGAGGACTATTTCTGCGTCGTGAGCATGGTTTAGGAGCTGCTCGGGAGTTGTCTGGGCGTACACTTGGAGAGAGCCCAGCTTTTTGAGCAATGAGTAGTCCAGAGCGCCACTCTGGCTTGAGGGCGATCTACTGGAACCAAATGCAGGATCGGAGTCCAGGACCACGATGCGCATCAAATTGTGTCCCAAGGAAATTTTTCTAGCTCGAACACATGATCGGCGAGGGCCTTCACCTGGGTGTCCTGATTCTCATCGATGTCTTCCATATTGAGGCGTACTAGTCGTTTACTTCTACCGGCGAAGGCTTGGGCAATCTCTATTTCATGGGCGCACGCGTCTGCGCCATTCTTTGCGATAGAGGCCGTGACTCTGCTCAGAACTGCGGCGAGGACATAAAGGTGGATCATCATGTCTGCCATGCGGGCAGTTGCCAGTTGCCGCTCGATGATTTTTTTTCCGTGACGGCGCAAGAGCTTGTCGGCCACTGTCGCAAGATCGCGTGTGCCTGCCTCAAATATTTGTCTCTCAGGGTTGAGCTCTGCGGCAATACCGTCAAAGCCACGACCACTTGTGTTCATTCCACTCATCAAGCGAGCGCGATGCAGTGCGTAATCGCTCATGACTCCAAAACCCTTAATGGGATCATCAAAAACACCCTTGAGCCCAGCGGAGACCTCTTTGAGGTTGCGCCCTACATTGTCTAGGCCATTGAGGGCAATGAAGAGACGGAGAATATCGTTAGTGCCTTCAAAAATACGGTTAATGCGCACGTCTCGCACAATTTGCTCGTAGGGAAACTCGCGCATAAAGCCGTTTCCTGCTGCAATCTGCAGGCCTTCGTCGGCAGCGCGAAAGAGAGCCTCTGTTGCAAATACCTTGGAGATAGCGGCTTCAATTGCATAGTCTTGCGCTCCACTATCGCTCAAACCGGCAACCAAAGAAACGACAGCTTCCGAAGCGTAACAATCAACCACCATGTCGCCGACTTTTTTCTTGATCAAGCCAAAGCTGGCAATTTTTTTGCCAAATTGCACTCGCCCATTGGCCTGTTCGGTCGAGAGCGCAATGAGGTGCTTCATGCCTCCTACGGCGCCACCTCCCAATCCGCTTCGGCCACTATTGAGTATCTTCATGGCAACTTTGAAGCCCTCGCCCTCCTCTCCTAAAAGGTTTTTAGAGGGTACTCGAACGTTTTCAAAGGTGATGGTGTTGGTTGCGCTCGCTCGAAGCCCCATCTTGTCTTCGTGGGGGCCGTGACTAATACCGCCCATATCGCGGGTAACAATGAATGCGCTCAAGCGCCGTTTTTCGTCGGGCGCACTCGTCAGGGCAAAGACGGTGAAAAAGTCGGCCATACCTCCGTTGGTGATCCAAATTTTTTCTCCGCTGAGGAGCCAATCGTCCCCCTCTCGCACCGCACGTGTCTTGATTGAGGCGGCGTCTGAGCCCGAGCCGGCCTCGGTTAGGCAAAAAGCAGCGATCATCTCACCACTGGCGAGCCTTTCGTAATACTGTTCCTTTTGTGCGTCGGTTCCTAAAAGCAAGAGCCCGCGCATACCAATTGAACAATGAGCGCCTACGGTGACTGCGGCCGAAGCGTCAAATCGAGAAATTTCTTGAAGAGTTCTTGAATAGGCAGCGTTACCTAGGCCAAGCCCCCCCGCCTCTTCGGGAATCACCAAACTGAAGAGGCCGAACTCCTTGAGTTCTTCGATGAATTCGGGGGGG
Source organism: uncultured Polyangiaceae bacterium (assembly GCA_964459035.1). Classification (GTDB taxonomy): domain Bacteria; phylum Myxococcota_A; class Polyangia; order Polyangiales; family Polyangiaceae; genus NIC37A-2. The sequence goes on along the minus strand of CAYWLO010000014.1, from coordinate 11,792 downwards.
AAAGCTCCCTCTCTATCCCATTTTACAAAATCTTCTTTATGGGCAGAAAGCAGTGCTTTAAGCGACGCGGTGACGCCTTCGAGGGTTTCTCTCTCGTTTTCAGATATTTCGGGAAAGGGCACCACGAGCTTATCGTGAATCACGCCCATGCAAAGGCCACGCATGAAGCTAGTTTCTTCGTCCATTTTTTCCTTAAAGGCAGAGTTGGAGTCTGCTCCTCTTGAAGATAGCCCCTCCGCGGGCGGTGCAACAAGGGCTCGCGCTTGTTGGAGAATTGATTAGACTTTATCCCGTGGTTGCGACGAGATCTCTTCCTCTCAGACAGTGGTACGTAGTTTCTCTAAGCCGTGATTTGGGTCGGAAGCCCATCAGGGTAGAGGTCCTCTCACGAGCTTTTGTCCTCTATCGTGACCAGGGGGGTCAGGCGGTAGCTCATCTCGATAGATGTCCCCATAGAAACGTACCCCTTTCGAAAGGGCGCTGTCTGCCCGACGATACATTAGAATGCCCCTACCATGGTTGGCGTTTTTCTCCGGACGGTCAGTGTACCCTGATTCCTGGTAAAGTGTGTCTACCCACTGTTCATCATCGTGTGATGAGTTTCTCTACGTGGGAAGAGCGAGGTCTTGTCTGGCTCTGCCCTGATGAAGAGGGGCGAACTCCTCATGAGGGGCCTCAGGTTGTGCACGATTATGTAAAGGGAATCGAGGCACCTCTCGGTAAAAGTATTCGCCCCCATGCAGGGCTATTGAAGCGCATCTCTTTTCCAGGCGGGCTGCATGCCGTTGTAGAAAATGCCCTCGATGTGCCTCATACCGCCATCTTACATCGGGGTCTTTTTCGCGGAGCGGAGAGAAATTCGATTGAGGTGATCCTTCGACGCTATCGAGATAGGGCCGAAGCTCAGTATCTAGGGGAGCCTCCACCTCGGGGCATTGTGGCTCGTCTACTTGCCCTGGGAAATAGTGCGAAAGACCTGCAAGTTGATCATTGGGATCGCTTCTATTTACCGGGTATTTTACAAGTTGAATATCGTCTTGGTAAGAAGACACGCTTTCAGATCACGGGATATTGTTGCCCTGTGAGCGAGGAAGAGACCATTGTTTTTGCAGTCGCGAGTGTATCTTCTCCCCTGGGAAGAGCCCTTACTCAGCTTCTTCTCACCATGATTGTACCCTTTGCTCTGGGGGTTGTTAGACAGGATGTGCGCATTCTGGAGGCTCAAAGACAAACCATTCAAAGCTTTGGCGGCGAGTGTTTCATGTCCACAGAAATTGATATCATGGGGGGAGCGATTCGGCGCATCCTAAAAGAATGCGTTGAGAGAGAACGAACCGAAGGGAGCCCATCGAAGGACGAAACGCCCCAGGGAAAGAAAGCTGGGGACCAGGGTGAGACGGAGGAGCCCCGTGAAGTCACTCGTCTCGTGCTAGAGGCCTGAGGCAAAAATAAAAACTTGCGCTTTTGCTGCCAATGTACCGATAGCAGTCGATTCGTTTACGTGCATGCGCTAGGGGGTCGAACATGAATGATGAGCTAAAATCTGGAGTTGCTGCGCCTCTTTGCAACCCGGTAAATTCGAGTGGCGAATCCAATCGGGTCCGTCTCGTCGTCACAGCTCTTTCAGGAATGGTTTTTCTGCTCGTGGCGGGGGTTATTTACTTACTCCCCCATCAGATTCACGGGGGGGGGCCGAGTCCCTTGGCAACGGTGAACGCGTTTCTCAATATTTGCGCGACTCTTTGTTTGCTCGGCGGATTTATTTGCATCAAGGTCAAGAATATACGCTGGCACCGCAGGTTCATGCTTTCCGCTTTTGGCATCAGCTCGATGTTTCTGCTGACCTACTTGATGCATCATGCTCAGGTCGGCTCTGTCAAGTTTACGGGGACTGGCATTTTACGCACGGTCTACTTTTCGTTGTTGATCCCCCACATCATTCTCTCTGCGGTTGTGGTGCCCCTCGCTTTGCTCACAATCTATCGTGGTTGGACCCAGCGTATTGAACTTCATAAAAAGATTGCACGCATCACTTTTCCTATATGGCTCTTTGTTTCAACCAGCGGCATCGCCGTCTATTTCATGCTTTATCATCTATGATATCGGCAGAGTTAGATTGAATCGATGCGTGCTGTTGTTCAACGGGTAACTCGGGCACAGGTTCGGGTCGCAAGTGGTGTGGTCGGAAAAATCGGCCCTGGACTTTGTGTGTTGGTTGCAGTCTTGCAAGGGGATCGCCTGGTTGACGCTCGAACCCTCGCCAAAAAGGTGGCGCAATTGAGAATATTTACCGATGCTGATGAAAAGATGAATCTCAACGTGCAAGATGCAGGGGGAGCCATCTTAGCGATTAGTCAGTTTACTTTGGCGGGTGACGTCAGAAAAGGGAATCGGCCAAGTTTCATCAAAGCGATGGCTCCCGAACCTGCATTGCAGATTTTTAACGAGTTTTGTGTCGCTACGCGCTCCTTTGGACTCAGCGTCGCAACGGGAGTCTTTCGTGCCGAGATGGCCGTGGAGCTTGTAAATGACGGCCCGGTGACCATTTTACTGGATACCGAGCGAGCTTTTTAGCTCCTTGCCGGGGGGCCCTTGCCGGGGTTGAGGTGACTTGAGCTGCTCTATAGGGACTTTCACACCGCTATTGAGCGTCAATTCGATAGTAGAGAGTCTTGTAGAGAGCCGGATCTGAGAAGGGCGGTGCATTGGATGTAGAACTCTCGAGAACGCCTCCCACAATATTGAGCCAGACTAATTTCTTGCTTGTATCGTGCCAATAACGATCCCCATTGGCAGCTTTTGCTTCGCTGAGCGAATTCGCCGCAAGAAGGGGGGTCCAAAATTTGCCACGAAACTTATCCTTCCAATCGGGATCTCCAGCTTTCCATGCGGAGTAAGACTCCCACGACTGGACCTCATCGTTTTCCCATGAACGGGCGTAAATGGTCTTGGGCGGCTTAGTCCCCGTGTAAGGCACACCAAAGAAGACTTTTTCGTCCGCTTTCATGAAATTGTCAGCTGCGAAGGTGATTTGATTGATGTCTCGACCATCGATTCTCAGAGAATAGGTCTGCCCTTGCAAGAACGCAGAATGTCTCATACGGCCCAACTTTTTAGCGTCCTTGCCGTCTTTGATGTCCCAAATGGCCCCGTTATCTACGCGGGTGAACCGAAGAGGGATTAGATCGTCGCGGCTGCCATTGACGCGGAATCTACGCACACCAAAATAGGGGCCTTTACAACTCTTTCCGTTGTTTACTGGGGTTGTTGCCGCGCAAGAAGTACCGTCCGTGAAGTAGGGCAAATCGTAGACCCAAAAATTATTAGCCGTCCCCCACAGGCCGACTGGATCCCAAAGGGCTCCGGCTAGAGCCCAGTTGTCGCTTTGCTCTTGGTTGGGGGAAAGCATGCGGTAGCCCGGATGAGCGCTGATGAACACATTTTCTACGTTTCGAACTAAACCTTTGTCGACAGCCTTGGTGTAATAATCGTCGGTGCCGAATGCTCCGCTGATCTTTCCTGCAACGAAGGGCAGGTTTACAAAAGTATTGCGGGTAATATCACAGCTTGAGTGATAGCTGGCGGCACCTGCAGAGGGGGTGCTGTGGGTGTTCGCAGAGTTGAGGGTTGAACCCACAACGAGGTTGTTTGTGATGAGGCAATTGGTGGAGGAGCCCGCGAAACCGTAACCCCCGAAGTCTGAGATGACTGAATCTTTTGCTGTGAGTTTTTGAGCACGGTTCCACACGGACTTTTTATTCTTGTAGAGCTGCAAACCAGAGATTTCAAAGGTGACCTCATTGTTACCCGTAGGGGGTTCTTCTGTCTCGGTCGGCGTATACTTGAGCTCTTGGGTTTCCCCCCGATCGTTGATGGGGACGAAGTCGAGATTGAAGCCGAGAACTGCGTTTGAATGGGCTACGGCGTCCCTCAACTCTCCAAATTGAGTATGAGTTGGAAATAGGTTCACGGCCTTGCTCAGTCCTTGGGGTTTGAGTGGGTAGGCTAGCCAAAAACCAATACCTTCACTGTCAGCAGCGACGTTTCCCGTGACGATATTGTCGGGATTCGTGAGCCAAAACCCGGAGACCCCTCGAAGAAACGCGGTTTTTTCGTGATCGAGCAGTCGATGTTCTTCTTTGGGCGAATGGATGTGTAGGGCGATATTGCCGACGAGCCGATTGCGTCTTTCTACTGCGTCTTCAAGGAAAAATGCATGCCCGCGAATATCGTAGCAGCTGTTGTTTTCGATGAGCACTCCATTGCTTGCATGAAGAACTACGCACCGCTGGCTGGATTTCCAGACGGAAGAGTTCTTGACGTATTGTCCCTCGAGATCTCCCAACTCGGCACCGTCATCGCCATAGCTCATGCGATGAAAATGAATGGGATAGTGCCCCATTTTACCGGCCTGGCCCACTCGCTGCATTTCGATTCCCTCGATATGCGCGACCGCTCCTCGTAAGAGTGTGATACCGCCCCCATAGCCGTCATCTTTCCAACGGGAATCGTCCGCTCCTTGAATCAGGATATTTCTGGAGAGATTGATGACCTCTGCCCGCTGGTCTACAACAGTTTCGGTGACTTCAGCGGTTTTTTCTAGGGTCATGCCCGAGTTGGAGACGTATTGTAGGACCCCCCAATGGCTTTGTTTGAGCCCTTCGTTGATTTTTACTTGCGAGCCTTGAGAGCTAAGAACTTCTCGTAATTCGGTTCTGCCAAACTCGAAAAAGTCGCTTGGAGCCAAGGCCAGCATCTCACCGGGTTGCCAGTTAGCGCTTTCCTTCAGCTCAAGAGAGGTTGCTTCTTTGTCTACGTTGGCTCCTAGCTGAGTCCAGGTGGGTTGAGGGGAAACCCCATGCAGTTCAAGGTTTCCCGTGACAAATATCGTTCTGTTGCCGCCATCAGGTTGGGACCCTTGGCGGTCGTCACCAGTGAGGACAATGGTGAGGCGACTTGTCAACGGTTTGTCTGCAGTGCCGGCTTTGAAGACTCCTTTTACCTCGATATAACCACTTGTTATGGTGACGTCTTTTCCCTCTAAAACTGTCAGCTCGCCGTCGATGACAAGGCCGCCTAGGGCCTCGGTGGAGACATCGAGAGTGATTTCGCTCTTCTTGGGGATGAGAATGAAGTCTCCTGCCGCGGGCACCGTACCAGATGACCAAACTTTTGCGTCAGACCAATTCCCGCTGGAACGTACCGTGTTGCTAATGATGACCGGATCCGTATCGGAATTGGGCCGGCCATTGCTATTGCCATCGCTATTGCCGGTACTATTGCCCGCATCGCCGGCGGGTCGATCTTTGCCGCAACCAGCGGTCAAGAGCACTGTGAGGAGGAAAGGAAGGGCAGTCTGAGAGATGGTCATTTTGATATTCCTAAAGCGTCGATCGCTCTCAGTAGATCTAGCTCACCCGAACGTCAGGTAACATGGGCTCATGCAGTCATTTGTGCGATAGTTTTTTTGGGTTTTCCGGGGGAGCCTGTCTGTGCCATTTTAAGGCGTTCAAAGGCGAAACTGGTTGGGGTGAATAGATTGGTTCGCCGGCCGGGAGTGGGCGTAAACTCTTGGTCTGGCTCTTGAGACTCACCCCTTGACATCAAGAGCGCGAGCGAAGATAGACGTCAGATGATAGGTGTTGACTTTGGTGGAACTGGGATCCAGGCAGGCATCGTCCAGGACGGAAAAATACTTCGTTCGGTCGAGTGTCCTACTCCGCGAACCGGCTCTGCCGAGGATGTGCTGGACGCCATTGCCGAGTTGGTCAAAAGTCTTGAGTCTCAGCCGCAAAGTGTCGGAGTGGCGATTCCTGGGGAGGTTGATGCGAGCGGTCGCTGCTGGGGACTTGCGAATGTGCCAGGATTTAAGGGCGTGCGTCTCGCCCAGGGGTTGAGCGATCGCTTGGGTTGCCCCGTGGCGGTAGAAAATGATGCGACCACCGCTGCCCTGGGAGAGTACCTAGCCGGCCATGGTACACGCTATCCTTCGTTTCTCATTGTCACCCTTGGCACCGGAGTCGGAGGAGGGTTAGTGATTGGTGGTAAGGTCTACCCTGGAGCCAATGGTTTTGCCGGTGAGATTGGTCATATCAAGGTGGATACAAACAAAGACCTTCCCCTGTGCGGCTGCGGAAAAACTGGTTGCATGGAGACTTTTTGCGGTACCGCCGGGCTCTTGAGAAAGTACCAAGAAGCCGGGGGCGAGAAGGTGACCGAGGTGAAGCTCATTGCCGACAGCGCGCGCCGTGGAGAGGCCGCTGGTATCGCCACCTTTGAAATGATGGGAGACGCCCTTGGAAAGGGACTCTCGAATATTCAGAATACTCTCGACCTGAATGCTCTCATTTTCACCGGAGGAATTTCTAGATCGTTCGATCTCATCGAGCCATCAATTCGGGCTGCCCTACGTAAGTATTGTTACGCTGAGCCTTTGGCCGAAGTACCCCTTGTTGTCAGTGAGTTGGGCCCCGAGGCCGGGCTGGTGGGCGCAGCTCATCTTGCTACCATCAGTTAAAGCACTTGACACCTTGAGGAGTAGCCGGGGGCTTCAGCCGTTGACTGGGCGAATCCTAATGAGGCCGGGTCCAGGTTTCACACGGGCTTGGCAGGCTAGGCGACCATTTTCTACCTCATCGAGAAGGTCCAATAAGTCTTCTTCTTCTTCGTTAGGTGCTTCGAGGAGCTCTTTGCCCTCCAAGATTTGGATATGGCATGTGCCACAGCTCGCTGAGCGACACGAGAATGCAACCGGGGCTAGGACACTATCGCAAATATCCAGCAGGTCGCCCCCGGTGGGTGCTTCGGCGGTTTTCTCACCGGCAAGACCGGATCCTTCGAATTCTATCGTCGGCATTGTGCCGGATACTTAGTGCAGAGCGCAGTCTATTTCCAACGAAAGAGCCTCATTTGTCCGTTTTTTCCTTCCAAAACACTTCTTTGGGCTAGCGCGGCTGGTTGTTGTAGGCTTTTAAGCGCGTGCACTCATGAGTCAAAAAGCTGTAGCGAACCCTCAATCATCCTCAGGACACCAGCGCGGTAGTTTTTGGTTGGGGGTGGGGACCTCCCTCGGCCTCTATATTTTAACCCAAACTCTTGGGCTGCCCCAGTCTCAGTCAGCGACTGCAGCGGTGGCAGGTTTATGCGCTGTGTGGTGGATAGCCCAGCCTGTCCCGATTGCCGTCACCTCTTTGATTCCCTTTGCCCTCTTTCCATTCTTTGGAGTGGTGACTCATAAAGAAGTAGCGCACTCCTACGGGCACACGTTGGTGCTTCTCCTGATGGCAGGCTTCATGCTTTCGGCGGCGATTGAGGCTTGCGGCGCTCATCGACGTCTCGCTCTGGGCATGGCTCGTTTGGTGAGCGGTGGGCGCGCGGTGTCTGCCCATCGCCTGCTCATGGGTTTCATGTTGGCTGCGGCGTTCGCCAGTATGTGGATTTCAAATACGGCGACAACCCTCATTTTATTGCCCATTGTTCTCGCTTCAAGTGAGGGCGAAAAGTTGCGCGAGGTGCGGCAGGTTCTCTTAGTTGGGGTAGCTTACGCCGCGAGTATTGGGGGAATTGGCACCCCCATCGGCACTCCCCCCAATCTGGTTTTTATGGCCGCTTTCGAAGAACTCGGTCAGCCGGCTTGGTCGTTCTTTCAATGGATGACCATTGGTCTGCCGATTGTGCTCTTCATGTTGCCGGCGGCCTATTTTATTCTCTCGCGCTCTTTGAAAAACGAGAAACTAAAACCCCTAGAGGAGCTGGGGGCAATGAGTCCACGGGAGCGGCGAGTACTTATTGTGTTTACTCTCACAGCCCTTGGATGGATTACCCGTTTAGCTCCCTGGGGCGGTTGGAGCGAGTTGGTAGGGGCGAGGGGGGCGGGCGATGCGACTGTGGCTTTTGCGGGGCTTCTGGCGATGCTTTTGATTCCGGACGGGCAAGGGGGACGATTGCTCTCTTGGAAAGAGGCTGAGAAAATTCCTTGGGGTATTCTTTTGCTTTTTGGGGGCGGTTTGGCCCTAGCAAGCGGATTTAAGCAATCGGGCCTTTCAGTGTCTTTGGGGGGCGGGCTCTCGGTTGTGGCCGCGGCGCCCGAACCTTTGATGATTCTTGGTGTTTGTTTAGCCGTGACTTTTTTGACAGAAGTGACAAGCAATACCGCGACCACCGCTCTTTTGATGCCCATTTTGGGTGCAACTGCCCTTGCCGCGCAGATCCCCCCAGAAAAACTAATGATACCCGCCACTTTGAGCGCTAGCTGCGCCTTTATGTTACCGGTTGCTACAGCTCCTAATGCTATCATCTTTGGTTCTGGCCAAGTAAAACCTCGATTTATGGCAAAAAAGGGAATTCTCTTGAATCTATTGGGCTCTGTCTTGATTACGCTCATTTCTTTGGTGGTTTTATGAGTTCTTTCACTGGTCGTAGACTTTCTCATTTTGGCCTCTTGATATTGGGGGGATCCCTCCTAACTTCTGTCGGTGCCTGCGACAAAAAGAAGCCCAAACAGGAGGTGCGACGCGATAAAAAGGAGCTAGGAAGCGTGGGAAGCATCGAGGACCTGAACTATCTGGGACGTGAGGCGTGCACTCCGTGTCACGAAGACCAAGTGAAGGCGCATAGCGGCAGCCCCCACGACGAGAGCCACTTGCTGCAGGAGAAAAAGACAGAGGCGCTCGAGGGGAGCGCCCATTTTCTTACCAGCGTTGAGTCCGAAAAATCTCGTTGTGTTGCTTGTCATTCGACGAACGTCAAAAAAAACTACGAGTTCAAGAGTGATTCATATAAAACGACCATCGGAGAGAAACACGTTTCTTGTGAGGCTTGTCATGGCCCGGCATCACGTCATGTGCACTTCGCTAAAAAATATCAAGAGCTCGAAAAATGGCCAGAAAACATTGAGTTTTTCGGTTTTTCTACTGCCCTGATCTCCCACGATAGTCGTCGTTGGTTTCGCGCCGCAAAAGACGATACGGCTCGACTGATAGGTGTGGGTTCTGCTCCTCCGGAAAAAACCGACGAAATTGCTTCTTGTGCTCCCTGTCATTCCAATTCTATCGATTGGGGACCTGCTCCAGAGCTAGAGAAAGCAGTCCCGGCAATCATTGATTCTCTCGTTTTAGCGACCGTAAACGCATTTGACGATCGCTACGCCCTCTCTCTCCTTGAAGAGACGCTCTATTCTCCCGAGGGATCAGGAAAAGCTGGAGCCCATACGATGGGCGAGTTTGTGCAGAGTTCAATGGCTCACGCTGGGGTGGTATGTAGTGATTGTCACAATCCTCATTCGGGTGTACTGCGCAACCCTGTAGAAGAGCTCTGCTCTTCTTGTCATAACGAAGAAAAATACGAAAATGAGCGGCATCATCTTCATGGTGACTCCGTAGAAGAGGTGCCTCTGTGCGTAGATTGTCATATGCCCAAAAGTCGTGCTTCTGGTTTAGTGCCAAGGCGCGATCATCGCTTTTCTATTCCTCGCCCCGATCTGAGTCTTGATGGTGGTGGACCCCAGCCATGCGACCAATGCCACGCGAAACGAGGGAGCTCTTGGGCGCAAGGCGTACTAGAGCATGCATTCAAGGAGCGAGGCGAGATGCCTGTCGGTGTGGCCCCTGCCTTTCGTTCGGCCGCCCAGGGATTAGCTGGCGCTCCTCTTCTATTGGGGGAGCTATTTTTTGACGAGAGTCGCTCGCCTTTGCTCCGGGCTTCGGCCCTTGCGCGTTGGGCGCTTCTTGACGAGCATTCTTTGGAGAAAAAATTCAAACAAGCGCTTTTTCTGGCCAAAAAGAGCGACGATGTTCTCTTGAGGAGAGTCGCGGCGCAAGCTAGCTCGCGCCTAGGCAACGATGAGCGCCAGCAATTTGTGGGGGAACTATTGACCGATCCTGTCCGCTCTGTGCGCATTGCGGCGCTTGTTTCAATATTGGACTTGAAGATGGGACCAAAATTTCAAGGGGCAATGGAGCGTGCCTTGCTTGAGGCAAAGGCGGGGGCGCAATATCGAGCTGATGGAGTGCAGGGCGTGGTCCTTCTGGCTGACATAGAGGCATACCGAGGGAAAGAGAAACACGCCTACAACTTATTTGATGAGGCAGGGCGTCGCTTTCCTCAATCATCCTTGGTTTATGTGCATTGGGTAAGGGCGCTGCTCTTTAAAGACAAAGGAGCAATAGCCAGCGCCCTTGCGGCACAAGCGCTCAAGAAATTTCCTAAAGAGTCCGAGTTGCTCTATGTGAGGGGGCGCTGGCTTGCTCAAGAAAAAGAAGTTCTTCAGGCGCTTCCTTTACTAAAAGAGGCGTACGAAAAGGCGCCCCCGCGCTGGCGGCGCGCCTACGGGTACGCTTACGCAGTTGCTCAAAATGAGCGAGGCGATTGGGCCGAGGCCATGGCCATTTTAAGGGAACTTAAAAAGAGCTACCCCCAGGCGAAAGAGATAGCGCCTGTGATGGAGTTAATAGACAAGAAACGCGGCAGATAGAAAGAATGCACAGGGGCGGAGCGCCGGCGGACACAGGGCGCTCCGCGCCTGCACAAAAAAGAACACCCCCGCTTGAAGTGAATTCAAGAGAGGGTGGAGATTCTCAAAGCCTGTGCTTTGAGAGCCGTGTGATTTTTCTTTAGTAGAAGCTCACGTTGCTGACCTTCAACGTTGTGCCGATGGCGATGGGCACCTTTTTGCCGTCTCCGTCGACGTTTGGATCCATCACCCACATCAGCTTTTGAACCTTTGCCGAATCAAAAGCGGCCATGCTACCCCAAGTTGCAGTCCCGAGGTTTGTGAAGAGGACAGTATTTGCACCAGGTGAGACCACTACTGAAGGATAGGCGGTGTCGGCTGCGGGGACACCGACCTTGAAGTAGATTTTTTCAGTGCCGCTTGTCTCAAGATCGAATTTTACGCCGGTGAAGGCACTTACATCGACGCAAGCTCGTGAGCCGGTCTTTACCCAAGGAGTGTAGCTGATGGCGATATAGGGGTCGCTACCAGCGCCAGCGACTGTGAGGTCGACCGGGCCACCAGGAGCTGTCGACGGGTCTAGGTCCAATCGCTTATCTCCGTCCTGAGTCTCCCAGAAGCTCGCCGCAGGGGGAGTGGCTAATGCTGCAGTACTTCCACATTTACTCGTGTCACCTGTTCCACCTGTGGTCCCACCAGTAGCTCCGCCCGTGGTGCCGCCGCCAGTCGCGGTACCAATTGCGCCGCCAGTCGCGGTACCAATTGCGCCACCAGTTGCGGTACCAATTGCGCCACCAGTTGCGGTACCAATTGCTCCGCCGGTACCGGTCCCTAGACCGCCGCCTGTCGTTCCGCCTGAACCGGTTCCTAGACCGCCTGTGGTGTTACCAGTACTGCCTGTACCCAGGCCCGCTCCGTTTTGAGCCCCGGTACCGACGCCGCTGTTGGTTCCGTTGGGGTTGTCATCTACGCCGGCGGCGCAGGCCATAGAAAAAGCTGCCGCCAAAAGTACTGCTGTTCCACTTTGAATCAATCGCATTTTACATTGCCTCTGCTGAGCCAGTGACCGGCTCGTAATCAAGAAATTTCATTCTCATCAGACAGCAGCGCCGTCTGGGATGGTGAATGTAGGCCCTTTCATGCCCTCGCGCCTATACGTTTTCGCTCAATCCTTTCATTCGAGACGGCAAAAATGCGCAATTTGGCGGCATTAAGCGAAAATTACACTTAGGGCATAGGTCGAGTCGCCAGCGAGAGAGGGATGTCTTTTCCTACTGGGGTATCGATTAGGGCAATCGCATGAAAACCTGATCAATATCGATCACTTAGAGAAGTTGCTTGC
>CAYWLO010000013.1:35310-81007 GCA_964459035.1 uncultured Polyangiaceae bacterium | reverse complement strand
TCGGCGCTCTAGATGTCCAGCTGGTCGCGACAACCGGTAAACCGGTCGGCGCTCTAGATGTCCAGCTGGTCGCGACAACCGGTAAACCGGTCGGCGCTCTAGGCGACTTCGACGGCGCCGGACTCTGCCTCTCCTAGATCTTCACCGTTTTCGTTTTCTGGTGCTTCGCTGCGTGGGGGTGAGGAGAGATCGTGTGGCACCGCTTGCGCACGGAGACGCTCGCTGAGTTCCTCGGGGCTACATGGTCGGCCTGTGAGATAGCCTTGAATCAAGTCAGCACCTTTCTCACTTACAATTTGCAATTGTTCCTGGGTTTCGACTCCCTCCGCGACAATTTCAAGTCCCAGGCCTTTACCGAGATTAAATATGGCTTCGGCGAGTACGAGAGTGCGTTCACTATCCATCATTTTGGTGACGAAACTACGATCAACCTTGAGGGTGTCTACAGGAAACCTATCCAGATAGTTGAGGGATGAGTAACCTGTGCCGAAGTCGTCGAGGGCGAGGCGTACCCCCAAGTCACGCAATGCCGTGAGCATTCGCTCTGCTCGTTTCGGATCTTTCACAAGGATGGCCTCTGTGAGTTCGAGCTCCAATTGATGGGGCTCCATCTTATGGCGCTCGATGACGGCTACGACACTTTCGACGAAGTCATTTTGTTCAAGTTGGCGCCCGCTCACATTGACACTGACTCGTGGCAAAAAAGTGCCCTTGTCCCTCAGGGCTGCAAATTCTCGGCACGCTTCCGAGAGCACCCACGCACCTACGTCCAATATTTGACCAGACTCTTCCAAGATAGGAATAAAGACTCCTGGCGAAACGAAGGTCTTGTTGTCCATATTCCATCGCAGAAGCGCTTCGGCTCCGCCAACGGATCCATCACTAGCGATTTGTGGTTGGTAAACGAGATGAAATTCGTTGCGGGAAATAGCCGTCTTGAGCAGTTGTTCCATGCGATAGCGTTCAAGGGACTGCTCATGGATCTGTGGACTAAAGATGCAGACTGCGTCACGACCGGCGTGCTTTGCCCGGTACATAGCAGCGTCAGCAGCACTCAAGAGGGAATCTACAGAATTGCCCGCCTCGGGGTAAAACGCCAAACCAAGGCTCCCGGAGATGGTGGCCTCCTGCAAGTCCAGCTCAAAGGGTATGGCCAATTGCTGGCGGCAGCGCTCTGCTATGCGCAAAACATCCTGGGGTGAATTTGCGTCCTCAATAAGAATGGCAAACTCGTCTCCGCCCAGACGCGCAACGGTGTCCTCTTCGCGCATGGCTTTTTGCAGGCGTGCAGCAGCTTGCTGAATGAGTGCATCGCCCGAATCATGGCCCAGGGAATCGTTGATTCCTTTGAAGCCGTCCAAGTCGACATACATCACAGCGAAAGGACGGTTGTTGCGACGAGCGCCTGCCAAAGCGGAGGCCACTCTTTCTCTAAAGAAAACACGATTGACTAGGCCCGTGAGCTGATCGCGCATGGCGAGACGCAGTAAACGGGCTTCAGTCTTCTTTCTTTCTACCGAATGACGCACAATACGCCCTAAGGCTGCTCTGGCGTACTGGCCTTTGACGAGATAGTCCTGAGCTCCGGTCTGAATGGCTTGCTCGGCAAGAGCGTCGTTGTCGTTTGCTGAGACCACCACTAAGGGCACCGATGAGGCGACGGCTAGGAGTTCACGCACCGTTTTGAGACCGTCGGAATCGGGGAGACGAAGGTCGGTGATGACCACATCGAACTCATTGGTACGCAAGAGCGCTCGGGCTTCTCGAACGCTCTTCGCCGTTTGAGTGGCGGCGCAAAACCCCGTAGCCTGTATTGCCAAATCGAGGATCATAGCGTCCGTTGCGCTATCTTCCACGAGAAGTACTCGAACGGGTGCCGAATTTGGTCGCTTTGCTATTGTGGACTGCAGCCGTGGTGGACGAGAAAGGGGCTCTTCCAGAAGTATCTTTCGCAGTAGATCAGGGGCAACTGGCTTCTGTAGCGAATGCAGTACGTTGGGTCTATCGCGCACTTCACTGCCGTAAGTCGCGTCCCCGGTTACTACAATACATGGGGTATCGGGACATACATGAGCTAGGCGCTCCAGAAGGGTTTGCCCGCCAATACCCGGCATGTGCAGGTCCGTGAGAATGTACTCGTAGGTGGTCGAGTCAAGAAGGGCCAAAGCCTCCTCCGCACTCGCCGCAACATCCGCTTCGAAGCCCCACCCTCTACAACAACGCGCCATGCCACTACGTAGGGCTGGCTCATCATCGACGATGAGTATCCTTCGGGTCACATTTAGCTCCATACTTGCTCTAGGAACGGCCACTCTCGTTGAGACTAGAGGCCTGGGGGCGAACTTCTGGCATATCGAGGAGTGCATGACATAAATGAGCCATCTTAAAACTACCCAGCAGTCTTAGTCTTATAGGTAAGGGCCAGAGGACCGTATCGCCGGGTTCGTCGGCGAGTTCAACGCGACGCTATTACTTTATGGAACCGAAGTTTTCTCAACATCCTCTGAGTCTTCTAGTCTCGATAGAAGCTCAACACAGAAGTCTGCTCGAAACGCAGCTCCAAAATTCTTCGTCTCCTCTTCAGCCCCGCATTGCAGAGGATCACGAAGAATTTTCCCACCTACTGAATGTCGAACACTTTGACTGCATCCTATTTGAGATGCCACAAAACGGCGGTTCTGAGGAAAGTCTCGCTCTGCTCTCAGGCATAATTGAAAGGGCACGATCCACGCCGGTAATTGTCTGGGGCACAGCACGGGATTCACGCGAGGCGGTCGAGGTGATGCGCCTAGGAGCCGCTGATTATCTCTCCACTGCGGAGGAAATTCGCGAGACTTTGGTGGCTTCTATTAGGAGTTGCGTTCAGCGGGCCCACCAAGACCAACAATTGGACGCAGCGGGAGCAGCGCGCGAGGTGGCGGAGAAGGTTCTTCGGGAGCGCGAACTACAAATACGAGGCTTTTTTGACTTTGCATCGGTCTCGATGGCCCTGGTCGCTCCCAGTGGAAAAATAGTCAGAGCGAACCCCGCGCTACGACGTCTTTGCGGATATTCACTGGAGGAGATCAGCGGGCTCACAATTTCCCAATTACTTCTCTCTGAAGACAGGGCAACGGTAAAAGAGGGGCTTTCTCTCCTTGTCTCTCGACAAATTCCAGTTTGTGACGACGAGGTGCAGTTTCGTCATAAGTCGGGAGAGGGTGTGTGGGTCTCCGCAACATTTGCCGTCATCACCAATGAAGACGGTGAAGTTCAGGGATATACCCTACAGGCTACGGATATTAGGACGCGCAAGGCAACTGAGGCTCAGCTTCTTCGCTCGGAGCGACGTTTCCAAGAACTCTTGGCGCAGGCTCCTATTGGTATTTTTGAGACTGACGCTTTGGGGGCCTGTCGCTACATCAACGAACGTTGGACTGAACTTACAGGTCAGCTACCTCATGCTGCAATGGGCACAGGTTGGCTTGACGCGTTACACCCGGATAGTCGGAAGCAAGCCCTGACGGAGTGGGCTGCATTGATGCGAGAGGGGAGGGAGTTTTCGAGCGAGTTTCGCCTCTTGAGCGAGGCGGGGAGTGTTGTTTGGGGCTCGGTGCAGGCGGGGGTTACGCGAGACCATGAGGGCGGCGTCATTGGGTATCTCGGAACTCTTACAGACATAACTGTTCGCCGTTTGGCGGTCGAAGAACTCGAAAATACAAGCATCTTATTACGCAGTATCCTGGACAGTGCTCCTTATAGTGTGATTGCTACTTCTAAGGAGGGTATCATTCG
Organism: uncultured Polyangiaceae bacterium; assembly: GCA_964459035.1. Classification (GTDB taxonomy): domain Bacteria; phylum Myxococcota_A; class Polyangia; order Polyangiales; family Polyangiaceae; genus NIC37A-2. Next base: position 77,233 of record CAYWLO010000013.1, on the reverse strand, counting down.
TGAATTTAGTCGGGGTGCAGAAAAACTCTTGGGCTATCAGGCGAATGAAGTGCTCGGACAAACTGTACACGAGCTTCTGCATGTGAGGGAGGAGCTGATGTCGCGCTCTCGCGAGTTGGATTTGGAGCGAAAAGAGAGCGACGGTGTTGACCACTTTTTGCGTGTTCTGCTGGAGGGAGCCAAGTCAAAAACGGCCGAGCGAGGTGAGTGGACATATATTGGCAAAGATGGCGAACATATGCCAGTTGAGTTGGCTGTGAGCGAGATGGTGGGTCCCGATCAACGTTTGACGGGTTACTTAGTCGTGGGTAGCGATATTACCGAGCGTAGGCGACGCAACCAGGAGCTGATTTCCGCGAAAGATGCGGCAGAACGAGCAACTGCTGCCAAGGCCGACTTTTTAGCGAAAATGAGTCATGAGATTCGTACACCAATGAATAGCGTATTGGGTATGACTGAGATGGTGTTGCAGACCACTTTGACTCGTGAGCAAAGATCCTATCTGCTGGCGGTTCAACGCTCGGGGCAAAGTTTGCTCTACCTCATTAACGATATTTTGGACTTTTCTCGTGGCGAGGCTCGGCGACTCACCCTAGAGAATGTAGCATTTGACCTCTACGATACGTTGGCGACTTGTTTGAGGGGGCCTGCTCATATAGCGCGAGAAAAAGGCATTGAACTGATTTTGCGAATGGCTTCTGATGCTCCTCAGAGGGTACTCGGCGACCCATACCGCCTACAACAAATATTGGTCAACTTGGTGAGCAATGCCGTGAAATTCACCCCCGAAGGAGAGGTGCTGGTGGACATTGCCTGCGGGAGCAGCGCCACTAACGAACCTGTTACTCTTTATCTGAATGTCGTGGACTCGGGTCCAGGGGTGGAAAAAAGCGAACAAGAAAAGATATTTGGTGCCTTCACCCAAGAAGACACTGGCATTGCCCGGCGCTTCGGCGGGACAGGGCTTGGACTAGCTATTTGCTCTCAATTGGTTGACTTGATGGGGGGGGAGATCTGGCTAGAAAGTGAGCCGGGGCAAGGGTCAAGCTTTCACGTGACGGTGGCTCTCCGAGGGGTAGATGTTCCCGCTCCTGACTCGGTGTTTGGCGGTGCCTGGTCCAATGATCGTCAGGTTTTGGTCATGGAGCCGAACGCCAAAAGCCTGGATGTTACCCGAAGCATGGTCAATCGGGCGGGCTTCTCGGCCGTGTGTGCCGAAGAACAGCAGGATGCCCTAGAGTACGCCAGAAAACTTAAATTGGAGGGGGGAGCGTTTGCCGTAGCGATTTTGGACTTCTACTCATGGGATAGGAGGGCCCAAAAGTTCATTGCTCAACTTGAGGCGCTCAATGGCCCCTTGGGTGTTATTTGTCTCTCCCCGGCGGCCCATCGCGCAAGCGAAAGTTGGGCTGAAGATCTCGTCTTTTTGTCCAAACCCATTTTGCCAGAAGAATTAAATGAGGCATTGCAGGAGGCGATGTCTCCTCTATCGAAACGGTCGAGATTGGTGAAACCATCCGAGGGCATAGAGGCGCTCAGGAGCCGACCTCTACGAATCTTAGTGGCCGAGGACAATGAGACGAATCAACAGGTTGTTTCGCTGATGTTAGAGCGCCTGGGGCACCAGGCTGAATTGGTAGAAAACGGTCTCATGGCTCTTGATAGACTATCAGAACGATCATTCGATCTCGTGTTGATGGATTTACAGATGCCTGTGATGGGAGGACAAGAGGCCGTGCGCCTCTTGAGGGAGCAAGAGAAGAGCACCGGGCGCCATCTGCCTGTCGTTGCACTTACAGCCCAGGCCATGCGGGGGGATAAAGAGGACTGCTTGCTCGCTGGGATGGACGATTACCTATGCAAGCCCTTGGACCTCAATTCCCTGGCTCACGTCCTTGACGCGCATACTGATTCCGTGAGTCTATCGAGAGCGACACCGAGCTCAACTCCCCCGGGTCGGGACACTCAAGGGAAGGAAGGTTACGTAGACTTTACGGCTTTGCGCCGACGAATTGGCGATACTCCACAGATTTTCGCTAAAATTTCTACTCTTTTCGAAAGGGACACTCAGGTCCTATTAGCCCAACTCGAATCTCAAATTGCCGCGGCCGGCGCCCCTATGAAAGGAGCCGAAGCTCACACCCTCAAGGGGACCTTGCGCAATGTATGTGCTAACGGAGCTGCCGAACAGGCGGCAGAATTAGAACATTCGACCGGTGATGGGGACTGGGCCAAGGCACGAGCGCAGATCATTGTGTTGCGTCAAATGGTTACTGAGGTGGTACGCGAGCTGCAAAGTTTCTCAGAGGTTCCGGCTTCGCGCAGCGAGGCAAAGAGATCTCCGAAGGCGAGATTGCCCTCAAAAATGTCTTGAAACCTCCGCGCAATACCTTGCGTCGGGCAGCGAAAACCACATTTTGTTGCTGCCCTGTCTCGGGGCAAGGTGGTTCGTTTAATTGCCGACAATACGCGCGTTGAATCCAGCTTCTTCAATTGCATGGAGGATAGCCGTAACTTTTACCTCGCCTGATTCGAACTCGATCACGACAAGCTTCTTCGACTTACCCTTACTAATCTTCTGAATGCCGCTCAGCTTTTTGAGCGATTTTCTAATCGTGAGAGAGCAGGAAGCGCAGCTCACTTCGTCGACTTCAATCGTCACGGTTTGCACGCCAGTTTGCTCGGTGAGTGGTGAACCGGTGTCCTCCTCATGGGCTTCTTGGCAAAGGGCTCCGTGTCCTTCATTGGTATCTAAAACGGATGCTTCAGAAGAGGAGGGAGGAAAACCTGAGCCCTGGTAAGCAAACGCGGAGAGAGCAAATGTAAGACCCAGGGCGCAAACGGAGATAAAAAGATGCGGTTTTTTCATGAAATGATTCTTAAAAAAGAGTAAAAGCTCTCAAAGAGCGCGCCAGGAACGGGGGATCCAAAGAGAGATCCGATGCTCATTCACTGAAGCATCTAATTGTTCCTACGCCAGGGGAGTGCACCTAGTTTCATACACTGCGATGAATTGACGGAGTTCTTGACTTTGATTACTGTCCCTATAACATCAATGAGCTAAGAATTAATAACTATTGCTCTCTGCGGGTGTATGTCTCATTCCTTGACAACTACTACTGCCGGTCGTAGATGAAATATCTCTTTGAGACTGTAGGCGAGGGATATCAAAATGAAGGGCATTCGTATTCGACCAGAACACGAGGGGTTACGCTCCTCTCTCTTTGATCTCGAGGCGGAGATCATGGAACTAGTATGGACGAATCAATGGCCCGAATTTGCGGTGTCTGATGTTCATGTGCTTCTCGAGGCGCGGCGCAGTGTGGCCTATACAACTGTGATGACCACAATATCGCGTCTCTTTGACAAGGAGCTTCTCGATAGAACGAAGGATGGGCGACGCTATCTTTACCGCCCTACAATGACCCGCTCCGAATTTTTGGTAGCGATGACTCGTGATGTACTCAGTAGCTTGCCTCCTATGGGTAAAGAGGCCGCCGTGGCCCTACTTGTCGAAAGAGTCGCCGAAGCCGACGAGACCGAATTGGATCGCCTTGAGGACCTCATTCGCCAACGAAGGAACGCGAACAATGCATGAACTAGCGTTTCCTGTGGCAGCCGTTGGTTTGGTGTTTTTGTTATTGATCCCTGCTTTGACTTTGATGAGTAAAGTGACTCTCACTTGGATACGTCGTCAAGAAAAGGTTTGGGCTCGCTTTGGTTCCTCCGGTGTATTGGTGTTGTTGATGGCACCATCCGCCCTTCCTTTGCTTTGGCTCCTTTCGTCTGCCCTGCACCAAAGCGAGTCATCACGGGTAATTGAAACCTGTCTTATAGACCAATTGGGGGCGCAAACCTGTCTTGATGCCCTCTATCTATCGATTGTGTTGGCTATGGGGCTTATGCTTGTGGCGATTCATCGAGCCAGAAGAGAGATGCCGACCCTCTCTTTGCGGGCTCTTCCTATCGAGCACGAACTAACGAAGCGTATCGCTTCACTAGTAAGCTCTCATCCTGTCTTGGGCCCTTTGCGTATACAGGTTGTCCACCACGCTGATGAACCAATCTTTACGTCAGGTTGGTTTTTTCCACGGTGTTATTTGGACGCATGTTTCGTTCGAAGCGCTGACGATAGCATGTTGGTAGCGGCCCTTCTGCACGAAGGCGCTCATATCAATGGGTTCGATAATTTTCGCTGTTTCTGGGTGCGGTTCACCTTTGCTCTCAACCCCTTGGCTTTTCTCCTTTGGCCCGAGTTTCTACGCTGGCGCCAAGCACGCGAAGCCTTATGCGACAATGAGGCCGTGCAAAAAGGTGGGGAGGCTTTGGCTCTTGCGCAAAGTATTGTGCATGCCGCAAAATTTAGGTGCAAGGGTGCTTTAAGCTGTGGAATTTCCTGTTTGAGTGGCGGCGACGCCTCTGCTCTACGTTTGCGAGTGGCTCTTCTTATGGCGGGGGAGTTCTATCCAATACGCAGTCGAGGACATGTCGTTTTCGCTCTTGCCCTAGCCGGTGCGCTGATAGCCCCCCATTGGGGCGCCGATGCGTTTTTCGATTCGTTTCACCTTGAGGTGGAGCGATGGATGCATTCTCGCCTTTAACTTCCGTTCAATGATGTTGCTACGTATGAGAAAAAATCGAGACCCATTCTTTTCTACTATCGTCAGTAGGAGTTTACTCGTCCTCTTTCTAGGAGTGAGTGCCGCGGGGGCCAAGGGGCCAGGTGCTGGCTCCATTGGCCTAGAGAGTTTGCTGGAACATGCGTCCAATCATTCCCCCTTGCTCCTCACAGCTCAAGCACGTGTTCATGTTGCCGAGGCAAGAGTGGCCGGCGCAAATCCATTCTTTCCTTCCAACCCGGTGGTAAGTGGCAGTTTAGGGCGCAGAAGCAGTGGGGGAAATTCGGGGACTGAGTTTGAAGTCTCATTGTCTCAACAATTGGAAATATCTGGGGCTCGTGGCCTTAGAAAAGATGCCGCCCGCGCGCAGGTTCGCATGAATGCATCTGCGGCTCAGGAGGCTTCTTGGCTTGTGCATGTCGAAGTGCATCGTCTTTTTAACGAGTTACTCATGGCCAAAGAGAGGAGAGCCCAGGCCGAGCGATTTGTTGCATTTTCGGAGTCGTTGCAAAACATTGCGACTCGGCAAATCGAAGCCGGTGAGATGGCTCCTATTACTCTTTTGGTGGCGGACGCAGAGCTTGCCCAAACCAGAGCTTTACTGATTGAGGCCGTCCAAGCACAAGACGTGCTGGATACTCAGTTGCAGGCGTCTATTGGGTGGTCCTCTACTCGTCCTTTGAGGCTTGAGGGTTCCTTGCCGGTGACTCGTCGAGCGCCGAGACTTGCATCCCTTCTTGAGTTGATGAGTAAATCTCATCCCTCGCTAAAAACACGGCGAGATGCCCTGGTGGCGAGTAACTCACTTCTTCAACTTGAGCAGCGCAAGGTGTGGCCTAAGCCCACGGTGGGCGTGAGCTACGGTCAGGAACCTAGCCTAGCAAATCAACCGGGAGCGGAGATCTTGCTCTTCAATTTGAGCGTACCCATTCCTCTTTGGCAGAGAAATCAAGGGGGGGTGGCTCGGGCGCAGGCATTGGTGCAGGTTGCAAAGAATCAAGAGTCCCAAACTGTCATTCGCCTCAAGAGCGAGCTGGGGCAAGCACTCGTTGCGCTCAATGCAGCGGCCGATAGAGTGGCACTTTATGATAAAAGTGTCATTCCTCAATTGGAGAAGAACCTGGCTCTCTTGCAGCGAGCCTTTGAACTTGGAGAGGTGGACTTGCTTCAAGTTTCTCAAACTAGAGCCCGCCTGCTTGGTGCAAGTCGACAATATGTCGACGCACGCATTTCGTATTACAAAGCCGCCGCAACCCTCGAAGGATTTGTCGGCGTAGACTTTCTCGCACATCCGAAGGAAGAAAAATGAAATTCATTACTCTATTTGCCGTAGCAGCTCTTCTGCTCGCTTGTGATTCTAAAAAGTCTCAACCCTCTCGTGACGATGAGCATGCGGGGCATGAGGAGCATGATGAGGATGAAGAAGGGGACCATGCAGATCATGAGGACCATGACGACGAGCATGCGGGGCATGACGAGAAAGCGGGAGATCATGACGCCGAAGAAAATGTCGTTCATATCTCCAAGGTAGCCCTCTCAAAAGGTGTCGTTGTCGTTAGAAAGTCCCTTTCGGGAATTCTAAAAGACGCCTTGGAGGTTCCTGCTGAGGTACAGTTGCCACCCGATCACGTAGCACATGTGAGTCCTTTGGTTGACGGTCAGCTCTTGAGTATTCAAGTGAGCATCGGTGACGAGGTGAAAGAGGGCCAGGCACTAGCCACTTTGCGCAGCGTGAGCCTGGGTCAAGCGCGGGCTGAACTCAATCGTACAACGGCATTGCGCGCTGTGGCCAAACAAACTCTTGAGCGCCAGGAGAAGCTCCGCAAGGACGGTATTAGCTCCGAGCGAACCTACCTCAATGCGAAACTGGCGTATGATCAGGCTGCAGCCGAAAAAAATGCGGCTCTATCACGCTTGCGCGTTTTTGGGGCACGCGGAGGATCGGGCCCCGACATGTTACTTGTTAGCCCAATTGGAGGAACGCTGGTGCAGCGCCACGCCACCCAAGGGGAGAACGTATCACCAGGTGACGCCCTTTTTGTAATAGCCGATACGTCGTTAGTGTGGGTTATTGGTCAGGCCTACGAGCGACAACTCTCGCGGGTTGTGAAGGATATGAAGGCAAACCTTACGCTCACGGCCTATCCCAGTAGAAGTTGGAGTGGAAAAGTCGATTATATTGGCGCTACGGTGAACGAACAAACTCGTACGTTGCCAATTCGCGTAGAAATCGACAATAGCGAAGGGCATCTTCGACCGGGACTTTTTGGGTCTCTACGTCTTTTACCGGGGGAATCTGCTCAGGCGGGAGTCATTGTTCCCCTGAGCGCAGTGCAGACCCTAGAGGGAAGAAGTATTGTATTTGTTCCCGGCGATGAAGAAGGTGAGTTTCGCGCGCAAACTATCACCCTGGGCCGGGAGAACTCCTTACAGGTAGAGGTTCTCAATGGGCTGAAAGCCGAGAGCCCCGTTGTGGTTGAAGGTGGCTTTGTCTTGAAGAGCGAAATGGTTCGCGGACAATTGGGTCACGGCCACGCACACTGAGGTTGTAGAAATGAAGTCATTAGTTTCTTTCTGTATTCAACAGCGCTTTTTAGTGATCTTTGCGGTTCTTCTTGTAGGAGCCGTTGGGGTACGTGCCGCAAAGCTACTGCCCATTGACGCCGTACCGGATGTAACCAACGTTCAGGTGCAGATTCTCACCAATGCTCCAGCATTGGCTCCGGTCGAAGTCGAGCAATATGTGACTGCCCCGGTGGAGATAGCGATGAGTGGGTTACCCAATGTGGAGGAGGTTCGCAGCCTTTCTCGCTTTGGACTTTCCGCTGTAACTGTCGTTTTCGAGGAAGGCACGGATATCTATTTTGCGCGCCAGATGGTTTCCGAGAGACTTTCTGATGCTCGGGAGGCGATTCCCTCTGGCTACGGAACGCCAGAGATGGGCCCGATATCGACCGGGTTAGGGGAAATTTACCAATTTGAGGTGCGGGCGGACAAACCTTGCGAGCGGGGCGCGCCTGATGCGGAGGATTGTTATACGCTGATGGAGTTGCGCTCCATTTTAGATTGGTTTGTCGCTCTGCAGCTGCGCCCCTTACCGGGAGTCGTCGAGGTCAATGCATTTGGCGGGGAGCTCAAGACCTACGAGGTGCAGGTTGATCCCAATCGTCTTACTGCTTTGGGGCTGGGGCTCGGTGATTTATTTGAAGCCCTCGAGAACAATAACGCCAACGAGGGCGGTGGTTATATCGTGCGCGGAGGAGAGCAACGAGTTATTCGAGGGGAGGGGCTCTTGCGCTCTCTCGATGATGTACGCAACGTGCGCGTTGCTACTCGGCGCGACGGGACCGCTATATTCGTGCGTGACGTGGCAAAGGTGGCCTTTGCTCCGATGTTACGTCAGGGAGCTGTGACCCGTGATGGTCGCGGCGAAGCTGTTACCGCATCAGTGATGATGTTGATGGGGGCCAATGCGGGGGTCGTATCGGCTGCTGTAAAGAAGAAGCTAGACGAACTTTCATTGGGGCTTCCGCCGGGGGTTAAGATCGAGACCTACTATGATAGATCCGAGTTGGTGAATCGTACGATTCGTACGGTTGCTACCAATCTGATCGAGGGGGGCGTTCTTGTAATTGTCGTTCTTCTTTTGATGCTCGGCAATATTCGTGGCGGATTGCTCATTGCCGCTATCATTCCTGTATCCTTGTTGGTTACCTTGATTTCTATGAAATTCTTTGGAGTTTCAGGAAACTTGATGAGCCTGGGCGCCCTAGACTTCGGATTGATCATTGATGGTGGCATCGTTGTTATCGAAAACGTAACGCGCCGCATCTCAGAGACGGGCGTTAAGGGAAGAGGCGTGAATAAAGTAGTGCGAGCTGCGTCCATTCAAGTCATTCGACCTGTTCTCTTTGGCACGGCTATCATCATGATCGTTTACGTGCCTATTCTTTCGTTGCAGGGCATCGAGGGAAAAATGTTTGTTCCGATGGCCATTGCCGTTCTTTCTGCATTGGCCGCGGCTCTTGTGATGGCCGTCACATTTGTGCCTTCTGTAGCGACCTGGATTTATGCCAATGGTCTTTCTGAGAAGGAGCCTTATTTAGCGAGAGTCTCGAGGCAACTCTACGAGCCGCTTCTCAACCTGGCGATGAAGATGCGCAAGGTTACGTTGCTGAGCGTTGCAGGAATCCTCTGTTTGGGAGTCTGGGTGGCCTCAACTATGGGCGCCGAGTTCATTCCCACTCTCGATGAGGGGGCAATTGCAATGCAATCCGTTCGTCCACCTTCGGTTTCGAGTGAAGAGTCTGTGCGCGCCTCTACTCGGGTGGAGAAGGCGTTGATGCAAGGTTTTCCAGACGAAATTGATACGGTGATTTCCCGCACAGGGCGTGCCGAAATCGCCACAGATCCTATGGGCGTCGAGGTTTCCGATACCTACTTAATGTTGCATCCCATCGAAGAGTGGACGAAGGCCGAGAACAAACAAGAATTGGTCGCAGCCATCGAAAAATTGCTTCAAGAAGAAGTGCCAGGGCAAAACTATTCGTTTTCTCAACCAATCGAGCTGCGGACTAATGAGCTGATTAGCGGAGTGCGTTCGGACGTTGCGGTGAATCTTTACGGACCAGAATTTGGTGAGTTGGAAGAAGCGGGCGAGCGAGTCATGCGTGTGCTGCGAGGGGTGCAGGGTGCAGCGGACGTCAATGGCGATCAGGTGGCCGGTCTCCCGTCCCTTCGAGTTGTTGTCGACAGAAAAGCAGCCGCTCGTTACGGAATCAATGCATCAGAAATTTTGGACACGGTCGCGGCGATAGGTGGCAAACCATTAGGAACAATATTTGAAGGCCAGCAGCGTTACACGCTGCAGGTTCGAATTCAGGAGGACTCTAGAAAAACTCCGGAGCAAATTGGACGTCTGCTGGTGACGTCACCGGGAGGAGGGCGCGTGCCTTTGAATCAAGTCGCTAAGCTCTTTCTGGACGAAGGACCGGCGGTAGTGAGCCGAGAGAATGCTCAGCGCAGAAGAACATTACAACTCAATGTGCGTGGTCGAGATTTGGCTAGTTTTGTGGCTGACGCTCAAAAACAGGTAAAAGAGAAGGCCCAGTTGCCTCCGGGCTACTTTGTGACATGGGGAGGGCAATTCGAGAATCTAGAAAAAGCTTCTTCTCGCTTGGCGCTTGCAGTGCCCGGGGCTCTTTTGCTTATCTTTTTGCTCCTTTATACTACGTTTGGCTCTGCCCGACCGGCTATGATCATCTACTTAAACATACCGATGGCAGCAGTCGGAGGGGTGATTGCTTTGTGGCTACGCGGAATGCCATTTTCTATCTCTGCCGCCGTGGGTTTCATTGCCTTATCGGGTATTGCCGTAATGAACGGCGTGGTGATGATTTCCTATATTCGCGATTTACAGCGCGAAGGTATGGGGCTCTACGATGCAACAGAGAAAGGGGCAAAATTACGATTGCGCGCCGTTCTCATGACTGCGCTGACTGACGGTATTGGCTTTCTGCCCATGGCAATTTCGAGCAGTGCGGGGGCCGAGGTGCAGCAACCCCTGGCGACTGTAGTTATTGGTGGGTTAGTAACTGCTACTATATTGACGCTCTTCGTCTTGCCAGTCGTCTACAGTTGGCTTGGAGGTATTCCTGAGGCCGTCGAAGAAGATGCAGAGGAAGGGGAGACCGTCGCCGCCTAGGCTCTTCTTGCCGCAATCTTTGCGTTTGTAGGGGCGCTGGGCGTCTTGAACGCTCGAGAAAAACACGTAGCGCATAATATTCCGTTAAAAGAGTAAGCTCTCCTCTTGAGCTTGGTCATTGACGGGTCCACCCTCGCCATTGGTAGGAGACGGACCCAAAAATGAACTTTCGAAACGTATTTATAGCAGTGACCATTTCGTTTGGTCTGGTGGCGGCCGCGTGGATTTTGAATTCCCAGCGCCCTGCGGAACAAACTTCGCAGCCAACGGCTGAACTGGTGAAGGCGAGCGGTAAATGTGCGTCGTGTCATAGAAATGTGACCTCAAGTGTTGTGCACCAATTTGAGAGTAGTACCCACGCAAAATCGGGAGTAAATTGCCTAGATTGTCATAAGGCGCAGAGCGGGCAAGAGGAGATGGATCATAAGGGGTTTCAGATAAGCACTGAGATGACTTCAAAGAACTGTGCATCGTGTCATTCCACTCAGTATGAGCAATTTGCGCGCAGCCGCCATGCCGCTCCTGCTTGGGCCGCCGTCGCTGGGCGTGAGGCATTTACTGACGAACAATACTCTCATGCCGCAAAATACCACGAAGCGGCGATGAATCGTGGTCCGAACAAGCTTGCGTTGCTGGAGGGGGACTCTTCTCGGGCGGTAGGCTGCAATGGTTGTCATAAGATTGGCAAACCGAATCAGGATGGGTCCTTGGGATCGTGCACCGATTGTCATTCTCGGCACTCGGCGTCGGTGGAGCTTGCTCGCATGCCAAGTACCTGCGGGCAGTGTCATATGGGACCAGACCATTCTCAACTGGAGATTTACAACGAGTCGAAGCATGGGGCGCTTTTTGCGGCCCAACGTTCGTCGATGGATCTATCTGCGGATCCTAAGACATTGACCACAAAGGACATGCCTGTTCCTACTTGTGCGACCTGCCATATGAGTGGTCTCGAAGGAATGAAGGTTACCCATGACACAACCGAGCGTCTTTCTTGGTACCTTTTTGCACCTGTCTCTAAGAAACGCCCCGGATATGAACGTGGGCAAACGGAGATGAAAGAGGTTTGCTTGAAGTGCCATACCTCAAAGCAAATTGATGAGTTTTTTGTGGCGGCGGAGTCAATCGTTCAATCGACCAATGAAAAAGTTGGTAAAATGAAGGCATTGATGGCTGAGGCACGTAAAGAAAATCTCCTCACGGAAATACCTTTTGACGAGCCTTTGGAATTTAAAGAGTTTGACTACTGGCACTACTTCGGACGTACCGCGAAGCATGGCGCGTTCATGGGGGGAGCTGACTTCGTTCAATGGCACGGCAACTACGAGCTTCTCTTGATGCTGATCGAGATGGAGCATGAGGTAGAGGTTCTTCGAGAGCGTGGCCCTCTTTCGAAAGAGGAGCGCAGAATGAAAGACAAGGGTTCTATTGAGCAAGATAAGGAAAAAGTTGGGGAGTCTGCCGGTGTAAAAGCGCCGAAGAAGGATTCTCAGGAGGTGGAGTAGATGACTCGATCTTCGAGAGTTCCTTGTCGCGCGTGGTTGGTTGAGATCTTTGCGTTGGGTAACCTGGCGTTCCTTGCTCTCGACGTATATATCGCTCACCTCATCAACGACTTTGCCCATGGCGCCGAATGGATTCCAGTGGTTTTCTCCACCCTTGCTCCTTTGCTTCTTTTGCGGGGGGCTTGGACCGGAAGATTTACCCAGGGAGCAGATTGGCTCTTAGGAGTCCTCGTGGGCGCAGGCGCCCTTTTGGTCGGTTTGTTAGGGTTTCTATTCCACTTGGAAAGCACGTTCTTTCGTGAGCAATCGTTGATGAATTTGGTTTATACTGCACCCTTTGCAGCGCCCTTGGCATATGCCGGAATAGGGTTACTCATTTTGCTCAATCGCTTGCACGATCTGGAGAGCCGTGACTGGGGTCGGTGGGTCATTTTACTTGCCTTGGCCGGGTCGGTTGGAAATTTAGCCCTCGCCTTGGCTGATCATGCACAAAACGGTTTTTTTCACCTCACCGAGTGGATTCCCGTTGTGGCAGCAGCGGGAGCCATCGGTTTTCTGAGCGTTGCCTGTTTTGAAATCGTCGAGCGCTCCTTCCTTCGCCTCTGTTTAGCTCTCATGGGCGTTCAGGTATTGGTGGCGGGGTTGGGCCTTTACCTTCACCTGGTTGCTGACATCTCCAGTGCAGGGATTCTTAACTTTGACGATTTTGTGCACGGCGCGCCGATTTTCGCGCCTCTTCTTTTCGCCAATTTGGCTCTTCTTGCTGCAGTTGGTATTTGGCATTTGCTGAAAGTTGCCAAGTAGAAGAGCAATGCAAAATCCGAGGTGGGTGCTCCATTGGGGCTGCCCAATGAACTTAGGCGGGTGCCCCGTTCGGGCTCTCGAAATCTCCTGAAATTTCTCGCTCGTGGCCGGGCCGTTTGAGGGATTGTACCGGTGGTACGTCGGGGTCAGAAGGAGTGGGGTGTTTGAACTTCCATTCTTCGATAGAGCAAAACAGAACAGGGACAACAAAGAGCGTCATGAGTTCAATGAGCATGCCTCCTACGGAGGGCAGAGCCATGGGCACCATGATGTCGGAGCCGCGTCCTTGAGAAGTGATGACCGGAAGCAATGCGAGTATAGTGGTCGCTGTGGTCATCAAGCAGGGTCTGACGCGCCGAACTCCGGCATCGAGGGTGCGTTCGCGCACCTCATCGAGGGTGGTGAGTGGGGATTCGGTAAACCTTTGCTGTAGGTATGTTGAAATAACGACGCCATCATCGGTGGCAATACCGATAAGAGCGATGAAGCCAATCCAGACTGCAACCGATATATTGATGGTATCTACCTGAAATAGCCCCCGCATGGAGGTGTCAAAGAGGGTGAAATTCAAGAACCATGGTTGTGAGTAAAGCCAGAGTAGGGTGAAGCCCCCAGAGACGGCGACTGCAACACCGCTATAAATCACCGCTGTAACCGCAACACGGTGAAATTGCAGGTAAAGGAGGATGAAGACAAAAGCCAGGGCAATGGGGACCAAAACACCCAGACGCTTTTCACTGCGGATCTGATTTTCGTAGCTACCGGCAAACTCAAAGCTTACCCCATCGGGGATAATCAGTTCTCCACTCTTGATTTTGCTATCAATTATTTCCTGAGCTTCTTCAACAGTGCCTAGCTCAGCGCGCTCCGCCTTTTTATCAAAGAGCACATAGCTTGTTAAGAAAGTGTCCTCTGACTTGATAACCTGGGGGCCGCGCACATAGCGGATATCAGCCAGTTGAGTGAGAGGGATCTGGGCTCCAGATTTTGTTGGTATAAAGATGCGGTCCAATGCTTCAAGGCTGTCTCTGTCTTCGCGCATGTAGCGCACGCGAATGGGGTATCGCTCTCTGCCCTCCACCGTACGAGTAAGAGTCATGCCTCCCAACGCGACTTGCAACACATCCTGTACGTCCACGATGGTCAGTCCAAATCGGCCGATAGCTTCTCGCTTGATATCGATCTCCAGATAGGGTTTTCCTACTACTCGGTCGGCAAATACCGTTTCAGGGCGAATCGATGGGACTCCTTTGAGAACGCGCTCAAGGCCCATGCCAAATTTTTCGATAGATTCGAGGGTCGGCCCATGCACTTTGATGCCCATGGGGGCGCGCATTCCGCTTTGCAGCATGACGATACGCGCATTGATGGGCATCAGCATCGGCGCGCTCGTAAGACCAGGACGCTGGGCTGCTTTCACAATTTCATCCCAAATATCGGCGGCTGTTCTTATGCTTTCGCGCCACTGGCGTACTTTTTTTCCGTTCTCTAGCTCCTTGTATTCAGGCTTGTAGGTAATGACGGTTTCAATCATCGATATAGGCGCTGGATCGAGCGCCGTATCAGCGCGTCCTAGTTTTCCTACCACGCGCTCCACTTCGGGGATCTGCGCAATAGCCGCATCCATATCCGAGAGTATATTTTGCACCTCTCCAATGGACGCGTGAGGCATGGTCGTCGGCATGTAGAGATAGGAGCCCTCGTCGAAGGGGGGCATATACTCTCGACCCATACCTGGAAATTTCTCGGCTAGGGCTACTAGAGGTGCACTGGCGCGAATTCCTGTGGGCAAGAAACCCAAGGTTTTATCAGATCCCAAGAGCGCCATCGCTCCAAAAATGACCAAGGCAAGCGGGGCTGTCAAAAAGAGCAGTTTATGGCGGAGGATCCAGCGCAGCAGGGTGGGGTACGCCGCTTCAAAGAGGCGGAAGGTTCCCATGACCATCGTGAGGACCATCCCCACGAACAAAACGTTGAGGAGCACCCCTTTCTCCTGACCCAGAGGGAGCCAGTCTTCGGCCAGTAAAAGAGTGACAGCTAGGACAGAGAGAATATTCTCAGCCCTAGAAAGGCGGTCGCTCGTTTGATTGGTCAGGAGGGGGCGTGCCAGGCGGTAGGCACCGAGGGCGGCGACCAGCATTCCTCCTGGGATGCTGACTCGTAGAACATAGATTCCCAGGGCAAAGAAGAGCCAGTCTCTCAAGTGCTCGACTCGAAACACAGAAGTTGTAAGTCGTCTCCAGCCGGTCTTTATGTGTCGCGGCGCCTGAGGGTGTTTGCGCAACACAATGAGAGCAGCGCCTGGCAGAATGAGCACAGCCAAAACAAGGGCGCCGCTCATTGCAAAGGTTTTTGTAAATGCAAGAGGGGCAAAGAGACGTAGCTCAGATGCAGAAAGACCGAAAACGGGGAGAAAGCTGACCACCGTTGTCAAAACGGAGGTCATGACGGCTGGGGCTACTTCTGCGGTTGCCCGGCGCACAACTACCGCGCGATTCGCATCTGGTCCGGCGGAGTCCAGATGCTGATTCATATTCTCGACGAACACAATGCTAATATCGACCATGGTGCCGATGGCAATAGCGATACCTCCTAACGCCATTATGTTCGCGTCAACACCAGTTAACTTCATCACGACGAAGGTTGCGAGTACTCCGAGAGGAAGCATGGCCGAGATGAGCAAAGAGCTACGCAGATTGCGCAGCATGATCAACACCACGATGATGGTGATAAGAATCTCTTCAAATAGAGACGTCGAGAGGGTGTCGAGGGTTTCGTTGATCAGCGTTGTTCTATCGTAAAAAGGCACGATTGTGACTTGGCTCACCGTGCCATCTTCGAGGGTTCTTCGTGGCAAGCCCGCTTGAATATTGGCTATTCTCTTTTTGACCCCCTGAATAACGGCCAAGGGGTTTTCCATGAAGCGGGCTACAACCACGCCTCCTACCGCTGGCGCCCCCTCATCGTCGAGAGTGCCTCGACGAAGGGCCGGGCCAAGTTGGACCCGTGCCACATCGCGGACTCGAATCGGCGTATCTTCTCGCGCCACGACGACGGTGGACTCAAGATCCTCTAAGGTCTCGACGAAACCAAGCCCTCGTACCATGTACTCAACGCTGTTGATTTCGAGGGTTCGCGCGCCAACGTCCAAGTTGGACCTGCGCACAGCAGACGCAACTTGCGCCAAAGTGACCCCATGGGCTCGCATTGCATCAGGATCTACATCCACTTGGTACTCACGAATGAATCCCCCGATGGAGGCAACTTCGCTGACGCCGGATACCGATTGCAGGGAGTAGCGAACTATCCAGTCTTGAATGCTGCGTAGTTCGTCAGGGTCCCATCCTCCAACCGCCTCGCCTTTCTTATTCTGTCCTTCCAGGGTGTACCAGAAAATTTGTCCCAAGGCGGTCGCGTCGGGGCCAAGGGTGGGTATTACGCCGTCAGGCACTGTGCCCGGTGGGAGGGAGGCCAGCTTTTCTAGAACTCGCGATCTAGACCAATAAAATTCAACGTCATCCCCAAAAATTACATAGATGGTCGAGAACCCGAAAGCAGACGTACTCCGCACGGTTCGAACTCCCGGAATTCCGAGGAGGGCAGTCGTGAGTGGATAGGTGATTTGGTCTTCAACATCGCGGGGGGAACGCCCATTCCACTTGGTGAAGACGATTTGCTGATTTTCTCCAATATCGGGGAGGGCATCTACCGGGACAGGATCTCTGGGAAAGGAGCCCGTCTCCCAATTAAATGGAGAGACGTACACGCCCCCCGCCACCAGCATTGTGGCCAGAACAAATACAATCAGCTTGTTGCCGATAAACCAGCCAATGAGTGCCTCCCACCCTCCTTGTGGTGGTTCCTCTTGATTGAGGTCTTGAGAAGTCAATGGTTATGTCCTCCGGCAGGGGTCTTGCTGGGCGCGGCTGAGTCACTTGGATCGGGGCTACTTAAATGGCCCCCTGGGTCGACGCTTCGCGTAACTTCTCCGCAATCGAGCATGGACGAGCCAAAGTAGGGGTTAAAAACTTTTTCGCCCACCTGAACCCAAGAAGCTCCGCGGCTCCCGGCCGCCATGGGGCAAAATGCCTGAAAAAGCGTTTCTTTTAGAGGATTCCCAACTCTACGAAGAAGCATAATAATACTTCCGCTCAGGCCCTCGAAACCAGCACGCGCCTCTTCGATGGAGGTGGATTTTATTATGTGAGTGCTATGGGAGTCGAGCATAGGAGAATGGGTTTTCCACATTCTTTCGCCTTGAGGAGGCTCGCTGAACTTTACTTTCTTGAGACTGGTCTTTAATTCATTGGCAGCTTTTTGGGACTTCTTGAGGTCGTCGGAGCCAAGAGCTTGTTGAATGTTGAGGTACTCTTTGAATACGGGCGCTAGACTTTTTAAGTCGGCTCGGGGAACGTGTACGACATTGTCCCACTGGCCCGCTTGCTGGTCGTCAGGGGAGGCCATCATGCTTTTACCTCCGCGAATTTGTAAATCTGCGTCGAGAGCAAAAGCGCCACGCTGGACAATTCGCTCACCTTCGGACAGACCCGCGACTACTGGGTAGAAGTTGCCCAGGCGTGGTCCTAGGCGCACGGTGCGTGCTTCATAGGTTGTGCGTTCTGCGTGAGTGACTTCGACGTAAACTACCGCACGGCGCCCTGTGAATAGTGGTGCCGAAGCTGGAATTACAAGGGGGGCATTGTCTGCTTTTTCGGTCTCTGCGGCTACAATAGCTTGGGCGAACATGCCGGGACGTAGGCGCCCGTCCTTGTTGTCAACTTCAACTCGCACTCGCGAAGTACGCTTCCGAGGATCGAGAGTGGGGTCAATGAAAGTAATTTCACCTTCGAAGTTTTCGCCTGGAAAGGCATCGACCTCGACACGTACGTTTTGCTCGAGCTTGAGCAGGGGAATGTCGCTCTCATAGGCGTCTAATTGTATCCAAAGCGTGCTAAGTTTCGCTATGCTGTAGAGGCGCGCCCCTGTCGTCACGTAGCTGCCTTCGGTCGCGAAGCGCTCCATGACGGTTCCACCAAAAGGCGTTCTAATAGGAACGGCGGTAGTGGGTTTCTTTTGGTTCTCCATTCGAGCGAGCTCGCTGTCAGGAACGCCCAGTAGACTGAGGCGTTGTCGGGCAGCATCGCGTGCCGCTCCAGCCGCGAGGCGCGAAGATTCTACCGCCGAAGACATACGTTTTACCTGGGCGGAGGCACTCAGTAAGTCTTGGTGGGCTGCGAAGATCTCAGGACTGTAAAGGGTAGCTATGACTTGCCCTCCGCGTACCTGCTCTCCCGTTGTGTTCACGTAGAGCCTATCGATACGTCCACCTGTCCAGGCCGTCACCATTTTAAGTGTTTTTTCGTTGGGTTCAACTCGTCCCAAAAGCCTTAGTTCACCGGCCGATTGTCCGTTGCGTTGGACGGTCGTCGTACGCAACTTTGCCAGTACCTGAGCGCGCTTTGACAGCGTTATCTTTCTGGGTCCGTCGTCTTCAGCGGCGTCATTACCCTGGACTTTAATGAGATCCATTCCGCAAATCGGGCATGAGCCGGGCTCGCCTCTTTGAATCTGAGGATGCATCGAGCAGGTCCATTGACTGGCTGCGCCTTCGCCTGAGGGGGGGGCATCTTTTGCACCCGCCATGGCGCTCATATCGTGCTTTGGTGGGCTTTCGGTTTCACCGGAGGTCAATCCTAAGACGAGAGCCCCGGCCAAGAACCCGATGCCCAAAAGTCTTGCGTGAGGTAGGTACTGAACGAGCGTGGCTTTGGAGAAAATTCCAGAGAATGAGAAATTCCTTTTTTTCTCCTCGCTGCGCGAATTGTTTTCTTCGTGAGTCACGGTGTCGGCTCCCTCATTCGAATCAATTGTCATCTTTTTTTCCTAAGCTTTTCTCGGACGGGCGCTCTTGAGCCCCATCGATATCGTGTCCAACGACTTGTTCTAGGCGGGCCCAACTTATCCCGTAATCGGCGCGGGCCCGTTCAAGTTCACCGCGTAGTTCCAAGAGATCTCGCTGCGCTAGGAGAGTTTGAGCGACTGTTCCTCGACCTGTAGCGTAGGCGCCCAGTACCGATGTGTACGCGGAGTCCGCCTGGGGAACCAGAGTGTTTTGATAGAGGTCTACGCGGCGTATGGCATTACGAACCGCTGCCAAGCTCGAATCGACCTCCGCGAGAGCGGAGTTTTTTGCGTTTTGCGCCTCGGCTCTTTGTGCGCTCGCAGCAGACTGGGCCGCGTCGACGCTATCTTGATAACTGCCTTGCCAAAGGGGGATGCTCATGCCCGCTCCGACAATCACAGCGTCCTTACCGTCGTCGGCGACAGTCGCAATATTTGTTTTTCCCGTGAGAATCCAGTCTGCACCAATTGTGAACGTAGGCATGCCGGTTGCTGACTCAGCCCGAGCTCGGTCGTCGTTGGCCTGTGCCAGGTAGGCATGGGAAGAAATTAGCGGGTGATTGAGTGCGTCGTTACGTAGCTCTTCATCGGTCTGAGCGGGAAAAACGCTAGGAGGAGGATCGTCACTTGTGCCCATTGCTTGGCGATTTTGCAGGCCAATTGCGGCCCGCAGCTGTGCGATTGCAGTCGTTTCGTTTTCGTCCATACTTCGCAACATATCTTCGAGGCGTGCAGCCGTGAGATCTACCTGCTGTTGGTCCGCTAATGTAGTCGAGCCAGTCGCGACCCGTGCCAATACAGATTGGGACAAAGAGCGAACGACTTCTAAGTGCGCAGAATGGATGTCACGTGTTTCGCGAATTAACCACAGATTCCAATAGATGGCAGCAATGCGTTCCTCGATAGCCAGAGCCAAAGCGTCGAATCGCTTTTGATAAGCGCGGGCTTGAGCTGACGCTGCGTCTGCCCCCGCGCTCAGCCTAGTAGGCCAAGGGAATGACTGTTTCAGACTCAGTTTGGCCTGTTGCGGTCCGACCCGAGTCTCCACCGACTGAATGAAATAGCTAAAAGAAATGGTGGGGTCGGGCAGACGCCTGGAGCGAGAAATTTGGTAGACACTCGATTGCCAACGTTCGAAGGCTGCAGCCAGTTGTGGGCTTTCGTGCATCGCCAGAGCGATATAGGTTTGAAGGCGCCCATCGCCGTTTAACTTGTCCTCACGGATGGTGACAGCTTGTTTTGAGGAGCTGTTAGAGGTCTCTTGAGGAGACAACCTTTCGGGTGTGTCTTTGAGAGCAGGAGGGGCCACGGCCTGAGGAGCTAGAGGGCGGGAAGATTCTTCCCGTTTCTCGCGTAGTTCAGCTATGTCGTTTTTGACACTTTGCTCCATCGTGCTCGCGCAAGAGGTCAGAGTGACAAGAAGGACTAGGCTGGTGAGTTGGGGGGGCACGCTCGTGCTTATTGCAGAACTTGTGCCATACGGGGAATGCGTCCGAAGGGCTATTTTATAGGAGTACGGAGGGGGGCCTCCAATCGATGGGTATCTAGCTCGGTTTCCTTGTATCCCAGTGAGTTACAAGTTTGCGGGTGCCTTGCGCTGCTGAGAAAACTCATTGCGCTTCGAGGTTCTCATTCGCCTGATGATGAATCACGCCTTTTACGAAAATCGGCCGCATCCACGCCGTGTTTCCGTAAGAGTCGATAGAAGCTCTCGCGTTCTATTCCGGCGTGCTGTGCCGCCTCTGATATTTTCCCCTCGAAATTTTTGAGCACTGCGTTGAGATAGCGCCGCCCAATCTCTGCCCGACCAAATTCTAGCGCCTCAGCCCAGGAGCCTTCTACGAGGAGCGGGCTTTCAGGTTGTTGACCTGTACCGGCGGAAATTTCTGGGGGTAAATCCGTAAGCTCTATGAGTTCACCGCTTGCAAGCAGGGCGGCTCGCTCTACCGCTGAGGCAAGCTGACGCACGTTACCGGGCCATGCAAAGTTGAGCAGGGTGTGCAATGCTGCAGGGGAAAATCCACGGAGGGTGCTTTGTGTTTTTCCCATGAGGCTTTGATGAAGAAAATGGGACGCCAAGAGTTCAATGTCTTCTTGGCGCTCTCTTAAAGGGGGCAATTGCACAAGTGCCACATTCAAGCGATACCAGAGATCTTCTCGAAATGTGCCGTCGGCTACCATGGTTTGCAGGGGGCGATGAGTGGCGGCAATGACGCGCACATCTACCAGACGCTCCTTGTTTTCTCCCACACGACGAATCGACTTTTCTTCTAAGACGCGTGTTAGTTTCGCTTGCAGAGAGGGGCGTAGATCGCCAATTTCGTCCAAAAAGAGGCTGCCACCGATCGCCTCTTCAAAGAGTCCTTTTCTCTCGTGTGAGGCGCCGGTAAAGGCTCCCCGGGCGTGGCCAAACAATTCACTTTCTAAGAGCTCTGGGGGAATAGCCGCGCAATTGAGAGCCACGAATCGTCCAGATGAACGAGGGCTCAAATCGTGCACCGCCCGGGCGATTCGCTCTTTTCCTGTGCCGGTATCACCAACAATCAGTGTGGTTGCGTTGCTATCCGCGATTTTTGTAACGAGGTGGGCTACCTCTCGCATAACTTTTGAGCGCGCAATCACTCCCGGTAATACATGATTCGACTGAGGTGCATTCGTTTGTATTTTGTTTGCGCCCCGTGCAAGTGCCAGCAGGAGAATCTCTTTGGCTTCTTGAGGTTCGAACGGTTTAGCTAGATAGTCAAATGCACCCAATTTTATGGCGTCTACCGCCGTTCCTACTGACGCAAAGGCTGTCATCAAAACGAATTGCGCCTGGGGTTGATGTTTTTTGCAAGCTTTTAGGACCTCAAGGCCGTCCATGTCTGGCATTCTCAAATCGCAGAGTACGGCATGAAGCCTTTGTGTTGCGAGAATGTGCACCGCATCTGCACCGTTGTTGGCCGTTTTTACGATGCTGTCTTTTTTCATGACTTTGCTCATCAAACTGAGCATGTTTTTTTTGTCATCTACAACGAGGAGAGTGGGGAGTGTATCTGTCATAACTGGTCTTGATAGGCTGCCCTTACGCCGGGGAATGGGATGCTGGCATGGGTAAACTCACTCGAAAAAGGGCCCCACCTTGAGGAGAGCTACATGCCTCAATCTTACCATGGTGTGCGATGACGATACCGTGCACCACGGAGAGCCCTAAGCCCGTTCCCCCCGGTCGACAGGTAAAGAAAGGTTCAAATATTTTTGCGCGCTCGGCTTCGCCTATGCCTTTGCCTTGGTCTTCTACCTCGATGACGTAGAAACCCTTGGTTAAGTATCCTCTAAGAGTCACAATTCCGTGAGGAGGAGATGCCTCTTGCGCATTATTTAGGAGGTTGAATAGAACCTGACGCAATCGCGTTGTATCTCCTTTTAGGGTTTCTTCTTGTGCGCTGGTTTCAATGGAAATGCATTGACTGTTCGAGGTGTTCTGCAGGCGATCCACGCAGCTTTTGATAAATTCACCCATTGCGATAGGCGCAAATTCGAGTTCGCCCGAGCGCGAGTAGGTAAGCAAATCTTCGGCAATGCGCTGGCATTGAGCAGCCTCCTCGTCAAGAATTCTTAGTTCATCCTTGAGCGTTTCAATGTCCCCTTCAGGCTCGATTGTTCGTAAGTACCCGCGAATAATTCCTATGGGATTATTCAACTCATGGGCTACCCCAGCGGCTAATTCTCCAATTGCAGCCATTCTTTCTCCTTTGACCAAAAGCGCTTCCCGCGAGGCCAGTTCGAGGCTCATCGTGTGAAAGGCTCGGCTGAGCGCAGCTAGTTCGCCGGCGCCGGGGGTTACCAAATTGGGAGAGAAGTTTCCTTCGCCGATGCGCTGAGCTGCAAGGGTGAGAGCTTTTAGAGGGGTGAGGATGGCTTGACGAATACGTAAAGTGAAACCAATAGAAAGCGCCACGACGAGGAAGGCCCCAATGCCTCCAGCCCAGAGACCTAAATGTGTTGAGTGAGTCGCAAGGGAATGGGCATGAGACATTTGAGACTCGACGGAGCGCGCCAGTACATCTGCATGTCTGGCCGCACTTTTTCCAAGTTTCTCCAATTCGCGATGGATGACTTGAACTTCGCGGAGATCTCCACGCCTGGCCGCAGGTAAAGCCGAAAGCATGTAGAGATCATGCATTCGCTGGGTGTTCTCTCCTAGCTTTTCAAGACGCCAGCGTTCGCTCTTTGGAATTTCGGTGGCAAGCTCTTGAATCAAAAAACGTATTTTGCTGCGCCAAATCTCATAGTGCTTTTGATGGGAGTGTTGGATATCAATGAGAGAGTGAGCGACGTGGACCGATTGTTCACGCACGGCGGTTGCAAGCTCAAACCCTTGACGAATGGATGTTTCGTCATGGCGCATACCGTGCACCAAACCTGACACATCATTGATGACTCCCAAAAGCAGTAGCCCCATAATCACAGCAACGAGACTTACTGACCCGAACCCCAGGCCAAGTAAGCGGGCAATCATGCGGCGGGGGCGCGCTTCTGGTTGTCTTAACTTGTTTTCGTTTTCTGTCATGAGGAGGCGCTATTGAATCAGGGAGCTGCACGTTTTTGTATACTTTACGAGTGTGCAAAGCTCGTGCCTCGCCAGGAGAGGAGCCAAATGTTTGGAAAATACTCAAAGATTACCCCGATTGGCGTAGATACCCACCCCTCGGTGTATCCCGTTAAGTCACATATGAGTTATTTGCATATGTTTCTTAATTGTATGATTTATATGCATACTAACCCTCGCTCTAGGGGGGAAAATAGCTTGAGTAGGACAGGGAAGTCATAGGGCGAATTACACGTACAATTGCCGTGACTAAAGAATCAGAGGTCCTTTGGATCCTTCTCGCCTCTTCTCCGGGAGCTCGCCCTCATTTTTTTCCCGTCGAAGATCTAGTAGCGCCTAGCAAATCAGTTGCTCGGTACTCGATTGGTTCTACTCTACTCGCGCACGTAGCCGAGCCTGATTGGGCGGTGGCGGAGTCGTGTTTTCGGGCCGCTGGGTTAGACAGCGTGCGATACCCTTCTTAAGGGATTCGGGGGCCTCTTTGGGCAGGCGCGGAGCGCCCATGACGTTGGTAAAGAGCCGATCCCAGGTGACGGGTAAAAATCGGTCCGCGTCGTCGTCAAAACTGAGCCACACAAACATAGCGCGCCCCTTTACGTTGTCGAAAGGAACTCCGCCGCCCTTGCCTTGGTGCCACCGTCGTGAGTCACTTGAGTTGTTGCGGTTGTCTCCCATGACCCAGAACTCACCTGGGGCGACTCGATAAGGCTCGCCCAACTCGGGCCCCTGATCGGGATCGTAATTCTCATACATGGTCAGATAGGCGTAGTCGTTGATAAATTCTACAAACAGCTCACTCTTGGAGCCGTAGCCCGAGTGCGTTTCCTTTTTCTCGTAGGTACCCACTCGACAATGGGGCACCATCCAGCCGTTGATCACTGGATGTTGTCCGCGTGTTTCTAAAATGTCGCCAGGCAATGCCATGGCGCGCTTAATAAAGTTTTGTCGTGGGTTGGCCGGGTTATCGTCAGGAAATTCAAAGACGATAACGTCTCCGCGCTGGGGGGGTAAGTCGGACAGAATGCGACTCTTCATGAATGGAATGGTCGGACCGTACGTGAACTTATTTACGAAAATATGATCGTTGATTTGCAGTGTGGGCAGCATGGACCCACTCGGAATTTTGAAAGCTTCGACTACAAAAGCCCGCAAAAGCAGGGCAACTCCTACTGCAATAATGATAGATTCAGTATATTCTCGTACTTCGCTGCGCTGCCAGGGGTTCAGGTGCTTGCTGGCAACGGCCGCTGCTTCGTCATAGGCGTCCTCAAATACCTCGATGGAAAAACTTGGGGCAGCCATGGCGCTTTCAAGGGACTGCATTGCGACGTCTACCTCCGAGCGCTTTTGTGAGGAGAGCCCCTTGTCCACTTCGAGCTTGTTTTTTCTTAAGACCTGCTGCACCTCGTCCAAGAGTTGGCCGGCGTGCTCGAAGTCTTTGCGGCTCTCCTTGGGCAGGCCTGGTCGCCCGGCAACACCAACTTGGGCCGCTAGAGGTAGGCTGTACCTCATGCCGTAAATCAGGGCCTCGTAGAGAGTGAAGAATATGATAATGGAGGGGAGTTTTTGCTCGCGAACAAACCAACTTACTTGCCCCGTGACTGCGTTGGCAAAGGCCACGCTATCTGCACCCAATAGCGAGATTGTCAGGGTGGTGAGCCCCAAGGGAAGCAGTACGAACCAAAAGAGTACGAAAGCCCAGCGGTAGATCTTTTTATTCAACTCAAAATTCCTTGGACCGAAATATTAGAATTCGGCGCTCGGCTCCTTTAGCATTTGCCTCGCATCTTCAACACTCAAGGGACTGAGGACGAGGAAAAAGGTACATTTACCGCACTTTATCTGGAATTCCCGTCTGAATTAGGTAGTCGATACGAGCGGGCAACTCCTTTTCATCTGGGGTGGAAGCCCCCCATGCAGAGGAATGGTCCAGTACGAGATAATAATATCCGGCAGGGAGGCTGACCTGGGCGCGAGTAGGGGCTTTCGCGCTTGCGCTTGACTGATACGAAGGCACAACCTGAGGGCGATGAGCCCCTGGTTTTTTTAGGTACTCCTTCAAGTAGGGCTGTGCGTTTTGTTCTGAGATCAAAGAAAAGTCGATAGAGTTCACTCCTTCGACTTGAAGGGTCAACGTCAGAGCTTCTCCCTTTTCCACTAAAATCTTGCCGATAAAATCCTGTTGACCCCGAAAGAGTTCGGTGCGCCCATTGGCGGCCGTATGACGAGGCGATGAATGTACTTGATAGGGACGAAACGGGGTATCGCCTGGCTCGACCAAACCCAAGGCGAAGTCTGCGTGGCCATCCTCGTCGTAGCGAATTGCAGTGAAGCCGCGTCCTAATTGTGCCGTCATGATGGCCTGGCCCAGCTCTTTTTCGCTCACTCCGGCGACGCCTGCCGCTACTTGAGCCAAAATTCTCTCAGTCATGAGCAGCTCGAAATCACTTGTGTCGACTTGAACGGGGCGAAAATACACATACATCGCTTCTTCACGGACAATGAAGTCGGGAGCGAGTTCTAAGAGACCTTGAGAGCGAAAGCCCAGGCGCCCAGTAGCTGCGGTCCAAGCGTAGCCGTGCCCCCCAAACTGAACAACGATAGTGTTCTTATCGATTGTGTCGATGACCTTTGTCTTACAACTGTTCGCAAAGTAGCGACCAATAACTGGTTGGCGATCGCCGAGCCGCAGGGGAGCGCCCCGCAACATCAGCTCACTACAAAATTCTTTCATGCCAAAGGTGAGCATGTCAAAGCGCAATGACTTATTGGCAGGGTCGTTGACCACTCCTTTTCCTATGAGGGAGGCCGCTCCTTTGCCCGTCTTGGTGTCGACCTGACAGCCATAGGCGAAGAAGCCCGCGCACATGAGCAACGCGCAGGTTGAAAAGAACCGGGAGCCGCCAGCGGTGCACGCGCGGGGCGTTCGGTTTTTCGCAAGAGTCCGGGAAGGTGAGAGTGTTCGCAAAGCCCAACAACGCTATGGGATACCCCCTACAAGAACAAGGGAGCCCAGCTCATCACTTTGGCGCAAAAGGGCGAGAACCCTTGAAAATACGTTTGATTGCTTGCCGACTGCCCAAGCGCTTGTACGCTGAACAGAGTCATGCAGATCACAGTTTTGGGCGCCGGGGCGTGGGGCACCGCTCTTGCGCAAGTTCTTTCCGAAAATGGCCATCAGACCACTTTGTGGACCTGGCAGGTTCAGCACGCCCTTGCGATGAACGCCCAGCGTAAAAACGAGGCATGCTTGCCCGATATGTCATTGCACGCCGACCTGCGTGTCACAGGCGCTCTCGATGAAGCCGTCAGGAGCGCAGAGCTCTTGGTGGTCGTGGTGCCCTCCCACACAGTTCGGGCCACTATCTTGGCCGCTCAACCTTTTCTTCGAGAAGGGGTCAAGATAGTTTGCGCCAGCAAAGGGATCGAACAGGAGACGCTTCTGTTGATGAGTGAGGTTCTCATTTCGGCCCTGTCCGCTGGAAGTGAAGGGCAAGACAGTTGGGAGGCGCGAATAGGAGTGATCTCCGGTCCGAGCTTTGCCAAAGAAGTGGCATTGCGGATTCCCACCAATTTGGTTGCGGCGAGTACTTCGCCTTCATTCGCCACCGAGTTGCAGGTGCTTTTCTCCAATGAGTGGCTGCGCGTGTACACCGGCAATGATTCCGTGGGTGTGGAGGTCGGGGGAGCTCTCAAAAACGTGATAGCAATTGCGGCGGGCGCTTCCGACGGTCTCGGTCTAGGCAATAATACTCGAGCGGCATTGATTACACGAGGAGTGGCTGAAATGGGGCGCTTGGTGCACGCGATGGGAGGGCAGGGCTCCACTACCGCCGGACTCGCTGGCATGGGCGATCTCGTTTTGACCTGCACGGGTGCCATGTCGCGCAATCGCACTTTGGGAGAAAAACTGGGGCGTGGTGTCAGTCTTCAAGAGGCCCTTTCTAGTAGTCAGGGGGTAGCCGAAGGCTATATATCCGCAAAAAGCGCTCACGACTTGGCAAAGAAGCTCCAGGTTGAGCTACCAATTTGCGAAGCGGTTTATTCAGTTCTTTATGGTGGGTTTGAACCTCAGCGGGCATTGCAAGGACTACTTTCGCGTCCTCTACGCGCAGAGTGACAAAGACCTCTATGGTTGACGCGTAGGTTTGCTACGGTGCGGTGGGTATGGCGACGCTTCGACATTTTCCCCCTAGTGGCTCTCCCGTTCTATGGCCGCTCCATAAACCCATCATGACCTTGGGGCGAGCTCTCAGTAACGACGTGCATGTTGCTGAAGCCACCTTGCACAATCACCATGCGCAAATAGTGTTCAATGGCCGAGACTTTCAGTTAGAAGAAGTCGACAAGGGGGCTATGATCACCATCAACGGCAAGAAAAAGCGGCGCGCTCGCTTGGTGAATGGCGATCGACTTTGTCTAGGGGACGCCCAGTTTACATTTAGTATTTTCAGTGAGCTACCTCTTGATCCATCACCGAGTAACCAGGGTGGAGAAAACAGCGAGGTTGCAGGCTTTCGTCGTTTGCATGAATTTAGCCAGCAATTAATGTCCTCCGAGGGGCTCGATCAGCTTCTAGACAGACTTCTCGACACGGTGCTTGAATTGACGGGGGCCGCCCGCGGACTTGTTTTGATGCTCAATGGGGAGAGTGACGATTTAAGTAACCTAGAGGTTCGTTCAAGCCGCAACGTCAAAACCCAAGACTTTCGTAATTCCGAAGAGGGAGGTGTGAGCGATAGTATTGTTCAGCAGGTCATCGATCAAAAGAGGCCAGTTATCGTGAGCGATGCGCTGACGGATACAACTTTTGGTCAATCCGCAAGCGTAATAGCTCTTAAACTATCGAGTGTGATGTGCGCTCCTCTTTTGAATCGCGGGGAAGTTATCGGCGTTCTCTACGTCGCAAACGACGAAATCAAGAGCCTGTTTGAGCGACGGCAGCTTGATTTATTGACAGTATTTGCCGGACAAGCTTCGCTGTTGTTGACCAATGCGATGTTGTTGAGCGCGTTGCGTGCAGACAATGTCAAGCTGGAGTCCGAGCTCGTAGACAAACGATTTGGAGATATCATCGGCTCTTGTGCGTCGATGTTGGAAGTATTTCGAAAGCTTCAAAAGGTGGCCGCCACTGACATTAGCGTGCTGATCTCTGGGGAAACGGGCACAGGTAAGGAGCTCATCGCTCGAGAGTTACATCGCAGAAGTGGCCGCGATGGGACCTTCGTCACCGTCAATTGTGGAGCTATTCCAGAAAATCTCATGGAAAGTGAGATGTTTGGTCACGTAAAAGGGGCGTTTACTGGGGCAGTTGCGAGCCGGGGCGGCCGTTTTCAGCAGGCTGATGGTGGAACTCTCTTTTTGGACGAAATTGGTGAATTGAGTCCGCAGCTTCAGGTGAAGTTGCTTCGTGCACTGCAGGAACGTGCCGTGGTACGTGTGGGGGATAGTCGCGTAGAAAAGGTCGATATTCGCGTGCTTGCAGCTACCAATAGAAGTCTGGAGGACATGATAGCGGAGGGTACGTTCCGCGAAGACCTCTATTATCGCCTCAATGTGGTCAATCTTTGGTTGCCTCCCCTCCGCGAACGTGGGGACGATGTGTACATTATCGCAAAGGCACTTCTTACAAAACACGCAGATGAGTTGCACAGTAAGGTAAAAGGTTATGCCCCCTCGGCGTTGACCGCAGTTCGTAAGTACTCGTGGCCGGGCAACATACGTCAACTCGAAAATAGGATCCGCAAGGCGTTGGTTCTGTGCGAAAATAATCTGATTGGTCCGGATGATCTCGATTTAGGGGTTGAGTCTGCAGAACCTCTTCTTCCTTTGGAGCGGGCAAAGGAGGAGTTTCAGCGTGGTTACGTTCTCAAAGCATTGGAGCGAAACAACGGCAATCGTACTCAAACAGCTCGTGATTTGGGCGTCGACCCTCGGACAATATTTCGTTACCTAGAGCGCGCCAACGAGCTTCAAGCCGAGTGAAAGCAATTGATCGACCAGGGTGCCCGTGAGGAAAAGCGTTTCTCCTCAAGAATCATCCCTCTTACTTTCCGAATTTTCTAATTTTCTTGATGAGCTCCAACACAACGTTCGGCTTATTCTTGAGCCCGGGGTTACTTGGCATGAGGGGGCTCTTTCCTACGGCAGCACCGCCTCCTAAAATCACTTTGGTGAGCTCTTCGTCGGTGATTCCATCTTGCCATTCTGTGTCGGCAAAATTACGTGGTTTAGGCTCCATCGCAGCAGCACCAGGACCATCTCCTGCTCCTGATTTACCGTGGCAGGCTGAACAGGTGGAGTCGAAAAGTTTGCGTGCCTCTCGCTTGGGATTGGCTTGAGGAGCCGCCTTTACCGCTGCTGTGGGTTCCTGGGTGGCAGGGGCGGTATGCGTTTTCGGTTTCTCGCCGCACCCGTTGAGCAGAAAGGCGAGGGCTAGAATCGATGTCACGGCAGTTTTGCTGGTCATGGGTCGAAGGTATCAGAAATGGGGTAAAAAGGTGGCCGAAATTCTTGTGCCGTTCGCCCGAGACTCTCAGAATTTACGGAAAAGTGCGCTGTTCTTCGAAGCAGGACAGGCCGGTCGCTCGGCTGGCTACTGGCCATTGATTCCTCAAAAGGAGAGTCACGCTTAAGGCTCTACTTACAGAAAATTGGGCCAGTTTTATCATTTGGGGGCATGGGGATAAGATGACCCCTGTAGGTACAAGCGACAGAGCACCGGAACATCGCAAAGCATCCGTGATGGGGCAGCAGGACGAGAAGGCTTCTCGCTTGGCTTCCTCAGCCACGTGCTCTTACCGTGCGAGCCATGAAGAGGAACTGGAGTTCTCCCAAAATCCCGTCGTCGTAGTTGATTCCAACGGGCTCTCCGCCATGGGTGAAGTAGCGGCCTCACGCGGTTATCTATGGGTTCAGTTGAATGCTCCAGGGCCCCAACATCGCGGGCGGCTCGGACTCTATCTCGAAGAGGCGATTGAGTACCGACTGGAAGAGCGGGGGGCGCTTCCTCCAGGAATTCACGCGAGTACGGGACTTGACGCTTCCCTGAGCGATCAGCTCTACCGTGCACGTTTGGTTGAAATGCACGGCATCGTTATTGGTGTTCCTTCCCTGGAAGGCATCACCAACTTAGGACGCATCCTGGACGCGGAGGATAGCGCCGTTTTACGCTGGTGGTTGGCCGCTACAAATGACCGACCAGTGCGTGTCGTGCTGAGTAAAGAGAATACGAGCCTACGGGTCTATCCATCGCCTGTTCTCTTTGAGGCGCTTTTCGATGTGGTGCCGAGCAAGGTGACCCCATTGCCTCCCTCGCTCTTGATGGCAGAGAGTTCTCAATCGATGGAACTCTCCGATCTGCCACCTCGTGTTGAAGAGGCAATCGAGAGTCAGCAAAGCCACGCTCTTGCTGTTGAGGAGGAGCTTCTTCCCGAGGGGCCCGAGGACCATTGGGGAGCTGATATTGACCTACCCGATCTTGATTTGGCATTGGGTCTAGTCGATGAGCGAACTCCCGAGACCCTAGTTCAAGCGCCCCATTCGGAGGTCGCACAGAAAAAGACCACCAAGAGCAGTGTGAATCAGCTTGCTCTTGATTACGAGAGTCCTCAGGCTCCCCTCGTTGCCGACTCGAACGCAGAGGCCGCAGAGAATGCAAGGCTTTCGCCCGACGAGCAATCATCTGTCAGTTCCCAGAATCATGCTGAGGGGACCCAGCTACTGTCTCCGCCTCGTCGAGAGTTGAGTGAAACTTCAGATGAGACAGAGGGCTCTATCGCCCCGACGGAAACTGCAAGCGAAAATGGACTCGAACTCAATGCCGAAGAGTTTTTACGCACACTGGAGGAAGATTCCCAGCGAGTTCCTGAGGTTGAAGCCGTTGAAGCGCTTCAAACTGTAGAAGAAAAACTTTCGTCTCGAGGCTCCGAAGTGATGACTGAGGAAACCTTGACCTCAGTGAACTTCGACGAAGAAGAAAAAGTTCAGGGAGAAGTTGTCTCTGAGCCCCGTGAACCCGCACTAGACGAAGAGGTGCGCGCGTCAGAGGGAGCGCAAAGTGTCGCAGCTCCTCTCCCCACAAAGAAAATAATTCGCAATCCGTTTATTCGCATGGCGCAATCGGTAGAGGTGCCGGTGAAGCCTGAGGTGCAGCCCTCAGAGAGTGAGCATGAGCCAGAAAACTCACCTGAAATTGCCCTGGCGAGCACAACTCAGCTTGAGTCAGCCTCCCCTGTCGGTGAAGTTGTGATGGAGGAGACGGCAGTAGAGGTGAGCGGTGGCGAAGCTCCCCCAGCCGAAGCTGCGCCGGTACCGAATACTTCCAAAGAATTATCAGAGCAGACCCAAGAGTCTCAGCCCGCGCAGCGGGCGATTTCGCGCTCGACGCAAGAGGCGGACCCCTCGGACCCTTTCAACCAGCTAGCCGCTCGTGACTGGAAAAAGTGGGTACAGAACCTCATTGCGGCACGAGGTCCCAAACCTCTTTCCGTCATTGAGCGCATGTTTGTCACAGACTACACACGTTTACGCGAAGCCGTGCGGCGCGGAGTGGCCGAGCCCAGTGCAAATGAAATTTTGGACGAATGGCAGACCTCTTTCGCAACGAGCTACTCCCAAGCGTTTGACGCCCTACGCATGCGGGGTAAACGCCCCACCATGGTTTTGGATTTGCCCGAGCTTGCCGCCCGATTGGGTCGGCTTCAGGGGGCGAGACGCGTTCAGCTCTTGCTTGTCGATGGTTTGAGATTTGATCTAGGTTTGATGGTTCAGGACAAAATGCGAGCGACCGCTGATGCCGCTCTTACCGAACGCCTATTGCTTTGGTCAGCACTCCCTTCGGTGACGAGTTATCAATTGGATCTCTTGGGTAAAGGACCTGACGGTCTCAAGGACAAGGAGCTTGCTCAGCGTTCCAATTCTGTAGCTCCCGTGGCAAGTGGCGAAGCCGCTCGTGTGCCGCGACGGGTACGCACTGGAACTCTCGAACTCCTAAAACTAGACATCGTCGAGGATTCGCTCCGTCTCCAAGAGATCCCCGTTGTGGAGCGCATGGATCAAATTGCGGAAGAGACGGCTCACGCCTTGGTCGAGCACTTGTCGAAACAACCACCGCGAACCATGGTTGTTATTTTTGGCGATCATGGTTTTTCGCTCAATCCTCTGAAAGCGGGAACCGCTTCCGAGGTCTCTACGGGCGGCGCCTCCCCCGAAGAAATTCTCGTGCCTGCGTTCGCCTGGTTGACCGGAGCTGTGCACTAAAAGGTCCTCGCGCGCTTGAACCGAAGGGCTCCTCTGGGCGTCAATTTGCCCCGCTCGTTGATTGTGGGTCAAAGTAGTTCACTAATTGAAAGAACTTGATTGACGGGGCATCGAGGCGGCCTTAGTTTATAGATGCAGGTTCCCTCTGCGGGGGCCCGCCAGCATCAGTAACGAATCCCGTTAAGCTATTCCCTAGGGATGCGAAACGTGTGGTGGAGTGCTGCGCCCTGTCGAAGTTCTGCTTCGGCTTAGGGAAGCCAGAAACCACAGCTAGCGACCCACCTTTCTGCATAGGGGTTCGACACTGAATTCACGCGGCGGCCCCTGCGGTACGGGACCGGCTTGAATGCCGGTTTTTTTCCGATGTCAGCGTTGCTCTTTGCGAGATGGCCGTAGGCTTGTAACGTGTCCTGTGATGGCACGTTGTTATATAAACGGAAGCGCCCGGCGCTGGGCATTCTTTCTTGCGGCTGCCGCTGCATTCGTTCCAGCTAGTGCATGGGCCGAAAAGATTGTCGGCAAAGTGAAAGGATTTGAGTATCTCGAAAATCCAGTTTGGTCGGAGGCGAAAGATCCGCAAAAGAAAGGATATTCCTTTCGCGAGATGGTGCCGACTGTCCCCGCGAAGTATCGCAAACTCTATCCGCATATTCCCAAAGAGTTATGTCTTGCAGCCCTTTCCACGGAGCGTCAAAAAGCTCAGGCTCCGACTTTGATTCGAGTCGGTGGCGGCCGGACCACCCCCGTGACCATTGTTGTTACACCCGGTACAAAATTAGTCTTCGAGAATACGGACCCATTTGATCATCGACTCTACATTGCTGGAGACAAGACATTTCCAGCAAGTACAACAGCGAAGGGGGGCAAAAGAGAATGGTCGGTTCCTCAGGAGGGAACATTCGAAATTCGTGATGAATTGGCCCCTAGCTTACGTATGTGGGTGGTTGGTGAGCCGCACGTCGCTGGCATTACGTATCCCTCTCTTCAAGGAGAGTTCAAATTAAAAACCGAGGCCGAAGGCGAGTACCAAGTGCAGGCATATTTTGCGGGCAAGAAGGTGGGCGCAGCCATGGCAGCGGTTGTGAGCGGCCGCGACGTAAAATTACCCCGACCCATTGTGGTCGCTAAGGCAAAAAAGTCTGAAAAGAAGGGAAGCAAATAATGCTGCTTTCACGTTTTTGGTATGTCGCGCTTGGTCTGGCAGTGGGGGCGCTCTTCTTTGTGCTCAGCTTAGCTCAAGGCATGTTCAATCGGGCGAGTGACCGCGCTCGTGGCGAAGGGCTTTCTGCCGATAGCCAGGTCGTATCCTCGTACTTGAAAGACGATTCTCGTCAACGTTCCGGTCAGCTCGTAAAATTTGCTCTGGACAGCGACATCGCCAAGACATTGCAAAAAGCGAGCAAGTCTGAGACCAAGCTACCCGATAAGTACCGCGAGAAGGTGACCGCAGCGTTAAAGAAGGTGAATGCAACCATTCCCAAAGAACAGGCATTTGACGCTATTTTTGCGGTCGATCAACACGGGCGTGTCGTCGGTCAAGTGGGGTACGCTCCGGCCAATGGTATGAGCGATTTCGAACTGGGTGGGTACCCCGTGGTAGCCGATGCCTTGCACGGTTTTATACGAGACGACACGCTGGTTTGGGGACGAATTTACCGCGTAGTAGCGCGGCCGGTCCAGGTAGAAGCCGGTCAACGACCAGCTGGCGCTGTGATAGGCGCACGGGTGCTCGACGATAGGTTCGCCCGCGAGTTGAGTAACCGCACAGGCGCTGCTGTTGCATTTTACGTCAACGGATCACGAACTGCAGCGGGTGCACCTGAGGGGTTCTTAAAGACGAACCTGGATCAGATCGTTTCAGATCTTGATGACCTGGAGAGTGACGAGGACTACCAGCAAAAGGGCAGAAGTGGGATCCGCGATATTGATAACTCGCTGAGTGTTCAATACACCCGCTTGCCCGGCGAAGCGTACGCTTTGGGCGCCGGAGTCGCGGTCGCACGAGAAGTGAACCGAATCTCCTCTCCTTTTGATTTCTTCGAGCAAGCAGACGACACAGACAAAGCCGCTGGAAATAAAGTTCTAGCGGGGGGGCTTGTCATCATCGCTATTCTAATTGGCCTCACTTTCTCTTTCTTAGAGCATTCGTTACCCCTCAAAAAATTCAAGGCTGAGTCCGCGCGTCTCGCGAGTGGATCAACCGACCAACTGCAACCCAGTAAGTTTCGCGGTGTCTATCGAAAAATAGCGGCGGAGTTGAATGAAGGAATAGACAAGGTCGCGGCAACATCAGGAGGACAGTCCCGCCGGGCGACCAATCTCGAAGACGTACTCGGAGAGCTACCCGCTCAACCGCAAATGGCGGCGTTCTCGGTACCGGGCGGGGACTCACCAACGGGACCCGCTTCAGCTCCTCTACCCGTGGCAGGTGCTCCAGGGAGTCAGGCTCTCCCGCAAGCGCCCGCTCGACAGCTCCCCAAGGCTCCTCCTAGTGGTGGAGTTCTTCCCAAACCTGCGGGGGGGGGGCCAGTCAGCTCTGTTTCCACTCTGGGGGCTCAACCAGTTGAAACCATCGCATCCACTCAATTAAATGCCCCTGCTCAAGTAGAATCTCCTTTGGCCCAAGCTGAGCATTTTCCCCCGGCGAAGCCGTCGCCTGCGGCGGCAGATCCCGAAGCCGACTGGAAAGCTGTTTTTGAGCAATTTGTTTCGGCCAAGAGACAGTGCCAAGAGCCCATTGACGGCTTCACGTACGAAAAATTCAGAAAGACCCTCGTGAAGAATCGCGATGCCCTCATCGCTCGCCATGGTGTTTCTCAGGTAAAATTCGCGGTACACGTGAAAGCGGGCAAGGCTGCTCTGAAGGCATCACCAGTCAAAGTCTAGTTAGAAGAGGGGGAGCGCTTCATTGCTTTGCGAGATTATTATCCGCAAGAGCAGGGGCGCTATTGATTCAGCTCCCATTCCAAAGGTGCCAAGGAGACTTCAATTGGTCATTAATTGCCTCTGAAAGGAGGCGTGATGACTCCTGAGATTACTTCTTGGGACAGCCTCTCCTCTTTCGTTGTGTTCCTCTCTTGGGGGGATTCACGCTCTTGGGCGTTTGCCAATTGGCAGGCGCCGAGACGGTCGTGAGCGTATCGAAGGAGAGCGTTCCAGTAGCGAACGCAGAGCCTGAGTCCCCCAGTGCGGAAATCTCAGAGAAAAATCAGGAGAAGGGGCAATTTTTGGAGACAGAGTTCGAGGGGCTCGAAGAGCTGTCCTTGGTTGATTTGATGTCCATCAACGTGACAACAGCGACCAAGAGCTCGAGTAAAATAGATGAAGCGCCGGCAGTCATTAGTGTCATTTCAAGGAAAAAAATTGATGCATACGGCTACCGTAACGTCTGCGAAGTTCTTGCCACCATACCCGGAATTTACGCGACCGATGACCTGGTGACCTGCAATGTGGGTGTTCGCGGTATAGGAGGGGGGGCCGATTCGTGGAGTCGTATTGTTAAAGTTATGATAGACGGCCACCCCGCCAATTACCATACGACGGGGGGGTACCTCTTGGGGCCAGAGTTTGTTCCAATGGATTCTATTGAGTCTATCGAAGTAATTCGCGGGCCGGGCTCCGCACTCTATGGTGCCAACGCGTTTTTGGGGGTGATTAATATCAAAACTATCACGCCAAACGACGGAGTGGAGGGTCTGCTTCGCGCCGAAGCAGGTGTGGTGGCTACGAATAATCCAGGCGGAGGCGGCGCCGGTCGACTGACTTTTGGAATGGGAGACAAGTTTTACTTCTCCGGCTTGCTCAGCATGCAGGGTGAGCGATATGACCGCGCTGGTCTGGTCGTGCCCAGCTCGTCCCCAGACGTCGAGAGTATATCCCCTTCCGTTAGTGCAAGAGATGTAACTTCTCCCATGAGTTCTTTTGGTAAGTTTTCCTTAGAAACACCTCACGCCGGAGTTATCTCCCTCAGCGGTTTCTATCAGCGCCTAGATACCCAAAGTTCATTTGTATCCCTTGACCCTCTTTCTGAAAATACGCGCTACTCCCAAAGAAATATGCAGGCTCGGGCCGATTACGAACTGCCTCTAGTAAACAATTCTTTTGTGCTTCATGGCTTTGGGGCATTTACCTATGGCTATTCGGCCGACGAAGAGGAGTTTGAACCAACTGCCCCGGCTAACTATCAATTTCACCGCTACAGAAAGAGCGAAGCGGTCGAGGCGGGGCTTGAACTTACGTACGACTTTTTCGGACGCAACCAGGTGCTTTTAGGCGGAGACCTCCTAGCCCTAGACGACGCCGGAGATCCGGTCGTCGAGAGAAGTTCTGACGGATCTGAAGCGCAGCGTATCGACAATGGCCCCGTGAAATATCTCAATCTTGGCTCGTTCGTTCAAGTTGTCGCCTACCCATTGGATGCAGTGGCGGTGCCCCTCAGTTTCATAGGAACTCTTCGCTTAGATAGTAACGACAACTGGGGAGACAACATCACTTGGCGAACTGCTCTCGTCTATCCTCTTCACGAAGCGGTCGCTCTAAAAGGAATGTATGGCACCTCTTTTGTTCCGCCTGCGCCCACACAGCTAGCGGCCACTCCTCTTAACCTGAGGGGCGGAGTGGCTGGAAATCGCGCCTTAAAAAGTCAGACCGCAGATACGGCAGAACTTCATGCCGTCGTTCGACCTCTACGCAACTTGGAGTTTGAACTGACAGGTTTCTATACATTGGTCGAAGATAGAATTGAACAATTGCCGGCTGGCGCGCGCTTGATGGCGCAGAATGTAACACAAAGTGAGACCGTTGGTTTTGAATTGAGCGGGCGAACACAATGGGGGGCCCTGCAATTTGAGGCGGACTTTTCTTTCAATCATACGGTGGTGGCCGATCCGGTGCCTTTGCCTTTTTCCTGGTCGTTTACTTACGGCGATGACGTGCCAGGAAAGAGAGCTTCACCGAATATGCCGCCCGTGATGGGGCACTTACGTGCCCATTGGGCAATGCCTCGCTACTTCTTCGCCTTCGCCCCTTCTCTTGGTTTCTTTGGGAAAAGAAAATCATCCGGTGCAAATAGTCAGATCAATCGAGGTGCCTACATGCTCAACGACTACATGCAACTTGATTTCCATCTGAGAACGCTGGAACTTGAGTTCATTCCCTACAAAAAAACTGAGTTCTCGTTGCATGTGAACAATCTTCTCAATTCCAATTACGCAGTGGGGGGGATCAACGGCGTCGACATACCCAACCTCGGGCGCGCCTTCTACCTACGCGCATCTCAGGAGTTTTAATCGATCCCTCTCATTGTCGGCTAAGCTAAGAGGCCCGAGAGAACTCCCCCTGAGTAGCTGGTATTTCCAAAAGTCTTTTCATCTACGCCAAACGCCTGAAGTATCGCATGCAAATAGTCGCAATTACTTGCGTTTGTATACTCAATATATCGGCCTGCTCTGAGGGCGCCTCCCGCGTCCCCTAACATGAGGTAGGGAATATCGTTGAGTGAATGGGTGTTGCCCTGACTGACTTCATTGCCCCAAAGGATCAACGTGTTGTCCAAGAGAGAGCCCTCTCCTTCTGGGATGGCAGCGAGTTGGTCGGCAAAATAAGCTAGTTCTCCCGCGTGCCAGGTCGCGCGCCGACTGAGTGCATCCCATGCTTGCGTGTTGCTACCACCAGAGTGGCTTAGCGAATGCCCCTCTCCTAAATCGTCCAACCAAGGGTATCGAATTCGATTGAAGCCGGTCGAATATTGCACACTTGCGACTCGAGTGAGATCACAGGCGAGAGCTGTGACCAAGAGATCGAGTTGTGTGCGGCTAATCGCCGGCATTGTCTCTTCGCTGTCCATCTCTTGAATCTCAGGCGCATTTGGTTGGGTACATTGAGATGTTTGGTCTGGTTTCTTGAGTCCTAAGCGACGCTCTAAATCTTCGACAAGGGAGAGATGTTTTTCTAGTTTCTCACGATCATCTTGGCCAAGGTTTCTGTTGAGGGTGCCAAACTGCCCTTTGACAGTGTCGATGATACTTTGCTTGCGACTATTGGGATCATTGGCGTCTAGGGGCTCGGCCCGAAAAAATAGGCGATTGTAGACTTCTGTTGGATCTGCGCTGGGGGGCAAAGGTTGCCCCGAACCCGTGTAGGAAATTCTCCCTTGTACATCATTGTCTTTTGTTCGAACCCCAAGCTCCAAGCTGCGAAATGGCGTGTCCGCGCCAATAGCAGCAGCAATGGCTTGGTCGATACTTCTGCCGGCGGCCCAGCCGGCCTTTGACCCACAGCCGTCAGCGAAATTTCCTTCAAGAAGCATCTGCCCGGTGAAGAGCCCCCCAATACCACGCTGGTGGGGACCGCCGTAGTTCGCAGGATCTTGGCCCACGCTGTTGTTCACTCCTTTTACCAGAAGGAGCTTTTGTTGATACTTCTTGAGAGGTGCATGAATGGGGCCGAGAGTAAATTCCTCTTCAGTCGCCCCCTTGGCCGGGAACCAATCTTGAGTGACTGTGCCATTGGGGTTGTAAAATAGTACAATTCTTTTGGGAAAGACGAGGGGAGCGCCCAGAGCCGGTCGAGTACCCCCAGGCGCGAGCGAGTGCAGGAGGGGAAGCGAAAGGGCACCTGCTGCACCCAAGAGGAGGTGACGACGTGATAGGTGAGCTCTCATTTTTTAGCCTCTGTGTCTGACTCGTGGGCGGCTCTGGTGCGAAACGCCGGACTTGTGGCAAGAGCAACGAGCATCTCTTGCATATCCCCCCCGCGGGCAAAACCTTGTTGAATCGCGCCATCTGTGGAGCAGCTATCATTTTGCGAGTAAGGGCGCCCCATGGCAAATGTAAACCATTTTTTCGTCAAACAAGTGAATACGGTATCACTTTGAGAGAGTCTTTGGCCAAGCTCCACTGCGTCAGAAAAAGGACCTTCAATTTTAGTCTCTTTGACGCTTACGATTGCGCCAGAAGTATCGATAGGAAGTTCGTTC
Source organism: uncultured Polyangiaceae bacterium (assembly GCA_964459035.1). Lineage (GTDB taxonomy): Bacteria > Myxococcota_A > Polyangia > Polyangiales > Polyangiaceae > NIC37A-2. Next base: position 37,872 of record CAYWLO010000013.1, on the reverse strand, counting down.
TCTTTGGTGCGATAGCGGCCTAGGTGATCGTACGCTTCAAAACCGAAGCCCATGGGATCAATGAGTCGGTGGCAACTCGCGCAGGCCGGCTCGGCCGTATGCTCCAGAAATCGTTCCCGAGTGGTCAGACCGGGAGCGGGGTCGGGAGGATTATTATTTACCGAAGGAGGCGGAGGCGCAACGGTCTCGCACAAAATACCCTCTCTCACAAATACACCTCGCTGTATGGGCGAACTCTGTGCTCCATTGGATAGCATGGTGAGTATGCCGGGCTGTGTGAGTAAACCACTGCGAGTCTCAGGCTGGTCGATTTTTTGCCAACCCTCTAGGGAAACATCTTGAGCGTAAAACTCACTGAGGCTTGGGTTAATAAACAGAGAGGGGGAGGAAAAAACCTCGGCGATTTTTGCACCGTTGTTCCAGAATATATCTCTTAAAAACATCAACGTGGACTCTTTGAGGGCCCCTGCGCTCTCCCTTGACAAACCGTCTCGTGATAGAGAGTCAAGCCGATCTAACCCCAACCATAGTTGATGAAACTCGTCCACACGTGCCCGTGATTTTTCGTCTGCTAGCAATCTGCGTGCTTGACTCTCTATGTCGCTGGTTTCACTCAGTCTATTTTCTTTGGCGGCAAGAAATAATTCGTCATCTGGTAAAGTTCCCCAAAGAAAATAGGAGAGGCGGGAGGCCATCTCGTAAGGACCTAATAAGACGCGACCGTCCTTCGTTGTGCTGATAGGTGCTTCTACTCGATAGAGAAATTGCGGTGACTGGAGCATTGCCTCCACCACTGCCGCGAGTGCCTCCTCGTTGCCCAAGGTGGGGGACGCTTGGTCATAAAGGCGAACAAAGAGAGATACCTCACGATCTGCGAGAGGCCGACGAAATGCCCGCAAGCCAAAGTCTTGAACTAGAGCGAGCGCACAGGCTTTTTCGCTGAATGACGGATCACAGGCGTAGAGGGAGGAAATTCCTCGGGTCATGAGATCTTTTACGAGAAGTTCGGCCCCCGCCGCGTGTTTCTCAACTAGGAGTGGATTTGCCTGGTGGGAGTCTTGATCGTTGTTGAAGCCACCCACCATGGGTTCGACAGGAAATCCAAGAGTTGCGTCGAGGGTTGTACCGAGGAGATCTTGAGTCGTGCGTCGATACTCTGAGCGAGTGAGCAATCGGGCCGGGGCCTCTTCGACTGCCTTTTCTTGACAGGAGGCAGGGAGGGTGTCCCTGGGGGTATCTTGACTGCAGGCTACAATAGGAGAAGTGAGCAGGAGTGCGCAAAGCATGCCCAAGTTGCGACCGCCTATTGCGACGGGAGAGTCGAAAATATCAAAAGAAAAGGAAAATTTCATTGAATCGAAGGGCGGCACTCTTAAAAATCTTGCAGACTTTCAAGAGCGTGTGATTGCACTATACCTAAGTCAAGGAAATGGTGCCTCAGAAAGCTTCTTCGTTGCCCGCAGGGGTGCAAATTTGGATAGATGGTGCGCGGAAAAGCACCGAATCGGCTCAAGTGAGCGTTCTCGATCGGGGTTTTTTGTACGGAGACTCAATTTTTGAAACCCTACGGACCTACCGAGGAAAATGTTTTTCCCTTGAAGCGCATATGTTGCGCTTTGCCCAAAGTGCGGAACGCGTTCTTATTCAAATGCCCTGTAGTTCTTCTGAGTTCGCAGCTGAGATTGAGCGTGCCGTTCGCGAAAGTGGCTACGAAGAATGTTATGTGCGCATGATGGTGACTCGTGGGGTGGGCGCCTTGGGCCTGGACCCCTGTGCGGCGATTCATCCCTTGCGAGTCCTCATTGTAGCGCCTCTGCACTCGCCCCCCATTGAAGACTACATGAGGGGAATCAAAGTAGTGTCGTTCGTGAGCGCCCGCGTTACCGACGCTACCGAGGTCGCGGGAGCGAAAGTGGGAAATTATTTGGTTGCTGTTCTTGCCAATCAAAAAGCAAGCAAAGCGGGGGCGAAAGAAGCTCTGATTTCGAATGACGCCGGAGAAGTAGTGGAAGGAGCAACTTCAAATGTTTTTTGGTTTGAGGGAGAGACCCTTTTCACTCCTCCCCTAGAATCTGGTATCTTGGCGGGTATTACTCGAGAGCATATTTTAAGAGTGGCTGAAGAAGCGGGCTTTCACCTGAGCTACAGAATTCCCCTACTTTCGGAGCTGGCTGGAGCGGATGGCGTCTTTATTTCCTCAAGTATTCGAGAGATGATTCCGGTCGTTCAAATTGATGAAACATTGATCAACGGCGGGAAAGTGCCCCTTTTTACCAAGAGGCTTCACGGAGCGTTTCGTCGTGCCGCTGGTGTTGAACCCTTGATTAGTTGTTAGCTAAAAGAGCGCAATCTAGTACCAAACACCTTTGAGCCCCGGCACGTTCTGAAGGCACGAGGCACTAGAGCGTCTCTCAGTTTGAAGGAAATACGCGGCATTTTCGCCCACCTAGAGATTGTAGAGGTGGTCAAAAATGCCGCACTAGCTTCAATAGTGCCCACTTATCGCCGCTTCTAGATGTCCTGCTGGTCGCGACAACCGGTAAACCGGTCGCCGCTTCTAGA